>NZ_JAODVR010000001.1:0-698024 GCF_025399835.1 Haloarchaeobius sp. HME9146
CGCCAGAACCGTCACCGAACCCGTGGTCGGCACCGCGAGCGTCGCGACCCTCGCGTCGGGTTGCAGCGTGGCCGCATCGTACCCGCTCCCGTCGGCGATGACGACCAGCTTGGCGACGCCGAGCGTCCGCGTCGCCTGCCGGGTGAGCGTCACGTCGACACGCGTACTGGAGGTCGCCCACGATTCGGTCCGGCTGACCGACGCGAACACCTCCGACTGCTGGATAGCCGGGGCATCGACCGAGAGGTCCGTCGTGAGACAGCCGCCGAGCAGGGGGAGACCGACCGCGGCGAGACCGCCGACGAGACGGCGGCGAGAGAGGACACTGGGCATGGCGGAATGCGACGACAGCCACACAGAAGGGAGACCGGCCTAATCGCCGGCTGACGGGTCGGTCGTCAGTGCTCGCCGGTCGTCAGCGACCGGAGGATGTCACCGTACGCCGGCCGGGTGATGAGCACTCCGATGAGCACGCCGAGGATGGTCACGATGGCGAACCCGCGCAGGTCACCGAGCGAGAGCACCGCCAGCGGCGACATCGCGATGATGGTCGTCGCCGCGGCCGCGCCGATGACCCAGAACGCCTTGCGGAAGCGGGACTGGAACACCCGTGAGGAGGTCGCCCCACCTTCGGCCATCACCTCGTCGGCGATGATGATGAGGTCGTCCACCCCGGTCCCGATGACCGCGATGAACCCGGCGATGTGCGAGAGGTCGAGCGGGAGACGCACCGCCGCGACGAAGCCGAGCAACAGCACGACCTCGGCGAGCGCCGTGAGTATCATCGGCAGTGCGACCTTCGGCTCACCGTAGCGCAGGTAGACCACGCCGCTGACCGCCAGCACCGCGACGATACCGGTCAGCAGCGAGTTCAGCTTGAAGCGCTCGGCGAGCGCCGGTTCGAGCGAGAACACCTGGGACTCCTCGAAGTCGAGGGGTGCACGGAGCGACCCGGCCTGGAGGTCGACGGAGACCTCGCGGGCCTCGGCGCGCGAGCCCGTGGTCATGACGAACCGTGGGTCATCGGCGAAGTCGCCCGACTCGATGCTGTTGGCGAGGCTCGGGGCGACCGAGAACGTACTCGTCACGTTCCCCTCGGAGACGAGCACCAGACAGTGTCCGGCGTCGTTACGGGAGTCACCGCCACACTCGGGCGAACCGGCACCGGACCCGGTGAACCCGTTGTCCACCATGACGTTGGTGAACCGGCCGGCGGCCTGCTGGTTCAGGACGACCGGAACCTGCCAGGTACCACGGTCGTTCTGTTCGGGCGCGCCGACGCTCTTCAGGTCCTCGTAGGTGATGACGGGCTGTTCCTCCATCGTCCCGTTCTCGCCCGGATAGCGGGCGTAGACGGTGACGACACCACGGTCACTGATGAGATTGCGCAGCTCGTCGGGGTCCTGGTTCGGTGCCTCGATGACGATGTAGTTCGTCCCGTCGACGGTCGTCGCCGTCGTCACCGACCCCGCCGTGAGCCCGGTCGCCTCGAGCTTCCGGTTCAGGACGTCGGTGATCTGGTTGCGGGTGGACTCGGTGACGCCGTCGCGCACGTCGTCGGTGGTCACCCGCCCGCCCTCCGCGGACTGGATGCCGGCGTCGTTGAGCGCGGAGACGAACTCCGTCCGGTTGACGGAGTCGGTGAACACCTCTGCGGTGCCCGCCTCGGGGCGGAGGTAGACGTCACGCAGTTCGACGCCGAGGTCGTTGGCGATCTGCTGGCGAGCCGCGCTGATCTGGCTCGAATCCTCGAAGCCGCCGTAGCTCACGGGCTCTGCGGTCATCCCGACCACGGGGGCGCGGATGCGCGTCCCGCCGTCGAGTTCGAGGCCGTACTGGAGGTTGGTCGGCCCGGTCGACCCGGCGATGAGGCCGGGGGTGAACAGTATCGTCCCGCTCCCGACGAGCAGGAGGGCGAGGACGACGACGCGCCAGTTCTCGCGGAGGTTCATTCCGGCGTCACCTCCCCGAGCTTGTACCAGCGAAGCAGGCTGAGATTGAGCATGTACGTGTTGACGAGGTCGGTCGCGAGACCGAGGACGAGCACCAGGCCGATGGAGGCCATCAGCTCGATGCCGAACAGCGTCGCGACGACGGTCATCACGGCCATCGCGGCGATGGACGTGACGGTCATCGTGACACCAGTCTCCATCGCGCGGTGGACGCTGTCGTAGAACCCACCGGAGCGACGGAGGACGTGGTTGTTCAGCAGGATGTCGGAGTCCACCGAGTACCCGATGAGCATCAGGAGCGCGGCGACGGTCCCCAGCGAGAGCTTGATGCCGAGGAGGTTCATCGCCGCCAGCGGGATGACGATGTCCGAGAACGCCGAGATGACGATGGCGATGGAGGGGACGAACGAGCGGAAGAAGACGAACGCGAGGATGCTCATGCCGAGGAACGCGGCGAACAGGCCCTGTGCCGCGGTCGTCCGGGCGCTGCTCCCGAAGCTCGGCGAGGTCGTCTGACGGGCCTGGACGAGCTCACACTCGTCGGGGTTCGAACAGGTCGCTTGCAGGTTCGCCTGCGCCTGGTCGGCCAGTTCCTGTCCGTCGGTCTCGGGGCCGAACGTCAGGATGTAGGTCGGCTCCGTGATGGACGGGCCCTGGACCCGTTGTTTCGAGACGATGTCCGCCTCGAACGCTGTGTCGAGTTCGCTTCGTGGCGTGTCTGTCTGTACCGTGAGTTCGGTGCCACCGGTGAAGTCGGTGCTCAACCCGACCGGTGTCCCGAACACGACGTACCACCCGAGAATGACCACCAGAGCGACAGCGAGTAACGCGAGGGGGACTGCCGCCAGCTGGCGGTTCGAGTACGGGGTGTAGTCTATCTCCGGTACCTCGAACTTGCTCATGGACGCCGGTCCGGTATCGGCCCACCTAAGCCTTCTTATCTCCCCGTCCAGTCGTGTAGAATCGGCGCACCCGCGGGGGAGGCTTTTGCGTCGGCAGGTCGTAGGTTCCGGTATGAGTCAGTACGCCAGCCGAGTCGTCCTGTCGTACCCGGCCGACCTCTCCGACTGGAGCCGCGACCAGGTCGCCACCTCCCACTTCAAGGCGTGGCTGCGCCGGACCCGAGAGACCGCCGCCGTCGGCGACATCTGGGAGGAGTTCGTCGACGTGGGCTGCTGTGGCAGCACCTACGACGTGCCCCTCCGCGTCGAGACGGTCGAGGGTGGCGACGAGATGGGACCGGACACCGACATCGAGTACACGGTCAGAGAGCAATGCGGCCTCGAGGGCGGCTGGAAGGTCCAGAGTCAGGCCGGGCCGGCGACCGAGTGACGGAAGAACGAACGACTCAGTCCGGCAGGTACCGCACGTTCAACACGCCCTCTTCCACCGAGCGCCGGACCTCGACGCGAATCGCGTTCACCCGCGCCGCCCGGGCGATCGTCTCGGGGTCCTCCAGGACGTCTGCTGCGGCCTGTTCGGTCTGCTCCGGCGGCACCGAGAGCACGTGAATCTCCCCGGTGCCGGCGCGCGGGACGCGCTCGATGTCCCCAGTCTCTAGCTCTTCGGCGATGTCCATCGCCTGCGTCGTCGGCGAGAGGTCGCTGTCGACCAGCTCGACGGTGTGGCAGTAGTCCTCCTCGACGACCTCCCAGACGACCTCCATCGGGGGGACGGGTGCGATGGTCGCGCCCACCACCTGGTGGCGCTCGTAGCCGTCGTTCTCGCCGAGGGTGTGAATCTGGCCGGTGTCCACGTCGCGCAGGACGGCCGAGCCCTCGTCGGCTTCGGTCACGAGGAACGTCGCGGTCTTCTCGCTCATGTCCCGAGGCTAGCGGTCAGGCCTTTTCCGGGTTTCGTCGTCGGCCCAGCAGGAGCATCACCACGCCGACCAGTGCCGGCGGGAGCGGGCTGGAGAGCGGCGGCATCGCGTACAGGAGGCTGACGACGGGTGCGAAGAGGCCGCTGGGAGCGGGCCGGGTGACGGTCTCGCCGTCGAGGGTGAACTCTGGCGGCATGGAGATGACGAGCGCGAGGTAGAGCGAGAGCAGGAACAGGAAGCCCGTCACGGCCATCAGCAGGTCGTAGCGCGTGTCGCTCCCGACCCGGCGGTGCCGCCGGGCGACGAACAGCACCGGGGCGAGGATGGGCGCGACCACGAGCAGCCCGAAGAAGATGTAGAACGCCCGAAGGAAGGTGAACGTCCCCCGACCGACCCGAGCGTGTTCGCCACCTGGACGGCCAGGGCCGCCCCGAAGTAGAACGTGAGGACGACGCCGAGCAGCCCGCCGACCACCGCGTACAGCTTGAACAGCCGCGACTCGCTCTGGCGGAGGGCGTACGGGAACGCCCCGAACACGCCGTCGTAGGTCTCCTCGGCCTCGTCGGTCATCGCCCTGACTTGGGACGAGAGGGCCAAAAGCGGCGCGGTCCAGCGCCGATAGCACACCGCAGACGCGGCCCTTGCACCAGTCATCAGCAGCGTTTTGTCGCTGCCACGAGCGAGTCCCCGTATGTACGTCGACATCGGCAACGCGCTGGCCGAGGAGGCCTCCCCGGGCATCTCTCGGGACGCACTGGAGCGCCTGGACACACAGGTCGCGCAAGCCCACGAGCGCATCGCGGACGGGATCGCGAACCACGAGCACGGCTACGCCGCGCTCGACCTGCCCCAGACGGTCGACACTGCCGCCATCGAGAACGCGGTCGCGCCCTTCGACGACAGCGAGGCGGTCCTGAACGTCGGTATCGGCGGGAGCGCGCTCGGCGCGGCGACCATCGCGGACGCCCTCGACAGCGACGTCGACGCCTACTTCCTCGACAACGTGGACCCGGAGCACGTCTCCGCCCTGCTCGCCGACCTGCCCCTCGAGAAGACGACCGTGAACGTCGTCTCCCGGTCGGGCACCACCGCCGAGACGCTCGCGAACTTCCTCGTCGTGCAGGACGCGATGGAGTCCGCAGGTGTGGACTGGACCGACCGGACCTTCGTCACGACCGGCGAGTCCGGCCCCCTCCGGACGCTCTCGGACCGCCACGACCTCCCGTCGCTCCCGGTCCCCGACGGCGTCCCGGGCCGGTTCTCCGCGCTCTCGACCGTCGGACTGGCCTGTGCAGCCATCCAGGGCCACGACCTCGACGAACTCGTCGCTGGGGCCGCCGAGCAGCAGGCGAAGCTCTCGGGCTCGCTGTTCGACTCGCCCGCCTACGCCTACGGTGCCATCTCCTACGCCCTCGACGTCCGGGGCGCGTCGGTGAACGCGATGATGCCCTACGCCGAATCCCTCGAGACCTATTCCGAATGGTTCGCCCAGCTCTGGGCCGAAAGCCTCGGGAAAGATGGCCTCGGCCAGACGCCCGCCCGGGCGCTCGGCGCGACCGACCAGCACTCCCAGCTCCAGCTCTATCGCGCCGGCCCCCGTGACAAGCTGGTGACCCTCGTCCGGCCCCGCGAGTACGACGACACCGAGATTCCGGAGACCGAGTTCGACGACCTGGCCTACCTCGGCGGGAAGGGCCTGGGGACCCTCCTCGACGCCGAGTTCGAGGCCACCGAGGCCAGCCTCTCCGCGGCGGGCCGCCCGAACGTCCGGGTCGAACTCGACCGCGTGGACGAGCGCGGCGTCGGCTCGCTGCTGTACGGGATGGAGGCCGCCTGCGTCATGGCGGGCGAACTCTACGGTGTCGACACCTTCGTCCAGCCGGCGGTCGAGTGGGGCAAGAAGGCCGCCCGCGGCCTGCTCGGCGGCGGTGACTTCGAGGAGGCCGACGCGGTGGCCGAGAAGACCGAGCTGCTCGTCGAGTAACGGCGGCCCGTTTTCGCGGCCGGTTCCACCGTGCGCAGCCTATTCACCATAGCAGAGAGCCTATAGTTCTCCGTTCGCTACCTCCGGTATGGACGATTCGCTCGTCGACCGCACCGGCTCGCCCTCGCCCTCCCCGCCATCGAAGGTGACGGCGGCCATGACCGCGAAGACCGTGTTGCGGTTCGCGCTGCTCGGGTTCGCCTCCCTCCCGGTCCTCGTCGTGTACCAGCTGGTCCTCTACATGGGAGCAGTCCTGGTCTTCGGCCAGTTCGAGCCGACCGGGCCGAAGGGGCAGATAATCTCGGTCCTCAGCCTCGGCCTGGGGACGCTCACGCTCGCCATCGCCTATCTGAAGTACTCAGACCGGGACTGGTCGTTCGTCGACCTGCGGGTCCCGACGCTCCGTGACGTGGGCTGGGCCGTCGGTGGGTTCGTCATCCTGCTCCTGGGATTCATCGCCATCACCTCCCTCATCAACGTCCTGGGGCTCTCGACCGCCCAGCACAGCACCGCCCAGCAGGCACAGCAGGGCGACCCCGCGCTGTTGCTCCCGCTCATCCCCCTCTCGCTGCTCATCATCGGCCCGGGCGAGGAGCTGCTCTACCGCAACGTCATCCAGAAGTCGCTGTACACGCACTTCAGCAAGGTCGGTGCGGTCGCCGTCGCCAGCGCCATCTTCGCGCTGGTCCACATCCCGGCCTACGCGACCGGCAGTGGTCCCGCCGCACTGGCGTCCTCGCTCGCGGTCATCTTCGTGCTCGCGCTCGTGCTCGGCGGCGTGTACGCCCGGACCGAGAACGTCCTCGTGCCGGCGTTCATCCACGGAGCGTACAACGCGCTGGCGTTCGCCAGCAGCTACGTCGACCTGACGAACAACGCCGTCGAGAGCGCGTTCGTCACCCTGTTCGCGCTCGTGTGACGATTCAGCCCGTCTTACGGCTGTCTGACGAACCTTTTTCGATATCCCCGTTGTAGCTTGCCTCGTATGACGAAGCGGTACTCCATCGTCTGCGGTGAGGACATGAGCGAGCGGGTCGACGCGCTCGCACAAGAGTTCGACCTCACCGAACAGGCGGTGCTCCGGCAACTCATCGAACGGGGCCTCGAACAGGTCGAAAAGTAGGGGCGAGGGGTACTAGTTCGAGGGGTTCTTCCGCGAGAGCGCGCTCCCGCAGATCGGGCAGCGCTCCTTGTTCTCGTCGAACTCGCGACCACAGCCCGCACACTGGAACCGCCAGTCGCGGCGCTCGTCGATGCCGTCGCGAGCGATGACCTCGACGCCGACGTTGAGTTTCTCGGCGACGTTCTGCATGGCGTAGTCGTCGGTGACGAGCGTGCCGTCGAGTTCGAACGTCGCGGCGACCAGCCGGATGTCGGTATCCGAGAGCACGTCGAGGTCGCCCGTCTCCTTGGCGGCCCGCCGGACGCGCTCGGTCGTCTCGGTGTCGGGGATGTGGACGTGCATCCCGGCCCCCTCCATGGCGTCGTACCGGTAGACGCTCTCACCTTCGAGCTCGTCCCGGACCATGGGGATGGTGGCGGTGTCGTTGGACGTGTGGTACTCGTTGATGAACGCGGAAGAGTCGAGAACGTACATTTACCGCTGGACGACGATGTAATCCTTCACTGCCTGCACGTTGTCCACCGGGACCCGGAAGCGCCCGCTCTCGTCACGGTTGTAGTCGATCGCGCGAGTGGGCGTCTCGTCACCGGGTTCGACGACGAGGTCGTCGAGTCGGCCGCTCTTCAGGTCCATCGTGATGTTGTACAGCATCCCAAGTTCCGTCCCGTCAGAGCCCATGACGGACTTCCCCGAGAGGTTCTCCGCGAGTATGTCGGACATACCACTGTCTTCCCAACGGGTGCTAATAAACGCCACGGGGACCACCGCGGGGCGACGCCGGTGCACCGGGCCCGGTCGACCACCGGGCCGAGACGTGTCGACGCCTCACAGGGCCTGACGACCGTGACGATGGAATTAAATGCCGTCCTGAGTACTCTCAGATAAGAACCTTCTAGGGTGTTCGCCATGTCTGATACAGATTCCTCCGAAACCGACACAGCATCCAACACGCTGAGGACACCCATCGTGGCCGTCCTCGGCCACGTGGACCACGGCAAGACCAGCCTTCTCGACAAAATCCGCGGCTCCGCCGTCATCGAGGGTGAGGCCGGGGCCATCACCCAGCACATCGGCGCGACCGCGGTCCCGCTCGAGGTCGTCTCCAAGATGGCCGGGTCGCTCGTCGACCCGGACGACTTCGACCTCCCCGGGCTCCTGTTCATCGACACGCCCGGCCACCACTCGTTCAGCACGCTTCGCTCCCGTGGTGGCGCACTGGCCGACATCGCCGTCCTCGTCGTGGACGTGAACGACGGCTTCCAGCCACAGACTCTGGAGGCCATCGACATCCTGCAGAACACCCAGACCCCCTTCATCGTCGCCGCCAACAAGGTCGACACCGTCCCCGGCTGGAACGCCAACGAGGACGCCCCCATCCAGCAGACCTACGACGCCCAGTCCGACCGCGTCCGGAACGACCTCGACCAGCGGCTCTACTCCATCATCGGCGAACTCTCCGACAACGGCTTCTCCGCGGACATGTACTGGCGCGTGCAGGACTTCCAGAAGAACGTCGGGGTCGTCCCCGTCTCCGCGATGACCGGCGAGGGTATCCCGGACCTCCTCGCCGTCATGATGGGCCTCTCCCAGCGCTACATGAAGGAGGCCATGGCCATCGACGTGACCGGCCCCGGCGTCGGAACCGTCCTCGAGGTCAAGGAGGAGCGCGGCTTCGGGACCACCATCGACCTCGTCCTCTACGACGGCATCATCCGCGAGGACGACACCATCGTCGTCGGCAGCAAGAACGAGCCCATCGTCACCGAGGTGCGCGCCCTCCTGCAGCCGCGCCCGCTCGCCGAGATCCGGACCGAGTCCCGCTTCGAGCGCGTCGACGAGGTGAAAGCGGCCTCCGGTATCAAGGTCGCCGCCCCCGACCTCGACAAGGCGATGTCCGGCGCGCCGGTCCGCGTCGTCGGCGACCGTGACCTCGACGAGGTCGTCGCCGAAGTGGAGGCCGAACTCGCCGAGTTCGCCGTCTCCACCGAGGAGGAAGGCGTCGTCGTCAAGGCCGACACCCTCGGCTCGCTCGAAGCCATGGCGAACGCCCTCGAAGAGGCGGAGATTCCCATCGTCCGCGCCGAGGTCGGCGACATCGCCCCGCGCGACGTGAGCGTCGCCTCGACGGCCGACGACGACCTCCACCGGACCATCCTCGGCTTCAACGTCGACGTGCTGAAAGACGCCGAGAACCGCGCCGACATCGACGACGTGCGCATCTACACGGACGACGTCATCTACCAGCTCATCGAGGAGTACGAGGAGTTCGTCGAGAGCACGAAGCAGGCCCAGCAGGACACCGTCCTGAAGAACATCGCCCGCCCGTGCCGGTTCCAGATCCTCCCCGACCACACCTTCCGCCAGAACAACCCCGCCGTCGTCGGCGTCGAGATCCTCTCGGGGACCCTCCGCAAGAACCAGAACGTCGTGAAGTTCGAGGGGAACGACCCGAAACGCGTCGGCTCCGTCAAGGGTATCCAGGACCAGGGTGAGGACGTCGACGAGGCCCGCGCCGGCAACCGCGTCTCGGTCGCCATCGACGGCCCCACGGTGGGTCGCCAGATCGAGGAGAACGACGAACTCTGGATCGAACTCCCCGAGAAGCACGCGAAGATACTGGAGCAAGAACTCAAAGAGGAGATCCCGATGGACGAGCGCGAAGCACTCTCGTTCTACCTCGAAAAACGCCGCAAGGTCGACCCGTTCTGGGGCAAGTAAGCCCGACGGGCCGACTCGATTTCCGTTCGTCTCATTCCCATCAGTGGGTACGCGACCCCGACAGGTCGACGTGAGTCAGTGCTGTCTCTCCCCCGCTCTGGCTTCCCCCCGGAAGCGATTGCAAGGTTGCGAGCAATCGGGCGGTCGGCGTGCTCCCCCAAGCGGTCGTCGCCGCCCCTACCGCAACCTATCCGCACCTTCCAACCGGAGCCACATCGTTTACCGGCTTTCCCAGTACTGCCCTTTATAAAAATACCCTCAAAGTACTGGATAATCATCCAGTTCCACGGTGCTCACAACAACAGCAGCGCGACCGCCAGTGCGTTGCTCACGCCGTGACAGAGCATCGGCACCGCGAGGTTGTGGGTGCGGGCGTACACCGTCCCCCAGACGATGGAGATGGCGAACAGCTGGGCGAGCGCCATCCCGACCGCGGCCGGGGTTCCAGAGTACATCGGCAGGTGGGCGATTGCAAACACCGCCGAGCCGACCATCACCGCGCCCGCAGTCGTGAAGGAGCGGTCGAGGTTGCGCTGGATGACGCCCCGGAACATCAGCTCCTCGATGGGCCCGTTGACGAGCAACACGAGCGGGAGGACCGAGAGCAAGAGCCCGGCCCCGCCCAGCGCCGCGTAGGAGACCAGCGTGTGCTCGGCCACGGGGAGGTCGAAGTACCACGCCATGGCGACGACACCCATCTCGACCGCACCGGTGGCGGCGACACCGGCGATGACGTGCGTGACGTCGGAGTCGGAGAGCCAGTAGACGTCCATCCCGCGGATACCGTCCCCGAATCCCTCCAGGATGAGCACGACGACGAGCAGGTAGCCGAAGTAGCCCGCGACGAACAGCAACACGAGGTCGGTGACGCCGTCGCCCGGCAGGACGACGAGCGCGGCCAGCCCGACCGCCGAGGAGACGAGGGTCCCGATGACCGCGACGCCGACGGCGAGGTGGACCGCAAGGCGGCGCGACCAGCGGACGCGGCCGGGGTCGCGGCCGACGGCCTCGAACGATTCGAGGGCGTAGCGGTAGGAGCCGTCGGTGACGAGTACGAGCAGGCCGAACAGGAAGCCGACGACGAGCAGCAGGTCGAACTCGGCAAGCACCAGCGCCGGTCCGGCCGCGACGAGCACGGTCGTGGCGACGAGGTGGTAGACGATGGCGGTCACCGAGGGCGCGACGCTCTCGACCCGGGCGAACAGCCTGACCGGGGTGTACCGCGGCGCGAGCGTCCCCACACCGAGGGCGAACGCCGCGCTGGCGAGCGTCAGCGCGACCCAGTACCCGCCGACCGCCAGGGCGTCGAGGGGTGCCAGTGGCCCGAGCGCGAGCAGGGTCGTCCCGACGAGCACCAGCGGGACACCGACGAGGACCCCGAGCATCATCCGGGCCCGCAACAGGACGGCCGCTGGCATCGTCGCCAGCAGGAGCTGGGCGAGCATCTCCTCCTCCTCTCCGAGCGGGTTCAGCCCGAACAGCGCGCCGGCGAGCCAGACGCCGAGTAGGACGAACGACGTGCCGACCAGCGTCAACGCGAGCGAGGGATACACCACGACGGGCACCAGCAGCGTCCCGACCGCGAACAGGTAGTAGAAGACGTAGCCGTGGCGGTGCGGGGACCGAACGGCGCGCCACCAGAGCCGGGTCGCGACGCGGCGAGTGGGCGAGGGTGACCTGACCGACTGCGAGCCGATGTGGGTACGGCCGTCGCTCGACAGCGGTGCGTCACCGTACCAGAAACTCGGCGAGAACACGGAGATGACGGTCAGACTGCCCGGGATGGTCAACACGACGGCGACGGCGGCGACGAGGGTCGCGGTCGTCAGCGTCTCGACGGCGGGCGTGCCGACGAACAGCAGGTCGGCGTACCACGAGAGTCGCGAGAGCGGGTCGCCCGCGGGCAGGGTCGCCACCGGAATCGAGACCTGCGCGAGTACCCCACCGGCTCCGGTCCCGGTGGTCGCCGTCGGTGCCGGGCCGTGGACCGCGATGCTGCCTGCGAAGGCGACCAGCCCACCCGCCATAACTGCCGCGGTCACACCCCCGAGCGCGCCCAGGACCGACCGGACCGACGTGGGCAGGGGGACCCGTCGAAGGCCGAGCCGGACCAGCAGCCCGAGTGCGTACCCGAACAGGATGGCCGCGACGAACAGGGTGGCGACGGCGAGCGTCCCGGCGACGGCGAGTATCGGCGAGCCAGCACCGACCGCCACCGCCAGCACGAGGATGGTGGCCGGCGTCAGGAAGACCACGGTCCACTCGAACAGGTCGGCGAGCAACAGGCCGCGAACGAGCGTCCGCACCGGGACCGCCGTCAGCATCATCTCTCTCGCATCGAGCGACAGCACCCGCCGCCCGGCCTGGATGGCCCCGAGGACGACGACGAACACGACGACGCCCGGCAGGTAGTACCGGGCCGCGCTGACCGTGGTCGGGTCACCGGCCGCGAGCGACCGGCCGACCGCCATGGCTGCCTGCACGAACACCACGAACACCGGCGCGAGCAGGACGAGCGCGAGCACCAGCAACGCCTCGTGGTGGCGACTCCCGATGTAGCGCCGGCCGTTGCGCTGGACCTCGGCGCTCGCGATGCGCCAGGCGACGTTCGCCCGCGGCCAGCGCGCGCTCATCCCGCGGCCTCCGCCCGCCCGCCAGCGCCGCCCCCGGCGCGGGACCCAGCCCGGCTCATACCGACACCTCCGACTGGTCGGCCGTCAGGTCGAGGAACACCCGCTCCAGCGAGCGCTCACCGTCGGCGACGCGCTGGGTCAACTCCGCGGGCGTGCCCTCGGCGACCAGCTTCCCGAGGTGGAGTACCCCGACAACGTCCGCCAGCTCCTCGACGACCGACAGGGCGTGCGAGGAGAGGAACACCGTCGTCCCGCCGTCGGCGAGCCCGTCGATGAGGTCGAGTACCTCACGGGCCGCCCGCGGGTCCAGCCCGCTCGTCGGCTCGTCGAGGAACAGCACTTTGGGCTCGTGCAACATCGCCTGCACCAGCCCGACCTTCTGGCGCGTCCCTCGCGAGTAGGACTCGATGCGCTCGTCGGCCACGTCCGCCAGTCCGACCTGGTCGAGCAGCGTGTCGATGCGGGTCGCCGCCGCCTCGGGCTCCAGCTGGCGCAGGTCCGCCACGAACCCCAGTTGCTCGCGTGCCGTGAACTCGTCGTACAGCGGCGGCTCGTCGGGCAGATAGCCCACGTGGGGCTTGACGCCCTCACGGTCGGCGATGGAGACCCCGACGATGGCCGCCGTCCCCGCCGTGGGTGGCACCAGCGTCGTCAGCATCCCCATCGTCGTCGTCTTCCCCGCCCCGTTCGGCCCGAGGAACCCGTAGACGGTCCCCCGTGGTACGGCGAGGTCGAGCCCCTCGACGGCGACGACCGGCCCGTACACTTTCCGCAGTCCGGACGCCGTTATCGCCAGTTGCTCCTCGCCCCGTCTCATACACAGAGAATGGTCTCCCGGGGAAATAGTCCATATGCTCCTACAGGTTGCTACGCGGGAGTTAGGATACCGAGAACGCGACCTTACCCCGAAGTGAATCGGTGCGCCGAGAGGTCGGTGGGAGCCGGGTGACCCGGCCTATCGCGCCGTAGGGGTGACGGAGTCCTGAATCGCCTGCTTGACCTGCAGGGCCGCCGAGGCGGCCAGCCCGCGGGCGACCTCCGCTTGCTCGTCCGGGTCGATGAGGTACTCGCCCTCGACGTCGTCGATGTCCGGCGTGAACCCGGCACTGACGGGGTGGCCCGCCGGCGGCCGAACGGCCACCGTCGCCTGCGGCCCGCTGATGCCCTGTGTCACGTCGCCGTTGACGACGTACTCGCTCGGGAGGAACTCCCGGGTGCGTGCCGCGATAGCCGTCACGTCGCGGCGCAGGGCCCGCGTCTGGTCGGGGGAGAGTTCCGGCACGTCCACGTCTGCGCGTTTCCCGGCCTGCGTACTGCCCGGGAGTCCGGCATACGGATTGTTTCCGTTCATAAAAACTCGCTACCGTCCGTAGTGGTAGAACGGATAAAAAGGGTTCGGCTACTGCAATCCCGACTCAGAGCAGCGGGTCGCTGCCGCCGTACACCGCCAGCACGACCGCCGTCGTGTAGGTTCCGGGCTCGACCGCGGCGCTCTCGACCTTCACGTGTGGCTCCCCGAACTCCCAGTCGCGAAGCGCCTGTCCGGCCGCCAGCCCGCGCCGGACGCGCTCGTCCACGTCCGCCTCGTCGGTGTCACCGGATGCCTCGTAGAACAGGCCACCTTCGGGTGACTGCGCCCAGCCAAGCCCCGCGCTGACGTGCCCCGGTTCCGTGGTCGTCGCCCGCGCCTGCACGACCGTCAGTCGCTCCCCGACCGGGCCGAGGTCGGGTGCCGTGCCGACGACCTCGACCTCGGCGTCCTGTGGAATCACGGAGGAGACGGCGACGAGGTTGTAGTTCTCCACGCCAGCCTCGGCGAGCGCCGCGTCGTAGGACGACATCTCGGTCGGGCCGGTCGCCTGGCCCCAGACGATGCGAATCGGCTCCATACCCGGTGAGAATCGGTGCGTCGAAAAGGGGGTTGCGATTGCGCGGTCGGTGTGTCCCGGCCCCGGCAGTCCCGGTCAGTAGTGGTACGTCGCGTGCCCGGCCGACGGGACGTAGTCGCTGCCGTCATCGCGTTCGATCTTGTCGAGCGCCTCGGTGAAGTCCACCTCGCGGACCTCGGTGCGGCCCTCGCGGATGGCGAACATCCCGGCCTCGGTGCAGACGCTCTCGATCTCGGCACCGGAGTAGCCGCCCGTGCGGTCGGCGAGCGCCCCGAAGTCCACGTCGTCGGCGACGTTCATGTTCCGCGTGTGGATGGCGAAGATCTGCTCGCGGCCCTCGCCGTTCGGCTCGGGCACCTCGATGAGACGGTCGAACCGGCCCGGGCGCAGGATGGCGCGGTCGAGCATGTCGTAGCGGTTCGTCGCCGCGATGATACGGATGTTCCCACGCGCCTCGAAGCCGTCCATCTCGGAGAGCAGCTGCATCATCGTCCGCTGGACCTCGGCGTCGCCGGAGGTCTTCGACTCCGTGCGCTTACTCGCGATGGCGTCGATCTCGTCGATGAAGATGATTGCCGGTTCGCGCTCGGTCGCGAGCTCGAACAGGTCACGGACCAGCCGGGAGCCCTCGCCGATGAACTTGCGGACGAGCTCGGAGCCCGCCATCTTGATGAACGTCGCGTCGGTCTCGTTGGCGACCGCCTTCGCCAGCATCGTCTTCCCGGTGCCCGGCGGCCCGTAGAGCAGGACGCCCGACGGCGGGTCGATGCCGACCGCCTCGAACTTCTCGGGGTCGATGAGCGGCTCCTCGACGGCCTCGCGCACCTCGCGCACCTGCTCGTCGATGCCACCGATGTCCTCGTACACCACGTCGGGACTGGCGTCGACCTCCATCGCCTGCGCCCGCGCGTCGGTCTCGTTGGCGAGGATGGTCTGGATAGAGAACGAATCGTTCACGGCCACGCGGTCGCCGGCCTGCAGTTCCTCGGCCATGCGACGCGAGACGTCGGTCAGCACCTCCTGGTTGTTACCGTGCTGTTTCACCACCGCTTCCTGGTCCTCCTCTTCGAGCTCTTCGACGGTCGCGATGTACAGCGAGGACGTCTTCAGCGCCTCGTTCTCGCGTTCCGTCTGGTCGACCTCCTCTTTGAGGTCTTCACGACGGCCGTGGGCCGATTCGAGCTGGGAGGAGAGCTGCTCGTGCACCTGCGAGACGTCGGCGAGGTGCTTCTTGAGAGCCATCAGACGCTCGTCGTCCGACATCTCCGGGTCGAGGTCGAGCCGGGGGCGGTCGGGCAACGAAGGACTCCGGGACATGAGTTATCGGTCGTATGCGTGGCGCGTAAAATAGCCTTTGGGTTGGGGAGAGTGTGCTGTCCAAAAGGTTGATTTTCGTCGGTCTGCTGGAGGTGTGGGTCGACGGTCGTTGGGTCCAGCAACCGGGCGGGAAGGCGGTGGATATTCCCCCTCGAACCCCGGCCATCCGGGCGGCGCGCGCTGGCGAGCGTGGCGAGTGAGGCGACGCAGTCGCCTCGACAGCGAACGGGGAGGAACGACCCGTGAGCGAGTGAGACCGCGAGCCAGCGTCGTGCGAGGGACGACCGGAGTGCAACGGAGGGAGTCGGCTGGGGAGGGCGTGGTGTGGAGCGGTGCGGTGGCGGTCCCACTTTCATCGGCGCGAGCACGCTGCTCGTCGCCACCAGTACCAGCAATCGAATCGGGCAAGAATCAAACCGCGAAACCCGGAAAGCCAGCCCTGTTGTTACCCTCAGCAGTTGACACAGGTGTCGTGCAAAATACAGAAGATACAGTCAGAACCCGACTTTCGTTCGTTTCGGCGTCTGTTCGCCGAATGCGCTGACAGACTGAGACTGCGAGTGAACCGCCGATGTTCCTGACAGTCTCGTTTGGTCCTCTCAGTACCGTGCTGAATAGAGGGCGCGAGTCGGTCACCGAACCTGCCTCACTCAATCGTTGCGTGCAGGTGAGACACTTAGCGTTCGGAGCTGTCTGCAGACCGTCCGCTTGGTACCCCGAACCCAGTAGCAGAAGCGGACAAACGTGTGTGGTGGTGTTTACTCGTCGGGGGCGTGTGGGCGACTTCGACTCTACTCGTTCTCTCCCTACATTACGAGTTGTGCCGTCGCGAGATCCCGCTCTGAGGCCCCGAAGAATCCCTTCGTGAATCCTCCACCGAACATCGCGTCGACGAGAGTGTCGCCTGTCCCGGGGGCTTCCTCCCGGTCCACGACAGTGGCGAAGCGGAGGGTGCGGGAGTCCCCCGTTGTGGGGTCGAACGTCAGGTCCCACCGGTTCCGCCTCGTCGAGCGGTCGGTACCTAAGTAAAGATTCGAGTCGGCGTCACCATCGGCAGCCGGAACAACGTCACCAGAGTGGGAGACGAGCGTACCGGAGCGCCAGCTGTGTTCGACCGTCAGAGAGGCAGTTTCCCACTCGGTCCCCGCCTCGTAGTTCGACCCTGGAATAAGTCGATACTTGGTGACGAGGGCGTAGCGGCCGGTCGATTCGAGGTCGAGAACCGACGCGAACTGTCGAACGGTCCCGTACGTTTCGCTTCCCGCCGTCGTCGTGTCGGTGGCCACGACGGGACTGTTCCGTTCATCCGTCGAAGCTACCGGCTCCTGTGCGTAGGTGGCCGGTGGAAGGGAGGGCTCGTCGGCGACCCTGGCTGTGGCCCCGAGCACGCCGACGGCCCCGGCGCTGATGGCCAGTCCGAGGATGGTTCGGCGCTGCATCGTTCAGAGGAAACTCCTCCGCGATAGAATACCTGTTGATACTATGCAAGGGCGAACCCCCCGTATCGAATAGGCCGGGAGAGAGGACGTGCTCGGCGCGCAATCGTGCAGTATCCGATCTGAGTCGAATGTAACGCAGTTGGTGTGCTGAACTCACCCTCTGTATGCAGTACGCAGGTTCTGGCAGCAGCTGGGAATGTTCTTGCGGCGCTGCTGAATGCAGGGCGCATATGTGTCAGTACGAGAAGCGTGTGTCCGTAAGAGAACAATCTCCTTGACGACCATCACGTATTAGTTGCTCATCAGTAATTTTCGAACGAATGGTCTCCCGCGAACATCAAATATTCATTCTGTTCGGAGTTCTCACAATTGGGGCACTCATCGCAATTCATCTGTTTACCGATTCACCAATGTGGGTGAGGATTCTCGTGATTATCGTCGGTGGAGGTATCCTACCTCGTCTCGTTCGGGATGCGGTTACTACGTAAGGAAACACATCCCTTCTAGCGGGTGAGTCTGCTGCGTACACCCTCTGTATTCAGCACGACACTTCTGTCAATGTTGGTTCAGAACTCTGAGTGAAGCGACAGACACAGCACTCTATATTCAGCACGCCACTTCTGACAAACTTGATTCAGAAAAGTGGGTGAAGCGACAGACCGAGACCTCTGAATCAATCGTTCCCCAGCTGGCCAGTGGTCGGTACCCGATTCGTGCTCTGTCTCTCGCACCGCTATCACAACCTGCGCTGGACCGCCCGGTGCTCACAGACCCAGGCCAGTACTGTACTCCAGCGTCCCGAATCCGGTCCCCAGCGACTCGCTGTCGATCGGCGTCCCACCGACGCGTCCGGCGAGGCCGGTCATCCGGAACATGAACTCGTTGTAACTCCAGTGCGACGCGAGCCGACCACCGAGTCTCGGCCGGTCGAGCCAGTTCCGCGCATGGCCGTAGGTCCGGGCGACGAACCGCACGTAATCGCCCGCCTCGTTCTCGACGCGAACGTCGAAGTCGGGGTGCTCGCCGCTACCCAGCAGTGGTTCGACGGTCATCCTGTCGAACTCGACGTGCCCTTCCTTCGTGCCCCAGTTCCAGAACCCGTTCTGTCGAAGGGGTATCGTCAGGCGTTCGAGTCTGTCCGAGGAGAAGAACTTGTAGCCCCGTCGGAACACGTGTGGCCCGATGAACGGGATCAACACGGAGAACGAGGTCCCGTCCGGGAATATCGCCCAGATCCACTTCCAGGGCATCAGCGGCATGTCGAAACACACGCGCTGGAAGTAACACGAGCCGGACAGCGTCTCGGGGCCGTCGGGCAGGTCGAACTCCCCTTCGAACTCCATCTGCCGCCAGGCCACGACCTCGGCACCACCCAGTGGTGTGTCGATATCCAGCGAGTGGTGTGGTGCGGTCATCTTCGAGTCGAGGTCGCCCCACGCCTCGAACTCCGCCTCGGCGTCGTCACCGATGACGTGGGCTCGCAGCCCGAGGCGGTCCGAGAGCGCTGAAATCTCGCTTCCGCGTCTGGTTCCGTCCTCGCGGTCTGCCCAGGCGTCGAGACGCTGGTCCTCGCGGGAGAGCACCGCTTCGGCTGGTTGCCTGACTACGTGGTCGTGGACCTGGTCCTCGTCGCCGGCCCAGCCGACCGTCGTCGCGTTGAATCTGTCCACACCGTCGGCGACGGGGCGGTCGGCGTCCATTCCGTTGGGCGGGAGGTCGTTCACACGTGACTCGTCACCCACACAGGCAGCTATCGAGAACATGAGCTGTCTCGGACCGTACCCCTCCTCGCCCTCCGGGAACAGGATGAAGAACCACCAGGACGAGGACGTTCCGTTCTGTCGCTCGGGGTTCTGCCACCATATCTTCTCGAAAACACGCCGGTGTTCGGCGAGGGTCCTGTCGGCGAACGCGTCGGTCATTGGCTTACCTCCTGCTGGGGCGCTCAAATAAGCCGTGCATCGGTGCTGGGATTCCATCGATTATTCGGGCGGCTCGATGCAATGGTCGAAACACGCGAACGAACCGCAAGCCCAGCGAAAACCGGACAGAAAGCGAACCCGCAAGCGAACCCGATTAAATCAGTTCGGCCATCTCGTCGAGGTACTCGCCGTACACGTCGAGTGCGGCCTGCACGGGTTCTTTGGTGCCCATGTCGACACCGGCACCCTGCAGCAGTTCGAGCGGGTACTCCCGCGAACCCTTCGAGAGGAAGTTCAGGTAGTCGTCTGCGGCCTCGTCGTCGTCGGGGTCGAGGATCTTCTGGCTGAGCGCGACGGCGGCCGAGATACCAGTTGCATACTGGTACACGTAGAACGAATAATAGAAGTGGGGAATCCGCATCCACTCCCGTTCGATGTGCTCGTCGACGTTCGCGGGTTCGTAGAACTCGCGCTTGAGGTCGCCGTACACCTGGTCGACCGCGTCGGGGGTGAGCGCCTCGCCCTCCTCGACGAGCTTGTGGGTCTGGTGCTCGAAGTCCGCGAACATGGTCTGGCGGTACAGCGTCGACCGGAAGCGCTCGAGGTACTCGTTGAGGACGTGGCGGCGGAACGTCTCGTCCTCGACGGTGTCCAGCAGGTGCTGGGTGAGCAGCGCCTCGTTGACCGTGCTGGCCACCTCGGCCACGAAGATCTCGTAGCCGGAGTAGACGTAGGGCTGTTCCTGCTTGGTGTACTGGCTGTGCATGGAGTGTCCCAGCTCGTGGGCCAGCGTGAACATGCTCGAGATGTCGTCCTGCCAGTTCATCAGGATGAACGGCTGGGTGTCGTAGGTGCCGCCGGAGTACGCGCCCGACTGCTTGCCCTTGTTCTCGTACACGTCGACCCAGCGGGAGTCGAGACCTTCCTGGACGCGCTCCTGGTACTCTTCGCCGAGTGCACCGAGGGCTTCGACGGTCCACTCACACGCCTGCTCGTAGGAGATGTCGGGGCTCTCGGTCTCGGTCATCGGCATGTAGAGGTCCCACATCTCGACCTGGTCGACGCCGAGGGCCTCACCCTTCAACTCGGTGTGCCGGTGGAGCTTGTCGAGGTTCTCGCGGACCGATTCGAGGAGGTTGTCGTACACCTCGACCGGGACGTTGGGGCCGTCGAGGGCGGCCTCGCGGGCGGTGTCGTAGTAGCGGGCCTGTGCGGTCTTCACGTCGGCCTTCACCGCGTTCTTGTACGCCGCGGCGACCGTGTTTCGCACGTCCGCCCAGTCCTCGTAGAAGGACTCGTGGACGGTCTGGCGGAACTCGCGGTCCTGGTTCTTGAGCAGGGTGGTGAAGTTGTTCTGGGTGATCTGGACCGAACTCCCGTCGGGCTTCTCGACGGTGGGGAACTCCATGTCGGCGTTGGCGAGCATGTTGTACACCTCGCTCGTGCCGCCGGTGACCTCACTGAGTTCTGCGAGCAGCTCCTCGACCTCGGCCGAGCGCGTGTGTTCTTTCATCCGGAGCACGTCGTCGAGGTAGTGCTCGTAGGTTTCCAGGCCCTCGGTCGACTCGACCATCGCCGATATCTCCTCGCGGGTGGCGGACTGGATCTCGGGGTCGATGAACGACGCGGCGCTGGAGGCGTCGGAGGAGAGCGACTGCGCACGGGCGGTGAACGCCTGGTACTGCTGGTTCGTGGTGTCCTCGTCCTTGCGCATGCGGGCGTAGGAGTACACCATGGACACCTCGCGCATGATATCGTCGCGGAGCTGGAGGACCGAATAGAGCGTCTCGCCGTCGTCGGTGACCTGCCCCTCGTACTGCTCGAGGTCGTCGAGTCGTGACTGCACCGTCTCGAACGCCTCCTCCCACTCCTCGTCTGTCGCGTAGATAGACTCGAGGTCCCACGTGTACTCGGTGTCTATCTCGGACCGTTCGGGGACTGAACTCATGGCACTGGCTTCGAATCGAAACGAGGTAAGCCTTGCCAACCAGCGTCCGCTGCGGGTCGGCGAGAACGGGATCTGTCGCAAGGGTCAGGCGATGGGAGAAGCGGACCGAGCCCGGGAGCGCCGACGTGGCACGATGCCAGGTCGACCGCGTGAGACCCGCTCGCGGCGGTGTCGGGTGGGAGCGGTCCAAGCGCGAATGGTTCGCTGTGGGGTGAGGGGGTGCCTCTGGGTGCCAGTGGGGTGATGGGTGGGTGTTCGGGAGTTCGTCCCGCGGTGGGATGACGCTCGGTCAGGAGTTCTCGAACCAGGACCGGATTCCACATTCCGGGCAGCTGAGGGTGTCGACGGTGGGCTCGTCGGACTCGAAGCTGGTCCCGCAGACCCGACAGTCGTAGTGGTAGTGGCGCTCCTCGGACTCGGACTCGAACGCGGTCTTCAGGGACTGGAGTACGGTCATCATGCCACGTTTCTCCATGGTCGCTCGGGGAGTATGAACCCCTGAATCCGTTCGCGAAGTTCATGCTCTCTCACTGGATTGTCCGCCCCTGTTGCGCTCTGTTTCATCGGAGCGAACGCCCGGTAGAAACTATCTACGCAGCGAATCTCCGTCCCGACAGTTCCATACGTTCCCCCGACAGTTTCGGTTTTCCCAGTCGGTTCATGCGTCTCACACCCAAGGTTTTCCCCCCACCCCACCCACCACCAGGTATGACCGATATCGATGCGGTGCTCGGGCGGCTCTGGCGCGACGAGACCCCCTGGCAGTTCCTGACCGCACTCTGTGAACTCGAGGACCGACTCGCGGGACATCCCGGGGAGGCCCGGGCCGCGGCCCTCGTCGTCGACGCGTTCGCGGACGCTGGCGTCGCGACCCTCACGCACGAGACCTCGCCGATCACCCGCTGGTCACGAGGCCACACCGAGTTCGCGGTCACCGACCCGGTCGAACGCACCTTCGAGGCGGTCGCGCTCCCGTACTCGCCCGCGGGCGAGACGAACGCCCGACTGGTCGACGTTGGCCACGGAACACCGGCCGAGATAGCGGCGGCAGACCTCGACGGCGCGGTCGCGCTCGCGAGCACCACGACCCCCAGCGACCAGCGGTTCGTCCACCGCATGGAGAAGTACGGGCACGCAGCAGAGGCGGGTGCCGACGCGTTCGTCTTCGCGAACCACAAGCCCGGCCAGTTGCCGCCGACCGGCTCGCTCCGGTTCGACGAGGAGGGTGCCATCCCGGGCGTCGGCGTCTCCTACGAGACGGGCGAGTGGCTCGGGGAGTACGCCGAGCGCGACGGCTCGGTCCGCCTGTCGGTCGACGCGAGCACGGATGCGGGCGAAACCCACGTCGTCCACGGGACCCTGGGCCCCGACACCGACGAGGAGATTCTGGTGCTGGCGCACTTCGACGCCCACGACGTGGGGGAGGGCGCGCTCGACAACGGCTGTGGCATCGCTGTCGTCGTCGCGCTGGCCCGGGCACTCGCCGCCGTCGACCTCGACTGTCGAGTGCGTGTCGCCGGCGTCGGTGGCGAGGAGGTCGGCCTGCTCGGGAGCGAGGCGCTGGCGGAGCGTCTCGACACCGACCGCATCCGCGCCGTGGTCAACGTCGACGGGGCGGGCCGCCACCGCGACCTCGTGGCCTACACCCACGCACACCCGGAGCTGGAGACGGTCGCCGCCGAGCTCGCCGACCGGACCGACCGCCCGGTCCACGTACGGCCCGACCCACACCCATGGAGCGACCACTGGCCGTTCTTGCGCGCTGGTGTGCCATCCTTGCAACTCCACTCCGAGAGTGGCGAGCGTGGCCGCGGCGTGACGCACACGCGAGCCGACACGAGAGACAAGGCAGATTCCCGAACGTTACGGGAACACGCCATGCTCACCTGCTTACTTGTACGTTCCCTGGCGTGTAGAAACTTCAGTCGCCTGGGGACTGAATCGCTCCACGACGCGCTCCGGGAGCAGTCGTTCGAACCGGGGATGCGGGCCGCGGGTATCTGGCCCGAGTAAGGTGGTTTCTGGTTGGTTACGTTACTGAGCCACAGACACTAACCTACCGACCCCTCATAGACTTTCTACGAATCTCCTCAAGGTTTTTATCGATTACGTAGTTGACTACTTACAACAACCACACAGGTCTGTTGAGTTATCCTTACTATCTAACCCAGCCGTAGTTACTGATGCGAAACGACAACTTGCCCACGTGCAGGGGGGTGCACGGTAATGCGTTGTCGGTACACGACAGCGCGACACATATAATGAGCAAACACAACAACGCTGTAAACAGACGTACTGTTCTGACGACACTCGGTATCGGGGGGGCCGCACTGGTCGGTGGTGTCGGGACCGCCTCCGCGCGCGGACGCTACGGTCGCCGCGGCTTCTACGGCCCGACGGCGGACCCCTGTGGCACGTGTGCCCCAGAACCCGTATGCGAGCCGCTGTGTGAACCCGAGCCCGTGTGCGAGCCCACGGTGAAGTACATCGTCGACATCTGCAACACCACGTGTGGGCAGGCATGGACCCCGCCCGCGCTGGCGATCCACAGCCGCTTCGCCAAGCTGTTCCAGGTCGGCAGCGAGGCGTGCCCCGAGCTCGCCGCGCTCGCGAAGAACGCGGACCTCGGCCCGATGATCAACACGCTGGGCGTCAGCGCCGAGGACGGCACCGACATCTTCGCGTTCGACATCGGTGACGACGTCGTCATGTCGACCACCGACCCGCTCAACACCGGGATATCGAACAAGACGACCATCGAGATCGAAGCGCCGATGCGCTACTCGGTGCTCTCGATGGCCGCGATGATGCTCGCGACCAACGACGGGTTCGCCGGCGTCGACTCCATCCGCATGCCTCGCGGGCCGGGTGAGGTCGTCAGCGCACCCATCTTCGCGTACGACGCGGGTGTGGAGTGCAACAGTGAGAAGGCCGCCGACCTCGTGCAGGAGGCGTTCCTGTTCACCGACGTCGTCTCCAGCGGTACCCAGGCGACCTCGGAGCAGGACCTCACCTGCAACGCCGAGGGCTTCGTCCACCACCACCAGGGCATCCTGGGCCTGTGCGACCTCGACTGCGTCAAGCACGGCTGGGACGGCCCCGTTGGGACCATCACCATCACGATGGAAGCGCCCGACCCGTGTGCCGACGTCGACCCGTGCGCAGACCCCTGCGCCGACGTCGACCCGTGTGCAGTCGACCCGTGTGCAGACGTCGATCCCTGCGCGGTCGACCCGTGCGCTGACGTCGACCCGTGTGCAGTCGACCCCTGTGCCGACGTCGACCCATGCGCGACCAACACCTGCCCCAGTGGCCTGAAGAAGAAGAAGCAGACCCGCACCATGCGGCGTGGCTACTACTGAGCCACCGAGGTAACGACCGAACCGGTCTCGGGCGGGCCGTCACCCGCGCGAGCCGCCGACGGGCCAGGTAACCCATCCATCCAGTCTGCCATTCGGGACACTCGACTGCTGTCCGGGTGACCCACCTCCGGGAGACCCGCCCGTCGCGTTCGCTGTCGTCTCCGTACATCATCCGTCGTTCTCCGTTTTCTCCACCGCTGTTTCCACACATCCGGCAGCCCTGGCTCTGGTCGCCGCATCGGCACGCTTCGTCTCGAACACGTCCTGGACACTCTCGACCCCGCGAGCGTCGCGCTCGAAGACCACCCTCGGATACGTGGCATCGACCAGCACTAGCCCCACCGGCGACGCCGGCGGGATACCCTCGTGGCCGGGCAGCGGCTCCGGATCGAGGACCCGGTCGACCTTCGAGAGTGGGGCCGCCCCGGTCGCGACCGCCCGGACGAGCGACCCGAGCCGGCGGACCAGTTCCCAGAGGAAGCCGTCGGCACGAACCGAGAATACGAGGAACTCGCCGTCGCCCTCGACCGTGGCGGTCTCCAGCGTCCTGACCGTGTCGTCTTTCGAGGTGGCGGTCAGGTTCGCGAAGTCGTGCGTGCCAGCCAGCTTCGCCATCGCCGCGCTCGCCAGTTCGGGGTCGGCACCCGGCGCGTAGAGGTGGCACTCGTACGCCCGGCTCGTCGCGTCGTAGGTCGCGTGGAAGTCGTCGGGCACGTCGGCACTCGCCCAGGCGCGGACGTGGGCCGGGAGCTGCCCGTTGAACGCTCGCGGCGTCAGCCAGTCCGGGCACTCGAACGCGACGGTCTGGGCGACCGCCGAGACGCCCGCGTCGGTCCGGCCCGCCGCCGCGTAGCCCTCGGGGACCTCGTCGGGCGCGTCGATGATACCCAACTCGCAAAGGGCGTCGAACAGGGCCGACTCGACGGTCGGCACGTCCGGCTGGCGCTGGAAACCGTGGTAGGGGCGACCGTCGTAGGCGATGCGGAACGCGCGCATTGGCGAGGGTTCGCCGGGCACAGGTTTGTAGCTGGCGCGTTTCGCCGGTGATTCCGTGGGTCCCCTACTCGGCAGCCGTGGGCGCGCCCGGCGGCACCAGCCACCGCGAGAGTGCGAGCAGTCCCACGTCGAGGAGCGAGAAGGCGAGGCCGACGACAGTCCCGATGGCGAGGGCGAACGCGCCGCCGATACCGAAGAACAGCAGGAGAACGAGCATCTCGCCGAGGAACGCGAACGCGAGCGTGAGCAGGACACCGAGGAAGAACAGGAGGCCGGTGACGGCACCCCACTTCGCACCCGCGGCGACGACGGCCCGTGTCGAGGACCGGTCGGGACCGAACAGCTCGACCGCCCCGAGTACCCGGGTCGTCGTCCACAGCGTCACCGCCCAGAGGTACAGGAACGCCGCGAACCCGACGACCGTGTTCAGGCCGCCCAGCGGGTCGCCGAGCGCACCCGAGAGGTGCAGACTCGCGACCCCGGCGGCGGTCAGGGTCGCGGTGTGATACGTCCCGAGACACCACGCCAGCAGCGTCGGCTGTGCTTCGGCGAAGAAGCCCGAGTCAGCCATGTGCCAGCACCTCCGCCAGCGAGAGCAACAGCACGAGCACGCCCGCGGTCAGCCCGTAGGCACGCGTGAGGGTGGCTTCCGACCCGGGGAGCCCGAGCCGACGAACCCGGACGACGGCCAGTGACCGGGCCATCGAGAACAGGACGAACCCGAGGAGCACCGCCAGTTTCAGCGCGAGGACCGCCCCCCAGCGCGTCTCGGTCGTGGGGACGGCCGGGGCCAGCGCCCCGAGGTTCCCGACGCCGGTCATTACGACCACGCCGAGGGCTCCCCAGAACAGCCACTCGTAGCTCGCGGCCGTAGGGAGCAAGTGCTCGGCGGTTCGGTCAGCGTCATCGGTGTCGCGGCTGTCGCGTCGGAACGCCAGCCACACGACGACGGCACCACCAACTAGCACCGTCACCGCCAGCAGGTGTAGCAGACGCACGAGGAGGGCGGTCGCCTGATGCGAGAGGACCATGCGCGAAATTGGCGGTGACGTGACAAAGAGATTACCACGACCCCGGGCACACGACCCGGTACGCTTAGACGCCCGGCCCACGACAGACGGGGTATGGACACGCTTTCGGGGGACGAGGTCGCCGAACTCATCGGCCCGAACCTCGCGGCCGCACTCGGCATCACGGACCAGGAGTTCACGGACGCCCAGATAACCGCACTGACCGAAACCTTACAGGAGAGCACGGCCCTGGCGGAATCCGTCGGGGAGGGCGACACCGACAGCCTCGCCGAACTGTTCACGCCCGAGTTCGTCGCGGCCCACACCGAGTTCGACGACTTCGAGGCCATGCAGGCGGCGAGCCCGTGGGGCGACGACATCGGCGCGGCGTTCAGTGCCCGGAAGCCAGGCGAAGCCGACGGGCCGGCCACCCAGACGAGTTCGTTCCTCTCGCGCACTACCGAGTTCACGACACCCGGCGCGATGGTCCGGGCGGCGGTCATCGACCGGACGAAGCGCAAAGTGGACGCTCTGTAGCTGCGGTTTCTGTTCTGGTTTCCAGTGCTCTAGACTGGAGTTCATCTGCTGAATCGACTGCTTCCGCGGCCGATTCGACGACTCGCGCTGGTGGCAATGGAACCGCAACCGCACAGCACCGCCCCGCACCACAGCCTCCCCAGCCGATTCCGGTGCTCGGCTCCGCCTGCGCTTCTCATCCCTCGCGCGATAACGCGACACCTCTCACTGTCGTTCGAGGGTCGCTGTCTCGCGCGCCACGGCTACTGGTCGGGAAAAGCCGAAGAATCGAAGAGAGATTCGAGTCGCTTACTCGAAGTCGGCGAGCGTCGGGTGCGCGCGGTCGCCGGGGAAGTCGTCGACGGGGGCGGTGGTCTGGTCGCCGGATTCCATGTCCTTGACGGTGACCTCGTCGTTCTCGAGGTCCTGCTCGCCGACGATGACGACGGTCTCGGCGTTGATGGAGTCGGCGTAGTTCATCTGGGCACCGAACGACCGGCCGGCGACGTCCGATTCGACGACGTTGCCAGGCTCGCGCAGTTCCCGGGCGATGCGCGAGGCAATCGGGCGGGTGTCGCCGACGGTGAGGACGTAGTAGTCGGTCGAGATGGCTTCGTCGGGCCAGACGCCGGCGCGCTGGAGCAGCAGGGGAAGGGTGGAGTTGACGACGCCGGGGGCGACCCCGACGGCGGGCGTGGGCTGGCCGCCGAAGTCCTCGATGAGGTCGTCGTAGCGGCCGCCGCCGAAGACGGCACGGGAGACCTCGCCGGTGGAGTCGAAGCACTCGAAGACGACGCCGGTGTAGTAGTCGAACCCACGGGCGGTCGTCAGGGAGACCTCACAGTACTCACGAACACCGAAGTCCTCGGTCGCGGCGAGGACGTTCTGGAGGTTCGCGACGGCGTCGTGGACCTGTTCGCTGTCGGCCCACTCGGTCAGGGCGTCGAGGTCCTCGTCGCCGGCGAGCAGCAGGTCGTCGAACTCGCGAGCCTGGTCGTAGCTCAGGCCGGCCTCGTACAGCAGGTCGAGGTACTCGTTCTCCTCGACCTTCGCGCGCTTGTCGACGGCGCGGATGGCGTTGCGGACGTCGACGTCCTCGTCGGTCTCGAACTCCCGGAGCAGCCCACCGAGGATGTCCCGGTGGGAGACTCGAAGCTCGAAGTCGTCGGCGTCGAGCCCGAAGTTGGTGAGCATGTCCGCGCCGTAGGCCAGAATCTCGGCGTCGGCTTCGGGTTCCGAGGAGCCGAAGATGTCGACGTTGGTCTGGTAGAACTCGCGGAAGCGGCCCTGCTGGACCTGCTCGTAGCGCCAGAACGGGCGCGTCGAGAACCACTTGATGGGCTTGGAGAGCTCCTGTTGCTTGGCGACGACCATCCGGGCGACCGTCGGCGTCAGCTCCGGGGTGAGCGAGACCTCGCGGCCACCCTTGTCCTCGAAGGCGTACAGTTCCTCGACGATGTCCTCGCCCGACTTGTCCACGTACATCTGGGTTCGCTCCATCGCCGGGGTGGCGATCTCGCGGAACCCGTAGCGGCGGGCCGTGTCCTCGACGGTGTCGATGACCGCCCGGTAGGCGGCCATCTCCGCCGGGTAGATATCACGGAAGCCCTTGAGTCCGTCGTACATACGCCGCGGTTGGGTCACAGCGCGCTTGAAACCTTTCATCCAGCCCCGGGAGTTATGGTCCAGCGACCGGTATCGCTGTCAAGATGAGCGGGCGAGACCGCGCGGCGGAGCGACCGTGGGTCGAGGAGCTGGCGACGAGCCTGCCGGTCTCGCCGCTCTCCGCCCTCGGGACGCTGCTCGCCGCGGTCATCCTCGTCCGGGCGGTCGTCGACCCCGACCCCCTCATCCGGGACGCCATCGAGGGGGCGCTCCCGTTCGCCGCGAGCGTCGCCGTCGTCGTCATCGACCGGCACCTCATCCGCGACGGCGTGGACTCGCGCGACCGGCTCACCGTCTTCGCCTACGGCCTGTTCGGCTTCCTCGTGGCCGCGATGGTCACCTCGCTGCATCTCCTCATCCTGCTCACCGACGGCGTCTCGGTGCCCGAACCGCTGTATCTCACCCTCACGTCGGGGACCGTCGGGGTCGGGGCAGGCGCGGTTGCTGGTGCCGGCGAGGTCCGCCAGCGCATCGCGGCCCGCGAGGCCGAGCGTCAGCGCGCCCGCCTCGAGGAGTTCGCGAGCGTGGTCAGCCACGACCTGCGCAACCCCCTCAGCGTCGCCCAGGCCCAGCTCGAAGAGACCTTCCGCAGCGGGGACCCGGCCCATCTCAAGGAGGTCAAGCACTCCCTGGACCGCATGGACGACCTCATCCAGGACTCGCTCGAACTCGCCCGACAGGGCCGGGTGGTCGGTGACCGCGAACCCGTCGCGCTCGACGCGGCCGCGACCGCCGCCTGGGAGGGCGTCCAGACCGCCGACGCGACCCTTCGGGTCGACTACGGCGGCACCCTCGACGCCGACCGGTCGCGACTCGTGGAACTGCTGGAGAACCTCTATCGAAATGCTATCGAGCACGGCCGCGAGGACGTGACGGTCACCGTCGAACAGACGGCCGAGGGCTTCGCCGTCGCCGACGACGGCCCCGGCATCCCCGAGGACGACCGCGAGCAGGTGTTCGAACGCGGCCACACCGGCGACGACGGCTCGGGCCTCGGGCTGGCCATCGTCGAGTCCATCGCCGACGCCCACGACTGGTCGGTCCACGTCGAAGAGAGCCGGGATGGTGGTGCCCGGTTCGTCTTCGAGACCTGACTAGCACGGTTCTGCAAGGGGTCGCCCCGCGACCCGCTTTCCGCCGGGCGAGAAATTCGAGTATCTGGACACTTCATCGCGACACGAGACCCTGAAGCCGTATAAACCAGAAGAAACACACAAGTGGTTTTTGCGTTTCTCCACCCGAAATAGAGGGGTTCGACGGGTGATACGGATTTCTTCCTCCCAGCGCGGCCAGCGGAACCAGATATGTTACTCTCCGAACACCTACCGAGACCTATTGTTCACACGATATCGAGTGAACGACACGCCGCTCGACACACCTGTGGCTGGAACTCGCTGACTCACGGTCGAAAACCGCTGGTCACCGCGTGCCGGTGACGAACGTCTGGTCGTGCGCGGGGAACACGTCCTCGATGGCGGCGGGGCCGTGCTCGTCGGCCAGCAGCGCGCGGAGTTCCGCCTCGTAGTCGGCCCGGCGGATCTCCTCGCTCGGGCCGATGGTCACGTCGAGTTCGGCCTCGACGATGCGGTCGACCGCCCCACGGCCGAACCCCGACAGGGGCGCGATGTAGTCCACCTCGTGTCTGTCCTCCAGGCTCTGTGCCTGTGCTCGCGAGACCGTGGGGACGCGGTCGTCGCGGCGCGTGCCGTCGGCGATGGCGTCGAACTCCATCTCCGCGAGCTGTTCGAGCGCGTGCTCGTGGACGTCCTGAATGGCGTTCCGGGGGAACCCGTCGGCGAGCATCCGCTCGACCGCGTCGTCGGCGACCTCGCGGTCGAGGTCGAGTCGCTCGTGGGGGAACCCGACCGCCTCGGCAGCGTCGCGGGCGTGTTCCCAGTCGTCGGTGATGCCGAAGCTCCCGGTGACCAGTGTCACGTCGTAGAACTCGGCGCACAGCAGCGCCGCCAGCGTCGAATCCTTGCCGCCGCTGTAGAGCAGGCCCAACCGCATCAGCGACGGATGTTGAAGCTCTTCGAGTCGGGCTTGAGTTCGCGCAGCAGGTCCTTCATCTTCTCCTCGTCGATCTTGCCCTGGACGCGCCCGGAGCGTGCCAGTGCGATGATCTGCTGTTCGACCTGCTCGCCGAACTGCGGCTTGGACATCTTCACCGAGTTCAGGCGCTGACGGGCACCGTCGGTGAGGTACTGGCGAAGCAGCGCCTGCTTCTGGGCCTCGGCCTGCTCCTGCATGGCCTCCTGGGCTTCAGCGTCGCCCTGGCCCTGTCCCTGCTGTTGCTGCTCGCGGAGTTTCTCCATCTTCTCCTGTCGAAGCCGTTCGATCTCGTCGTCGTTGGGGCTGCCGCTCATACTCCTCTGTTGTGGATTGTGCAGGAAAATCGTTTCGACTGCGGGAGAGTGCCGTCGCTGGTGCGTGCGTGAAACGTTGAGAATCGACGCTTACGCGTACCGTTCGAGTTCGGGGCGGTCGAGGTCCTGCATGACCTTGTCCGCGGTGTTGTCGAGGAGGCTGCGGCCCTCGTCGGTGACGCTGCGGCCGGCACCCTTCTGCGTCTGGACGAGACCCTCGTCTTCGAGCTGCTGGAGCGCGGTGCGGATGACCTTCTTCGAGCCGGACGAGCGCTTCGAGGTGGCGACACGGTAGCGGTTGGAACCGCCCGTGGCACCGCCGTACTCGGTGGCGAGACGCTCGACACCGACCGGGCCGCTGTCAGCGACCTTGCGGAGGAGGGAGGCGGCACGGATCGCCCAGAAGTTCTCCTGCTCCGGCGGGAGCTCCTTGCTCACACCGGTCTTCGTGAACTGGATCCAGTCGGGCTGTTCGAGTCGACCTTCGAGGTCCTCGGCGAGCGCCTCGATGAGGGCGTCCGCCGGCACGTCGTACATCGTTGTCATTGCAAGCCAGTTCCCTCGCGCGGGTTAAAAGACCATCGTCTTATTCCTGCTCCGACGCCCCGAGTGCGGCCATCGCGCCACCCCCGACGAACACCGGAAACCAGTAGGTTGCGAGCCGGTGCAGCAGGATTCCAGCGCTGACCGACGCCGCCTCCAGCCCCGTCACCGTCGGCAACACCATCAGCAGGACCGTCTCGATACCGCCGAGCCCGCCCGGCAGCGGGGTGATGCTGGCCACGGTCCCCAGCGGCACCGCGAGCATGGCCGCCACGAACAGTTCCGGCCCACGGAACCCGAGCGCGTACAGCGACAGCCAGAGGCACACCACGAGCATGAGCCAGCCGAGGGCCGAGTACGAGAGGGTCGCGAGCAGCGAGAAGCGGTCGCTCGCGACGCGCTCGATGGTGCTGAAGAAGCCCTCGATGCGACGCCGGATGTCGGCCGGTCCCGGCGGATTGACCCGTGGAATCACCCGCCCGACCCGGCAGACGAGCGGCGAGACGACCGCGACGACGACCTCCTCGACCCGGTACCGGTTTCGCCAGCCGAGGGTCGCCGCCACCGCGAGCAGGGCCGTCAACACGACGACCACGACCGCCGCGTCCGCGAGCCGGTCGGTCAGGGTCACCGTCGCCGCGTAGTAGCCGAGCGCGATCAGGGCGAACCCGACCGACGGGACGAAGTTGATGGCGTCGACGCTCGCGATGGCGGCCAGCCCGGTCTCGTATTCGCTGTCGGCCCGCCGGGAGATGAGGAGCGCGCTGAACGGTTCGCCGCCAGCCTGGCCGAACGGCGTCACGTTGTTCGCGAAGGTCGCGGCCGAATAGACCAGGAAGGCGTCCCGGACCGAGAACTCGATGCCGAGGATACGCAGGACGGAGCGAAGCGCCAGTCCCCAGGCGAGCAACCAGACGAGTGCGGCGAGGAGGACGAACGCGAACACCGTCGGGTCAGCCATCGAGAGCTGTGCGACGACAGCCTCGAACCCGACGAACCACAGGAGCACGGCCAGCACGACGATGGCACCGACGAAGCCGGCTACCATGGGGCGAACGTCCCAATCTCCTGCCATGCGGGTCCCGTTGACCGTCAACCGCTTGAACCCACCGACTCCAGCCGGGTGTGTTCCCACGTCCCCCGGGCAGGACCGGTCCGTTTTTTGGCACCCGTGTGAAATAGGCACGCAATGGACGAACGGGCTGCCCTGGACCTGCTCGGCGGTGTCGTCGGTCGCGCCGGCGACGACGCAGCCGTCGTGGACGGCCAGGTCGTCACGACGGACATGCTCCACGAGCGGACCGATTTCCCGCCCGGGACCACCCGGTACACCGCCGGCTGGCGAGCCGTCGGCGCGTCGCTCTCGGACGTGGCCGCGATGGGCGCGACGGCGACCGCGGCCGTCGCGGTGTACGCCGCCCCCGAATTCGACGAGGCCGACCTCGTGGACTTCGTCACGGGCGCTCGCGATGTCTGTGCGGCCGTCGGCGCCGAGTACGTCGGTGGCGACCTCGACTCCCACACCGAGTTCACCGTCGCCACGACCGCCCTCGGCCGGACCGACGACCCGGTCCACCGAGACGGCGCGACTCCCGGCGACCTGCTCTGCGTCACCGGCACGATGGGGCGCTCTGCGGCCGCCCTCCGGCTGTTCGAGCAGGGTGACACCGAGCGCGCGAACGACCTCTTCCGGTTCGAACCCCGCGTCGCCACCGGGCAGGTGCTCGCCGCCCACGCGACCGCGATGATGGACTCCTCCGACGGGCTGGCGCGCTCGGTCCACCAGCTCTCGGAGGCCAGCGACTGCGGCTTCGCCGTCGACTTCGAGGCCGTCCCGGTCGCCGAGGCGGTTCGCGACGTGGCCGAAGATGGGGAGGACGAGCGCGAACTCGCCTGCTTCTTCGGCGAGGACTTCGAACTCGTGTTCACCATCCCCGAATCCGAACTCGACGCGGCCCGGGACGCCTCCCCGACGCCCCTCTCGGTCATCGGGCAGGTCACCGCCCCCGACGAGGGTATCACCATGGACGGCGAGGAACTCCCCGACCGCGGGTTCACGCACGGGGAGTGAGACGCAGGGACTGGTTTTCGACGACGACTGGATTCACAGTCTGGCGCGTGCTGGCGAGCGTGGCGAGCGAGGCGACGCAGTCGCCTCGACAGCGAACGGGGAGGAACGACCCGTGAGCGAGTGAGACCGCGAGCCGGCATCGCGCGAGGGACGACCGGAGTGGAACGGAGGGAGTCGGCTGGGGAGGGCGTGGTTGCGGGGCGGTGGCGGTTCCATCGCCACCAGCGCGAGTTCGCTGCTTGCTGGAAGAGCCGCTTCTCCTCGAAACACACCCGCCTCACCCCGAACCAAACTTGCGAGTACGGGATACGAGGGTGCCGAAAACCGACCCCAAAGCCGTCAGAACAGCCGATTCAACCCACGAGAGTCAACCCACGAAATTCAACCCACGAGTTTCAGCCCACAATCGCAACAGGAACGGGCATGAAACAGAGCACGCCCAGCAGGAACGTCAACACGCCCAGGGCCATCCGGGTCGTGTCCAGTTCCTCCTCCTCGCTCACCGGCCGGGCCGAACCCGCGGCGGCCACGAACGCCGCGAGCCCGCCCCAGAAGATCCAGATGAAGACGTTGTTGAGCGAGTAGTGCTCGACGAAGTGCAGGAAGCCCGCGAGGCCGAACAGGCCCACCGGCACCAGCGTCGCCAGGGTCTCCTGGCGCTCGCCGAACATGGCGCGCATGATGTGCCCGCCGTCGAGCTGGCCCACCGGAATCAGGTTGAGCAGCGTGACGAAACAGCCCGCCCAGCCGCCGATGACCACCGGGTGGACGTTCACCGTCGGGTCCTGGTAGCTGAGCGGCTGGCTCGTGAGCTCCGCGAGGATGCGGATGAGCGGCGGGAACGCCAGCTGGATGGTCACCGCGTTGGGGCCGGGGTCGAACCCCGGCGGGGCCTGGACCGGCGGGAGCTGCAGGCCGACGACGGTCACGACGACGGTGGCGACCAGCCCCGCGAGTGGGCCGGCCGCGCCGATGTCGAACAGGGCCTTGCGGTCGGGCATCCGCCCCCGCATCCGGATGACAGCCCCCATCGTCCCGATGAGTGTCGGGAACGGGATGAAATAGGGTAAGGATGCGTCGACGTCGTGGTAGCGACTCATCGCGTAGTGGCCGAGTTCGTGCGTGCCGAGGACGACGAGGATGGCCGCGGAGAACGGCCACGCGGTCGTCACTGCCTCCAGGGGGTTCGCGAACGGGTCGATGAAGAACCACTGCGCACCGACCAGCAGGGTGGAGAACACGGTCGCGACGAACAGCAGGACGTTCTTCCACGGGATGCCGTCGATGCCACCCCCGGCGGGCTCGGCGACGATGACGTACCGGCCGGCGCGGGTGGTGAGCTGTGGCTCGTAGCCGGCGTCGTGGAAGGTCTGCCAGACGTGCTGCATCACCACGTCGGGCTGCCGCAGGGGCATCCCGTAGTAGTACAGCGTCTCGCCGTCGGTCCGGACCTCCTCGACGTAGAACTCGTCGTCGAACGAAGAGAGCGGTGGGCCGGCGTCTGGCGACAGGTCCCTGGCAGACATCTACCGAGCCTACGGCATCGTCGCGTAAAAACCCACGGCGGCGTCACGTTGCCGTAACCAGCGCGCGTGCTGCCAGCAGGAACGCCGCGAGGGTGGGAGGGCCGAAGCGGGATAGCTGTCGCTCACCGGTGTGGTGAGATGACAGACGGGGGACCACGACAGGCCACCGGGGGCCGTGCGGGAGCGGTCGGCGTGTGGGTGGGCTGCCGTTCGCAGCGGGTGTGGGAGCGCTGCGTGCAGTGCGGGAGTCGGGTGGGGAGTTGTCTGCGTGCGGTGCGGGGAGGTCAGGACGGGTCGAGGTCGCGAGGTGCGGGGACCTGCGGGACCGGTGGTGTGGGAGGCCGGTCCGGGTTCAGGCCCGTGCGACGCGCCAGGTGGTCGCACTCGTGTACGACCACTTCTCGATCTCGAGGTCCGTCGCGGACTCTCTGAGCTTGACCATGAGTGCGCCGATCTCCTTCGGGGAGAGGCCGACGTCGTCGGCGATGAACTTCGACTTGAAGTACATCTCGCCGTCGTTCGCCTTCTCGCGCAGGTAGTCGGCAAGGCGTGTCTCTTTGTTTGCGGGCTCGTTGTCAGCGGAGGGGTTCTGAGTGACGCTCATTTCTTTTCGCCTCGACCAATCCTATCTGCCCGGAGATGTTATAAAGGGGAGATGCTTCGGGCTGTTTCGCCACGTTTCGAGTGAAATCGCCGTATTTCGCCTCATTGTATTCTTTTTATTACCTTTAACGGCGCTTCGAGAGATGTTTAGACGTTTTATAGACGGTGCTAACGCTTTTATCCCGAATCAATCGAGCGCCCAGATTCGTTCAGCTACAGCGACATGTATCGGCAAGAGAGACCGCTTTCAGGCTGCGGTTGCGTCGGTGCGCGCCGGCTCAGGTGCGCTCGTGTACCCAGAATTCTTCGTCCGTTGTCACTTCCTTCTTGAATATCGGCACCTCGTCCTTGAGCCGGTTGATACCGTCCTCGACGGTCCGGAACGCCTCGTCACGATGGCCAGCGAGCACGACCACGAACACGATGTCCTCGCCGTACTCGATGACGCCGGTGCGGTGGTGCATGAGCACCTCGTGAACGCCCTCGCGCGATTCGAGATCCGCACTGAGCGCGGCCATGCGCTCTTCGGCGACGCCGTCGTACTTCTCGAACTCCAGTGACTCCGTCACGTCGTCCTCGTCGTGGTCCTTCGCACGGACGCGTCCGGTGAACGTGGCGATGGCACCCGCCTTCGGCGCGTCGGGCGAACGCTTCGCGCGCGCCACGAGCGAGTCGAGGCACTCGTACGGGTCGGTATCCGCCAGCGCGTCACAGACGGCTTCCACGGCCACGTCGTCTGCGGTCTCACCCGTCACGAGCGCCTCGCCCGCGTGGTCGCGCCCGCCGAGGACGACCTGCGGGACGTTCGCCCAGCTGTACCCCTCCAGCAGGCAGAAGTCGTAGTCGGGGGCGAGGTCGTCGAGCGTCTCGTCCAGGGTCCGCTCGTCGCCAGTCGCGAACCACGAACCCTCTGCCACCCCGTAGGTCACGTCCGCGCCGGCAGCCCGGTGACGGGCCGTGTCGCGGCCCTCGGTGTCGATGTCCGGGTCGACCGTGCAGTGTTTCACCGTCGCGACGCGACCACGCTCGCTGAGGCGCTCGACCAGCCGGCTCACCAGCGTCGTCTTGCCCGAGTCCGACGGACCGACGACACCCAGTACGTACATATCCGTGCGAAGCGGCGGCAGGCGCTTGTAGGTATCGCCCTGGCCAGTGAGAATCAGGGTTCGGGCGGCAGGCGGAACAGCCAGCGGACCCCCTCGAACAGCGAGTCCTTGGCGACGACGAGGGTGAAAAAGAGGAAGAGGACACCGCCAGCCCGCCCGAACATCGGCTGGCCGGCCTCCTCCCCGAACGCGAGGACGACGAGCGAGAGGGACCCGAAGGTGGGACCGGTCACACGCCGCAGATTCGTCGTCGAGAGGGCACCCGTGCGATACTGCACCACTGCGTAGCCGAGTATGGCACAGCAGGCGGTACCGAACACTATCGCAACGAGAGCCCCGAGCATACCATAGAATATGCGACGTTGACATAAAAGGGAGACGGTTCGTTCATCCGAAAATTGCCGCCTCAAATGGTCGAGTCGCCCGTTACCGGCAGTTTCGACAGTGACAGCCTGAGCCTACCAGTAGTCGGTCACCGACGGGAAACGTGGGTTCCCACCAGTGAGCACCGCAGCTGGCACGGTGGAACCACCTACGAACACCGCCGGTCGCTGTCCAGAACCCGACGACGGGACGGCGGTATGATGTCAATACTATGGAGGACGCTCGCTGGCCAGCCAGGCGCTGGCCTGCCTGCCCGCTCAGAACAGGGGGTCGTCGAACGTCTGACGGAGTGCGACGCCGTTCCCGCCGACCGCGTACTTGCCGGTCGTCGGGTCGTCCTGTACCACGATACTGCTATACAGCGTCACGTCCGAGGGGTCGGCTGCGGTCCCGGTCCAGCCCTCTATCTCGCGCTCGAACAGCTCGGCACTCCCACCGACGGCCACCCCGCGGTCCGCGTCGCGGTCGACCGACAGCCGGCTGTTCCCGCCGAGTTTCGTGAGCGTCCAGACCGCCCCGTTGTAGCGGAACAGCCGACCGCTGCCACCGACGACCGTGATGTCGTCGGGCGATTCCGCCGCGACATCGTAGAGCGTGACGCCGGCGCTCTCGATGCCGATGTCGGTCCACGTCTGGCCGCCGTCGCGCGTCTCGTACACCTTCGCGTTCCCGTCGCAGGTGTACCCGGTGTCGTCGTCGATGAAGGTCACGCCGCGCAGCGTCGAGCCGTTCCCTGGTTTGACCGGCTCGTCGAACGTGACCGCGCCGCGGTCGTTCTCGCCGTGGAGCACCTCCCCGGAGCCGTTGACGAGGTAGATGGACTCCGAACCGGCCGACCCGGTGACGGCCACGTCGGTCCACGACGAGGTCGCCCCGCCGGGCTGCGAGTAGTCCGTGATCTCACCGGTCGTCGCGTCGATGTGTCCGAGCGCGCCGCTCCCGCCGGCGACCCAGAGCGACTCGCCGTCGTCGGTGACGCCAGCCCCGAACAGGGAGTTGCCGCCTCCGCGGACGCCGGTTTTCGTGACCACGTCCCACTCACCGGTCGAGTCCGTCCGGATGATGCGACCGCTCCCGCCGACCGCGTACAGCCCGGCCGACGACTCGACGATCTCGTACAGGGTCACGTCCACCGGTGTGGACACCCGCGACCACGACCGGTCGGCCAGCCGTTCGACGGAGACCTCGGTGCCGCTCCGCACGGTCGTGAGGTCGCTCGCGCTCCCGTCGGTGACGGTGAGCCCGGTCACGTCGCCGCCGAACCGGTAGGCGTCGGCCCCGTCGCCGTCGCCCAGTGTGCCGCCGACCTCGTACCCATCTGCCACGCTGGTCACCGTGTCGTCGGACTCGTTGAGCGTGGTTCCGGCGGTGGGCCCCGACACGTCGAACCCGTAGGAGAGGCTCGCGCCGTCGTCGACCTCCAGGCGGAGGGTGTCGGGGTAGGCGGTGTAGCCGCCACGCTCGTATATCTTCCCGGCGTTCCCGACCACGGCGTCGGGGTACTCGCCGGTCGTGTCCAGCGCGACCCCGCGGAGCGTCTTCGAGGTGGCGAGGTTCGTGCTGGTCCAGCCGTCGGTGGACCGGATGTAGAGCGTCCCGCCCGCGCCGGCCGCGACGTGGCCGCCCTCCGCGTCGCTGGTGCGGTCGACGCCGCGAATCGCGCTGCCACCGGGCTTGAACCTCTGCCAGGTGGTCCCGTCGTACTCGAAGATGCGGCCGCTGCCGCCGACGACCGTGATGGCGTCCTCGTCGGCGACGGCGATGTCGTACAGCGGGACGGTCGCGGCGTCGACGCCGATGTCGGTCCACGTCTGGCCGCCGTCGCGCGTCTCGTACACCGACCCGGTCGAATCACAGCACCACACCTCGTTCTCCTCGAGGCGGGCCGCCCCGTAGATGGCGTTGCCGCCGTTGAACGTCGTCGCGGTCCCCCACGACATGCCCGCGTCGTCACGCTCGCCGACGAGGACCTGGCCACCCCCGCCGAACAGGTAGACGCGCTCGTTCCCGGCGGTCTCACCGACGGCCACGTCCCGCCAGGTCGCCGCGAGACCGTTCGGTTTCGAGAAGTCCGTGAACTGTTCGTCGACCGCGTCGTAGTAGCCGACTCGCCCGCTCTCGCCGGCGACCCAGACGTTCCTGCCATCGACGGTGGCATCGACGCCGTAGAAGCTCTTGTCGCCCGCGGTCAGTCCCGCGTCGAGGACGCGCTCGTACCTGCTTCCCGACTCCTCGGTGGCGCGGCGAGCGAGCACGTCGCCGTTCTCGCCCACCGCGTAGGGTCCCTCGCGCGACTGGGTGACCGAGCGCAGCGTCTTCTGCGTCGGCGAGTCGCGCGACGAGAACTCGTCTGTCCCGGCCGATTCGGCGGAGACGACGCCGCCGCTGCCGAGCCAGACGCCTGTTGCTCCGAGTGCCGTCAGTGCTTCGCGTCGAGTGAGGTTCGACACACGAGACGCTCACCGGTCGACAGAGAACAAAGACCGGCCTAATCGTTCGGGTATCGACAACGTCTCCGGTTCGAACGCACGCGTTCCCGGCGGTCCCGACTTGGCAATCCTTAAGAGATGCAGTGGGCTACACGGCGACAATGAAAGTAGTCGTCTCCGTCGGCGGGAGCGTCCTCGCGCCGGAACTCGACGCAGAGCGCGTCTCGGCGTTCGCCGACGTCATCAACGAACTCGTCGACGACGGGTGCCAGGTGGCAGCCGTCGTCGGGGGCGGCGGCGTCGCCCGGGACTACATCGGGACCGCCCGCGACCTCGGTGCCAACGAGATCGAACTCGACCAGCTCGGCATCGACGTGACGCGGCTGAACGCCCGCCTGCTCATCGCCGCACTCGGTGAGAACGTCGTCACCGCGCCCGCGAAGAACTACGAACAGGCTGGCGAAATCATGCGCAACGGCGACGTCTGCGTCATGGGCGGTGTCGCCCCGGCCCAGACGACCGACGCCGTCGGCGCCGCGGTCGCCGAGTACGTCGGCGCGGACCTGCTCGTCTACGCCACCTCGGTCCCCGGCGTCTTCTCCGCGGACCCCAACGAGGACCCCGATGCCGAGAAGTACGACCAGCTCTCCGCCGAGGAACTCGTCGAGGTCATCGCCGGGCTGGAGATGAACGCCGGGTCGTCCGCCCCGGTCGACCTCCTCGCCGCGAAGATCATCCAGCGCTCGGGCATGCGCACCATCGTCCTCGACGGGAACGACCCGACGCGCGTCCTGGACGCGGTCCGCCACGGCGAGCACGACGGCACCGACATCATCCCCGAGGGCACCGGCGACAACCTGACGTACTGGGTCGAATAGCGCGACACCCCCGACCCGCCGCCGCGAGCCCCGTGTGACCCGTTTTCGCAGGTTGACAACCCTTAAGAGCGCGACAGCGGTACGCTCTTCCATGCAACAGACACGTGTTCGACCGACAGGAATCGGGGTGGGCGACCGGTGAGCCGTACCGACGACGCCACCAGTCCGTACACCCTCTCCGCCGACGACGACCGAGACAGCGAGACGGCCCGCCACGTCTTCTGGGCCGACCGCATCGCCGACGTCGTCGAGTCCCGCGACCCCGACGAGCCAATCATCATCAAGGGCGGCATCTCGCCCTCGGGCGTCCCGCACCTCGGCAACGTCAACGAGATCATGCGCGGCTACTTCGTCGCGGAAGTGCTGCGCGAGCGTGGCCACGAGGTCCGCCAGGTGTTCACCGCGGACGACCGCGACCCCCTGCGCAAGCTCCCGCGCAAGCTGGCGAATCTGGACGGTGACATCGTGGATTTAGGGGATGTGAACGCCGGCGCGCTCGGCCGGAACCTCGGCCATCCCTACACCGACATCCCGGACCCGTTCGGCTGCTGTGACTCCTACGGCGCGCACTTCTCGAACCTCATCACCGAGAGCGCGGAACTGCTCGACGTCGAGTTCGACATCGAGTCCAACACCGCGATGTACGAGGCGGGCCGCTTCGACGACGTCGTCGAGTTCATCCTCGACCACGCCGACGAGGCCCGCGAGGTCCTCTCGCACTACCAGGACAAGGTCGACGAGGACTACGTCCCGTTCAACCCCATCTGTTCGGAGTGCGGGAAGATCACCGAGACCGTGACCGCCATCGACACCGAGGCCGGTACCGTCGACTACGTCTGCACGGACATGCAGGCCGGCGACAACACCATCTCGGGCTGTGGCCACGAGGGCACCGCCACCTTCCGCGAGGGCAAGCTCCCCTGGCGCTTCGAGTGGCCCGCCCAGTGGCAGGTACTCGGTGTGGACTTCGAGCCGTTCGGGAAGGACCACGCCGAAGGCTCGTGGCCCTCCGGCGACGACATCGCCCGGAACGTGCTGGACATCCAGCCGCCGGTCCCGATGGTGTACGAGTGGTTCACCCTCGACGGGAAGCCGTTCTCCTCCTCGGAAGGGAACATCATCCTCGTCAGCGAGGTGCTCGACCTGCTCGAACCCGAGGTCGTCCGCTACTTCTTCGCGAAGGACCCGAAGAAGGCGCGTGACTTCTCCATCGAGCGCCTCGACCAGCTCGTCGACGAGTTCGACCGCTTCGAACAGCTCTACTTCGGCGAGGTCGAGGGCTCCGAGGACGAACTCGCGAAGGCAGAACGCGTCTACCCCTTCGTCGTCGAGAATCCCGACGAGGACCGGATTCGCCTGCCCTACACGTTCGCGGCCGTCCTCTCGATGTTCCCCGACGAGCAGACCCGTATCGACCACGCGAAGAAGCAGGGTCACATCCCCGAAGACGCCGACCAGGCGACCATCGACGCCGCATTCCAGCGCGTCGAGCGCGCCGCGAACTGGGCCGAACGAACCGACAACGAGTACAACTACACCGTGCTCGAGGAGCTGCCGGAGGTCGACTTCGACGAGGAGACGTGCGAGGCACTCGACCAGCTCGCCGACTTCATCGAGGAGGGCCACGACGGCGAGGCAATCCAGGGCGAGATCTACGAGTCCGCCAAGCGCCGCGACCTCGACATGGGCTCGTTCTTCGGTGCCGGCTACCAGCTCTTCTTCGGGCAGGACCAGGGCCCGCAGCTGGGGCCGTTCCTCTCGAAGCTGGAGCGCGAGTTCGTCGTGAATCGGCTGCGGCGAGAAGCCTGATTCTCGGGTTCTGCTGTTTCAATTCGGTTCGCGTTTCGAGTGGTCAGCTGTTTTGCGGGCGTGGCTGCAGTCTCCGACTCGTAGAAGACTATCGCTAGCGTCCATGACCGCACCACGCCCTCCCCAGCCGACTCCCTTCGTTTCGCTCCGCTCCACTTCGGTCGTCCCTCGCACGGTTTCGGCTCGCGGTCTCCGACACGCTCGCCAGCGCGCGCCAGAGTGTTCGATTGGAGGTCGAGGTAAGGAAAAAGCCGCCTGGCGTGCGCGGTCGGCAGTCTGAGCGTCAGCGAAGACTGCAGACGAAAGCGCGCGAGGGATGAGCACTGGACTGGAGCGAAACGGAGTGAAGCGGAGGGAAGCGCGGAATCGGCTGGGGAGGGCGTGGTGCGGGGCGGTGCGGTGGCGGTTCCAGTGCCATCGGCGCGAGTTCGCCGCTCGTCGCCACCAACAACCGAACCCCTCACTCCAGTCGAAGCAACCACCGACCCAACAACCCAAACCGACCCAACAACACGCAGCCCACTTCCCCAGCACTCCGAAACCACCCACGAGAACACCACGTACCCTCCCCCAAACCAAACTCCTTTGCCCGTCCCTGCCCCAGTCACCGGTAATGGTCTCCACTCTGCAGTTGGTATTCGCCGGCTTCGCCGTCTACTGGGTGGCCGTGCTGGCGGCCAAGCGTGAGGGACTCCTCCCGTCGTACGTCTCTACACAGGGGCCGATCCTGCTCATCCACACGAAGCGGGGGCGGGAGTTCCTCAACTGGGCCGCCGGGCCACGCCGGTTCTGGCGGGCCTGGGCGAACGTCGGTGTCGGTATCGCGCTGGTCGTGATGTTCGGCGCGTTCGTCTTCCTGCTCGATGCCGCACTCTCGACGATTCAGAACCCGCCACCGCCGACGGCGGTGAACCAGCCGAAGAACGTGCTCGTCATCCCCGGCGTGAACGACTTCCTGCCGCTCTCGGTGGCACCCGAGATCCTGTTCGGCCTGGGCGTGGGCCTCATCGTCCACGAGGGCGGCCACGGCCTGCTCTGCCGGGTCGAGAACATCGACATCGAGTCGATGGGTATCGGGCTGCTCGCCATCCTCCCCATCGCGGCGTTCGTCGAACCGAACGAGAACTCCCGCCGGAAGGCATCGCGGGGCGGCCAGACCCGGATGTTCGCCGCGGGCGTGACGAACAACTTCGCCATCACCATCGTCGCCTTCGCCCTGCTGTTCGGGCCGGTCGCGGGCTCCATCGCGGTCGCGGACGGGGCGCTGCTGGGCGGCGTCGCAGCGGGCTCACCCGCCGACCAGGCCGGACTCTCCGGCGGCGACCGCATCACCGCGGTCGACGGGACCGCGGTCGAGAACAACTCCCACCTCACGGAGCTGCTCGACGCGACCGACGAGAAGACCGTCCAGATAACGGTCAACGGTGAGGAGACGCGGACGCTCGAACGGGCCGTCCTGGTCCGCGAAGCGCTGGCGAACGGGCCGACCGGGCTCGACGCCGAGGCCACCATCCGGACGGTGAACGGCACGTCGGTCGATACGGTCTCGGAGTTCCACGCGGCCCTCGGCGAGTCGCCCGGCCCGGTGACCGTCGAGGCGACCACTGGCGACGGCGAGGACGTGACCACCACGTTCGTCGCGGGTGCGTACGTCCGCATCGCCGAGGACGGTGCCTTCGCCGCGGCGGGCCCCGAACCAGACACGAACCTCATCGTGACCGAGTTCGCCGGCCAGCGGACCGTCACCTGGACGGACCTCTCGGAGGCCATCGAGACCACCGAGCCGGGCCAGACGGTCGAGATCGTCGCCTACGACGACGGCCAGCGCCAGACCTACCAGGTCGAGATGGGGAACCGTGACGGCAACCCGCAACTCGGCGTGTTCGCGACCTCCTTCGGCACGGCCGGGCTCGACGTGACCGACCTCGGCGTGCAGTTCTACCCGGCCGACCGCTACCTCGCCATCCTGGGCGGGGGCGACCAGGCCAGCCTGAACGCGTTCGCCTCGTCGTTCTTCGGCAAGATGCTGTTCGTGCTCATCCTGCCGGTCGTCGGCGTCGTCGCGGGCAGTACCGGGACGCTCCCGTACAACTTCGCGGGCTTCACCGGCGAGATAACGAACTTCTACGTCGCCACGGGGCCACTGGGCTTCCTCGGCGGCGGCGTGTTCCTGCTCGCCAACCTGCTGTTCTGGACCGGCTGGATCAACATCCAGCTCGGCTTCTTCAACTGCATCCCGGCGTTCCCGCTCGACGGCGGGCACATCCTGCGGACCTCGACCGAGGCCGTCATGTCCCGGCTTCCCATCCAGGCGACGCGCCGCCGGGTCCGGATGGTCACGACGACGGTCGGGCTCACCATGCTGGTGAGCTTCCTCGTGCTCATCCTCGGGCCGCAGCTGTTCGGGTGACGGTCGAGGTCTCGAAAACAGGCAGCAGTTCGTTCCGTTTCGCGGTCTCGTCGACTCAGTCCTCGTCGTCCTGGTCGATGTCGTGGCGCTCGTAGAACTCCTCGGGCGTGTCCTCGATTCTATCGAAGTCGTCGCTGAAGTAGTGCTCGTGGTGGCGGATCATCTGCTCGACGATCCAGCCCGAGAACTCGTCGTCGAAGCGCCACTCGCCGTCGAGTTCGGGGACCGAGAACCGGTCGTCGGTCGCGAAGGCGACGTAGACGTGGTAGAAGCCGAGGATGACGTCGGCGAACTCGCGAGCCTTCGTCGCGCTGTCTTCCCGTCGGTCGGCGAGTTCGTCGCGGCCCGCCTCGGTCAGCTCGAAGTACTTGCGGTCGGGTTCGTCCTCGCGCTCGATACGCTGAGCCCAGCCCTTGTCCTCGAACTTGTAGAGGATGGGGTACACCGAGCCGTAGGAGGGCTCCCAGTGGCCGCCGCTGATGTCACGGATTTCCTTGAGTATCTCGTACCCGTATCGCGGTTTCTCTTCTAAGAGTTCCAGCACGAGATACGCGATGAGTCCTTTCGGCGGGCCGCTTTTCCGCATCGCGTGAGGCTTTCCTCGGTGGTAGTAATAGGGTTTCGATACCCGCGAGGGGTTGCCCGCATCGCGGACGACGAACCAACACGTCCTTACTCTCGGTCTCCCAAGCCGACGATATGGAGCGACGCGAACCTCCGATGACGGAGGAGGGCTGGTACGCACTGCACGACTTCCGAACCGTCGACTGGGACGCGTGGCGCAACGCCCCCGAGCGCGAACGCGAACGGGCCCTCGCCGACGCCCGGTCGTTCTTCGACGCGCATTCGAGCCCCGAGGTGGGTGGCACGGCGGTCTTCACCATCATCGGGCACAAGGCGGACCTGCTGGTCCTGCACCTGCGCGAGTCGATGAGCGACCTCGACCGGCTCGAACGGAGCTTCGAGAACACGGCGTTCGCGGAGTACACCGAGCAGTCGAGTTCGTACGTCTCCGTCACGGAGGCCTCGGGCTACACCGAGCGCGCCCGGGAGTACTTCGAGGGCGAGATGGACGAGGACTCCGGGCTGGCGCAGTACATCGAGTCGCGCCTCCACCCGGACATCCCGGACATGGAGTACGTCTCGTTCTACCCGATGGACAAGCGTCGCACGCCCGAGGACAACTGGTACGACCTGTCCCACGACGAGCGCGCCGAGCACATGGCGAGCCACGGGGAGATCGGCCGCGACTACGCCGGCAAGGTCACCCAGATGATCACCTCCAGCGTGGGCTTCGACGACCACGAGTGGGGCGTCACCCTCTGGAGCGACGAGCCGACCGAGATCAAGGACCTGCTGTACGAGATGCGCTTCGACCCCTCCAGCAGCCGGTTCGCCGAGTTCGGCACCTTCTACTTCGGTCGCCGGTTCGAGCCCGAAGACCTCGACGCCTTCATGGCCGGCGAGGCGGTCCCGGCCGACGAAGGGCATCCCCACGGCGACGCCGCCGGGCACCCGCACGGGGCGTCCGACCACGGCGAGAGCGGACACGCTCACGGTGAGGGCGGCCACCCGCACGGCGAAGGCGGCCACGGCGACGACTCGGGCCGCCCGCCGACCGACCACGGCGCGGAGGTCCGCGAGGAACTCGAGGACCGCGGCGTCTACGGCGGCCAACCCCACGGCGAGGACGTGTACGCGGTCGTCCTCTACTCCGAGGCCGACACCGACGAGCTGTTCGACGAGGTCGACGGCCTGCGCAAGAACTTCGACCACTACGACTCCCACGTCAAGACCGCGGTGTACGAGAGCGACGGCGACTCCCCGGCCGCCATCGCGAGCGTCTGGGAGACCGAATCGGCGGCGGACACCGCCAGTGGATTCCTCACCGACCTCCCCGGTATCGTCCGGCAGGCCGGCGACGACGCCGACAGCGACACCTGGGGCACGATGGGGATGTTCTACACCGTCAAGCCCGAGAAGCGCGAGGATTTCGTCGAGAAGTTCGGCGTCGTCGGCGAGGTGCTCGAGGACATGGACGGTCACATCCAGACCGACCTGCTCGCGAACCGCGAGGACGAGGACGACATGTTCATCGCCTCGCGCTGGGAGTCCCAGGAGGACGCGATGGCGTTCTTCCGCTCGGACGCCTTCTCGGACACGGTCGACTGGGGCCGAGACGTGCTCGCGGACCGCCCGCGACACGTGTTCCTCGCCTGAATCGGCCGGGCGGGACCGCGACAGCAGTTTTCGAAGAACAGGGCGCTCCCGTCGACACTGTACGCTGCGCTATCTCTGTATGCTGCGCTATCTCTGTATGCTGCACTATCTTCTGTACGCTGCGCTATCTTCTGTACGCTGAAGAAACCGCGTGGAGAGCCGAAGCGACAGCCAACGGAGACTCGCTGCAGATGGGGGAAAGGAGCGGTTGCTGAAAGAGAGGTCACGAAGCAACGCGACGACCTCGTTTCGTCGCGCCTGTCGCGTGCCCTCACCTGCCAGGGCCGCGGGGGGCTTGCGGCCCGACACGGCAGATGGCCCCGACCCGTCGGTGTGGGGGGTAGCCGACAGGTCGGGACGATGCACCGTGTCGCACACGAGTGCGAGCGGAACCGATGCATTTCGACACGGAGTCGAGACGGAATCGGAGTTCTTCCGCACGCCATGTGCCCGACCGGGAGTGATACCAGCGCACTGTGCCCCGAGTCCCGGTCAGTGGCGAACGTCGTTGCACGCTTCTCACGGCGAGCTGGACGCTCCCGCGAGAAGGGCGTATATAAGTAGTGCTTCGGAGGGTATAGCTAATCGCTCGTTTCCTATTTAAGCGACACGCTTGTCTATCCCGGCGGTTTCTATGTCCTCCCCGCCGACAGACGAGCGGAGCACGTCCATCCCGTCGTCGCGGTCGACGCCGAACCCGTCGGCGTAGAGGTCCTGCACGCGCTCGAACTCCTCGTCCGAGAGCGGCGGGACGTCACTGGCGGCTGCCCACTCATCGATGTCCTCGCGAGTGCGGAACGTCGGCGTGATGGTCGCCACAGAATCGTGATACAGCAGCCACTGGAGGCTCGCCTGGGACATGGTTCGCTCGCCGTCGCGTTCGAGGAACCGGACCGTGTCGAGCTTGTCCCAGCCCGTCTCGTACCAGGCGTCCGGCCGGTACGAGCGGTGGTCGTCCTCGGCCAGTTCCGTGTCACGGGTGACCTGTTCGTTCAGGACGCCCGAGGAGTGCGGGACGCGGGGGATGAGGCTCGTGTTCGAGCCGGTCTCCGCGATGGTGTCGAGGAAGTGCCCGCCGACCTCCTGTTCGAGCATGTTCCAGACGAGCTGGAGGGAGTCGAACTCCTCGGTGATGGCCTTGTCGCCCTCGGCCAGCCAGCCGATGGAGGGGCCGAGCGCCCAGCCGACGGCGTTCACGAGGCCCTCCTCTTTCAGTTCGTCGAGGGTCTCCAGGACGTCGGCGTCGACCTCGTCGACGTTGGCGTTGTGGAGCTGGAGCACGTCGATGGTGTCGAAGCCGAGACGGTCGAGGCTGCGCTCGGTCGCGGTTCGGATCCACTCGGGTGTGATCTCCTTGGGGAGTTCGCCGTGGCCAGCCTGGGGGTTGTTGTAGAAGTCGTAGCCGACCTTCGTGGCGACGACGACCTCGTCCCGGCGGTCGCCCAGCGCCTCACCGATGAGTTCCTCGCTCCGACCGTGGCCGTACACGTCGCCGGTGTCGAAGTAGGTGATACCCTGGTCGAGGGCGTAGCGGACCATCTCCTTGGCCTGCTCTTCTGTCCGGTCGCCCCACCAGTCGGTGCCGACGACCCACGCGCCGAACCCGATCTCTGAGACCTCGAGTCCGGAATCGCCGAGTTCGCGATAGTGCATATCCCCGGGTTAGGAACCGGGATACTTAGCGGGTGTGCTTCGTTCTCGACCACTGAGAAAGAATCAGCCGGGAATCGGGTCCGCTCGCGGACCGCCGCGGCCGCGAATGACGGGAGAGAAGCAACGCTTTTCATTCGGTACCGAGTTAAAAACTGGCAATGGACGGAATTCCGGTTCGCGTCGCGTGTCTCTACGTGGCCGAGCTGACCAGCGAACAGCGGGCCGCCTACGACTGGTGTGCCGAGACGGCTGCACGGGCGGACCGCATCTCGCTGGACGTGGTCGCGGACGGCGCGGTCGACCTCGCGGCGTACGACGCCGTCTGGTGGCACCGTGACCGCCCGCTGGACGGTGCAGACGTGCGAGCCGCCGGCGAACCCCTGTCGGCCTACGTCGAGAACGGTGGTGGCCTCCTGCTCAGTCTGCGCGCCATGGCCGCCGTCGACCAGCTGGGCATCGACCCGGTCGCCCCCGACGCCACCGGCGTCGACGACATCACCGGCCGGGCTGGCATGTTGCGCCGGTCGCTGCACGACGACCATCCGGCGTTCGAGACGTTCGAGGGGCGACGCTTCTTCACTCGCGCCCCCGACCGCGAACAGGCGTTCGCCCGGTACGAGCGCGTTGTCCCGGATTCGGGCGACGTGCTGGCGTGCTCGGTCCGGGGCGACGCCGACCTCGTCGGCCACCGCACCCTCGTCGAGTGGACGCCGGGCGCGGGCCAGGTCATCGGGGCTGGCTCCGCGCTCGGCTTCCGCGACCCCGGCGACTACGAGGACGCCATGCGCCACGAGCAGTTCGTGCGCAACCTGCTCGCGACGCTTTCGAGTTCCCGAACCCGGGGCGTGACCGGCCGCCCCGCGACGACGGAGGGCTTCACCCAGCTACGCGAGCACCTCGCCGACGACCACCACCGGCCCGCGTACCACCTCTCGCCACCCGCGAACTGGCTGAACGACCCGAACGGGCTCATCCAGTACGACGGCGCGTACCACGTCTTCTACCAGTACAACCCGAGTGGGCCGTTCCACGGCTCCATCCACTGGGGCCACGCCGTCAGCGAGGACCTGGTGAACTGGCGGGACGAACCGGTCGCGCTGGCACCCACCCCTGGGGGCCCGGACCACGACGGCTGCTGGTCCGGCTGTGCGGTCGTCGACGACGACGGAACCCCGACACTGCTCTACACCGGTGGTGAAGGGCACGTGCAGTTACCGTGTCTGGCCACCAGCGACGACGACCTCCAGTCGTGGACGAAACACCACGACAACCCCATCATCGAGGAGGCACCCACCGACATCGACATCCTCTCGACCGACGACTGGGAGGCCGAGTTCCGCGACCACTGCGTCTGGCGCGAAAACGGGTACTGGTACCAACTCATCGGCTCGGGCGTCACCGAGGTCGGCGGCACCGCCCTGCTGTACCGCGGTGAGACCCTCCGCGAGTGGGAGTACGTCGGCCCCCTCCTGACGGGCGAGGACGGCCACGGCACCGTCTGGGAGTGCCCGGAACTGCTGGACTTCGGCGAGAAACAGCTCCTGCACGTCTCGAACTACGACGAGGTCCGGTACTTCCTCGGCGAGGCCGACCTCGACACGCCCGGATTCTCCGTCGAGTACGAGGGCAAACTCGACCACGGCGCGTTCTACGCCCCGCAGTCGCTCTCGACCGACGACGGCCGGGAACTCACCTTCGGCTGGCTGCCCGAGGCCCGCGGCATGGAAGCCCAGTGGGAGGCCGGCTGGTCCGGGCTCATGTCCCTCCCCCGCGAACTCGATCTGGGCGACGACGGCCGCCTCCGCCAGCGCCCCGCCGCCGAGCTGGCCACACTCCGCGAGCGTCACGCCGAATCGCGCGAACTCGGGCTCCCGACTGACGCGCATCGTCGGCTCGACCTGGAGGGCGCGGCCGAACTCCAGCTCTCGGTCGACGTCTCTCCGGGTGGTACCTTCGAACTCGGCGTCTGCGAGTCACCCGCCCTCTCGGAACGCACCGCCATCCGCTACGACGGCGAGTCCGTCGTCGTGGACCGGTCACACAGCAGCCAGAACCCCGCCGCCGACCCCGGTGAGCAGCACATGCCGGTCGACGACGACGGCCAGGTCGACCTCACCGTGTTCGTCGACGGGAGCGTCGTCGAGATATTCGCGAACGAGCACCGCTGCCTGACGACCCGGGTGTACCCGACCCGCGCGGACGCGACCGGAGCCTCGATTCGAGCCCTCGGCGGGCCCGTCGACGTCGACATCGAGGGCTGGGAGCTCGAAAGCGTGTGGCCAGCTGGGCGGTGAAGGCGGGAGAAACGGCTGTTTTCTGGGTTTTTTCACGAGCACTCTGGCGCGCGCTGGCGAGTGTGCCGAGCGAAAGCGAGGCTGCGAGCCAGAGCCGCGCGAGGGATGAGAAGCACAGCGAAACGGAGTGGAGCGAGCATCGAAATCGGCTGGGGAGGGTGTGGTGCGGGGTGGTGCTGTGCGGGGCGGTTTCCACTGCCACCAGCGCGAGTCACCTGCTCGTCCTCACCAGACCCAGTTCGCCAGCAGCGGGGAAGAGTCAGTTCTCAGCGACCCCGCAAACACGACTCACCGGTACGAGTACCCAGATTCCTCCTCGCGAGTCCCGTATCGCTCCGCGAACTCCACAGGCGGCAGTTCCTCGTCCTCGGTCGGGAGGTGCCCATGGTCCAGCACACCGCGAAGCCACGTCTCCCCATCGCCGAACCCTAACCGCACCGTCGGCGCGAGCGTCCCGCCGAAGCGGCGCATCTGCTCGTTCTCGGGCAGCAGGGCCACGTCGTCCAGCGACGGCCGGTCGAAGTCGTAGTAGTTGAAGAAGCTCGTCACCAGCAGCTCGTCGCGGTGCTGGTACACCATCCACGAGTACGCCTGGAAGGGGGCGTTCGCGGGATTCGTCAAGACCAGCCCGGAGCCGTTCAGGGGCTCGTACTCCCCACGAAGGTCGTCCGCGACGAAGCCGTAGAGGGCGTCGTACCCGGAGAGGCCGGGCGCGAACGTGTGGACGTGGCTCGCGGTGAACAGGTAGTACTGGCCGTCGTCGACCACGATGTGGGGGCGCTCCAGTTCCTGGTTGACTCCCACGGCGTCGAGGAGGGGTCCCTGCAGATTCCAGTCGGTCGGGTCGCCGGTCGGGGAGTGGGCGATACCGATGCTGCCGTTGAACTCCTGCTGGGCCGCATCGCCGCCGCAGGCGTCGGAGCCCTCGGGGACGGGCGTGTTCGCCTCGAACAGGAGGTACGTCTCGCCGTCGGCGGGGTCCTCGAAGAACCACGGGTCGCGGAAGGTGTAGATCATCCCGCGGGACTGGTCCTCCGTCTCGTACCACTCGCCGTCGGGTTCGGCGAGAATCTCGTGCTCCCACGGGCCCTGGAGGCTGAGGCCCTGGCCGCTCGTCTCGACGGTCCCACCAGAGGCGCAGGCGAGGCGCTGGGTGTAGGTCAGTTCGTCCTCGCCGGACTCGCCGGCCGCGGTGTAGTAGAGGTAGCAGGTTCCGTCGTCGTCCAGCATCGCGGAGCCGGCCCACTGGCGCGAGCCGAACGCCTCGTCGGGCTCGACGGCGACGCCGCCGCGGTTCCACTGCTCGCCGTCCTTCGAGTAGTAGTACCGGATGGTCGCCACGTCGTGGCGCTTGCCGGGGAGCAACTCCGCCGAGGCGGAGAGACAGAAGATGACGCGGTAGCCACCGGGGGTGGCGATGCTGCCGTCGCGCTCGCGCAGGAGCCACGTGTCCCAGATGTGGTTCTCGGAATCCGTGGTGCTCGCCGGCGGGTAGATGATGGGTGCGGTCGCGTCGTCACGCCGAGTGATGGTCGCGGCCTGGTCGCGGGTCCAGGCGGGCGTCGCGGACCCGGGCGTCTGCTCGGTCATACGCGGAGTACTCGTCTCCGAGTGAATAGACGTACTCATTTTCGGCACGTCCCGCGTCGCCTCGTCGGGCTCCGTGTCGGTCTCGTCCCGGTCGCGACACACGGTCGGTGTCGCGGAGTCGGGCGTCTCGTCGCTCATGGGAATACAACTCACTTCTGAGTGAATAGCTATTGCCCTTCCCGGCAAGTACCGCACCGGAGTTGTCGAGTCGCACACGGTCGGGTCCCGGCAACACTGCCCGGGTGGTACAGAGTTCGCACAACCGAACCACCATATGTGTCCGTGACGAAAGACCGCCCATGACGAAGCGTCACGTCTCGTTGCCGGACAGTGCGGAGGCCGGCGTCCGAGCGTTCATCGAGGAGGTAGACGAACGGCTCTCCTCCGACGAGAGCACCTGTAGCGTGGTCGAGGATGTGCTCGTCGACCTCCACGGCGACCGCGACGCCTACGAGCGCTGGAAGAACGGCGAGGACGTCTCCGCGGCCGAGCAGGTCCGCCTGCAGGGGTACGACCCGTGCAACACCACCCTCGAATCGGAGTACTACGCCGAGAAGGACGAGGAGGCGTTCAAGCGCTCGAAGCACCTCCAGTGGCTCTGGCGGCAGTTCGACGCCACACCGATGGCCGACAACGTCGAGTTCGCGCTCCGCTTCCGCCAGATGCTCGCCGAACACCTCTTCGAGGACGTGGGTGAGAACTGCCGCTTCTTCAAGGGCATCTCGTTCACCTACGGCCACAACATCACCATCGGCGACAACGTGGTCATCCACGACGACGTCCACCTCGACGACCGCGGCAAGCTCACCATCGGCGACCGCTGTTCCATCTCCGACGGCGTCCACGTCTACAGCCACGACCACGACGTCGTCGACCAGACCGCCGTCGAGAACTTCCACACCATCGTCGAGGACGACGTGCGCCTGACCTTCGACGTGATGGTCCGTGCCGGCTGCAAGGTCGGCGAGAACGCCGTCGTCGGCGCTCGCGGCGTCGTCCAGCACGACATCCCCGCCCACCACATCGCCGTCGGCCAACCCGCCAAGAGCGTGAAGATCAAGCCCGGCTGGGAGGACGAGGCCGAACCGCTGGAGGACGCCGGTGTCAACCGCCAGGACGAGCGGAAGCTCCCGTACGACCTCCCGGACGACTTCGAGGCGTTCGACGAGTTCGGACGCGACCTGTCGCCCCGGAAGTAACAGATTTTTACCCGGTCGGGCCGAATCGCATGACCATGCGACGCCGCCGGCTGCTCTCCACCCTCGCCGCCCTCCCCACCGTCGCCGGCGCGGGCTGTCTGACGCTCGACGACGACGACGAGCCGACGCCCACGACGGACGAGCCCGACCCCGTCCGGCTCGAACGCGTCAGGATGCGCCTCGACACACCGTGGGGGGCCGCCTTCCACCCGCGCACCGGCGAACTCTACCTCACGGAGCGCCCCGGCCGCATCCAGCGGGCGACCGGCCGTGACGCCGGCCTCGTCCGCGACCTGACCGACGAGACCGTCGAGCGCGGCGAGACCGGCCTGCTCGGGCTAGCGTTCGACCCCGTCGACCCGAGCCGGGCGTTCGCCTACCAGACGTACCAGCGAAAGTCGGGGCTGTGGAACCGCGTCCTCGAACTCGCCGTCGACCGCGACTTCGCCGTCAGCGGCGTGCTCTTCGACAAGATACCGGCCGCGAGAGTCAACAACGGTGGCCGACTCGCGGTCGGCCCGGAGAACGCACTCTACGTGACGACCGGCGACGCCGACGACCCGGAATCGGCACAGGACACCGACTCGCTCGCGGGCAAGGTGCTCCGGTTCACCCGCGACGGCGAGCCCCACCCGGACAACCCGTTCGGGAACGCGGTGTACAGCTACGGCCACCACAACCCGCTCGGCATCACGTTCGTCAGCGGCGAGTGCTACGTCTGTGACCACGGACTCGACGGGGACGACGAACTCAACCACGTCCGGGCGGGCGAGAACTACGGCTGGCCGGTCGTCGCCGGGAACACGCGGGCAGAGCGGTTCGTCGACCCGCTGGTGACCTGGGACGCACAGCTCACGCCCGCGAGCGTCACCTACTACCGCGGCGGTATCGAGCGCTGGCGAGACAGTTTCTTCCTCGGGTCACTCACCGGCGAGCACCTCCGTCGGGTCGTCGTCGAAGGCGACGGGGCCACGGCACAGGACACGTTCTTCAGCGACCTCGGTCGCATCCGGACGACGTTCACCGGCCCCGACGGCCATCTCTACCTCACGACGAGCGACCAGGACGGTGAGGGCGACCCTGAACCGACTGACGACGCCGTGTTCAGGGTCCTGCCGCCGTAAACCGCGAGGAAAGATCGGTTCGCTGACTCAGCGTAGCCGGGCCACGCCGAAGAGCGCGAGGTCGAACACGAGGACGAGCGACAGCACCGCCCCCAGCGTCGCCGCGGCGAACTCCTCGAACGACACCCAGCCGGGGAAGACGAACCGTGCCCAGGCCACGTAGGTGCCGACCTGCTTCTCGACACCGTCACCTTCGACCTTGCTCGTCAGGTTCTCCCCGGTCGCATCGACGCCACCTTCCTCGGGGCCGCCGAGTCGGTCGGCCGCGTACGGCATCTGTATGCCGCCGTACTGCCAGACGACCTCGCCCTCGGTGTTGAGCTCGATGACGCGGTTGTTGAACGTGTCCACGATGAGCGTGTTGCCGTTCTCCAATCGGTCCGCGTCGCGCGGCCAGAGGATGCCCTGGCTGTACTCCCAGACCTTCTCGCCGCTCTCGACGTCGTACTCGACGACGCGGTCGTTCTCGCTGTCCGCGACGAGGACCGTCCCGTTCAGCCGCATCGGGTTGTGCTGTTCGTAGAGCTGGTCGTGCTCGCCGGGCGTACCGACGACGCTCACCACGTCCTTCGTGGTCCGGTTCACCTCGATTACCACGTCGAAGTTCCGGATGGACATCTGGAAGTTCCCGTTCTGGAGCAGGTCGATGTCGTTCATGTGGGTCCAGTCCTTCTCGGGGCCGGTGTACTCGGGACTGTCGTACTGCTGGTCGAACTCGGTGCCTTCACCGAGGTGCTCCCGAGCGTGCCACTCCCAGGTGATGTCGCCCTGCTGGTCGACCGTGAACGCGCGGTTGTTCCCCATGTCGATGATGGCGGTCTCGCCGTTCGGCAGCCGGTCGGCGTCGTGGACCTCGTGGTTGTGGACGAACACGTCGTACCACGAGTGGTTCCACACCTCTTCTTTCGTCTCGTAGTCGAGTTCGACGACGCGGTTGTGGACACAGCCGCCCTCGGCGAACTCTTCGGGACACGCACTCGATGGCCGTTTCGTCGCTACGGAGGCGAGGATGTTCCCGTTCTCGAGCATCTCGACGTCGAACACCCGGGAGTTGTCGGGCTCGTACTCCCAGATCACCTCACCGTTGGGCGTCACCTCGATGGCGCGACCCTCGTACGCGTCGCCGTAGCTCTGGATGCCGATGAGCGTGTTACCGGCGTGCTGTTCGAGGACCGATGCCGTCTCGTTCGTCGTGTTCTGTTCGGTCGCCATCGGCGTGGCGGCGGCCGCAGGCGCACCGAAGGCGGCCTGCAAGCCGAGATACGCCGTGACGAGGAGGAGGAGCGCGGAAACTGCGAGCATCCGGGACCGTCGTTCCATATCCGAGCCTGCAGGTGACGGTGCCTAACTCTGACGGAATTCGGTGCACCTGAGAGGCAAGTACCAACAGTAAAGTAGCGTGCTACGCTATACCACGGTATGGCAGAGGTCTGGGACTGGGCTATCGGCTACCTGCTCGTGTTCGCAGCGCTGCAGCTGGCGGTCTACATCTACTACCGGCGACAGACCGACAGCGGGCCGTCGCGCGCCGTCCCCGAGGGCGACGGCATCGGTTTCGAGGAGCGAGCGGCGAGCGCGCCCGCGACCCGCCGACGCGAGCCCACCGGTGACAGCCGCCACTGTCCACACTGCGGCACCCCGAACGAACTCGACCCGACGTTCCGGTACTGCCGGTACTGCGCCGGCGACCTCTCTGGCACATAGGCGTTTCGGCCGTTACAGTCCCCCTATTAGCCGTTTCGGCCGGTCTTGGCCAGCAAACATATACCCACCCGCGCAGAAGCCAGTATCGAGTCGAATGAACACGACCGATACCGAAGCAGAGCGCTACGTCGGCCGCGAGACTGTCAACGGCCTCATCATCTACGACCGAGAGAACCTCGACGCCTGGATCGAATCCGATACGACAGTCGCCGTCGCGCAGTCCGACTACCGCTCCTCGCCGTCCCAGTAATCGACGGCCGCATCACGGGGGTAGTAGCCATCCACGGTCCGGGCCGCCGAATCACCGCCCGGAGGGGCACCGGCGAAGATGCCGAGTTTTCCAGAGTCCGGATACACCGTCACGTCAGGTTCCTGCATCGTCGACACACACAGGTAGCGAAGCGGCTCCTCGCCCGTGTTGACGACGCGATGGCCACCCTCCTCGCCCGTCGGTAACGCCACGAAATCACCCCGTTCCAGTGCATGCTCCCCATCAGCGGTTCGGAGCGTCCCCGCCCCCGCGAGCACGTAGATGGCCTCCTCGTTCGCAGTGTGGTAGTGGAACGGCCACGAACGCGCTCCAGCCGGGAGTTCGTACAGGCTCGCTCCCAGCTGCTCGGCCCCGGCTGCTCCACCGAGTTGCTTGCGCCGAAAGCGCGTCTCGCCCTTCTCCAGTTCGTCCCACTCCAGGTCTGCCTCGTTGACGTGTCCGACCATGGCCGACGCTACGAATCCAGTTCTCCTGATACTTTCGCGTCCGATACCCGCCGCTGGTCGATGCGAGAACGAGTCACCAGCGTGAGTATCGACCGTTACCCCTCACAGAGATATTCGTCCGGGTCGACGTGCAGGTCCTCGTGGTCGATGGTATCCCATTCGCCCGCGACCGTCGCCCTGACCATCGTGAAGTCGTTGTCACAGTACCCCCTCGCCAGCTGGGGCCATCGTTCGACGATAGCCTCGCTGTCGTAGTGGATGCCCAGCAGTGCCTCCTCGTGTGTGTCGTAGAACGTCCCGAGCGTGGTCTCGAACGATGCCCCACTGTCGTGTTGTACGTTGTAGCTCACAGGTTCCCAACTCCCAACTCATCAATCGGCCAGTAGAATCATAGCTAATAGTATGTTATCGAACCGGTAGTTCCGCTGTAACCCGGCGACGAGACGGCGTAGGGTGAGACTACTATCGCTAGCCGTCGGCGGGTTTGCACGTCGTGGTGACACGATGTGGGTTTAGAGGGGCCGAACGGCCGGTCCGGTTCGCGCACCGCTGTCCGTGTGACCGTCGCAGAAGTGCACCGGCAGGGAGTTCACCGAGCGCCGCGAGGTGAACGTCGGGCGGGAAGACCGAAGGGATGCACCGGCCGGGAATCGAACCCGGACTATTAGCTTGGGAAGCTAATGTCCTACCATTGGACCACCGGTGCTCGCTGGCGTTGTGACGCTGTACTGCACTATTGCCGACCTGGCTTTTTAAAGACATCGAATACTGACGGTGGGCGAGCGCCGAAGACCGCTGGACAGCGCTACAGTGTCACCGCAGGCACCGGGATGATACTCGCCCGAAGCCGGTGGTGTCGTCGAACCAGCGGCCCACATCCGTAAGAGAGACTATCGAGCCAGATAGCTGGACGAACGTCCAGCCTCCGACCCCATCGAGCAACGTATTAACGGATGGGGATGCAAGGCTCGCCTAATGTTGAACCTTCGCTTCTCGGAGGAAGAGCTGGCCGCCCAGCGTGACCACATCGTCTCGTTCATCCAGGACACAGTCGCGGCTGCCGGCGCAGACGGGGCCGTCCTCGGGCTCTCGGGCGGTGTCGACAGCACGACCACGGCGTATCTGGCCGTCGAGGCGCTCGGGAAAGAGAACGTCCGCGGGCTGGTGCTGCCGGCGGCGGTCTCCAGCGATGCGAACATGAGCGACGCCGAGCGCGTCGCGGAGACGCTGGACATCGAGTACGACACCATCGAGATCGGCCCCATCGTCGACGAACTGGTCGACGCGATTCCGGATGCAGACGGGTCGACCGTCGCGGTGGGCAACGCCCGGGCACGCCTGCGCGGGGTCGTCAACTACTACGTCGCCAACGAGGAGAACCGCATCGTCCTCGGGACCGGGAACAAGGCCGAGGCGCTGACGGGCTACTTCACGAAGTACGGCGACCAGGCGGTCGACTGCAACCCCATCGGGAACCTCTACAAGCAGCAGGTCCGCCAGCTCGCGGCGTACATGGGTGCGGCAGACGACCTCGCGGAGAAGGAGGCGACCGCGGAGCTGTGGGAGGACCAGACCGATGCACAGGAGATGGGCGTGGACTACGACACGGTCGACGCGGTCATCGCGCTCCACATCGAGGGCGGCGCGTCGACCAGCGCGACCGCGCGCGAACTCGGTATCCCGGAAGAAGACGTCGAGACGGTCCGCGGGCTGTACGAGGTCAGCGAGCACAAGCGTCACATGCCGCCCGCGCCGTCCGAGCTCCGGCTCTGAGCGAGCTGTCGACACGCGAAAAGAATCGCCGATTCGGCGACCGGCTTCCTATTCGTCGACTGGATTCTCCGCGACCACCCGCACGTCGTCACCGTTCTTGAGCACGTAGCTCTCCGGGTTGACGGCCTGCCCGTTCACCTCGTAGACGACCGTCGACCCCTGACCCGCCCGGTAGACGTCGTCGCCGAAGGCGAGGCCGTTCTCGGTCACGCCCATCCCCAGGGACTCCAGCGCGTACTCCAGCGTGACGCCCTGCCCGTGGACGTGCCACTGGCTCCCGTCACCGTTCTCGTAGTGGAAGTAGTCGTCCTGGAGCTGGTACTTGCTCTGGCTGAAATCGAGCGACTGGCCGTCGATGGTCACCGTCATCCCCCCGTGCTGGTGGACTGTTCCGAGGCTGGCGGGCTGACGGACACTGTCGCCGACGAGGGCGTTCGTCGCGCCGGCGCTGGACCCGCCGCTGAGGCTCACCAGCAAGCCACCCACGATGAGTGCGAAGACGACGCCCGCGGCCCCCAGCGCGAGGGTGCTGGTCGGGATGCCCTCGTCGTCGTCGAGTTCGGCGACACGTCGCTGTTCGATACGCCCCAGGTCGTCCGGGTGCTCGTCGCGGAGGTGGCGGAGGTAGGCCCCCTCGGCGTCGAACGAATCCCCACAGTGATCGCAGTCGTGCACACGCGCACTGGAGGGCCGGACCGAAATCAATGCTTCCCTGCTACGTCGGTACCCCCGGTGCCCAGGCCGTTACCGGCCTATTTCGTCGGCGTGCTCGACGACGAGGTCCGCGAACACCTCGGCCTCGCGGGCCTCCTGCACCACCCGGTCGGCACCGTCGCGCATCCGCCGTTTCAGTGCCGAGACGGTGTCGGGGTCGTTCGCGGCGACCTCCTCGGCCACCGCCCGGGGGTCCTCGACCACCCGCGACACGAGTCCCATCCGGTTCGCCTCCTCGGCGTCGACCACCCGACCCGACAGCGCGAGGTCCATCGCGTCGCCCTCGCCGAGGACGCGGGGGAGCCTGACGGTGCCGCCCCAGGCCCCGAACAGCCCGAGATTCACGCCCGTCTCCGCGAACGTCGCCTCGGGCGTCGCGATCCGGATGTCACACGCCAGCGCGAGTTCGACCCCGCCGCCGCGAGCCGGGCCGTCGATGCCTGCCACGACGACGTTCTCGGCGGTCTCGAGCGTCCGTGCAGTTCGCTGGCCCTGCCGCGCGAACGCCCTCGCGTCATCGTGGTCGAGCGACGCGACCACGTCGAAGTCCGCCCCCGCGGAGAACGCGCCCCCCGCGCCGGTCAGGTAGACCACCGGTGTCTCGGCTGCCTTGACGGCGGCCGCCAGGTCGTCCAGTCCGGCCCGCGTCAACGCGTTCCGCCGCGACGGCCGGTCCATCGTAACCGTCGTCACGTCCCCCGCAACCTCCGTCTGAATCATGTCCGTGCGTCTGTTGGGTTTTCCAAAGGTCTTTGCCTTTCCCACCGCTAGCGACTGCCAATGGACGAGGCCGCTACGTGCCGCCGTGCCGCCATCGAGGCCATCCGGGACATCTATCCGGACCGCCTCCGGGACGACCTGGAGGCGCGCCTCGAGTCGGCGTCGATGGCACCAGGAGTGCTGACGATTCGCTGTGCGCGCGCCTGCGACGACGCCGTCGACCCCGCGTCCGTCGCCGAGCGGGCCGCCGGGGTCCAGCTCATCTACGACGGGCTCCGGCTCACCCGGACGCTGGCCCACGAGGAACCCTGGACCGACAGCGATGACCACACCCAGCCCAACCTCGACTCGCTCGCCGCCACCGTCCTCGTTTCCCGCGGTTTCTACCTCCTCGCGCGAACCGACGCCGCCAGCAAGGCCGTCGCCACCGTCCGCCGGTTCGGTCGCGACCAGACCGGCCGCCGCGCACCCGACGCCGACACCGCCGCGCTCGACATCACCCTCGAACGCGACGTGTTCGAACTCGCCGCCACCGCCGGCGTCACCGCCGTCGACGCCACCCCCACGACCGAGCTGTTCGCACAGGTCGACGACCTCGCCGTCGCCGCCGGTATCGGGCTCCCCGACGCCGCGGCGTCACTCCCGGCACACACGGACCTCCAGACCGGCGCGACCGCCGGTGACGCGGCCGGCGCTGACGATCATGTCCGCCAGCCGGCGACGGATTCGTGACGACGAATCGAAGCCCTTAAAGATACGAGCGGGCAACCATGAAATGCGCCGAACGCGACACGGTGCCTGGGTAGCTTAGCGGTAAAGCGCGTCCTTGGTAAGGACGAGAGCCCGGGTTCAAATCCCGGCCTAGGCTTTTTCTGAAACTCACATCCCGAGCGATAGCGATGGGGCCGTGATGAGTGAAAAGCCGGACCCGAGTTCGAACAGCGAGCAACGTTTCGACCTGTGAGTGAGCTCAAATCCCGACCGGTACGCCGCACTTCTCTCTCCATCTACACCTCGAAACGGCGAGAATCTCGCTTATACTCGCAGCCCGCCTACAGTGTGTCACAGAGGCACACATGCTACGCCACACCCGACAACGCATCAAGGGTGGGCTCCTCGCGACGGTCGGCTTCATCCTCTCACCGCTCTCGTGGTGGAACGACCTGCTGGTGAACGTCCCGCTGGCGTACGCGTTCGCGACGGTCGTCGCCCTGTTGGTCCACGGGTCGTTCGTGCCTGCACTGGTCGTCGGCTACTGGCTGACGAACGTTCTCGGGTTCGTGCTGTTGCAACAGGGCACCACCAGCGTCGTCACCGGGGAGAACGAGCCGTACACGAGAAAGCGACTCACCCGCGATCTCCTGCTGTCGGTCGGGTACACGGTCCTCATCCTGGTGCTCGTCGAGGCCGGGGTTCTCACGTTCCCCGAGGGGGTGTTGCCCTGACCTTCGGGACGCGACTGGCCCACTCTGCCAGCGTTTTCAGTTCTTCTCTTCTCCTGTTACAAACGGGTGTGACTGCCTGAAGACACAACCACACCTGCTGTACTGCATCTCGATACGCAATCGAATCAGTTGAGAGAAATACACGTGTCCGATTAGATAGGTACGTTTATTATGCGCCCCTTTGGCATGCTAGCCGATGTTTGACGAACAAAGTAATCACACTTTACCATCCATGGACCGGCGCGAGTTCGTGGGTGGAGTGGCGTCGCTGGTCGCGGCGTCGGCGTTCTCGCTGACGGTCGCCGACGAGACGGCCGCAAAGGTCACGACGGGGAACGACGCAGCCACACAGACGGTCACGTCGCCGGACGGGACCGTCGCGGTGACGGTTGACGTGGCGGACGGGGTACCGAGCTACAGCGTGAGCCACGGCGGGGAGACGGTCGTCGCCGACTCACGGCTGGGCTTCGCATTCCAGGACCAGCCCGCCTTCGGCGAGGGCATCGCGGTGACCGGCAGTGAGCGCGCCACCGAGGACACCACCTGGACGCCCGTCTGGGACCAGTACGACGAGATTCGCGAGCAGTACGAGGAGCTTCGACTTGGGCTGGTCGAGGAGACCGCACCGGGCCGCCACCTCACGCTGGAGGTCCGGGCCTTCGACGACGGCGTCGGCTTCCGGTACGTCTTCCCCGAGGAGAGCGGGTTCGGCGAGTTCGTCGTCACGGACGAACGGACCGAGTTCGCGTTCACCGACGACCACACGAGCTGGTGGGTCGAGAACGACTTCAACAGCTACGAGTACGCCTACAAGGAGACGCCCCTGAGCGAGGTCGGCTCGGGGACACCCTACGAGGGCGCACACACGCCCATCACGATGGAGACGGCGGGCGGGCGCTACCTGAGCGTCCACGAGGCGAACCTGGTCGACTACGCCGCGATGGCGGTCGAACCGGTCGCCGAGGGCTCGACCACCGTCCAGTCCACGCTGGCACCGATGCCCGACGGGACGAAGGTGTCGGCGGCGGCCCCGCACCGGACGCCCTGGCGCACGATACAGATAGGCGAGCGCCCGGGCGACCTCGTCGAGTCGAGCCTCGTCCTGAACCTGAACGACCCCATGGACCCCGAGGAGTTCCCGCAGGGGACCGACTGGATCCAGCCCCAGAAGTTCCTCGGCGTCTGGTGGCTGATGATAACCGGCCGCGCGGACTGGGAGTACACCGGGCCGGAGAGCGGCAACCACGGGGCCCAGACCGACCGGATGAAGCGCTACATGGACTTCGCCAGCGAGCACGGCATCGAGAGCGTGCTCGTCGAGGGGTGGAACGAGGGCTGGGACTCCTACCCCGGCGACGGGAGCACGATGGACTTCGACGACACGTACCCCGACTTCGACATCGAGGCGGTGTGCGACCACGGCGAACAGCTCGACCCGCCGGTCGCGATGACGGCCCACAACGAAACCGCCGGCAACGTCTCGAACTACGAGGCCCAGCTCGACAACGACCCGAACCCGTTCGCCGACTACGACGACCTCGGCATCAACTCCATCAAGACGGGCTACGTCGCCGACAGCGGCGTCTCCATCGACGGGACGACGTACAACCACCACTGCCAGGCGCTGGTCAACCACCACCGGCTGGTGTACCAGGAAGCCGCGAAGAACCGCCAGATGCTGGAGGTCCACGAGCCCGTCAAACCGACGGGCGAGCGCCGGACCTACCCGAACGTGATGACCCGCGAGGGCGTCCTCGGGCAGGAGTACGACGCCTTCGGCTACATCGACCCCTCGCACCACGTCACGTTCCCGTTCACCCGGATGCTCGGCGGTCCCGTCGAGTACACGCCCGGTATCTTCGACATGGACTCCGGTTCCGGGGGAATCGAGACCACGCGGGCGAAACAGCTCGCGATGTACCCGACCTACCTGAGTGGCCTCCACATGGTCGCGGACCTGCCGAGTTCGTACCTCGCCGATCAGCCCGCCGTCTGCTCCGTCGGCGAGGTCTGCCAGGCCGAGTTCGCCGACAGCGACGGGTTCACCACGAAGGCGCGCTGGGCCGGCGCACAGGGCGGCCGGTACGTCCCGGTCGATCCGAACACGGTCGCCACCGACGCGTCGCTCTCGTGGACCGTCGCGGACGTCCCCGAGACCGGGGAGTACGCGGTCCACCTGCGCTACGCCAGCGACGCCGAGAACAACGCGGTCCCGGCGGACGAACCCCGGACCGCGACCATCGTCGCCAACGGCGACACCACGCAGGTCACCTTCCCACCCACGGCGTACTGGGACGAGTGGGCCACGGTGTCCGCGACGGTCACACTCGAATCGGGCGAGAACGACCTCGCGCTCACGCTGGCCGACGGCGACACCGGCGGCCTGAACCTCGATTCGGTCGCAGTCACAGAGCCTGGCGCATCGATGCCCGAACCGGACACCGACCCGACGCTCGGCCCCACGGTGGACGCCTTCCAGTTCATCGAGGACGTGCCGGCCGCCGGTTGGGACGACACCCGCGTCGTCGACGCCGACATCGGCTCCTACATGGTCACCGCCCGGCAGAAAGACGAGGAGTGGTTCGTCGGCGCGATGACCGACGACAACGGCCGCGCCCTCGACGTTCCCCTCGACTTCCTCGACTCGGCCCCCGGCACGCGCAACGGGCACGACGAGGGCACGGGGAAGGGCCACGGCGGCGACACAGGCAACGGGAACGGCAACGGCCAAGGCAAGCAGAACGGCCAGGGCACGGGCCACACGAAGGGCAAGTACGTCGCCGAAATCTACTCCGACGGCATCGACGCCCGCTTCGACGAGAACCTCACCGACGTGCTCATCGACGAGGCCATCGTCACCGCCGACACGACCCTGCTCGCCTCGACCATCGAGTCCGGCGGGACCGCGGTTCGCATCCGCCCCGCGGACTGGGAAGACGTGGCCGACCTGCCGGAGTACGAGTACCCCGAGCAGGACCTCGACGTGTCCATCCGCGACGAGACGTTCGTCCAGGAGCCCTTCGTCAGCGCCACGGGCTCGAATTCGGGCGACTACATCGGTGGCACGACGGTCGAGCTCGTCGTCGACGGCGAGGTGGCCGCGAGCGCGAACGTCCGCTTCCCGCCGAACTCGACCGACCAGACGTACGAGTTCTCGTACGCCATCGACACGCCCGGCACCTACGACGTGGTCGTCCAGACCACCGACGGGAAGACGCTCGCGAGCGAGACGGTCACGGTCAAACCGCCCGAGACGGTCGCGACCATCAGCGACCCGACCGGCGACGACCACGGCCCCGGCGAGTACACCTACCCGACCGCCGGCGCGTTCCCCGAGGGCGTGTTCGAGCTCACCTCGGTCACGGTCGAGCAGACCCCGAGCATCCACCAGTTCCGCTTCGAGGTCGAGACCCTGAACAACGCGTTCGGGAGCAGCCGCGGCTTCTCGCCACACATGTTCGTCTGCTGGCTCCGCGACCCGAGCAAGTCCGGCGGGTCGACGGCCAGTCTCGACGACCTCGGCGCGAACGTCGGCTTCGCCGACGCGTGGCACTACCGCCTGGAGATCAGTGGCTTCACCAAGAGCGCAATCGACGCGACCGGCGCGGCGCTCACCGACGCCGACGGGAACACCGTCACCGTGCGCGAGAGCGTCGACAACGCGGCGGGAACCGTCACCCTGAGCCTCGACCGCGAGGCCCTCGACGGGGTCGACGCAGCGGACCTGGAACTCGTCGCCATGGTCCAGTCCGAGAACTTCGGCGGGCTCCGGCCCGTCAACGAGACGGCCGGCGGCTACACCTTCGGCGGCGCGAAACCCGGCGCGGTCGACAACGCGCCGTGGATCATGGACCTGGTCACGCCCGACGGCGTGAGCCAGGCCGACGCGCTGGCCTACAGCGACACCGAGCGCGCGACGCTACCGTTCGTCTCGGTGGGCGACGAGTAGGCCGGAGAACTGTCTGTCGTCCCCTTCTTTCAGCAGACCGCCGCGACGGCGTAGTACGTCTCGTTCTGGTAGGCGACGAGTCCGGGACTGCTCCACAGGTCTGGCAGGCTGTCCGACTCGACGCTCCCGTTCTCGAGGGCTTGCTCGAACAGCTCCTGCTCGCGCTCGGAGAGGTCCCTGAACTGCCGGACGGTGTCGGTCTCGTTCCGTTGCTCGGCGGTCGCGGAGTCGATGTAGAGGACGTAGGGACAGTCGGTGCCGTAGGTGACGGTGGTCTGTGGGGTGGTCGTTGGCGGGTCCGTCGTCGGTGTACCCGTGTTCGTGGCCGTGAACCCGCCGAGACAGCCGGCGAGGGCGACGGCCACGACCAGTGCGAGGAGTGGGAGGGCTGGGCGAGCCATACGAGAACTGGACAGCATTCCGGTAAGTCTCTTCTGCAGGGAGCAGCAGGCCGGAGCCAGCAGCCGACCGGCACCACGGTTATCGTGTTTCCGAACCGATACACCCCATGCCACGCGCCCTGCTCGTCGGTGGTACCCGCTTCATCGGTCGCCACACCGTTTCGGAACTGCTCGCACACGACTACACGGTGACCACCTTCTCACGTGGGAAGGCCACGGACCCCTTCGCCGACACCGACGGGGTCAGCAACTACCAGGGCGACCGGAACGACCGCGCCGCCCTCGAAGCCGCCCGCGACGAGGTCGACCCCGACATCGTCATCGACTTCGTCGGGATGTTCCCCGAGCAGATAGCGACCGCGACCGAGGTCTTCGCCGACGTGGATGCGTACGTGTTCGTCTCCTCCGGGTCGGCCTACGGTGAACAGCCGATTCCGATGCGCGAGGACGAGATACCCCTGTGCGAGTGCACGCCCGAACAGGCGACCGACGAATCGATGGCGAGTTACGGGCCCCGGAAAGCCGAGTGCGACCGCGAAGTGTTCGACGCCGCCGACCGTGGGGTGAACGCGATGTCGGTCCGCCCGATGCTGGTGCACGGCCCGCACGACTACACCCAGCGGACCGACTACTGGCTGCACCGGTTGGAGGAATACGACCGGGTGCTCGTGCCCGGCGATGGCGACAGCCTGCTGCACCGGGCCTACGTCGCGGACGTTGGGCGAGCGCTCCGAATCGTCGCCGAACGCGGGGAACCGGGCGAGGCGTACAACGTCGCGGACCGCGAGGCGACGACGCTCGCGGGCTGGCTCGAACTCGCCGCGGAGGCCCTCGACACCGAGGTCAAGTTCGTGTACGCCAGTGAGCGCGAACTCGCCGCGACCGACCTATCTCCCTCGGATTTCCCGCTGTTCACGGACGAACCGATGCTCGTCTCGACCGAGAAGCTGGCCGCCCTCGGCTGGGACTCGACGCCCCTCTCGGATGCCTACGAGACGACCGTCGCGGAGCATCTGGAATCGGAGCGGGACGGGACCGACCTGGGCCCGGCTCGCGAGGCCGAGGAGGCGGCGATCGACGCCCTCGGACCGGTCGAGAGCGACTACGACGGCGGCGTGTCCTCGAAGCCGTCGCGGTCTGGATAGCCACGATCGCTCGGTCGGGGAGTCCAAAAAAACCGGGACACAGCACGGCTTTGTACCTGCCCCGAGTCTCCCCGGTATGGGAACGCTGGCACTCGACATCGAGACCGCGAGTCCACACGGCAAGCCACGCGACTTCGAGAACACCGACTACTTCGAACTCGTGGCGGTCGCCGTGGGCTATGCGGCCTCGCCTGACGACGAGCCCGAGACGGCGGTCTTTCTCAGGGAAGGCGGGTGGGAAGACGAACACACCGCCGACGTGCTGCAGACCGTGCTCGACTGGGTCGGTGACCGCCCAGTCGACCGCACGCTGACCTACCACGGGACCGGCTTCGACGAGATCCACCTGCGGAACTGGGCGAGCGAAGTTGCCGAGTCGGGCGCGTGGCCCGAGGCCGAGGCCGAACTCGACCGGCTCTTTGCGGGCCACGTCGACCTCGCCGTGCACGCGGGAGAGGCCTACCAGGACCGCCTCCGGGGTCGCGCGACCTTCCCCAAGCTGGAGCGGCTCTGTCGCTGGGAGGACATCGACACCGGCGAGGTTCGCTATGCCGAGTACGACTTCCACGACGGCTACCTCGCGGGGATGGGCATCACCGACGAGGTCATGCAGGGGAGACACATCGGTGTGGCGCTCGGCGAAGCCTACGTCGAAGGACTCGAGAACGGCCTCACCGGGACGGCGACGTTCCAGGAACTGGAGCGACTTCTCCGGGACTACGCCACCGGCGACATCGTCCCGCTGTTCGAGCTCGACGCGCTGTTCGGGCACCCCGAGCCGGAGGAGTGAGAGCAGCACACGTGGGGCACACCGCTTTTACCGTCCCCACCCCAAGCGTCTGAGGAATGCGACAGCTCGGCCCGCTCGGCCTCGCCCTCGTCCTCGTCGTCCTCCTCGCCGGCTGCAATGCGGTCCCCATCGGCGCACAGGAGTCGGGGACCCTCGGTGTGAACGACTCGCTCGCCGAGAACGCGAGCGTCACCAACCCGACGACCGACCAGCAGGGCTGGGAGGACGGGTTCTGGTACGACGAATCACTGAACGTCACGACCGCCGACGGACTCAGCGACGCCGAACTCGACGCCGTCGTCGCCCGCGCGATGGCCCGCGTCGAGCAGGTCCGGGGCGTGGAGTTCGAGCGCCCAGTCCCGGTGGAACTCGTCAGCCGGAGCGAGTACCGGAACTCGACGGCGGCAGGGGCCAGTGCCGGGAGCGGCGACGGCGCGTCAGCAGCACAGCAGGCCGCGGCCGCCGAACAGGCCGCCCGGTACGAGGCGCTGTTCCTCGTGGGCGAGTCGGCCGACGCCCAACAGCAGCAGTCCGAGAACCGCGGCTCGACCGTGCAGGGGTACTACGACACCCAGGAGGACCGCATCGTCATCGTCTCCCAGAGCGATCCGGCGCGCCTCAACGAGGTGACGCTGGCCCAGGAACTCTACCACGCCTACCAGTTCCGGCAGGTCCTCGTCTCGACCCCAGTGCCGAGAAACATGAACGACGACCAGGTTCGCGGGGTCATCTCACTGGTCGAGGGTGACGCCAACTTCGTCGACCGGCGATACGAGCAGCGGTGTTCGACGGACTGGGAGTGCCTGGAAGACGATGGAACCGGTGGCGACAGCGGCTCCGCCGAGGACGGCGACGGCGAGACCGCAGCCAGCACCGACGACGGCCCCTCTATCCACATGGGCCTGTACCTGCTCTCGTACTTCCCCTACGCCGAGGGCGAGGAACTCGTCCACGACATCTACGCCGAGGACGGCTGGGAGGGCGTGGACGACCTGTACGAGGACCCGCCGCTGTCCAGTGAGCAGGTCATCGAGCAGGACCTCGATGCCGACTCGGACCTGGTGCAGGAACCCGACCGGAGTAACCAGGCGTGGGAGCGCGTCGACGTCGGGCCGCCGGGGTCGACCCTCGGCGAGGCCGGCATCGCCACGATGTTCGCGTACACCCTCTACGACGACCGGAACGCGACGCTGATCTCGCGCGAGGACTTGCTCAACACGGACGCGAACGGGACCGTGAACAGCTCGAACCCGCTGGACTACGACCTGCCCCCGAGTGACGGCTGGGCAGGCGACACGCTGTACGCCTACCAGAACGGCGACCAGACGGGCTACGTCTGGCACACGACGTGGGATTCGCAGAGCGACGCCCGCGAGTTCGCCGACGCCTACCGCGAACTGCTTCGCTATCACGACGCAGAGCAGGTCGACGAGAACACGTACCTCATCCTTCAGGGGCCGTTCGCCGACGCCTTCCGGGTGACGGTCGACGGGAAACAGGTGACCATCGTGAACGGCCCGGCCCCCTCGACGCTGGACGGGATTCGCGATGGGGCGGCGAACGCGACTGCGGACTGAAAACGATGAACGCAACGGCGACCGCCTGAGTTACCGGACCAGCAACTCGACCGGGTGCCGAATCCCCTGCGACAGCAGGTCGCCTAACTGCTCGGTACAGGAGGTCCCCGACGCGACGACCGTTCCCTCGCCCGCGAACTGCTCGCGCAAGGGCTCGCCGACGGTCATGCTCATCTCGTAGTACTCCGACTTGTAGCCGAAGCTCCCGGCCATCCCGCAGCACTCGGTGTTGGAGGTGCGGACACTGGCTCCACAGTCTTCCAGCACTGCGACGGTGTACGGTTCCAGCCCGAGGGTGCGCTGCTGGCAGTGGCTGTGGTAGGCCACCTCGCTAGGTGGCGATTCCAGGGCACTCGAATCGGCCCCGTTCTCGAGGAGTCCGTAGAGGTACTCCATCACCTCGTAGCTCGCGTCCGCGAGGCGCTCGTACGCCTTCGGCGCGAGGAACTTCTCGTACTCCCGGTCGAACATCGCGAGGTCCGACGGCTCGACCACGACCACGTCGCGGTCCGCGTCGATGTGCTCGGCGAGGCTCGCGTACACCTCGTGGGCGTGATCCTCTGCAGTCGAAACCATGCCCTGCGATAGCGGGGCGCGCCCGGACGAGGCCATCTTCGGGACCTTGACGTGGACGTCCAGGGCTTCGAGCGCCCGGACCGCGGCCTTCCCGCGGTCGACCAGCACGTGGTTGGTGTAGAGGTCCGGATAGAGGACGGCCTCGCGGTCGGCCTCGTCGGCCGGAACCGTCGGTCCTCGCGAGTCGAACCACTTTACCAGGGTCTCGCGCTGGAATTCTGGTAACTCGCGCCGGCGGTCGATGCCGAGGAACCGGTCCATCCCGGCCCGGACTGGGTCGGTACCGGCCACCCAGTTCGAGACGGGGGCGGTCGCACTCGCCAGTCGGGCTACAGAATCGAAGTTGCCGAACAACCGCTTGCCGAGGTCCAGTCCAGCGGGTTCCTCGTCCGGCGTCAGCCCGTCGACGAGGTGGTCGAATGCGTCGGCATCTGCGCCCTGATTCACGCGGTCGCGGACGACCGTGTTTATCCAGGGGATGTCGATCTTGACGGGGCAGGCGTTCACGCACCGGGTACAGCCGGTGCACATGTCGTTGAACTCGGCGGCACTGTCGAGACCGTGGACGCCGGCCTCCCAGCCGGTGCCGATTCCTCCTGAATAGGTCTCGCCGCCGAACCCGTGGCCGCCGACGGCCTGGAAGTTGCCACACGAGTTCGAGCACGCGCCACACCGGATGCAGTACAGGGTCTCGCGCAGGTGTTCGTCCTCGCGCATGTCGAAGCGGCCGTTGTCGAGCAGCACGAGGTGGAACTCGCGGTCCTCGCCCAATCCGCGCTCGTCGGTCTCGAAGTCGAAGGTCGGCGAGTCCGTGGGTGGGGTGAACAGCGAGATGTACTGCGAGATGTCCTGCCCCGTGGCCGCCTTCGAGATGATGTCGATGAAGGGGCCGAGTTCGCGAATAGAGGGGATGAGTTTCTCGACGCCCGCGACCGCGACGTGCGTGTCGGGCGTCACCGCGCACTTGCGGGCGTTGCCCTCGTTCGTGACGAGCGCGATGGTGCCGGATTCGGCCATCACGAAGTTCGCGCCCGTGACGCCCACGTCGGCCTCCATGATGCGCTCGCCGAGGTAGTCCCGGGCGAACTTCGTCATCTCCTCGGCCGTCTCCAGGGGTTCCTCGGGCTCGAACACCTCGTTGAGCAGGTCGGCGATCTCCTCGCGGGACTTGTGCAGCGCCGGGCCGACGAGGTGGCTCGGGGTCTCGTCCGCGAGCTGGATGACGAACTCGCCGAGGTCGGTCTCGTACACGTCGACCCCGGCGTCCGCGAGCGCGTCGTTGAGTTCGGTCTCCTCGGTCGTCATCGACTTCGACTTCACCAGCGTCTCGGCCGACTCCTGCTCGCAGACTTCCTCGACGTAGCGGTTCGCGTCCGCCGCGTCCTCGGCGAGGTAGACCGTCCCGCCGTTGGCCTCGACCGACTCCCGGACCGTCTCGATGAGGTGGTCGAGGTTCGCGATGGCGTCCTCCTTGATGGCCCGTGCCGCCTCGCGACTGTCTTCCCAGTCGTCGAAGCGGTCGATGGCTGCGTAGCGCTTCTCGTTCTTGTCCTGGACGCTCGGGCCGATGTTCGGGCCCTCCGCGTCGAGCAGGTGACGAATCTCCGCCGCCTTGCGTCTTCGTTCTGTGCTCATCTGTCTTCGATGACGATGACGTGTACTTCGTTCGGGCCGTGGACCCCTTCGACGAGGCCACCCATGTCGGCCGTCGCGGACGGACCGGTCGCGAACACGTAGGAATCGCGCCCGGACTCAAACTCGTCGGCGAGCCAGTCGACCGCGTCCCGGGTCCCGTCGACGAGCGCGCTGGCCGCGACGACCGCGACGTGGCGGTTCGGGTAGAGGCTCACCGGCTCGTCGCCCTCGGGCGTCGACCGGATGAGGATGCTGCCGAGCGCGGCCACACCGAGGCGGGCGGGCGTGACACCCGTCTCCGCGTCGGCGAGGTCAGACGGACTGGGGTCGGTTCCAACCGGCTCCGGGAGGCCGACGCCCTCGAACGGCAGCGGTGTCCCGACAGCGGGCGCGTCGACCGCCGCCGCGATTGCGGATTCAGCGTCCGCCGCAGGGACGACATCGACTGTCGCGCCGGTCTCGGCGACCGACTCCGTGAACGCGTCTGTGATACCCGTACTCATACCCCGAGGTACGTCTGCCGAAGGGCGTCGTCTTTTCGGAGTCGGTCCGTGCTGACCTCGGCGACGATCTGGCCCTCGTCGAGGATGTAGTGGCGCGACCCGATGGCGAGCGCGGCCGCGACGTTCTGCTCGACGAAGAAGACGGTCACGCCCTTCTCGTCGTTGATGTCCGCGATGATGTCCTCGATACGCCGGACGATGTAGGGCGCGAGCCCCTCGAACGGTTCGTCGAGCAGCATCAGGTCCGGGTTCGCGGCCAGCGCCCGGGCGATGGCGAGCATCTGCTGTTCGCCCCCGCTCATGTTCCGGGCGTGCTTCTCCCGCATGTCGTCGAGTTCCGGGAAGAACTCGAGGACCGCGTCCACCGACAGCGAGTCGTCGACGGTGTTCACCGCGAGCTGGATGTTCTCGACGACCGAGAGCCGCGGGAAGCAGCGTCGCTTCTCGGGGACGATGGCGATGCCCCGGTTCGCGCGCTGGTAGGACTCCAGCCCGAGGATGGACTCGCCGCGGTAGCGGACGTCGCCGTTGGTCACCTCGGGCACGTCGCCGCCCATGATAGCCCGGATGGTCGTCGTCTTGCCTGCGCCGTTACGGCCGAGCAACGAGACGAGTTCGCCCTCGTGGATGGAGAGGTCGACGCCGAACAGCACCTGTCCCGTCTCGTAGCCGGCTTCGAGGCCGGCCACGTCGAGGACGACCGGCCCGTCCGCCGCGTCTCCATCTGCGTCCGATGCGTCGTCGCGTGGTGTGGCTGCGTCAGAACTCATAGTTCCTCCCTGATGCCGCCGAGATAGGCGTCCTGGACTCGTTCGTCCGCCTGGACCTCCTCGGGCGTGCCCGTCGCGATTATCGACCCGCGGTTGAGCACGCTGATGCGGTCGCTGATGGCGAGCACGACGTCCATGTCGTGCTCGATGAGGACGAGCGTGAGCCCCAGCTCGGACTGGAGCGACTGGATGAGTTCGGCGGTCGCGTTCGTCGCGTCCGGGCTCATCCCCGAGGTCGGCTCGTCGAGCAACAGCACGTCCGGGTCCGTGGCGAGCGCCATGGCGATGCCGAGGCGGCGCTGGTCGCCGTGGCTCAGGTTCTTCGCGAGCGTGTCAGGGTCGGCGTCGAGGCCGACGCGCCGGAGGTGCTCGCGGGCCGCGTCCTCGCCGACCTCGCGGTGGTCGCGGAACAGGTCCCAGCTGAAGTCGCCGCGCTCGGTGGTCTGGGCGACCACGCGAACGTTCTCCAGGACGGTCTGGTCGGCGAAGAGTTCGTTCGACTGGAACGACCGTGCCAGCCCCTGGTGGGGGCGGTCGTACTCCGGGTCGTCCGTGATGTCGGTGCCGTCGAGGTAGATGCGCCCCGCGGTCGGTTCCAGGGTGCCCATGACGGAGTTGAACAGGGTGGTCTTCCCGGCCCCGTTCGGGCCGATGACGGCCCGGAGCTCGCCCGGTTCGATGCCGAGCGAGACGTCGTCGACCGCGGTCACCTCGCCGAAGGTCTTCCGGAGCCCGTCGGTGGCGAGGGCTGCCTCGCTTCTGGGGACCGCCGGGTCGACGTCGACGTCCATCTTGCCCGGTGCTTCACCGCTCATTCGGCATCACCCCGGACCCGCGTGACGAGTCGAGAGATGCGACCGGTGAGGAAGCCCCAGACGCCTTCGAGCGGGGCCGCCACGACCACGATGACGAAGATGCCACCGAGGAAGAACGGCCAGTCCGCGGCGAGGTCGAGGCTCACGATACCGAGGTCGAGCACCCCGAAGTCGGTGAGGAACTCCTCGGCGAACTGCCAGAGGAACACCCCGGCGATGGGGCCGAAGAAGTACCGGACCCCGCCGAGCACCGCCATCAGGACGGTGTCACCGCTCGTGGTGACCGAGAGCGTCTCCAGTGACGCCCCGAAGTCGTTGATGGAGAGCAGTGCCCCGGCGAGGGCCGCGAACATCGCGCTCAGGGTGAACGACTGCACCTTGTAGCGCGTGGTGTTCACGCCCATCGCGCGGGCGAGGTTCTCGTTCTCGCGGATGGCCACCAGCGACCGCCCGAACGGCGAGCGCGTGATCTGCCAGAGCGCGAGCATCGCCGCGAGGAACACCAGCGCGACGAACCAGTACCAGTCGAGCGAGCCGAAGCCCGCGATGTCGAACGGGAGGGGCAGACTGAGTCGCCCCCGGGTCGTCTCGACGAAGCCGGGCAGGACGCCCTGGGAGATACCGTTCGAGCCGCCGGTGAGTTCGCCGGGGTTCTTGTTCGCCGTGAAGTGGATGGCCTGGGCGACCGCCAGCGTCAGGAAGGCGAAGTATATCTCGCCCTTTTGCACCGTGAGCCGGCCGATTCCATATCCAAGGCCAGCCGCGAGCACCATCCCGAGTACTGTCGAAAGGGGGAACCCGAGCACCGGGAAGCCCGCGTGCCCGGAGACGCCCAACGCGGCGGCGTACATCCCGATGCCGAGGAACATGGCGTGCCCGAACGAGAGCAAGCCCGTGTACCCGAACAGCAGGTTGAACGCCGCGACGTACAGCATCCAGATGAGCATCGTGGCCGCGATGGCCTCGAACCCGAGCAGGAACGGGAGCGACACGAGTGGTTTGAGCAGCACCACGAGCGCGATGAGGCCGAGTGGGATGCGGTAGCGCTGGGCCAGCGCCTTCGCGGTGGCGAGGGAATCGGAGTCGCGTTCGGCCTCGCCGTGGACCGTCTCGCCGCTCATTCGAGGAACCCCTCCTCGCCGAACAGGCCGCGTGGTCTGACCAGCAGGATGAGCACCATCACCAGATACGGCACGATGCCGCCGATGTCCGCCCCGAGGACGCCGATACCGGTGACCTCCGACAGCGCGTCGCCAATCGCCGGGACGAGGAAACGCGCCTCGCCGATGATGATGCCGCTGACGACGCTGCCGAACAGGCTGCCGACGCCGCCGACCACGACCACGACGAACGCGAGGATGACGAACGTCTCGCCCATCGTCGTGTTCATCGTGTACTCGGGCGCATAGAGCGCGCCGGCGAGGCCCGCGATGGCCGCCCCCACGAAGAACATCGTGGTGAAGCGGAACGGGAGGTTCACGCCGACGAACTCGGTCATCTCGCCGTCCTGCACGCCGGCCCGGACGGTCAGGCCGTAGTCGGTCTTCGAGATGAGTGCGTAGACGGCGACGACCGTGACGACCGCGACCGCGACGATGAACAGGCGGAACGCGCCCACCTGCGTCGGGCCGAGGTCGACGCTCGCCGCGAGCAGGCCGGGCTTGTCGTAGCCCAGCGGCTGGGTGCCCCAGTGGCTCTCGATGACCTGCTCCATCATCATCGTCAGGCCGAACGTCGCGAGCAGGCTGACGATGGGGTCCTGGTCGTACAGGTACCTGAGGACCGTCATCTCGAGCAACACACCGACGACCCCGACGAAGACGGGGACGAGCACGAGGGCCGCCCAGAACGGCAGCCCCAGCGTGACGACGACCGAGTACGAGGCGTACGCGCCGAGCATGAAGAACGCCCCGTGGGCGAAGTTCACGATGCCCATCAGCCCGAGGATGAGCGACAGCCCGAGCGTGATGAGCACCAGGACCATCCCGTAGACGAGGCCACCGATGGCCTGGTCGATGAACAGCCCCGGGTCGACCGCCGCCGTGATGCCCAGCAGGACGAGCGTCACGACGCCGACCACCCACCAGACGGGCGAGACGTTCACGAGTCGCTCACGCGTGAGTTGTGTCGTGCTCATCGACCGTTAGAACGAGCACCCGGTGTCGGCCACCGAACGCGCCACGTCGTCCCCCGCGAACGTCTTGGTCGCGGTGAACCAGCGCTTGTAGGGGTCGTCCTGCATGTCGCTCTCCGGGAGCGCCTCCATGCTGAACGTCGGCTGGATGAGCTGGTGGTCGCCCTCGCGCCAGTACATCTTCTCGCCGCCCTTGATGTCCTTCGCGGGCGAGGTGACCTCGTGGCCTTCGAGGGCCGAGCGCATCTCCTCGGCACCCGAGGAGTCCGCCCGGACCGCCGCCCGGACCGCCTGGTCCATCGCGACGTAGCCGAGGTAGTGCCGGACGTAGGGGCTGGTCTCGGAGTTCTCCGCGACGCGGGTCGCGAAGTCGTTGCTGGCGCTGTTGTCCACGCCGGGACCCCAGACCTGACCGGCCGCGTCGAGCACGCTGGCCGCCTTCTTGTCGTTGTACACCGCGTCCTCCAGCTGGTGCATCGCGAGGACGTGGTTCTCGTGCATGCCCTTCGCGAGGAGCTGGTTCGTCGCCTTGCGCAGGTCCAGCCCCGCGACGAGCATGCCGATACCGTCCGCATCGGCAGACTTCGCCTCGTTGAGGTACGGCGCGTAGTCGTCGTTGGGGAACGGCGTCGCCGACTTCCCGACGACGGTCTTGCCCTGCGATTCGAGGATGCGCGTGACCGCCGCCTGGGCGGTCTGGCCCCACGAGTAATCGGAGTACAGCAGGTACCAGTTGTCCGCCTGGTTCGCCATCTCCTCGCCGATGGTCGCCGCGAGCATCGAGTTCGAGGTCGTCGGCCGGAACACGTACTTGCCACAGCCGCTCCCCGTCAGCGCGTCACTGTGCGCGCCGGTCGGGAAGTAGACGACCTCGTTCTGCGAGGCCCACTCGCCCATCTTCAGCGCCACACTGGAGGAGACCGCGCCCATGGTGAAGTCTGCGCCGTCCTCCGTGACGAGCTTCTTCATCCGGCTGACGCCGGTGCTCGGTTCGAGCTTCGTGTCGCCGGTGACGATCTCGATGTCGACGCCGAGTTCGTCCTTGAGGTCCTCGACCGCCATCTTCGCGCCGTCGAGCGCCGACTCGCCGAACACGGCGAACGGGCCGGACAGCGAGGTCGTGTAGCCGACTGTCAACGTGTCGGTGCCACCACCGCCACCACCCAGGCCGCCGAGACAGCCCGAGAGTCCGGTGAGGCCGGCGACCCCGGCCGCGCCGAGGGTCTTCAGTGCAGTACGTCTACTCGTTCCCGTGCCGCGATTGTTGGTGCCACCCATGTCAATCCATTTCAAACCCGTTGGTATAAGCACCTATGGTGGTCTCCCGTATCGCCGGCGATGAATTTACGGTCGAAGGCTGGAATAATCAAGAACTCACAGAACCCGTGTTAGTTTGCCACAAAGTGCCAAATTCTCACCGGTTGGCAAGAGACTGTAGACGACTGCTTGGTACACCGCCGACACCGCCGACACCGTCGGCACGACGCGAGGCCGGCCGATCCGTCCTGCTGAGTTCGAGAATCGCACTGGGGGAAACCGATGCCCGAGGCGGACGCACTTTTTTACCCCCCGGTGTCGTAGCCACTCGCATGAAGTTCGTTATCGTGGGCTACGGTCGCGTCGGAACCCGAACCTGCCGCATCCTCGCGGAGGAGGGTCACGAGGTAATCGTCGTCGACAACGACTACGACAAGGTCCAACGTGCACGCAAAGAGGGCTTCACCGTCGTCGAGGGCGACGGCGAGGAGGAGGACGTTCTCGAAGAGGCCGGTATCGCGGACGCCGACGCCATCGCCGCACTCACGCCCGACCTGAACGTGAACTTCACCGCCTGCATGGTCGGGAAACACCACGGGGCCCGTACCGTCTTGCGCATCGACGAGGACTACCGGGAGGACATCTACGAGAAGTACGCCAACGACGTGGACGAGGTCATCTACCCCGAACGCCTCGGGGCCGCAGGCGCGAAGACCGCCATGCTCGGCGGCGACTTCAACGTCCTCGCGGACATCACGGAGAAACTCCAGTTCTCCGTGTTCGAGATTCCGGCGGACTCCCCGCTCGTCGGCAAGCGCGTCGTCGAGGTCGACCTCCCGGAGGAGGCCCGCATCTACGCCCACGGCCACGCGAACGAGTCCCTGACCATCCCGATGCCGACCACGAGCATCGAGGCCGGAGACCAGCTCGCCGTCGTCGTCGAGACCGAACGCGTCGGTGAGGTACGAGACGCACTGTCGGCCTGAACGCAGGCGCCAGGCTCGTTTTCGTCGGATATCGAACGCCCAGTGACGACCGTCGAGTCGTCCCGGAAAGGGGGGAAGAGGAGCGATTGTGGGGGGAGAGACAGCGGTGTGCCGGGGTGCGCGCCGAGTGAGGATGGGATCGCGAGGCCGTCGGACCGCGCACCCGGTTGCAGCCATCCGCGGAGACAGTATAAAACTACGTCAGACACCCGTCAGACCCCGTATGAACGGCTGTGGTTCCTGCAGACGGTGCCGGTATCTGCGACGGGCCGGTTCCCAGCTGGCCGGGGCGACCACACTTTTGCCAGGGCGGTGAGTCGTGGCGACCATGCGAGGAACCGGACTACCGCTCGTGACGCCCTTCAGCGACGACGAGAGCATCGACGAGGGCGCGCTCCGAGAACTGGTCGCGTGGGTCACCGACGCGGGGGTCGACTTCATCGTCCCCTGCGGGTCGAACAGCGAGGCGGCGCTGCTCACACCGGAGGAACGGACCCGGGTGGTCGAGGTCGTCGCCGACGAGACCGACCTGCCCGTGCTCGCGGGGACCGGCCACCCCGGGCTGCACCAGACCCGCGAGCAGACCGCCGCCGCGGCCGAGGCGGGTGCGGACGCCGCCCTGGTCGTCACCCCGTTCTACCACCAGCACGACCAGGCGGCCATGGCCGACTACTACCGTGACGTGGCCGACGCGAGTGCCATCCCCATCTACCTCTACAGCGTCCCGAAGTACACCGACACGGTGCTCCAGCCCGAGACGGTCGGCGAACTGGCGAGCCACCCCAACATCGCGGGCATCAAGGACTCCAGCGGGAGCCTGGAGGCGCTCCAGCGCACCATCTCACGGACCGACGACGCGGACTTCGACGTCCTCGTCGGGAGCGGGAGCATCTTCGCTGCCGGCCTCGAGTACGGTGCTGCCGGCGGCGTCCTGGCGATGGCGAACGTCGTCCCCGACCTGGCCAGCGAGGTGTACGCGCGACAGCAGGCTGGCGACATCGCGGGTGCACGCGAGCTGAACCAGTCGCTCGTCGAACTGAATCGCGCCGTCACGGCGGGACACGGCGTCCCCGGGCTGAAGGCCGCGATGCGCCACCGTGGGCAACCGGCCGGCAGGACGCGCCGTCCCTTCACGCCGGTCGACGCCGACGCCGAGGAGACACTCGCCTCACTCGTCGACGGCGCGCTCGACGACGCCCGGACCTGAATCGGCCGCGGGTGCAGCCACGGCCCGGGTCGCCGTCGCCTTCGCAGTTACGACGACCTGACGGCCGGGTTCCAGCCCCAGTCGCGCCACGCTGTCCATCGTCACGAGTGCCGACAGCGGCGACTCCGCGCCCACGTCCACGGTGACGGTGGCGATGGCCTGGCCGGCATCGACCTCCGACACGGTCCCCTCGAACCGGTTCCGGGCGCTGGTGCCGCCGGCAGCGGGCGCGTCGGCTGGCTCGTGGAGCGTCACCGCGTCCGCGCGGAGCCAGACCTGCACGTCGGTCGCCTCGGCGGGAACCAGTGCCCGCAGCCGGCCGACGGCCGTCTCGACCGTCCCGAGTTCCCCGTCGCGGTCGACGACCCGACCGTCGAGGACCGTCTCGTCGGCCTCCGCGACCCCGGCGAACTCGGCGCTGAGGCGCTGGAGGCGCGCGAGCAGGTCCCTGGCCTGCGGGGTGAGCTGGCTCCCGCCACCACCCGACCCACCGCGGGTCCGCTCGACCAGCGACCCAAACGCGCCCTCCAGCGACTGGAGCCGGGCGAGTGCCCGGGCGTACGAGCGACCGAGGTCGTCCGCGGCCCGGTTCAGCGAGCCCGCGTCGTCGATGGCCCGCAGTAGCGTCGCGTCGTCGGCTCCGAAGGTCACGTCGCCCGACCGCAGGCCTGCCTCGAAGTCACCCTCCATGCCCACCCGTCCGCGACCCGTCGGCAAAACCGTTATGTCACCCCCGTCGAAACACCGTTGTATCTATGTCGGAACAACGCTACTCGCGCCGGACGTTCCTCGCCGGCGCGGCCGCGACAGGGACCGCAGCACTCGCCGGGTGTATCTCGTCGTTCACGGGCGGGAGCAGCGGTGACACCGCGACCATCTTCCACGCTGGCAGTCTCGCCGCACCCTTCGGCGACGCCGAGAAACCGTTCGAGCAACAGCACGACGCCGAGGTGGTCCGCGAGGCGAAGGGCTCCGTGGGGTCGACGAAGAAGATAACCGAGCAGGGCAAGTCGGCGGAGGTACTCGGCGTCTCAGACTTCCGGCTCATCCGCGACATGATGCTACCCGACCACGGCGACTGGTACAGCATCTTCGCGACCAACTCGATGGCCATCGCCTACACCGACGACTCGACGGGGGCCGACGAGTTCTCGACCGAGAACTGGTGGGAGGTACTGGCCCGCGACGACGTGACCTTCGCCCACAGCGACCCCGCGGTCGACCCGAACGGCTACCGCTCCCGGATGGCGATGAAACTCGGGGCCATCGAGTTCGAGGGCGAGCGCCTCTACGACGAATCGACCCGCGACACCCTCATCGAGCAGTCGAAGATCCCCTCCGGCACGGAGACCGAGCTCATCGGCCAACTCGAATCCGGCGAGCTCGACTACGCCTGGCAGTACAAGTCCGCGGGCGCGAGCCACGACGTGAACGTCATCGACCTCCAGCCCGCCGTCAACCTCGCCGTCGCGGACCAGAAACACGCCAAGCATTACGCGAAGGCCGAGGTCGAAGCAGGCGGGAACACCTACACGGGCGCGCCCATCGCCTACGGCATCACCGTTCCCGGTGTCGCGGAGACCCCAGACCTCGGCGCGCAGTGGGTCGAGTTCATGGCCAGCGACGAGGGCAAGGCCATCCTCGAGGACAACGGGTTCTCGCCGGTCTCGCCACTGGTCGTCCCCGAGAGCGGGAAGAGCAACGTGCCGGAGAGCGTCATGGGCATGGCCGAGGCGAAGTCCAGCCTCGGTCCCCTGGAACTGTAGCGCGGGGTTCTTCAGTCCACACTCCCTGTTCGATGGCGATGGAAGACCAGACGGCAACCGGGACAGCCCCGATGAGCGACACGCTCGGCCGCGGCTCGCTCGCCGTCGCCGTTGCGACGGTCCAGTTCGCCGTCTTCGCTGGCCTCGTCGTCCTCGACATGCCGACGCTCTACGTCCCGTTCGCGCTCGCCAGCGCCGCCACGCTGGGGTACGTCAGCGACCGGGGCTGGTTCGGCCTCGCCACCGCGACCCTCGGCACGGTCCTCTTGCTGGCGCTCGCCCTCCCACTCGGGCTGTTCGTCGCCCGACAGAAGCCCGCTCTCGTCGCCGACGCCCTCACGGACCCGGCCGTCCACCAGATGCTGTACCTGACGATATACGCGCCGCTGGTCGCCGCGGTCGTCGCCCTGCTGTTCGGCGTCCCGCTGGCGTACCTGCTCGCCAGAGGCTTCCCCGGTGACGCGGTCATCGCCGCCCTCGTCGACCTCCCCCTCGTGGTTCCGCACTCGGTCGCGGGCATCCTCATCCTGTTCGGTTTCGGTCGCCGAGGCGTCCTCCCGGGCGTCTCCGTCCTCGGCACGATGGCCGGCATGGTGCTCGCCCTCTCGTTCGTCGCCGCCCCCTTCGCGGTCAATGCAGCCCGCGACGCCTTCGAGGCGGTCGACCCCAGACTCGAATACGCTGCCCGGAGCCACGGCGCGACCCAGACCGACACGTTCCTCCGGGTGAGTCTCCCGCTCGCCAAGCGCGGCATCGCGACCGGCGGCGTCCTCGCGTGGGCCCGCGGTGTCAGCGAGTTCGGCGCGGTCGCCGTCGTCGCCTACACGGTCGAGTTCTTCTACCCGCCCGCGCTCGACACGGTCCTCGGCACGCACGCCCCGGTGTACATCTTCCAGCAGTACAACCAGGCCGGTCTCGACCAGTCCGGGTCGGTCGCGTTCGTCCTGCTCGTGCTCTCGCTCCTGATATTCCTGCTCGTCAGATGGCTCGGCTTCGGCCAGCTGGGTGGTGCCTCGTGAGCCTCGACTTCACGGTCCGGGCCCGGTTCACCGCCCCCGGTGCCGAGCCGTTCACCGTCGACGCCGATCTGGCGGTCGAGACCGGCGAGACGCTGGTCGTCCTCGGCCCCAGCGGGAGCGGGAAGACCCTGCTCCTCGAATGCGTCGGCGGCCACCACAGCTACCACGGAACCGTCGCGAGCCACGGCCACGACCTCAGTGACGCCCCACCGGAGCATCGCGACTTCGGCTTCGTGTTCCAGGACTACGCGCTGTTCCCGCACATGACCGCCCGCGAGAACGTCGACTTCGGGTCGAAGTACCACGACGAGGTGGGCGACCCCGACGACCTGCTCGCGGACCTCGACGTGGCCGACCTCGCCGACCGCTATCCGGACACGCTCTCGGGCGGGGAGCAACAGCGCGTCGCCCTCGCGCGCGCCCTCGCCATCCAGCCCGACGTGTTGCTGCTAGACGAGCCGCTGTCGGCACTCGACGCACCGACCCGCCGGAGCCTCCGGGGTGACCTCGCGGACGTACTGGACGAGGTGACGGCGCTGTACGTCACCCACGACCGGACGACCGCCCGGGCGCTGGCCGACCGCGTGGCGGTCATGCGGGATGGGCAGGTCGTCCAGGTCGGGAGCCCCGAAGAGGTGTTCGAGCGACCAGCCACCGCGTTCGTGGCCCGGTTCGTCGGCGCGAACGTGCTCCCCGGAGGCCTCGTCGGTTCGAAGGCCGAGTCGGTCGCGATCCGACCCGAACACGTCCGAATCGGCGACGGGGAGTACACCGGGACCGTCGAACGGGCGGCCCGTGAGGAGGCTGCGACCCGGGTGACGCTCGATGTGGGCGGGACAAGGGTCGAGGCGCTGGTGCAGGACCCGCCGACGGTCGGTGAGTCTGTCGCGGTGGGACTGCCCGCAGCACACCGCAGCCGGCTCGACGGGTAGTCGATTCCGGCGGCCAGCACCGACGGAAATACATCTGTTCGCCGATATATATCGGACGATGACCGACTGGTTCCCCTCCCGACGCCGCTTCCTCCTCAGCTGTGCGACGGTGGGACTGAGTGGTTGCAGTGCCCTCCAGGCCGACCCGCCAGCCCCCGGTCCCGGCGACTGGACCCACCCACGGAGCGACGCCGCCAGAACCGGCCACAGCCCGGTTGGCGACCTTCGCGAACAGCCAAGCGTCGCCTGGCGCATCGACCTCGAACACGTCGGTGCTCCGAACGCGGCCGCGACGCTGTTCGACGGGACACTCTACCATCCCGACGGTGGGTTTCTCGCTGTCGACGCGACCGACGGAACCGTCCGCGCCCGCGGCACCGAGACGACGTTTTCGGCACCAGTCGTCGCGCCCACGGCGGCCTACCGGAACGAGACGCTGGTCTTCGGGGGTGCCGGGACCGTCACCGGCGCGAACCCGTCGGGTACCGTCCCAGGCGACCTTCGCCAACGCTGGCGGTTCCCCGGGCCACCGGGCGAATCACTGTTTCCGTCGTTCGCCGCTGGCGCGGACGAGCCCGGCCCCGCCGTCGCGGACGGGACGGTATACTGGTCCGGGCCCGTCTCGGGGGACGACTCCCTCGTCGCCATCGACGCCAGCAGCGGCCGGAAGCACTGGCACGTCACCGCCGAGAACGGCCTGCACGAACCTGTGGTCGCCGACGGCGCCGTGTTCGCAGGGAACCTCGCAGACGTGGTGGTGGCGGTCGACCACGACGGGACCGAACGCTGGCGGGTGCGGCGAGACATCCGGTTCGTCGACTGGAACCGCTTCGTCGCTGACGACGAGCGCCTCTACCTCGCCCGCAGCGAGCACGTGGCCGCACTGGACACGACCACGGGTGAGGAGGTGTGGAGCCAGGCGCTGACGGCTCGTAACGGAACCCGACCCGCCCTCGCCGACGGGACGCTCTTCGTCGGTGTCTCCACCGAGGAGGAAGCGAGCGACGCACTGGTCGCGCTCGACGCCGCAACCGGCGAGCAACGCTGGTCGGTGCCCGCGGGCTCACACGACCGGCCGCCCGTCGTCGCGGGCGAGACGCTCTACCAGGTCGACTACGACACCATCGTCGCCCGGGACGTCACGGACGGAACCGAGCGGTGGCGGTGGACGAATCCGACCGAGGACCAGCTAGCGGTCCCGACGCCAAGCGACAGACGCCTCTACGTCCCGGCGCTCCGTGAACTCCTGGCGCTGGAGGTGCCCACATGAGCGCGGGCGAGCAGCCCGACCAGGGACAGCGTTCCGGCGGTACCATGGGACTCATCGGCGACGCAATCGAGGACATCTGGGAGGACCCCACGCTGCTCGTGCCGTACCTCCTCGCCGGAGTGGTCACCGCGACAGTCGACACGTTCCGGCTCGCAGATCCCGTGCCCGTCGACGTGCAGACGACCGGGACGAACGGCCTGGTTCACGTCCGGATACGCTCGTTCCCGGGCGTGGTCCGGGTCGTCCAGTCGTGGCCGACGAGTCTCCCCGGACTCGAACCAGCATACCTGGCGAGCACCCTCGCGGCGAACGTCCTCGTCGTCGCCTGCGGCGTCCTCGCGATGGCACTGGTGGTGAGCCGGTTCGACGAGAAGGCGAGCCGAAGCTGGTGGCCGGTCGGCCGACTGCTCGGCTACGCCCTCGCCGTCGGTACGCTCGGGAGCGTGGTCGGCGGACTGGCGCTCTGGATCGGCTTCCCGGCGACGCTGTTGGGCGTCCTCGGGATGCTCGTCGTCGCGATGCGGACCTACCCGGTCCCCGTGCTGCTCCTCCGCGGCCGGTCGGTCGTGGACGCACTGAGACGGTCGGTGACGCTGACCGCTGGCCACAACCGGCTCACCTTCGGCCTCGTGACCGTCCTCGGCCTCGGGGCCCATCTCCTTGCGAGCCCGGTTCCTCTGCTCGAAGTCGACCTCCCCCTCGCGGTCGGGACGCTCCTGGCGACGGCCGTCGTCGGCCCGGTACACGCGCTCGCGACGGTCCACGCGACCAACCAGTGGGAGCGCTGACGCTCGCCGACGAGTTGCTTTTCACGTCCGGCCTCCTGCACCCAGACATGACCTGGGCAGAGCTGTTCGAGCGCGCCGACAGCTACGACGTGGACGAGGAGACCGTCCGAGAAACGCTCCGCCGCCACCGCGAGGACGATGTCTGAGGCGAGCACGCGTGTCGTCGCCGATGCGGACGTGCTGGCCGCGGACCTGCTCTGTGACGGCTCGAGTCGCGAAGCGCTCGACCACGTTCGCGCGCACTCGTGGATGACGCTCGTGGCGAGCGATCACCTGCTCGACGATGCCGAGGCGGTCGTCGCCGAGTTGGCCGACGCCGAGTTGGCTGCCGACTGGCGCGACCGCATCGAGCAGGACGTAGAGTCGGTCGAGCACCCGCCGAGCGACCACCCCGGGCTGGCGTCTGCCTATCGCGGCGAGGCGGCCCACCTGCTCAGCTTCGACCGCGGCCTCGGCAGCGCGAAAGCTGGCGCGGGCATGAACAAGCACATGTCTCTGAGCGTCCGGCCCCCGGACGCGTTCGCGCGGCTGTTCGACCCGGAGAGCCTGTACGAGGCCGTGGTCGGCGACGAGTATCCCGGGCCCGACGTGGACCCGCGGGAGTGAGAAGGCGGTTACGCCTCCAGCTGTTTCTCGAACGTCCGCGACAGGACGACGTAGGCGAGCACCAGATCGACTGGGACCATGGCGAGAACGAGATAGTAGACCAGCGACCCGGCGTCGAGGAACAGCGTCGTCGATGCGAGAACCATGGCACCGCCGGCAGCCATGAACAGCGCGAGTCGCTTCGGGCCGACGCGGTGGACCAGCGTCTCTTCAGACATGTTTTCATGCGCTGTTTTAGAGCATATAACCGTTCGGTTTCCGGGGCTGGCGGAACGATCAGCGGTCGCTGTTGACCCGGCGAGCCACACGCCGGAGGATAGGCCGCGGGGTGACGCGAGCGATCACCGTGAGCAGCTTCATCGGCAGGCCGGGGACCACCACGGTCTTGCCACTCATGACACCCTTGTACCCTGCCTTGGCCACGTCTTCGACCGGCTGCATATACGTCGACCCGACCGCCGAGTCCTGCATCCCGGCGCGCTCCTGGAACTCGGTGTCGACCGGCCCCGGGCAGAGCACGGTCGCGTTGACGCCCGTATCCCGGAGTTCCTCGGCGATGGCCTCGGTGAACGAGTTGACGTACGCCTTGCTGGCGTAGTAGCCGGCCATGAACGGGCCGGGCTGGAAGCCGGCGACCGAGCCGACGTTGAGGATTTTCCCACGGTCGCGCGCGGTGAAGTCGTCGAGGAACAGTCGGGTGAGCGTGACCAGCGTGGTGACGTTGAGCCGGAGCTGGCTCTGCTCGCGGCCGAGGTCCGATTCCGAGAACGGGCCGTACGTTCCGATACCGACGTTGTTGACGAGGACGCCGACGTCGAGGTCGCGCTCGTGGACCTCGTCGTACAGCTCCTGCGGGGCGGCCTCGTCGTCGAGGTCTTTCGGGATACTCGCCGCGTCGATGCCGTGGCGGGATTCCAGTTCCTCGGCGACGGCGTCGAGGTCGTCCTCCCGGCGGGCGACGAGGACGAGGTCGTGGCCGTGGCGGGCGAACTGGCGGGCGAGTTCGCGGCCGATGCCCGAGGAGGCACCGGTGACGAGAGCGGTGTCGCGGTTCATACCGGGACGGGCGGGCCGATATCAGAAACCGGTTCGGGTTCCGGCTGGCGGTTCGACTCGACCGTGGGCTCGAGCAAATGGCGAACAGGCGGCGCTCGCAGTCGGCCCGACGGTGCGCCACGCACCAGCCTCGGCCGCCGGGCGACGGGGAGTCAGGTCACGCCGCGATTGGCCCCGGCTTCCGATAAAAAGGTTAGCGCGGCCCCTTCCGCTCAGCCGGTTCCTTGGCGAGCCAGTCCGCGAACTTCGCGAGGGCCCGCCCCCGGTGGCTGATGGCGTTCTTCTCCTCGGTACTCATCTCGGCCATCGTCTTCCCGTCGTGCTCGAAGATGGGGTCGTAGCCGAAGCCACCCTCGCCGCGCGGGGCGACGATGCGGCCCGGAACTGCGCCCTCGAAGGTGGTCGTCTCCTCGCCGTCGTAGTACGCGAGGACGGTCCGGAAGTACGCCCGGTCGTTCTCCTGGAGGTCGGTGAGTTCGTAGACGCGCTCGACGCCGACGGTGTCCTCGACGTACGAGGAGTACGGGCCCGGAAAGCCGTCGAACGCGTCGAGGAACAGGCCCGCGTCGTCGACCAGCACGGGCTCGTCGCTGTCGAGTTGCTCGTAGGCCTCGCGGGCCCCGTGGGCTGCGATGTCCGCGAGGTCGTCGCTCTGGACCTCCAGATAGTCGTAGTTCACCTGCTCGACCGCGTCGGTGCCGAGGTACTCACAGGCCTCACGCACCTTCCCCTCGTTGCTCGTCACGAAGCGAATCGTCATGTGCGAGTGCCGGCGGGCAGCAGGCAAAGAGGCGTCGGTTGCGTCCGGTGACGGGGCGGTCGCGTCGACCGGGTCAGCAGTCGAGGTCGCCCAGCAGCGCGGACTCCGCCTTCCGGAGGTGTTCGGCCGCGGTCCCGGTCGCACAGCCCAGTTCGTCCGCCACGTCCGCGACCGACCCCTCGCGGGGCACGTCGTAGTAGCCGACTCGCTGGGCGGCCCGGACCGCCTCGCGCTGGCGGTCGGTGATGGGAACACCCGCAGCCGTGGGGTCGGCGTCGTAGCTCCCGAGGCGGTCGATAGAGACGTCGATACCGTCGGGCGTCGCGTCCATCGCGGCCTGCAGGGCATCGGGTTCCCCGAGGATGCCGAAGGAGACGGTCCGGTCGGTGTTGTAGGACAGCGGTGGCACCGCCACGAGACTCAGCTTCGAGAACGCTTCGAGCATCTGCTGGCCGGTCTCGCCCGGCTCGTCGAGCACGTAGACGTAGAACCGGTCGCCGCCGAGTGGCGCGACCTCGTACGACCGAACGGAGTCGACCTGGGCGAGTCGCTCCTCGTAGGCCTCGCGGTCGCCGCGGACGTGGAAGAGCAGCGTGTTCGCCTCGTCGTTCGCGAAGCTCCAGTGGACGAGCCGGTAGTCACTGTACCCGCCGTGCTCGCAGACGAACGCGTGCATCGGATGGATCGTCTCGTCCGAGTGCGAGAGCGTGACAGAGAGGTACTTCATGCTGAAAACCGGTCGCGGCTGGGAGGTAAATCCCGACCACACGCATCGCTGTGTCGGCTGGCAACGAAGACGAAGGAATCGACCGCTACCGTCGGTCAGCCCCGGGTTCAGTCCTCGACGACGACTTCGACGGGCTCGTCTGCCGCCTCGGACTCGCCCTTCTGTTTGCCACGCTCCATCCAGAGCATCCCGCCGGCGACGGCGAGGACGACCCACGACCGCCAGTTCGCGAGGTTCAGCGTATATCCGATACCGAACGGCTTCTCCACGAGCATCCCCTTGCCCGGCTTCCAGTACGACGAAAGCATCCGACTCAGGCTGGGGCGTTCGAAGTTGTACGGAACTCCAAGGATCTCACCGGAACTCGGCTTGTCTGCCATACTGAATTTTACGTCCGTTGTAGGTAAAAACGTACCTCCTCTCATCCCGGCAACAGGACGTTCACGACGGCCACGAGAACGCCTGCGAGCGCCATCCGAATCCCGGTCACCGTCCAGTCGAGTTCGGCGATGGAACCCATGTACGCGCCGAAGGCGAAGAGGAGACCGACGCCGACAGCCACCGCAAGCAGCGTCGCCTGCAGCAGCGACACCAGCCACCCCTCGAACAGGAACGGGACCAGCGGAAGTAGCGTCCCGACCAGCGGCCCGATCCCACTGGCGATGGCGTTCACCGCCCGGCCGGCGCGGTCCTCGCGCTGGAGGTGCGTGTCGTCGAGGTCCCGGAGCATGGCACGTTCGAGCTGGCGGCGCTGGCTCAGCTTCTCGGCGCGTTCGATCTCCCAGACGCTCCACACGCCCGACGTACACAGGCCGACTGCGCCACCGACCCCGACGAGCACGACGGTCCGCCCGTCGGGCACGCCCGAGAGGTACGCGCCGGTCGCGACACCGATGCTGGTGAGCGTCCCGTCGAACCCGTTCGAGACGAAGTAGCGCCGGGAGATGGACCGCACCGAGGATCGCCTGAGCGCGGCCTGCAGGGCATCGATCCGGCTCATCTAATCCTGTGGTGTCTCGCTCTGTTCGACGAGTTGCTCCCCGCACACCACCTCGTCGATGGAGTGGACCGACCCGCCCAGGTCCTCGACGCGCTCGCGGACCGTCTCGAAGGAGATGTCGGGGCCCTCGACGGTGAGCTTCACCGTCTCGACCTGGCGGTCGGTCTCGACGAGCACCACGTTGACACCCTCGACGCCATCGAGGCCGCCAACACCCCTGGCATACCGGACTGCGTTGGGGTCGTGTGGCTTCAGTACGTCCAGGACCAGCCGTCGTATGGGAGGCATCGCTACCTGTCGGTTCGACGGGGAGGCCCTTCAGTCCGACCCCGGGTTCCGGCGCTCAACCCGACTGGTACCGGCCGCGCCCCTCGACGGTCGCCAGCCGTCCGAGCACCGCGTCGGCCTGCTCGCTCGCGTCGCGGTACGCGTCACGAACCGCCTCGCGGAGGGGTTCCGGGTCGTCGGCCGTGCCGACGAGGCTCTGGTCGAAGACGTGGAGGTCCATGGCGTAGTCCTCGGCGTGGTCGGTGTGGTAGCCCAGGCCGAAGTCGATGAGATAGGTGCGAGACCCGACCCGGACGTTCCGGGTGGTCGGGTCGCCGTGGACGAACCCCGAATCGTGGATGGCCGCGAGGTGGCGACCCACGTCTCGAACGGCCGCCTCGGTGGGTGCCTCGCGCAGGTCGCTCTCGCCGACGAACTCGAAGACGATGGTCGACTCGGCGGGGTCGAGGTCGCGGACCACGGGGGTCGGGACGCCGACGCGGCGCGCCTGACTCGTCAATCTCGCCTCGAGGACGGTCCGGTCGCGCCGGAGGTTGTCGTCGAGTTCGGCGTGCCGGTACGCCTTGGGCACGCGACGCTTGACGACGCGGTCGTCCTCGAACTCGACGATGGCCTCGGCCCCGCGGACCGTCACACCCGCCTCCGGGCTGACGTGGACGTCCTCGTCCGCGCCGCGCCACGTCACCGGGACCTCGTCCGGCCGGAAGTTCGGGTCGACCGCCGAGTCGTCGATGGGGAGCGTGTCGCCGGCCCGTGCCATCTTCGCGCCCAGCACCGCGATCATCCCCGCGTTGTCCCGCAGGAAGCGCGGCTCGGGCGCGTAGAACTCGGCTCCCCGTTCCTCGCACATCGATTCGAGCATCTCGCGCAGTCGGGCGTTCTGGCCGACGCCGCCGCCGAGGACGAGCTCGTCGCTCCCGGTGAGTGACAGGGCGCGTTCCGAGACTTCGGTGAGCATCCCGAAGATGTGTTCCTGCAGGGAGAAGCAGACGTCTTCAACCGGGACACCGTCGTCGTACGCCTGCTTGGCCGCGCTCATGATACCCGAGAACGAGAAGTCCATCCCCTTGACGACGTAGGGCAGGTCACAGAACTCGCCGTCTTGCGCGTGCTGTTCGACCTTCGGGCCGCCGGGGTGGGCCCAGCCGACGTGGCGGGTGAACTTGTCGATGGCGTTGCCGACGCCGGTGTCCATCGTCTCGCCCAGCACCCGGTACCGGCCGTTCCGGTAGCCGAGCAGGTGGGCGTTCGCACCGCTGGCGTTCAGGCACACCGGCGAGTCGAAGCCGGACTGCTGGCGGCCGATCTCGAGGTGGGCCACCATGTGGTTGACGCCGACGAGCGGCACGTCGAGCGTCTGGGCCAGTGCGCGCGCCGCGGTGCCGACGGTTCGAAGACACGGGCCGAGGCCTGGCCCCTGCGAGAACGCGACCGCGTCGATGTCGCCATCGGCTTCTTCGAGGACGGTCCCGACGACTTCCGGGATGGCCTCGTGCATGTGCTCGGCCGCCTCGCGCGGATGAATGCCGCCGCTCTCCGGCTGGTAGGCGTCCGATTCGATAAAAATCGCGTCCGCGTCGTCAGCGGCCCCGGTATCGTACAGCGCGGCGCTCGCACACCACGCCGTACCCTCGATACCGAGGACTCGCATCTATTCCCACTCGGTGTAGGAGCACTTGCCGCAGTGCTTGCGGTCGCCGTAGTCGCCGAGGAACGTGTCGCCACAGCGCGGGCACTGCTCTTTCGTCGGGTTGCCGTCCTCGTCGTAGTATTCGTAGCGCGCCATGATTTAGGCCTCCTCGCCCTCTTCGGCGCCGACGATCTTGTTTCGCTCGAGCATGTGCTCCTGCTCGACCTCCTGTGCGCGCTCGGCGGAGTCGTAGACCTTCGCGTAGCCGACGGTCTTGCGCATGCCGAACTTGGTGTCGAGCTTGCGCACGACGACCTCGTCCGCGTCCTTGTTCAGCTTGGCCGCGAGGGAGTCGCGGACGGAGAGGCGCGAGGGAGTCGCTTCCTCGTGGACCATCTCGAACGTAACGTCCGTACGGTGCAACATGGGGTTCTCCTCTTCGGAGATGATGTCGATGTCCATGATATCCAGTTACCAGTTACTTCCCCTCGTAGCGGGTAAAAGGATTTCGAAGTGAAGGGTCTCGTGTCCGGTTTCCAGACCGAGCCGACGCTCCGCGGCGGCCGCAGCCTGTTGTCAGAACAGTGACCAGAACTGGTCGTGGTCGCCGTCCATCCGCTCGACCAGTTCGCGGATGTCGGCCTGAATGGCCTCGGTGACGCGGACGTGGACCATGCCCTCGTCGGGCTGGCCGTAGACGACGCTCGCACCGACGGGGGCCGCGAGAATCGCGGGCAAGGTGGCGAGGTCCTCCTCGCCGTCGACGAGGATGGTCGTCGGCTCGTCGGCCGCCAGCCCGTCCTGGATGGCGACGACGAGGGCCTCGGTCAGCGCGCCCGCCGGGTTCGAGACGGTGACGTCGGGGTCGACGACGACCTCGTGTATTTCGTCGTCGACGCGGTCGCGCTTGGTGTACTCGTCGACGAGCGCCACGTCCGGTCGGCGGTCAGCCTGCAGGAAGTGATAGGTGACGATGTCGCCGACGGCCACGAGCGGGCCGTCGACGTCCCGGAGAAGAATCTCTGCATCGGTCTCGACGGGACCCAGTGGGTCCTTGAACGCGCTCCGAAGCGCTCTGGGTAGGGTGAGCAAGACGTCGTCGCCGCGCGCTTCGTCGGGCACGTTATCTGACTTTGAGGGCGTACTTGCCCGGCTCCGTGACCTCCATCTCGCGGGCGATCTCGGAGTCCTCGGGGTGGGCGATGATGACGTAGCCGGCCCAGTCCTCGGTCAGCGAGGTGGAGCCACAGCCGTCACACGAGTCGAGGTCGGGCTCGTTCACCCGGTGACAGTCTCGACAGACGACTCGGTTCTTCGCCATCTAATCACCCGCCTGCGCTTCGCGACTGTTGCGCTCGTCCTCGAGCCACCCGTGCTTGCCGAGGCCGGGCTGTTTCGCCGTGAGCCCGATCTTGGAGTCCCGCGGGTTGCGCTCGTCGATGCTCTTGGTGACGATGCGCGTGCGGACGGCGTCGTCGACGCCGAGCGTGCGGTTGGACTCGTTCGAGGCGAGTTGCTGGTTCTCCGGGTCGAACGCGAGGTACTCGTCGGAGATCTGGGAGACGTGGAGCAGTCCGTCCACGGGGCCGATGCCGACGAAGGCACCGAACTCGACGACCTCGACGACCGTCCCGTCGACGACCTCCTGCATCTGCGGGTCGAACGTGACGGCGTCGAAGTCCGCCTCGTAGTAGACGCCCGGACGGTTCGGGAGGACCGCGCCCTCACCGATGTCGTGGACCTTCGTGACAGAGACGACGCTGCCCACGTCCTCGTCCATCCGTCCTTCGAGCTTGTCCTGCAGCAGTTTCTTCACGAGTTCCGGGGAGACGTCCCCGAGTTCCTCCGGCGGCACCTCGACCGTGTCTTTGAGCCTGACGCGCTTGTACATCTGTTATGGTTGAGTGATTGCGAGTTTGTTCCTGCCACGTAAAGCTATTACCGGAATACCCGTGTCGAGCACCCGGTCTCGCAGCGGCAGGTCGTTCGTGACGACGTAGTCGACCTGCCCTTCGCGGGCGAGTTCGACCAGGGCGTCGTCGGCGTACGATTCGTCCGTGTCCACGATGAGACAGCGTTCGGTCGCCAGGTCGTGTCCGACGTTCGCGGCGGTGCCCTCCTGTCCACCCTTCTCCGAGAGGCGGCGCAGTTCCTCGACGACCGCCTGTGGCGCGACGAGGTCGGCCGCCTCGAGGAGACGGTCGAGTTCGTCGAACAGGCGCACGTCGAGTTCGACGGGCATCATCAGCGAACTCGTGTCGAGCGCGACCCGGTGTGTCATCTATCCCTGGAGCGTGCCGACGCCGATGAGTCGCCAGCGAGCGCCGACGCGGCGGTTGATGGCTATCTTCGCACCCTCGCCCGCACAGACCGGGCGCTTGAGGTTGACCTCACACTCGCCGCTCCGGGCGGACGTGACCGCGCCGACCGTGGTGGCGGTGCCGACCGTGAGCATCAGCGGCTCGCCGGTCGAGATCTCCTCGACCTCGTCCATGTCCTCGCCGACGACGCGGTCGAGCAGGTCGACCGACATCGTGAACTGCTCCCACGTCGGCGGGAGCGACCCCGGCGGGCCAGCGATCTGGCCAGCGAGGGCGTCACCCTTCGTGTAGGAGGGGTCGAGGCCGGTCCCGACACCGAGCAGGCCGCCCGGCGACGCCTCGTCGGTGGACTGTCCGCCGGCCTGGATGGACCGGATGGAGGTCGTAATGGGCTGGTACTCGGTCTGGCCGCCCTCGTCGACCTCGCGGCCCGGGCGGACTTCGAGTTCCTCGTCCGGGTGGAGACGACCCTGCACGAGCGAGCCACCGATGACGCCGCCCATGAGGTTCTCCCAGGTCGTGCCCGGGCGGTTGATGTCGAACGAGCGGGCGACGTGGAGTCGCGCATCGTCGTCGGGGTCGCGTTCGGGGGTCGGGATGCGCTCCTCGATGGCCTGCATCAGCACGTCCATGTTGACGTTCTGCCCGGCACTGACGGGGACCACTGGGGCGTCTTCGGCGACCGTTCCCTCGACGAAGTCCTGTATCTGCTGGTAGTTCTCGCGGGCCCGCTCGGCGTCGACGAGGTCGACCTTGTTCTGGGCGATGACGATGTTGTCGATGCCGATGATGTCGAGCGCCATGAGGTGCTCTTCCGTCTGGGCCTGCGGGACGTCCTCGGTCGCGCTCACGACGAGGACCGCACCGTCCATGATGGCCGCGCCGGAGAGCATCGTCGCCATCAGCGTCTCGTGACCCGGTGCGTCGACGAACGAGACCGTGCGGACGACCTCCGTGTCGGCGTCGTGCTCGGGGCACGTGTCCTCGACGGTGTAACACTCGGGCTCGTCGCACTCCGGACACCGCCGGAAGGTGGCGTCGGCGTAGCCGAGACGAATCGAGATACCACGCTTCATCTCCTCCGAGTGCTGGTCCGTCCACTCGCCACTCAGAGCCTGCACGAGCGTGGTCTTCCCGTGGTCGACGTGACCGACGAGGCCGATGTTCACCTCCGGTTGTTGGTGGTTTCCTGCCATATCGAGAGTAATCTTGGCTACGTCTACCCTTGTGCGCCTGATAAACCCACCGTTCTCGCGCGCGGAGCGCTCCCTCTCGGCCCCGTCTGCTCAGCCCACCGGTGGCCAGAGCACGCCGATGCCGAGCGTCGTCACGACCAGCAGCACCAGCTGCAACGGCCCCCCGACCCGGAGGTAGTCGGTGAACTTGTACCCACCCGGGCCGTACACCATGAGATTCGTCTGGTATCCGATAGGTGTCATGAACGCGGTCGACCCGGCGAAGGTGCACGCCAGGACGAACGAGAACGGGTCGACGGTGCCGGGCAGTTGCTGGGCCGTCCCCACCGCGACCGGTATCATGAGCGCCACGCTCGCGACCGGCGTGATGACGTTCGCCAGCAGGCTCGTCAGCAGGTAGAACAGCGCGACCAGCCCGAGTACCGGCACCGCGGTCGCCGCGCTGGACACCACGAGGTCCGCGAGGTACTCGGCCGCTCCCGTCACCTGCAGTGCGGTCGACAGCGGGAGGATGCCCGCCAGCAGGAAGATGACGTCCCACGAGACCGCGTCGTATGCCTCGCTCGTGTCGATGCAGTCGGTGACGACCATCGCCACGACGCCCGCCAGCGCCGTGATGACGATGGGGAGCCGGGTGAACGCCGCCGCCAGGACGACCCAGAGCATGATGCTGATGGCGATCGGTGTCTTCACACTGAGCTCCGGCGGCTCCCGCTGGCCGTCCTCTCTCGCCCTCCGGGTGATGACCATGTCGCCGTCTGTCTCGAGCAGTGGGACCGCCTCGGACCGGCAGTACAGTAACAGCGTGTCACCGGCTTCCAGCGTCCTGTCAGCCAGTTGCTCGTGGAAGACCGAGCTGCCACGCCGGATGGCCATCACGGTCGCGTCGAACCGCTCCCGGAAGCTGAGCTCACGGAGTGTCTCCCCGTCGAATCCCGAGCTCGGCGGGAGGACAACCTCGACGAGTTCACCACGAATCCAGTGGGCACTCAGGCTGTCGCCGGTCACCTCCTCGCGCGGGAGCTGGCGGAGGTCGTACTCCTCGGCGAACCGGTTTATCTCCTGGAGGTTCGCCCGGAGCGTCAGCACGTCCCCCGGCAGTATCTCGCGGTCGGTCTTCGGCGCGATGGACACCTCGTCGTCCCGGATGAGCTGCAAGGCGTCGAGGTCTCGGCCGAGTTCCCTGAACGCGTCGTCGAGCCGCTGCCCTGCCAACGACGAGGTCTCACGGACCCGGACCTGCGCGAGGTAGTCGCTGACCTCGTACGTGTCGGTGATGTCCAGCACGGCCTCGATGCGCTCGGGGATGAGCCGCGGCGCGACGGTGAGCAGGTAGGCGCTGCCGACGATCAGCACCACGATGCCCAGCGGGGTGAGTTCGAACATCCCGATACCCGACCGGCCATCGATGAGCGTCGCGGCGAGGTCCGAGGCGACGATGTTCGTCGCGGTCCCGATGAGCGTCAGCGTCCCGCCGAGCATCGCCGCGTACGACAGCGGCAACAGGAGTTTGGAGGGAGAGAGATGACTGTCCTCGGCCAGGTCCGTTATCATCGGGATGAATACGGCCACGACCGGCGTGTTGTTCACGATGCCGGCGAGTGGCCCGGTCGTCCCGACCGTCGCCGCGAGCACCCGTTTCTCGTCGCCGTGTGTCACCCGTCGGAGGAAGGCACCCAACTGGTCGACGATACCGGTCCGCTGGACGCCCTCGCTCAGCATGTACATCGCCATGATGGTGATGGTGGCGGAGCTGGCGAACCCGAGGATGGCCGTGTTGGCGTCGACATCGGTCCAGGGTTCGAGGACGACCAGCGAGACGAGTACCCCGAGTGCCGTCACGTCCGGGGAGACCAGTTCGGTCAGGAACAACAGCAGGGCCGCGACGGTGACGGCGAACACCACGAGCATCTCGGTGGTGGGCGGGGGAACCATACGACGGCGTACTCACGTCTCCGAAAAATAACTACCCACAGATATTGACAGTTCTGTTACCAAAACTCGTTTCAGCGAACGTCTTTATCCCAGTGGTGAGATACATCTCGTATGAGCAAGGCGAGCATCACCGACTGCGAGGACTGCGTCGAGCCTGCCGAGGCGTTCTCCGTCATCGGTAACGAGACGCGGCTGTCCATCCTCGAGGCGCTCTGGCGGACGCCCGACCGGCCCGTGCGCTTCTCCCGACTGCACGAGGAAGTCGGGATGCGCGACTCTGCACAGTTCAACTACCACCTGCAGCAACTGCTCGGCCAGTTCGTCGTCCAGACCGACGACGGCTACGACCTCCGCTACGCCGGCGAGAAGGTCGTCCGCGCACTTCTCGCGGGCGAGTTCACCGAGGACCCGCACTGGGACCCCTTCGAGATAGACGGGACCTGTGTGAGCTGTGATTCGACCCTCGTCGCCGAGTACGAGAACGAGAACATCACCATCGAGTGCCCCGACTGCGGCCACGCCCACGGCGAGTACCCGTTCCCGCCGGGCGGGCTCAAGGACCGGACGAAGGCCGAGGTCATGCAGGCGTTCGACGAGCGCGTCCGCCACCTCCACTGCCTCGCGGCCGACGGCGTCTGTCCCGAATGCGCCGGCCGGATGGAGAGCGAGATCGAACGCGGCGGCGACTGCTGTATCGGCCTCGACCTCCGCGTCGAACACACCTGCCAGCAGTGTGGCCACTCCCTGTGCTCGGCGTTCGGGCTCCTCCTGCTCGACCAGTCCGACGCCGTCACCTTCCACCGCGACCACGGCATCGACCTGAACGACACGCCCTACTGGGACCTGCCATGGTGCGTGAGCGACCACTCGAACGAGGTCGTCTCCGAAGACCCGTGGGAGGTCGTCGTCTCGGTCACGCTCGACGACGAGACGCTCCAGGTCACCTTCGACGGGTCCCTCGAGGCGACGCGGGTCCAGCGCCAGCGCGAGCGATAACCCGGACAGCGCGACGACCCCGGCCCGGTTCCCTCACGGGAAAACGAATTCTTGGCGTGAATCAACACTTTGCCCTTCCACCACCTACGAGAGGCATGCGTCGCACTGTGTCGAATTTGAAGGACGCCATCGGTCGCCGTCGCTCGCGTGGGGCCGACTCCATCGATCTGGCCGGCCTGGTGGTGCTGGTAGTGCTGGTACTCGCCGGTACCTCGATGATGCTCGTGTGGCTCGTCCCGCGTTTCGGCCTCCTGTTCGCCATCATCGCCTGGGTCGCCGTCCTCGGCCTCGCCATCGGGCTGCCGGTGCTGGCCGTCCAGTACATCGGCGAGTCGCTCGACTGACTGAAGCGAATTTCAGTACGGCGGCTTACAGAAATGTAATTCAGATTACCTATTTAGCCACAGGGGTGCTATCATGACTTGATGATACACGACACCACCACCCAGCACCGGATCGCACCCCAGAAGCACGCCTCGATTGCCGCCGTGGTCGGACGCGCCAGTCTCCTGGTCGTGGCCGCCCTGCTGGCGGTTGCAGTGGTCTTCGCCGCCGTCTCGGCCGTGCCGGCACTCGCGCTTCCCATCGGCATCGCGATCTGGGTCGCCATCATCGGCGGCCTCGTCGCACTACCGGTGTTCGCGGTGCAGGCCATCGGCGAGTCACTGTAGCGCTCGACGAAGCACCGGTCTCCCTTCTCTCTCCGTCTTCACGCACCGCTGGCGCGAGGTTTTAGGCCACAGCCCACCGAACGGGAGACGTGCGAGAATTCGGGTTCGAACTCCACCTCTGTGCGTTCCTCGAACGCGAGCGTGACGCCGTCCTCGCCCGCCAGCTCGGCGGCGGGGTCCACAGTAGCAGACGCGTCCTCGACGTGGTCTGTGTCGAACCCGGACCGAGTTTCGCCGAGCGAACCGCCATCACCGCCGAGCGTATCCCCGACCTCGCCATCGAGAGCGACATCGGCCCCGGGAGAGCGCGCTACTACCGCGACGGCTTCGACTGCCGCCCGGACCGGGCACGCCACGTCGTCGACTGGGCGACCGACATCGGATTCTTCGAGCGCGAGCGACGCAGTGGCCGGGACTACGTCCGCCAGACCTGTCGCTACCCGGACGACTGGTTCGGCCGCGTGCTGGCCATCGAGAACAAGCCCGACCTCGGCGCACCCGGCGACCTGGAGACGCAGCTCCGCAAGGACGTGCGGCTCGGGCTGGTCGACGAGGTGGTGCTGGCGACGGCGAGCCACGTCACCGGCGCGCACCTCAACCGCATCCCGGAAGAGGTCGGGGTGTGGCGTTTCGACCCCGATACGCTCTCGCGGGAGGTCATCCGCGAGCCGACGGCCCTACCAGTGGCCGACCCAGGCGTCGAGATACTCGACGAGCACCCGGGGTGGACGGAGGTCCGAATCGCCGACGGGGCGGAGAAGGCGCGAGCCCGACGCCGTCTCGCCGAGCGCGCCTACGGCAAGGGCTGGCGGAGCTACGACTTCCCGAACTGTGCCGAAGTCGAGGAGACAGCAGTCGCTGGCGGTGGCGGCGTGCCCTACTGCGAGTGGAAGGGTCGCGTCGTCGACCCCGGGAACGAGTGCGGGCCGGACTGCCCCGGGTTCGCGGAAGCAGACCCGCCGGTCGTCGACGGCGAGGCGGAGCGCGACCGGCGGACGCCGTGGGTCGTCGACCCCGAGGGACAGGCGCGGCGACAGTCGGGACTCGACCGGTTCACGTAGGGGCGAACAGACGGCGAGAGAGAGGCGCGCGAACGGGGTCGCCGTGCAACCGCAGACCCGTCCGCGTCAGTGGTTCAGGGCACGCCGGGGGTGGCCGCGCCCTGGTATTTGAACCCTCAGCCGAGGCGCTCGTCCACCAGCGCGCTGGCGACCCGGACCGCGTTCTCCAGCCCGAGTTCGAATCCGGCCTCGAAGTCCTCGTCGTGGAGGCTCTCTTCCACCGATTGTCCGGGCTGGGGCCGGTCGAAGTTCGCGATACCACGGATGCTCAGGTAGTCGTCCAGTCGCCCGAACCGGGCGAGCGCGGCCGCCGTCGCGGCGTCTTCCATCTCGGTCGCGCAGTAGGTGCCGGCGTCGTACTCGTCACAGAGCCACTGGACACGCTCGGCGAGGACTTGACCGTGCCAGAACTCGTCGCCGCAGACGTTGGCACCGACGAGAGATTGCGGGTCCGCGTGAGCACCCCGACCCTCGTACCGTTCGCGGTGGGCTTTCACGTCCGGGTCGTCCGCGAGGTCGATGTCGCGGGCGAGTTCGGCGGCCCAGTCGAGTAGTGCGGAATCGGGCCGAAAGACGTGGTCGTCGAGCCGGTAGGGGTTCAGTTCGAGTGGAACCCCGCCGTCGCCCTCGGCCGCATCCCAGCGGACCTTCACGTCCCAGTCGACGATGGCGTCGGCGAGGACCACGGAGCCGATGGTCGTGTCTGTCGGTGGGCCGCCGGCCACGCCGACCGAGAGGAACAGCGTCTCCGAGAGGTCGAGTTCGGGACTGGCGAGGGCGGCCGCGACGGTCGTCGCCGTGTTCGCCTTCCCCATCCCGGTCGGGAGGAGCGCGAGGGGGCCGGTTCCATCGGTCGGGTCGGTGTACTGCAGCGGTTCGGGCGCGCCCGGCAGGTCGAGCTCGTTCGCGAACTCGTACCGGTCGAGCCACGGCTGGCGCTCGTCGAGCGTCTCGGCGTCGTGGACGAACGCCGGGAGGACGAGCACCTCGGGGGCGATGGTCATGTCTCGGCTGGCGGGTCGCGGTGAAAAACGTCTTTCTGTCTCTCAGAGCGAGTAGGTCTCGCCGTCGACCGCGATGGGCTCCTCGAACGCCTGCTCGACGGGGTAGTAGTGTGCGGCGTGGACGACCCGGGTCTGGCTGGCGTCGAGGTCCTCGGCGAGCGCCAGCGCGCCCTCCCGGGTCATGTGCTTCGTCCCGAACGTGTAGAACACGTCGCCGTGCTCGTGTTTCCCGCCGAGGGGGTGGTACTTGCAGAGTTCGCTCGGGACGATACCGTCCGCGAGCAGGAGGTCCGGGTCGGCGAGGGCTTCGCGAGACTCGTCGGGGAGGCCATAGCTCGTATCGCCCGAGAACGAGAGGACTGCACCGGTCTCGGGGTCCTCGATGCGGAGACCGTAACAGACCAGTGGCGGGTGCTCGACCGGAACCAGCGTCACCTCGAACCCACAGGTCTCGAAGGGCTGCATGGGGGTCTCGGGATGGACCGTGACCGCGTCGAGGTAGTCGTACTTCCGCGAGACGGTGTCGGCCACGCTTTCGTCGGTTATGGGGTCGGTCTCGTCCGCGGCGAACACGTCCAGTTCGTCGAACAGCCGGTAGGCGTTGCCCAGCCCATCGAGGTGGTCGAAGTGGATGTGCGAGATGATCATCGCGTCGGGCAGGGGAACGTCCTCGCGGAGGAACTGGTAGCGGAAGTCGGGACTCGCGTCGACCAGCAGCGACTCGTCGGTCCGCTCGTTGTGCACGTGGACCGAGAACCGGGTGCGTTCGACGTCGCGGCGTTTCGCCTCCTCGCAGGTGTCGCAGTCGCAGCCGACGGTTGGTGTGCCGGTGGTGTCGCCGGTCCCGAGCAGCGTCACCTCCATAGCTCAGTGGTCGTGGTCGTGACTGTGGTCGTCGTGGTCGTGGTCGTGCCCGCTCCCGTCACCGGCGACCAGCGCGTCACTGTCGTCCATCATGTCGAGGTTCTTCAGGTTGTCACGCTCCTCGAAGTCGGCGACGGCGTCCTCGAGGTCCGCCTGCGTGAGCGTCATCCGTTCCTCGGTCAGCGCGTCGAGGACGGCTTCGCGCATGACCAGCCGGAGGTCACTGCCGGTCAGGCCCTCGGTGATGTCGGCGATAGCGTGGGGGTCGAACTCCTCGATGTCCATCGCCCGGGTGATGATGCGGAGGATGTCCGCGCGCATCCCGTGGTCGGGCTTGGGGAAGTTGACAATCTCGTCGAAGCGACGCCAGGCCGCGGCGTCGAGCTGGTCCGGGTGGTTCGTCGCGCCGATGAGCAACACGTCGTCCTGGATGAGCGAGATGTCGTCGATGCTCTTCAGCAGGGTGTTGACTGCGCGCTTGATGGCGTTGTGCTCGTCCCCGCCGCGGGTCTTCGCGACGAAGTCGAACTCGTCCATGAACAGGATACACGGCGAGAGCCGCTTTGCCACCTCGAACGTCTTCTCGACGTTCTTGGCCGTCTCCCCGAGGTACTGGCTCGTGATCATCGAGAGCTTCACCTCGACGAACGGGAGGTCGAGCTTGTACGCCAGCCCCTTCGCGGCGGAGGTCTTCCCGGTGCCCGGCGGCCCCACGAACAGCAGCTTCCCGATCTCCCGCAGGCCGATTTCGGCCAGGTAGTCGCGGTGTTCGATGGCCTTGACGACCTTCTGGATCTCGCCCTCCTGCTCCTTGGTGAGGACGATATCGTCGAGGGTCTGGTCGATCTCTTCGGGTGCCCGGATGTCGACGAGGTCGAGCATCTCCTCGTCCTCCTCGTCCTCGAACATCTCGTCGAGCAGCGAGTCGATCCAGACGCGGTCGGCCTGGATGGGACGGTTGGTCTCCCGTGCCGCCTCGTAGGTGACGTCGACGTCCTCGTCGTCCTCGAACACCGACGCGAGGACGGGGTTCTGGAGGATGCCGGCATCGTCCATGCGCTCTTTCAGCCAGCGCTCGGCCATCTCCGGCTGGGTCAGGTTCAGCTTGCCGGAGAACTCGTCGCGGTCGGTGAACATCAGGTCGGAGACGGCGTCCCACGGGTGATCGATTCCCGTGGCCGCGCGGGCCGTCTTGTTCGTGACTGCGAGCGGACGCTCGACCGCCCCGTCGGTGTAGAAAACCCGGCGATACCGAGGGGGCAGGTCGTTCTCGTCCAGCTCACGGTCGTTGGTGTACACGTGGGCTGTCAACAGGAACTCGACGACCGATAGCGCCGCGGTACTCATTCCCCGTAGCGTACTGGCCACACGCGCTTAAGACCGTCGAACTACGCGGAATCCGCGGTTCTCGTGGGATGCGACCACACGACAGGGGGTGCCGTCCCCTGGGATGCTGATGGCCAATCTCCCACTCTGGCGCGTGCTGGCGGCGGTCCGAACGCGAGGCGACCCCGTCGCCTCGCACTGTGAGGCCGCCGACGAATCGCGCGAGGGATGACCGGAGCGAAGTGGAGTGAAACGGAACGGAGCGGAGGGAATCGGCTGGGGAGGCTGTGGTGCGGTGCTGTGCGGTTGCGGTTCCATCGCCACCAGCGCGAGTGAACTGCTGTCGATACGAACAGGCAAAATGGAGACAAGCAGACAGGCAGGCAAAATCACAGACGAGCAGGCGAACTCGCGGAATCAGCGCCCAAGACCACAGCGACAGAGAACCGGTGAACAACGACCAGAGCCGATGGGCAGTGCTCAGACGACAGCCCGCGCAGCTGGTTCGACCGGCGCACGGACCGATGCCACGTCCCTGCCGGACTCGAACCCAGCGACGACCGACTCCGCAGAGCGGTCACTGCTGTTCGACCCCGACTCCGCCAGCGCGTCCTCGTCGATGTAGATGATGAACGGGGTCCCCGGGCCGAGGCCCTCGTCGGTCCGGTTGGTGGTCAGGAAGCGCTGGAACTCGCGGGCCTCGTAACCGTTCTCCAGCGCCCAGTCGTGGATCTCGTCGGCGTCGTCGCCGTTGCTCCCGTTCCCGATGGCGATGATGACCGGCGGCTTCGACTCGTTGAGTTCCGTCAGCGAGAGCGTCGAGTCGTAGTTGAACGCGGCATCCGGGTCGTCGAGTGCCCGATGCTGGTACATCTCCATGTACCACATCAGCGTCCGGCGGTCGAAGTAACCACCCCCGGCGTTCGGTTGCAGGTTCTCCGACTCGTTCGAGACGTAGTAGCCGTTCCCGTAGAACATCACGTCGGTCTCGTCGATGCCACCGTGCTGGTAGCCGACCCGTTCGACGTCCGCGAGGGTCGGCTTGAGGTCGGTGCTCGAGGACTGGGCGTACTGGACCAGCGAGTTGTCGGGGCTCTGCGGTTCGCTGTAGACGAGGTTCCCGGCGGGAACCGCGATGAACATCAGGACCACGAGGACGACCACGGCCGAGAGCGCGACGCCGACCGCGTCGTCGTCGGTGAACGCGTCGACGCCCCACCGGAAGACGATAGCGAGGCCGACCGCCGCCGGGATGGCCAGCGGGAAGATGGCGTGGGTGGTCGCCCAGCCCGCGCGGATGTCGGTCGCGATGGGGTAGCCCAGGATGCTGACGAAGCCCCAGTACGAACACAGCGCGACGAAGTCACGCGGGCCGCGGTTCGAGTAGCGGTCCACGATGAAGCCGACGATAGCGAACAGCAGGACGACGAGTGCGCCGTCGATCATGACCGTCACGTAGTGCTCGAAGAACTGGAGGAACGGGTTGCCGTGGCCGCCACCCCACGTGCCCATGAACTCCTCCCAGGAGCCGACGAGGGACTCCCAGACGATAGCCCCGAACATGCCAACGTCGGCCGAGCCGATGGCGTTCCAGAGGCCGATGTCCATCCCGGCCTGCTCCGGGCCGGGCCAGCCCGCGACGCCTTCCTCGGTGAAGCCGCCGCCGCGGGGCGCGTAGAACAGCACGATGATGGCGACGAACTCGACGACCAGCGAGAACGCGAAGCCGACCGACTGCCAGTTGCCGCCCCACCACGCGAGGTGCCGGTCGACCAGCGCCCCGCCGTTCGCCCGGCGTAGCTCGCTCCAGCTACCACGCACGTCGAACGGGGCGAGCCAGTCGAGGTAGTCGACCAGCACCGTCAGCACGGACTCCCCGCGAGCGGGAGCGCGGAACAGTCGATGGTCGAGCAAGAGCGCGGCCGCCCCGAGCCAGCACACCGGGTAGAGCAGCACGTTCTCCTTGGTCGTCATCGCGAGCGCGAAGACGCCGACCCCGGCCGCGAGGTGCCAGCGCTTGCGGTCGTCGGCGTAGCGCAGGAAGAACCCGAGCGCGAACGCGGTGAACACGACCAGCGGGATGTCCTCGCGCATGAACCGCGAGTAGTACAGCAACACCGGGTTGAACGCGAACAGCAGGCCGAGCGCCACGACCTCGGTGTCCCGCAGATGCTTGCGGTAGAGCCACGCGGCCAGGGGCATCGAGGCCCCCAGGATGGCGGGGACGAGTCGCGAGGTGAAGTCCGAGGGACCGAGGAACTCGAAGACCCACTTGTTCACGTGGAAGAGGAACGGGCCGTGGACGATGGGGCGGTACTCCCAGACGCCGCTTTCGAGGTAGCGGATGATCCAGTAGGCGACCCGACCCTCGTCCTGGTGGGCGACGCGCTGGCCGATCCACACCAGGCGAGCGGCCAGTCCGAGAACGGCGAAGACGACCAGCGCGCCGAGAGCCTTGTCCGTGGAGGGGAAGGGGACGAGACTGTCCCGGTCGGCGACTCGGGTTCGAGCCGCGTCGGCGAGGGACTCGCTGGTGGCGGATTCGTCGTCGAGCGGCTCGCTGGCGGACGACTGCTCGTCCTGGGAGGGGTCGGCCGCTTCCGACGCTGCCGCCGTCGCTGGGTCGTCGACCGACTGGGCGCTCCCGCTGGCACCACCGTCGGCCTGGGCGTCGGCCGGCGGGCGGTCGGGCGAGTGCGGGGACTCGTCTGACATTAGTGGCGCAGAGTAACACAGCGGGTATACGCTTTTTGGGTTCGGTTGCAGGCCGGAGACGGCGTCCAGACCCCACGACAGCGACGGCGCTTGCAAGGACAGGCCCAATAGTTGTGTGGTGTGGTAACGATGTGCAAACTGCTATGCAAGCAGTCGTACTCGAAGCGTTCAGAGAACCGCTGCAGGTACAGGACGTCGACCGGCCGGAACTGACACCAGAAGGAATCATCGCCCGGGTGGACGGGTGTGGCGTCTGCCGGAGCGACTGGCACTGCTGGCAGGGGGACTGGGACTGGTTCGGCTACCGGCCGGACCCGCCGCACATCCTCGGCCACGAACCCTGCGGGACCGTCGTCGAGGTCGGCGCGGAGGTCGAGACCGTCAGCGAGGGTGACCGCATCGCCATCCCGTTCAACTTCGCGTGCGGGAAGTGCTCGCTGTGCCGGAACGGCCACGAGAACATCTGCGAGAACCACGTCGGTCTCGGCTTCATGAACGAGGCACCCGGCGCGTTCGCCGAAGAGGTGCACGTCCCGAACGCGGACATCAACGCGGTCCCGCTCTCGGACGGCATCTCGACCGACACCGCGGCCGGCATCGGCTGTCGGTTCATGACGTCCTACCACGCGATGGCCCACCAGGGCGACGTCGGCGACGGCGAGTCGGTGGTCGTCCACGGCTGTGGCGGTATCGGTCTCTCGGCCATCCACATCGCGAACGCGCTCGGGGCGAACCCCATCGCGGTCGACATCCAGGCCGAGAAACTGGAGAAAGCCGAGTCGCTCGGCGCGGTCGCGACCGTCGACGCCAGCCAGGGCGACCCGGTGAAGGAGGTCCACGACATCACCGACGGCGGCGCGGACGTCTCGGTGGACGCACTCGGTATCGAGACCACCTGTCGGAACGCGGTGGACAGCCTCGGGAAGGGCGGCCGCCACGTGCAGGTCGGCCTAACCACCTCGGAAGAAGCTGGCGAGATTCCGCTCCCGACGGACGAGTTCGTCGCCAAGGAGATCCAGTTCGTGGGGTCGCTCGGCCTCCAGCCGTCGCGCTACCCCGAGATGCTCTCGATGATAGAGTCGGGGAAGATCGACCCGACGAAACTCGTCGAGAAGACCATCGACATCCAGCAGGTGCCCGACGAGCTCGCAGCCATGAGCGATTACGGCACGCTCGGCATCCCCGTCTGTACGGACTTCACGGCCTGACGGGGCGCAGCGACCACCGGTACCGACCCAACTTCTTTCCGGTTGAAATCTGCCCTTATCTGAGAGCTGCTGCTGTAAGTAGCTACGACAGACCACGAAACACCGACTCGCGCTTTTCGGGGTGTGCAGAATAAACTTCTGGTGAGATTACTTGGAGTTCTACGGTGATTTAAGGGGCAGGACCACCACGTACGTAGCATGGCAGCCAACACGCCCGTCATCGCGGCAGCGTACCGGACACCGCAGGGGAAGAAGGACGGAGTCTACGCCGACATCCGCGGCGAGGACCTCGCCGTCCCGCTCATCGACGAGATTCTCGCGGAGACCGGCCTCAGCGGCGACGACGTCGACGACCTCATGTGGGGCTGTGCGCAACAGCGCGGCCACCAGGACAACAACGTCGGACGCGTCATCGCCCTCATGTCCGAACTGGGCGAGAGCGTCCCGGCGACGACCATCAACCGCTGGTGCGCGTCCTCGATGCAGTCCGTCATCTCCGCCAGCGACGCCGTGGCCGCGGGCAACCGCGACTGCGTCATCGCGGGCGGCTTCGAGCACATGACCAACGTCCCCATGGAGGGCGGGATGGACGGCCGAAGCTTCCACCCCGACTTCCAGGACATGTACAACATGATCGAACTCCAGATGGGCATGACCGCGGAGAAGGTCGCCCGGGAGTACGACGTGTCCCGTGAGGAACAGGACCGCTACGCCGTCCAGAGTCAGCAGCGCGCCGCAACGGCCACGGAAGAGGGTCGCTTCGACGACGAGATCATCCCCATCGAGACGCCCGATGGGAAGGTTACGGAAGACGAGGGCATCCGCCCGGGCACCGACTTCGAGACGCTCCAGAGTCTCCCGACCGTGTTCATGGAGGACGTGACCGCCGGGAACTCCAGCCAGATCTCCGACGGTGCGGCCGCGACGCTCGTCACCTCGAAGGAGTTCGCCGAGGAGCACGACCTCGAGATTCTCGCCGAGGTCGGCATGAACAACGTCGCCGGCGTCGACCCGACCGTCATGGGCATCGGCCCGGTCCCGGCCACCCGCGGCCTGCTCGAGCGCAACGGCCGCGACATCGAGGACTACGACCTCGTCGAGCTGAACGAGGCGTTCGCCTCCCAGTGTGTCTACGCCCGCGACGAGCTCGGCATCGACAACGACATCTTCAACGTCAACGGCGGGGCCATCGCCATCGGCCACCCGCTGGGTGCCTCCGGCGCGCGCCTCCCCGTGACGCTCATCCACGAACTCCGCAAGCGCGGTGGCGGCCGCGGACTGGCGACCCTGTGCGTCGGCTTCGGACAGGGTGCGGCCATCGAGTTCGAAGTGGAAGGCGAGTAAGGGCTCTCGAGTTCACTTTTTGTTCCGGCTACGACCAGCATCTGCACGGTTAGTAGCAACGCCACGAGTCACCCGAGACGCGTGTGAAATCCCGGCCAGTTGAGAAGACAGCAAACCGACGAACCAGTCATCACTCGTGACAGTCAGCGTTCGAAACGTGTTCGGCGAAGAAGGAGACGGCGGACCGCCGGTTTCCGGGGACGATGGCGCAGTGACGCTCCGAACAGTCCAGAGCCAGACCCATCTATCTCATGAATAGTCTGAATACAGACAATACTTCTCCACCACCTCAAAGTCAGCTTTCGAGGTACATTACGAACCACAAACCCGAGATGGCGATTTCTGGAAATGGGCGATTTACCATCGACCGGACCGAACACCTTCCAGATACGACTGCAGGCAGATAGCTCAGCCAAACAACCGGTCCTGTTTTCGCACCTATCTGCACACTAGAACACATTGACAACAGATTGAACTGTCAATCGACTATTCCGACGATTGCGAGTAATCACGCGGGCGGGATGTTTCACGCGCGCCGGACGTGTCGACACCTGTGGACGACAGTCCAACAGAAAGAGATGTCGGCCGAACGAGAACATCGGGAAAACCGAGGGGCAGAACCGACCTCGGTTCGGGACCGTTCAGGCGGACGTGTCAATCACGTACTGTGTTAGTTTGTGACACACACCCATACACCTTAGGTTCATCCGTCCCATTAGTACAGGCATGACCGGGGAATTTCAGACCGGGACTCGGCTGGAGCTCTGGCTTCGGCCGTCGTGCGAATGGATGTGCAGACACGAGAAGGGCCTCGTCGAGTGTACGAAGGGACTCGCAGACGCTGGCGTCGTTGACGAGGTCCAGGTAGAGCAATGGGGAAAGTACGCTCCCATCGACCCGGAAGACGCTAGCACCGAATCGGAGCGCAAGGCGAGCGAGCGACTTGCGGAGTACCGCGAGTGGGCCGCGTCGGAGGGAGTCGACCTCCACGCGTTCTCGCGGACGGCCGTACTCACCCGCGGTGGCGAGCCGGTGACGATGCAGGTCCTTCCACTCGTCGCACTCGCGTCCTACGACGAGACGGGCAAGCTGCTGTGGGTCGTCCCCCACGGGCAGGGGTCGGCCGCAGTCAGCGTCACCGAACGACTGGACGATCTCGAAGCGCTCGCGTCCGAGGACCGCGTGCTTATCGCGGACTGACCGCAGCACCCACCCTTTTCGAACCGCGAACTTTCTTACCCACCCCGAGTGAACGCCAGCGTATGGCAGTCCCCGCCATCGAGACCGACGGCCTCACCAAGGCGTACGACGGGACGAGCGCCGTCGCCGACCTCGACCTCTCCATCGAGCCCGGGACCGTGTACGGCTTCCTCGGCCCCAACGGCGCGGGCAAGACCACGACCATGCGGATGCTGACGACGCTCATCCGGCCTACCTCGGGGACCGCCCGGGTCGCCGGCCAGCCCGTCACCGACCGCGACGCCGTCACGCCCAACATCGGCTACCTCCCCGAGGAGCCGCCCCTGTACGACGAACTCACCGGCCGCGAGCAGTTGACCTACATCGCCGGCCTCCGCGACATCCCCGACGACGAGGCCCGCGAGCGCATCGACTCCCTCCTCCGGCGGTTCGACCTCCACGAGGACGCCAACAAGCGCATCTCGGCGTACTCGAAGGGGATGCGCCAGAAGACCGGCGTCATCCAGGCGGTGCTCCACCGACCCGACGTGGTGTTCCTCGACGAACCGACCTCTGGACTGGACCCCCGCGCTGCCCGGACGATGCGCGACACCATCGCCGACCTCGCCAGCCAGGAGATGACCGTCTTCCTCTCGACGCACATCCTCCCCGTCGTCGACGAACTCGCGGACCGCATCGGCGTCCTCCACGACGGTCGCCTCGTCGCCGAGGGGTCGCCTGAGGAACTGAAGCGTCGCGCCGAATCCGGCGAGGGGCGCAGTCTGGAGGAGGTGTTCCTCGAGGTGACGACCGAGGTCGAAGAATCACTGGCGGAGTGACCAGTCAGAACTCCACGCGCGAACAGATTTTCGTCTCGCCGTCGTTCGACTCCAGGTGGGCGATGTCCTCGACGCGCATCTCCCAGTCGAACGACCGGTCCGAGAGGTACGACACCACGTCGCCGACCAGCTCCTCGTCGAGGCTGTAGTACGCCAGCGTGATGTGCGGGAACCACCGGTCCGGGTGGTAGTAGTGGTCGGCGTGGTCCGCGAAGTCGGTGAGACTCGTCCAGACCCGGTCGTGCAGCGCGGCCAGGTTGGGTGACCGCGCGAGCGGGAGGTAGATGACCGGCGCGGCGGTGAACACCCCGAGCCCGCCCGTGTGGACGGTGAAGGGATCGACCTCGGGCGTGACCGAGTGCAGGCGCGACTCGACGGTCGTCTTGTCGTACTTCTCCGCGACGTGGTAGGAGATGTGCGGCGGTGGCAACTCGCTGGCGGGGTCGATACCGAACTCGTCGTGGAGGTCATCCCAGAGGTCGAGGACGCGCTGGTGATGGTCGTCCGGCAACGTGGAGATGACCGCGGAGTTCATCTAGTCGTCAGCGCTCGCGTGGCCGGAGACGTTGCCGTCCGGGACCGTCCCGTCGTCGTTCCAGCCACGGACCTCGTAGTACTCCGAGAGGGCCGCATCGAAGTCCGGCAGGTCGTAGGGCAGGCTGTCGTCCTCGCGGTCGAAGCCGCGCTGGTTGTTGAAGTGCCGTTCGAGTTCGACGATGCGCGAGCCGATGGCCTGCAGGTCGTCGTAGTCGGTGTCGAGCAGCGCGCCCAGGGTCTCGTCGTCGACGAAATCCCGCGAGAACTTGCAGACGACGCCGGAGTCAAGCACGGCAGCGTGGTTCTCCTTCTCGACGAGCTTCGGGGGCTTGCCCTCCAGCCCGTCCTTCGGGAGCGCCTTGTCCTTCCCGACGAGCGGGTACTCAAGCGAGTAGAACTCGGCGTACATGTGGTCGGCACCGCGGTTCGCGGTGGCGAAGGCGAGGCCCTGGCCGTTCAGGGTCCGGCCGTCGTGGGCGGAGAACTCCATGCCCTTGACCGACCAGTTCTCGACGCCCAGCTCCTCGTGACAGCGGGCGACGCCCTCGGCGAGCGTGTCGCCGATGTCCTCTCGCAACGCGATCTTCTCGACCGTCTCGTGGACCAGGTCGGCGTTCCCGAACTCGTCCTCGCTCGCGAGGTAGGCCGAGACCACGTCGCCACAGGAGATGGTGTCCATCCCGTACTCGTCGCACAGCTCGTTCGACTTCATCACGTCGACCACGTCGTCGATGCCCGCGTTCGAGCCGAACGCCATGACCGTCTCGTACTCCGGGCCCTCCGTCTCGATGCCCGACTCCTCGTCCTTCGTCGGCAGCTTGCAGGCGAACGCGCAGGACGAGCAGGTGCCCTTCTTGTACTTCTTCTCCTCGACGGCGTCGCCACCGATGCCGTCGGCACCCTCGAACGAGAGCTCGGAGAAGTACCGCGTCGGCAGCGCCTCGACGTGGTTCGCGTAGGAGGTGACGCTGGTGGTCCCCTGCCGGCGCATGATGTTGTCGCTGGTCGCGGCCTCCCGGTGGACGTCCATCTGCACGTCCGGGATGGTCACGTCGGGCGTGGCGTCCCCGCCAAAGGTGAGCGCCTTGACGTTCTTCGACCCGAGGATGGCCCCGAGACCGCCACGGCCGAAGGCACGGGTCTCGGTGGTCATGATGGAAGCAAAGCGCACCAGGTTCTCACCCGCGGGGCCGATGCAGGCGACCTGGTCCTCCTCGAGGTCGTGGGTCTCCTCCATGTATTCCGAGACCTCGGAGGTCGTCGCGCCTTCGAGGTCGGGCACCTCCTCGAACTCGACGCCCTCGTCCGTGACGTGGATGGCGAGCAGTTCGTCGCTCGCGCCCGTGACCTCGACCGCGCTGTATCCCGTGCCGGTGAAGTTCCGGGACATGAACCCGCCCGCGTTCGAGGAGAGCAGGCCGTTCGTGAGCGGCGAGACGCCCGTACAGCTCATCCGGCCGGTGAACGACATCTGGGACATCTGCATCGGACCCGTCGCGAAGAACAGCGAGTTCTCCGCATCGAACGGGTCGACGTCGACCGGAACCCGGTCGTACGCGAGCTTCGTGCCGACCCCGCGGCCACCGATGAACGATTCGAGGACGTCGTCGATGTCCGTCGTCTGTGTCTGGCGGGCACCGACGTCGAGCGTGAGCAGTGGACCGACTGCGTGTTTCATGTTCCGAGATAGCGGGCTATTCCCGATAAACGTTGTTGCACGACTCGCAAGGCAGCGCCACGTCTGACGCGCTGGTGAAAGTGGACGTTCGACCCATAACCGCCGGTACAGGGACACCACAGACTTGGTGTCAGGATTTACCCACCTCTCGGCCAACCGGGTAGCCATGCGCCGCGGAACGACGACGACAGCCCAGCGCCCACGACCACGAGGACACCGCCACCGAGACGAGGGTGAACCCTGATGGTCTCACTCCTCGCACAGGTCGCCGTCAGAGAAGGAAAGTCGGTCAGTCGCTCGGGTTACAGAGGTCCATCGCTTCACGGACGCCCTCGCGCCGACCGAGCAGGGTGATGCGGTCGCCCTCCTGCATCGTGAAGTCCGCGTCGGGGACCTGCGTGTCGCCGTTGCGGCTCACGAGCGCGATGAGACAGCCCTCGGGGAGTTCCGGCCCGATCTCGCGGACGGTGCGCCCGATGAGCTGCTCCGAGGTGACCTGAATCTCCTGGACGTCCCCGGTCCGACCGATGTGGGTCATCCAGTTCGCGAGCGCGGGCCGCTCTATCTCGTTGTCGATGGCCCACGCGGTCGCCATCGCTGAGGAGATGGTCCGCACGCCGAGGTCTTCGAACGCCTCGACGTTGTCCGGGTTGTTCGCCCGGGCGATGATGGTCTGGATGTCGAACTTGCTGTTTGCGAGCTGTGCCACGAGGAGGTTCGCGTCGTCGTCACCGGTTGCCGCCACGAGGATCTTCGCGTTCCCGGCACCTGCCGACCGCAACACATCGGTGTCGGTACCGTCGCCCTTGTGGACCGTATACCCGGCCTCGCGGGCGATCTCGACGATCTCGGGGTTCTTCTCGATGATGACGACGTTCTCCCCTCGGTCTTCGAGGCGGGCGGCGAGCTGTCGACCCACCTTGCCGCCTCCGATTACGAGTACACGCATTGGAATCACGTCGAGTAGTTCTGCGATCTGTCTGGCGAGTCCGGCCTCGAGCACGACCGTCACGAGGATGACCAGGAAGACGGTTCCGACGAGGATGTCGGCACCGGCCTGGTTGGTTATCGCGGACTCTGGGTTCGAGAGTTCGAGCGCGAACAGCGTCGCGACCGACGCCGGGATGATACCGCGGGGGCCGACGAGGCTGATGAACCAGCGCTCGTTGGTGGTGAAGCGGTTCCCGGTCGTGCTGAGGAACACCAGCGCCGGCCGGAGGAGGAGCGCGACGAAGATGACGACGGCCATGCCTTGCCAGCCGAGGTCGAGCAGCTTCTCGAACTCCAGCAACGCGGCGAGCGCGATGAAGACGAACGAGAGCACGATCAGGGTTACGTCACCCTTGAACGACTCTATCTGCTCTTCGTAGGGCAGGTTCGCGTTCCCGAGCACGATGCCGGCCGTCGCGGTCGCGGCGACCCCCGCCTCGGAGTAGATCTCGTTCGCGACCGCGAACGCGACGACCGCCCCCGCCAGGGTGAGCAGCCGAGCGTTCTGCGGTGCGTTGGCGGGCGAGAGGTCGACGTGCCGGAGGAGGTACCAGACGATACCGGCGACGACGAGCCCCACCAGGATGCCCGTCCCGAGTCGCTCGGCGAACAGCCGAACGTACTCGCTGACGCCGGGCTCTTGCACCCGGAACGTCTCGAAGATGACGACCGCGAGGATGGCCGCGGTCACGTCGTTGACGATACCCTCGGTCTCCAGCACCGCCTCGACGCGGTCGCGGACCGCGACCACCTCGAGGATGGGCGTGATGACCGTCGGCCCCGTCGCGACCAGCAGCGAGCCGACGAGGAACGCGATTCCCCACTCCGCGTCGAGCAGGTAGCGAACCGCGATCGCCGTACCGAGGAACGAGATGGCTGCGCCGAGGGTGACGAGCCGGAAGGTCGCCGACGGTGCCTCTCTGAGCTTCTCCAGTTTGAGGTGGAACGCGCCCTCGAAGACGATGATCGCGACGGCGAAGCCGACGATCGCCGACAGCGGGGTCGGCCCACCGAACGTCTCCAGTGTGACCAGACCCAGCACCTCTGGACCGACGATGATGCCGGTGATGATGAGGAACAGCACGCTCGGCACGCGGAACCGGTCGCCGAGTACCTGCGCTCCTACGCCGAGCGCGAGTATCAGCGCCACGAGCGCGAGGAGGCTACTGCTCCCAGCGGCCGCTGCGGTCAGGGCTAGCACGACGCGTCACCTCGGGTGTCCGCCATGTGGCCGGGACGAAGGACGCCTGTAGTATAAACGACCCGTTTGCAGTCGGGGATTCCCGGAAAATTTTGGGGGTCAGTTACTCGCCGTCGACGCCGACTTCGCCTCCTCGTAGATGTCGAACACGAAGTCCTCGTATCGCTCCGTGATCTTGCTGCGCTTCTTCTTCATCGTCGGGGTCAACATCCCGTTCTCCTCGGTGAACTCCTCGGGCACCAGCCGGAACTCCTTGATCTGTTCGTGCTTCTCGAAGCGCTCGTTGATGCGGTCGACCTCCGCCTGGATGTGCTCGCGGACCTCGTGGTTGCGACAGACCGCCTTCGGGTCGTCGGGCAGGTCGGCGTCGACCACGTCGCGCAGGGCATCGAAGTTCGGGACGATGAGCGCCGAGATGAACTTCTCCCCGTCGCCGAGGACGAGCACCTGCTCGACCGTGCGCAGGGACGCGAACGCGTCCTCGATGGGAGCCGGTGCGACGTTCTTCCCCGTCGAGAGCACGAGCAACTGCTTGGCACGCTCACGGAAGACGATGTAGCCGTCGGGGCGCTCCTGGACGATGTCGCCGGTCCGGAAGTAGCCGTCGTCGGTGAACGCCTTCTCCGTCTCCTCGGGCTTGTTCCAGTAGCCCTCGGTGACGTTCGGGCCCTTGATGAGCAACTCGCCGAAGGTCCCGAGCGCGTCGGTGAACTTGCCCTCCGGGACGACCGTCCGGTCTATCTTCGTCTCCTGGTCGTAGACGACCGGGCCGATGGTGCCGATCTTCGGTTCCTCCGGCGGGTTGGTCGAGACGACGGGTGCGGCCTCGGTGAGCCCGTACCCCTCGTAGATGGGCAGGCCCATCCCGTGGTACAGCGTGCACAGTTCGGACGAGAGCGTGCCGCCGCCGCTGATGAGGAAGTCGATGTTGCCACCGAGCGCCTCACGCACGTCGCTGAACACGAGCTTGTCGGCGAGCCAGTAGCGCGTCTTCAGCATCGCGCCGGGTTTGTCCGCACGGTAGTAGTCGCGGCTGACGTCGGTCGCCCAGTTGAACACGCGCTCTTTGAACGACGACTCCTCGGCCTGCTCGCGGATGGCGTCGTATATCTTCTCGTACACCCGCGGCACGCTGGTAGCCGTCGTCGGCTCGACCGCCTGGAAGTCCTCTTTCAGGGTGTCGACGCTCTCGGCGTAGCCGACGCACGCCCCGGCGGCGAACTGCAGGAAGTGTCCCGTCAACCGTTCGAACACGTGTGCCAGCGGGAGGTACGACACCGTCTGCGTGTTCTCGTCCACCGTTGGGATGCTGCCGGACTTGTCCGGACGCGGGCCGTAGCGCCGGTAACACTGGTTCACGTTCGCCCGGAAGTTCCCGTGGCTGAGCTTCACGCCCTTGGGCTGGCCGGTCGTCCCGGACGTGTACACCAGACTGGCGAGGTCGTCCATCCCGACCGCGTCGATCCAGCCCTGGTACTCCTCCTCGTCGAATCGCTGCTTGCCCTGCTCGTAGACGTCCGCCAGCGTGTAGATGCCGTCTCTGTCCGCGTACTCCCCGGAGAGCGAGTCCATCGAGATGATGAACCGCGTGTCCAGCGAGTCGACGACCTCCAGGACGCGCTCGAGGAGCGCCTCGTTCTGGACGACCACGCCGGTCGCGCCGGGGTCGCCGAGCAGGTACTTGATCTGCTCCGGCGAGGACGACTTGTACACCGTCGTCACGGTCGCGCCAGCGCCGAGCAGGGCGAAGTCACACTGGGCCCACTCCATGCGCGTATCGGAGAACATCCCGACGCGCTGGCCGTGCTGGAGCCCGAGCGCCCGGAACCCCGCCGCCAGGTTCCGGACGATGTCGCGCATCTCGGCGTATGTCAGTGTCTCGAACGCGCCGTCCGGTGCCGCCTCGATGGCATCGGTCTCGGCCAGTGCACGGTCGTGGACGCCTCCTTTGTACATCTGTGCCGGCCTGTCGGCGTGTCGCGCTGCGCTCTCCTCGAACATTCGTGCCAGGTTGTTCTCGACGAGCACCTCGTCCGAGAACTCCCGTTCTGCCTCCCGCCAGTCCATAGTCTGGCACGAAACACACGGTACACACCATAATAGTTTATGGCTGAGTCGTCGGTTTACGCCGGTTTATACATGTCAATCTGCTGTCGGTGCGTCGGCCGACTGCTCGTCGCGGTAGATGTCGGCCAACAGATGGTCGTAGCGCTGCCTTATCTTCAGGCGCTTCTTCTTCAGGGTCGGCGTGAGCATGTCGTTCTCGTCGGTCCACTCCCCCGCGACCAATCGGAACGCTTTCACTTGCTCGTGCTGCTCGAAACTCTCGTTCGCCTCGTCGATGGCCGCCTGAATCTGCCCCTGGGTGAACTCGTGGGCACAGAGCTCCTGGTCGTCGGCCGGGACGTCGACACCCTCGCTGGCGGCCCGGGACCGCACCTCGTCGAGGTTGGGGACCACGAGCGCGGAGACGAACTTCTCGTCGTCGCCCGTGACCATCACCTGTTCGACGACCGGCGCGTTCGAGACGGTGCTCTCGATGGGCTGGGGTGCGAGGTTCTTGCCGGTCGAGAGCACGAGCAGCTGCTTCGAGCGCTCGCGGAACACGAGGTAGTCGTCGGGGCGCTTCGTGACGATGTCACCGGTCCGGAACCAGCGGTCGCCGTTCTCGTCCTCGGTGAACGAGGCGTCGGTCTCCTCGGGCTTGTTCCAGTAGCCCCGGGTCACCTGCGGCCCCTTGACCAGCAGTTCACCCGTCTCCCCGAGCGTGTCGCGGAGGTCACCCTCGGGGACGACCGACTTGTCTATCCTGATGTCTGTTCCCTCGACCGTCGGGCCGATGGTCCCGACCTTCGGCTCCTCCGGCGGGTTCGCGGTGACGCCAGGGGCCGTCTCCGTGAGGCCGTACGCCTCCCAGAGCGGGAGCCCCATCCCGTTGTAGAGCGCGGCGAGCTCCGGCGAGATGCTCCCACCGGCCGACAGCATCACCTCGACGTTCCCGCCGAGCGCCTCCCGGACCGTCGAGAAGACGAGTCTGTCGGCGAGCCACAGCTTCGCGCCGAGGACGACCCCCGGGGAGGAGGTGTGGTACTGCTCCCGGGCGACCCCGGTCGCCCAGTTGAACACCCGCTCTTTGAACGCCGACTCCTGTGCCTGCTCCCGGATGGCGTCGTAGAGCTTCTCGAACACCCGTGGGACCGCGGAGGTGACCGTCGGCTGGAGCAACTGGAAGTCCTCTTTCAGCGTGTCGGGGCTCTCGGCGAAGCCGACACAGCTGCCGACCGTATACATGTGGAAGTGTCCGGCATGGCGTTCGAACACGTGTGCCAGCGGGAGGAACGAGATGGTCTGGGCGTCGCCAGTGTCGGGCACCGAATCCGGTCGGTCCGGCCGCGGCCCGTACCGCCGCAGCATCTGGTTCATGTTCGCCCGGAAGTTCCGGTGGCTCAGCTGGACGCCCTTGGGCTGGCCGGTCGTCCCCGACGTGTAGACCAGACTCGCCAGGTCCTCGACGTCGATGTCGTCGATCCAGCCCTGGTACAAATCCTCGTCGAACCGCTTCTTCCCCTGCTCGTACACCTCCCCGAGCGTGTAGATGCCGTCCCGGTCGTCGTACTTCGGGTCGATGTCGTCCATCACCACGACGAACCGGACGTCCAGCGCGTCGACGACCTGTTCGACCCGTTCGAGCAGCTCCTGGTTCTCGACGACGACCCCGACCGAGCCGGAGTCGCCGAGGAGGTACTTGACCTGCTCCGGCGAGGACGACTTGTACACCGTCGTCACCACGCCCCCGGCGGCGAGCAGCCCGAAGTCGGTCTGTGCCCACTCCATCCGGGTGTCCGAGAAGATGCCGACCCGCTGGCCGTGTTGCACCCCGAGCGCCCGGAAGCCCGTCGCCAGATTCCGGACGATGTCACGCATCTCCTCGTACGTGAGCGTCGCGAAATCGCCGTCCGGCGCGGCGTCGACCACCCCCTGGGAGACGAGTGACCGCTCGTACACGCCACCCTTGTACTTCTGGGCCGGCTTCTCGCTGTGTCGCTCGGCACTCTTCTCGTAGGTCCGGGGCAACGGCTCCATCGCGATGACGTCGCCGTCGAATGCCCGTTCTGCCTCACGCCAGTCCATGATACGAGCACTGTTGACATGGCACAGAATAAGCATTGTAGCCGAAGACTGACAGGAAACGGGACGAGCTGCGTCAGTTCTCGGCGTAGAGCGCGGAGATCTCGTCCTCGTACCGCTGCTTGATGTTCCGACGTTTCTTCTTCATCGTCGGCGTGAGCATGTCGTTCTCCTCGGTGAACTCCTCGGGCACCAGCCGGAACTGCTTGATCCGCTCGTACTTCTCGAAGTTCTCGTTGAGGCGGTCGACCTCCTCCTGGATGGTCTCGCGCACGAACTCGTGGGCACAGAGCGCCCCGGGGTTCTCGGGCAGGTCGATGCCCTCGTCGGCCGCGAGCGCCCGGAGACGCTCCGCGTTCGGGACGATGATCGCCCCGATGAACTTCTCGCCGTCACCGACGACCATGCACTGTTCGACCACCTGTGACGAGGCGAACGCGTCCTCGATGGGAGCCGGTGCGACGTTCTTCCCGGTCGAGAGCACGAGCAACTGCTTCGAGCGCTCGCGGAACTCCAGGTAGCCGTCGTCGCGCTGGTGGACGATGTCGCCCGTGCGGAACCAGCGGTCGCCGTTCTCGTCCTCGGTGAACGCCCGCCGGGTCTCCCCGGGCTTCTCCCAGTAGCCCTGCGTCACCGTCTCGCCCTTCACCAGCAACTCACCGACGATGCCGGGGTCGTCCGCGAACGGTTCCTGGTCGATGGCGCTCTCGTCGACCTTCACCTCGACGCCGGGCAGTGCCGGGCCGATGGTGCCGATCTTCGGCTCCTCGGGCGGGTTGACGCTGACGACCGGCGAGGTCTCGGTGAGCCCGTAGCCTTCGAGGATGGGCAGGCCCATCCCGTGGTACAGCGCACACAGTTCGGCGGAGAGCGAACCGCCACCACTCAGCAGGTAGTCGACGTTCCCGCCGAGGGCGTCACGGACCTTCTTGAACACGAGTCGGTCCGCGACAGCCGCCTTCGCGCGGAGCCCGACACCGGGATTCTCGGTCGTGTGGTACTCCTTGCCCACGTCGGTCGCCCACTCGAATATCTTCAGGCGCATGTCCGACTCCGCCGCCTGCTCGCGGATGGCGTCGTATATCTTCTCGTACACCCGCGGGACGCTCGTCGCGGCCGTCGGCTGCACGAGTTCGAAGTCGGCCTGCAGGGTGTCGGGGCTCTCGGCGTAGCCGACCGCCGCCCCCGACGCGAACATGATGAAGTGCCCGGCGGTGCGCTCGAAGACGTGTGCCAGGGGCAGGTACGAAACGCTCCGGGTGTTCTCGTCGATGACCGGGGTGTCGCCCTTGTCGGGACGCGGGCCGTAGCGCTTGCGGATCTGGTTCACGTTCGCCCGGAAGTTCCCGTGCGTGAGCTGGACGCCCTTGGGCTGGCCCGTGGTCCCCGAGGTGTAGATGAGGCTCGCGAGGTCGTCCCACTCGCGCTCGTCGACCCAGTTCTGGTACTCGTCCTCGTCGAATATCTCGGCCCCGCGGTCGTGGACCTCGTTCAGCGTGTAGATGTCCTCCCGGTCGTGGAAGCCCTCGATCCAGTCCATCACGACGATGAACTCCAGGTCGAGCTCGTCTTCGACCTCCAGCACCCGGTTCATCATGTCCGCGTTCTCGACGACCACGCCGTCGGCGTCCGGGTCGTCAAGCAGGTACTGGACCTGGCTCTTCGACGAGCCCGAGTAGACGGTCGTGACGACCGCACCGGCCGCGAGCAGCGCGAAGTCACACTGCGCCCACTCCATCCGTGTGTTCGCGAACAGCCCGACCCGGTCCGCGGGCTCGACCCCGATGTCACGGAACCCCGCCGTGAGATGGCGCACGATGGATTGCATGTCGGCGTAGCTGATGGCTCGGTACTCCTCGTCCGGCACTTCGGGGAGCACCGTCTCGGTGAGCGACCGGTGGTAGACGCCGCCCTTGTACAGCTGTGCCGGGCGGTCGGCGTACCGCTCGGCCGCCTCCTCGAACATCCGGGCGAGATTGGTTCGCCCGATGACCTCGTCCTCGTAGTCACGCTCCGCGTCCTGCCAGTTCATATCACACCCAAGCAGGGCAAACAGAATAAAAACCTATGAACTTTCGGTCGGTTTTCGGCCGGTCGTCCTCACTGCCTGCTGTCCAGGTACCGCAACACGCCCCGCACGTTCATCGCGGTCTCCCCGCGGGCCTTCCGCTCGCCCCACACGTCGGCCATCTCCGTGTCCTCGACGAAGTACTCGATGACCGCCTCGTCGTCCGCCAGTTCCTCGCGCATCTCCTCGACGGTGGCGACCCACGCCTCCAGCTGGGCCTCGTACTCGGTCAGTCGGCTCTCGGTCGGGGCCGGGCCGAAGTGCGGGTAGAGCAGGGTCGACGGCGCGATGGCGCGGATCTTCTCCACGTCGTCGATTGCCTGTTCGAGGTCGAACTGCGGCGGCGGCGTGGTCTCCCGGACGAAGTCGAGACTCGGGACGTAGATGCCGGCCGCGTCCGCGGTGAAGACGGCGTCGTTGGTCGGGTCGTAGAAGATGTGCTGGTGGGGCGCGTGGCCAGGGGCGTGCGTGGCGTGCAGGGAGTGGTCGCCGAGGCGGATGACGTCGCCGTCGGCGAGTTCGAGAATCCGGTCCTCGGGGACGGGTTTCGGCTCGACGTAGAACTCTATCTGGTCGCCGACCGCGCCCTTCGTCCCCTCCCAGAGCCGGGACGGGTCGACGAGGTGGTGGGCACCGCGCTCGTGGACCGCGACGGTCGCGTTCGGGCACGCCTCCGCGAGGTAGCCCGCACCGCCCGCGTGGTCGAGGTGGACGTGTGTGGGTACGAGGTACTCCACGTCGCCCGGCGCGATGTCGAGTTCGTCGAGCGCGTCGAGGATGTACTCGTAGTTGGTCCCGATGCCGGTGTCCACGATGGCCACCTGTTCGGCATCGAGGACGTACACCGCGCCGTACTCCTCGGTGTCGTACATCCCCGTGTCGACGTAGTAGAGGTCTGTACACTCTCCTGTCGTGACTTCCTGCGGGTCCCCTGGATCCATGTGTTACAACGCGACCCGAACCGGGAAAAAGATTCAGTCGTGGTGGGCAAGCAGTGCGGTGCGCTACCGTTCCTGTGCCACGCCGGACCACGGTTCCGATACGGTTTTCCGGTCCCCTCGTGAAGAATTCGGCAAATGCTTGACCGCCGGTACATCCGAGAGAATCCGGAGGAGGTCCGTGCGAGCCTCGTAAACCGAGGCTACGACATCGACCTCGACGAGATCCTCGACATGGACGAGGAGTGGCGCGAGCTCAAGGCCGAAGGCGACGACCTCCGCCACGAGCGCAACACGGTGAGCCAGCAGATCGGCCAGCTCAAACAGGAGGGCAAAGAGGAGGAGGCCCAGGAAGCCATCGAGAAGTCCAGCGACCTCAAGGAGAAGCTGGAGGACATCGAGGACCGCGCCGACGAGCTCGACGCCGAACTCGACGAGCGCCTGCTCGAACTCCCGCAGGTCCCCCACGACTCGGTCCCGGTCGGCGAGGACGAGTCGGACAACGTCGAGGAGAGCCGCTGGGGCTTCGACGACCTGCGCGACCTGCCCGACGAGGTCACCCCGCACTACGACATCGGTGAGGACCTCGACATCATCGACGAGGCCCGCGGCGCGAAGACCACGGGTGCCGGCTTCTACTTCCTCAAGGGCGACGGCGCGCGACTCGAACACGCGCTCATCCAGTTCATGCTCGACGTCCACCGCGAGCAGGAGTACGTCGACGTGTTCCCGCCGGTCCCCGTGAAGTCGACCTCGATGCGCGGCACCGGCCAGCTCCCGAAGTTCAACGAGGACGCCTACCGCATCGGCGGCGACGAGTTCGACGACTACGACGACGACGACCTCTGGCTCTGCCCGACCGCCGAGGTCCCGGTGACGAACATGTACCGCGACGACATCCTCCTGCGCGAGGACCTCCCGCTGAAGCACCAGGCGTACACGCCGAACTTCCGGCGCGAGGCCGGCGAGCACGGGACCGAAACCAGAGGAATCGTCCGCGTCCACCAGTTCAACAAGGTCGAGCTCGTCAACTTCGTCGAACCCGAGGAGAGCTACGACCGGCTCGAGGCGCTGGTCGACGAGGCCGCCGAGGTGCTCGAGCGTCTCGGCCTGCCCTACCGCGTGCTCAGCCTGTGTACCGGTGACCTCACCTTCGCCAGCGCGAAGACGTACGACCTCGAGGTGTGGGCCCCCGGCACCGAGAGCGACGACGCGCCCGAGGGACTGGGCGGCCGCTGGCTCGAGGTGTCGAGCGCCTCGAACTTCGAGGACTTCCAGGCCCGCCGCGCCGGCATCCGCTTCCGCCGCGAGCACCACGAGAGCGCGGAGTATCTCCACACGCTCAACGCCTCGGGCACCGCCGTCGGCCGCGTGATGGTCGCCATCCTCGAGTACTACCAGAACGAGGACGGCACCGTCACCGTCCCCGAGGCCCTGCGCCCGTACATGGGCGGGACCGAGGTCATCGAAGGCCACGAGAAGGTCGGCGAGAGCGCCCTCGGGAAGGGCGAGTAACCCCTGAGCAGTCCGGGGCGACCATTTCGGTCTCCCGGCCCGTCTTCTCCGGTATGCACCCCGTCAGTCGCGACCGTGCCGCGAGTACCCACCCGCCCAGCCGGTGCTCGCCATGCTGACCGCGTTCCTCGGCGGCCTCGGTGGCCCGGAACTCCTCGTGTTGTTCCTGCTGATCGCGCTCCCCGTGGGCATCGTCCTCGCACTCGTCGTCGCCGTGCGCGGGCTCACCAGCCACCGGCAGCAGGATGCTGCACTCGAAGCGCTCCGGCTCGCCTACGCCCGTGGCGACCTCTCCCGCAACGAGTACGAGGAGCGCCGGCACGTCCTCGAACGCGACCGGCGGTGAGTTCACAGAAAGTTGATTCGTCGTGAGCACGAACTCGACACCGACGATGGTCCTCGCACTCGACACCCTGGCTACACCCGCGCCACTGTTCGTCGGCGGCATCGGCGGCCCGGAGATACTCGTCATCCTCCTCGTGTTCGGGCTCCCCGCCGTGCTCGTCCTGCTCGCGGCCGGCGTCGGCCGCGAACTCCTGACCGGCGACGACGAAGATTCCGCACTCGAAGCGCTCCGTGAGGCGTACGCCCGCGGCGAGATAGACCGCGAGGAGTACGAGGAACGCCGCGACGTGCTGGTCGCTGACGGGGAGGAACCAGCAGACCGGACAGTAGAGACCGAACAGCAGTAGCAGAACAGCAGTAACAGTATTTCTATCGCGTGTACGTCCGCAGCGCCGTTATCTCGCCGTCAGCGACTTCGAACACGTCCACGAACCGGACCAGCACCTTGTCGTCGTCGGTCACGACCTGCCCCCTGACGGCCGTCTCCGTCCCGTTCCGGTAGACCGCCTCGACGGTGTGAGTCGTGTCGGTCCGCGGCCGCTCCTCGCGCATGAACCGGACGAACGAATCGCGTCCCTCGAAGGTGCGGTCGGGCCGATGCTGCACGAACGCCGGCGACAGCGCTGTTCGAAGCGACTCGTATGCCCCCTCGTCAAGCGCTCGGTAGTACGTGGCGACGGGCTCGGCGAGGTCCATGCCCACGCTTCGACCCGGTGGTAGAAAGGTCCGTCGCGGTCAGGCCTGTTCGGGGAAGAGCGAACTCGGCTTGCGGAGCTCGTCCCCGGTACTCGCGGACTCGTGTGCTTTCTCCGCATCGGCCTGATACTCCGCGCCCAGGTCGGCGTCCGCTGCGTCGAAGTGCTCTGCCGCCCCCGCGTACCACTTCGCCGCCCGCCGGAAGTCGTCGCTCCGGGACCGCGCCTCCTCCGCGGCCGCCTCGACCTCCGCGGATTCCGAGAACCGCTTGGCGGACCGGAAGCTCTCTGCCGCGGCGTCGAAGTACGCGACCGCCTCGTCGAACTGGTCGACCGCGCCGCCCCACGCCTCCATCTCGTACATCGACCACGCGGTCTCGAACCGGTCGTGGCCGCCGTCGTAGTGTTCGAACCCGCGGGCGTAGCGCTGGATGGCGGTCCGGTCGTCCCGTACGTCGTCGAGCGCGCCGCGGACCTCGCCCAGCTCGGGGACGACCCGCTGGTCCTCGGTCGTCCACGTGTACCGGACGCGCTGGCGGTCGTCGATGACGACCACGGACCGTTGCGGGACCTTCCGGTGGCCGCGCCACTCGTCCATGCAGACGCCATACTCCTCGGCGACCTCGCCGATGGAGTCCGTCAGGAGCGGATACGTGATGTTGTTCATCTCGGCGAACCGGCGGTGGCTGAACACCGAGTCCCCGGAGATGCCGAACAGCGTCACGTCAGCCTCGAGGTTCAGGAGGTCGAAGTCCTGCATCGTACACAGCGAGGAGGTACAGGTCGGGCTGAAGTCCGCGGGGTAGAACGCGAGGACGACCACGTCTTCGCGGAGCGCCTCGGACAGCGAGAACTCGCCGATCTCGCCGTTCTCGACGCCGGGGAGTGCGAAGTCCGGTGCGTGCGAGCCAACCGATAACATGGCTTTCCGTTGTGTGCCCCCGAACTTAGCTCTGGCCGCCGGCCACCAGCGTGCCCGACCGCCGGCAAACCACTCGGGTATCATACAGGAACGCGCTTCAGGGAACGGTTTTCCACCCGGCGACCGAACCCTGTGCCATGGCAACAACCGACGATTCGTTCGTCCCGGTCGCGTCGCTCGCCGAGCTCGAGGAGGACGGCCGAAAGCTCGTCACCCCGCAGGGGCACGCCATCGCGGTCTTCTACCACGAGGGCGAGGTCCGGGCGGTCGACAACCGCTGCCCACACATGGGGTTCCCGCTCGCAGACGGGACCGTCGACGAGGGCGTCCTGACCTGTCACTGGCACCATGCCCGGTTCGAACTCTCCTGTGGCGACACGTTCGACCCCTGGGCCGACGACGTCCAGACCTACCCCGTCGAGGTCCGCGACGGCGAGGTGTACGTGGACCCGGAGCCACCCCTTGAGACCGAGCCCGCCGAGCACTGGGCGACCCGGCTCGACACCGGCCTCGAGGAGAACCTGCGGCTGGTCGTCGCCAAGGCGACCGTCGGCCTGCTGAACGAAGGTGTGGAGCCTGTCGAGCCGCTCGCCCAGGGCGTCGCCTTCGGAACCCGCTACCGCGAGCAGGGCTGGTCCTCCGGCCTCACCATCCTCGCCGCGATGGCGAACGTCCTCCCCGAACTCGACGACGAGGACCAGAAACGGGCACTCTACACCGGCCTTCGCCACGTCGCCTCCGACTGTGCGGGCCAGGCCCCGAACTTCGACCAGCCGTCGTTCTCGACGCGCGAGGTCGCCCCCGAGCGCCTCGAATCGTGGTTCCGCGAGAACGTCGAGGTCAGGGACGCCGATGGTGCCGAGCGCGTGCTGCGAACCGCGGTGGCGACCTGCGACCGCGAGCAGGTCGAGCGGATGCTGTTCGCGGCAGCCACCGACCACCGCTATCTCGATTCCGGGCACTCCTTCGACTTCGTCAACAAAGCCATCGAGACACTGGACCACGTCGGCTGGGAGGCCGCGGACGACACGCTCGCGAGCCTCGTCCGACGCCTCACGGAAGCCCAGCGCAGCGAGGAACTCTCCTCGTGGCGACAGCCCATCGACCTCGCCGGGCTGCTGGACGACGCCTTCGAGGACCTCGACGACCTGGCGGCCAGCGGTGCGGGCGAGTCGTGGACCGAACCTGAGGACTTCCAGGACACGCTGCTCTCGGACGACCCCCACGCCATCGTCGACGCGCTCTGTGCAGCCATCGAAGCCGGGGCGACCACCGAGGAGCTGGCACACGCCGTGGCCCACGCCGCCGCAACCAGGGTCGCCCGGTTCGGCACCGCCAACGAGTTCTCCGACTGGAACACGGTGCATCACACGTTCACCTACGCGAACGCCGTCCACCAAGCGACCCGGCGCGTCGAGGCGACGGAACTCTACCGCGGCGTGTTCGATGCGGCCATCAACGTCTACCTCGACCGCTTCCTCAACACGCCGCCAGCGCCGATTCCGGAGCCTGCCAGCAGCGACCGCGACCCGGCCGCGGTGCTCGACGACCTCCGCGAGACGTTCGACGAGGAAGGGCAGGTGAACGAGGCAGGGAGACTCGTCGGGGAGTTCCTCGACTGTGGGGGCGACCCCGCCGACCTGAAGCGGACGCTCGGGCACTGCCTCCTGCGCGAGGACGCGGGCTTCCACACGCTGCAGGCGCTCGAGACCGGCTTCCGGCAGTTCGACCTCGCGGACTACGACTACCGGGCCAGGGTCGCGATGGTCGCGGTCGCCCGGTACATGGCGGCGCACTTCCCGACCCGCCGTGAGGCCGAGCAGACGTTCACCATCGCCTCGCGACTGCTCCGCGGAGAAGCGGTCCACGAGGCGGAGTAGCCGGGGACCGGTACCCAAGCCCCTACCGGACGCGTCGCTTTTCACCTCGGGGCCCCTGCATCCGTCCATGCTGCGCTTTCAGGTACACGGTGTGTACGGCGGCTGGGAAGCCGCCGTGACGGGTCCCTCCGACCACGTCGAGTTCGGCGTCGAGGCCGACGGCTCGCAGGTGTTGCACACCTACGGCTCGATGCACTCGCTACTCCGACTGTACGACCTCGCCCGGCTGGAGCAGCCCCGCCACCCCCGTTTTCTGGGGTACGACGTGCACGAGGGACCGAACGGCATCACCCTCGATTTCCAGGCCGCCCGGGTGGAGACGACGTACCCGGAGCTCCGCGAGGCGATGGAGCCGTTCCTGACCGACCTGTTCGGCCAGCTCGACGCCCAGACCGTCGGCGACCGCGACGACCACATCGACACCATCCTCGACCGCGACGAGGTGCTGGTCGACCTGCACGAGCTTCGCGACCAGCTCGGGTAGCGAGGCGCTTTTCTCCCTCGACGGGGAACCCTCTCGCGTGAACCTCCACGTCCGCTACGAGGGTGACGACGACCCCAAGAAGTGTACGGCCCGCAAGCTCGCGCGGTTCGACCTCGCCGAGTTGCACCGCTCGAACCGGGCCACCCCCTACGGCGTCGTCCTCAACCCCCACGCGGAGCAGGCACTCTCGCCGGCCGACGCGGACGCGACGAACCTCGTGGCGCTGGACTGCTCGTGGGAGACCGCCGAGGCTGCCATGTTCGAGATGCCGGGTGAGCACCGGGCGCTCCCGTTCCTCGTCGCGGCGAACCCGGTGAACTACGGCCGGCCGTTCAAGCTGACGACGGTCGAGGCGCTGGCGGCGGCGCTGTGCATCCTCGGCGAGCGCGACCACGCCGAGGAGATCCTCGCGAAGTTCACCTGGGGCGAGACCTTCCTGACGCTCAACGAGGAGCCGCTGCGGCGCTACAGCGAGTGCGCGGATTCCACGGAGGTCGTCGCGGTGCAAGACGACTACCTCGCGGACGAGGACGACGAGGAGTGAGCAGTCGCTGGTCGTCGGGCGGCTGGACAGTAGATAGCGAACAGGCGGCACGGGGGGCTGCTGTCGCGCGCGAGCGGGTGCCGCACAACCGCTGACGCTCGCGCGGTGACTCGTCAGTGCATGCCGAGACTGGTCCCGGCATCGGCCTTGAATGGTCGTGCAGGTGGGGTCGTGGGGCGACCTGACTCGGAAACGCTTTTATCCGCACCCGCATGAACTCACGATATGGCTAAATTCGACGCTGCGGTCGACCGGACGCTCGAGAAGATGATCTGCATGCGATGTAACGCCCGCAACGCGAAGCGCGCGGAGAAGTGCCGCAAGTGCGGCTACGCGAAGCTCCGCCCGAAGGCGAAGGAAAAGCGCGCGGCGTAATCGGCTCGTCCCTTCTCTCCGAGACAGCACTCCCGGAGCAGTGGGTCTGTCTCGCTTACCCGTCTGGGTACTTCGGCTGCCGGCGCTCGGCCCGAGAGAGGGCGGTCTCGACCACGTCGCGCACGTCGCCGTGGAACTCGTCGCCGTGGCCGGCGTACATGTGTTCGACGGTGTCAGGCATGCGGTCGAGCAGGTCCTTGATACTCTCGATGAGGCGTTCGCGGGACTGTCCGTCCATGTCGGTCCGGCCGAAGCTCCCGTAGTCGAAGGCAGCGTCGTTGTGGACCACGACGTCGCCCGAGAACAGCGTCGACTCGCTGACGTAGGCGACGTGGTCGGCGGCGTGGCCGGGGGTGTAGACGACCTCGAACGTCTCGTCACCGATCTTCACGAAGTCGCCGTCGTCCAGTTCGTGGGTCCGGCGAGGATGCTGGGCGTAGGCGTGGCAGTCACACGAGAAGGCGTCGAGGACGGGGTCGAGCTGGGCGACGTGGTCGCCGTGCTGGTGGGTGAGGACCACCTGGTCGAGGTGGTCGGTGTGGTCACGGACGACGTCGACGACGCCCTCCATCGCCCCGGCGTCGACGAGCGTCGTGCGCTCGCCGGTGACGAGGTAGGCGTTACAGGTGAACACGTCGGCGTCTGCCGTCACGTGGGTCACGTTCATACTCGGAGCCTCGTGGGCACGCCAGAAAACGGTGGCGGGGCGGGCAAACGCCGTTTCGACGACCGAATGGGTTGGTATTCCAAGGCATGGCCGTGATTTTTTTGAGTCCTTAACGATTATACCCGAATGCATGGGCTTCGGGAGCTACGACGAATCGGAACAGGAGAACCAGAGCATCGACACAGACCTCGACGAGAGCGAGTCAGTAAACACACGGGAATCGAACCACGAAGGCAGCATCGAGTTCGAGAACGGGGCGTCGAACGACGAACTTATCGACCGGCTGAAAGACATCAAGACCGAGGAGTAGTCACGCGTGAAGCCCGGAGTGCGGGCGTTGGGTGTCGCCGAATCGTTCCGGGACGACGAGAGCACACTCGCGGGTGTCGTGGTCAGAGCGAATCGCGTGGTAGATGGCTTCTCTTTTGGGACGTGTACCGTCGGTGGGAGCGACGTGACAGACGCGGTCGAGGCGCTGTACCGCCGACTCGACCGTGAGGACGTCCGCTACGTCATGGTGTCGGGCATCGCGCTGGCGTGGTACAACCTGCTGGACATGCACCGGCTGGCCGACGCCATCGACCGGCCGGTCCTCTCGGTGACGTACGAGGCGAGCGACGGACTGGACGACGCAATCCGCGAGGCGTTCGAGGGCGACGCGCGCGAGGACCGGCTGGCGACCTACCGGGCACAGCCCGACCGGACCCCCGTCGAGGTCAACGGCGAGACCGTGTACGTCCGGGCGGTCGGCGTGGACCCCGCCGAGGCGCGCGACGTGGTACGGGCGTTCACCCCTGAAGGTGGGCGACCCGAGCCGGTCCGGGTGGCTCGCATGGCCGCCCGCGCGGGTGACGCGCTCCGCAGGGATTAGGTACGCCCGGCGCGCCTCTCCCGACATGGCAAACACGGATTCCCTCGAGAACATGGACGGCCTCGAGGTGACGGCCTGTGAGCGCTGCCCGGAACTCTGTGAGTCGCGCAGTCGCATCGTCAACGGCGTCGGACCCGACGACGCAGCCGTGCTCTTTCTCGGCGAGGCACCCGGCGCGCAGGAGGACGAGGAGGGCGAACCGTTCGTCGGCCGGTCGGGCGACGTGCTCACCGAGGAACTCAGGAACGTCGGCCTCGACCGCGAGACGGTCCGCATCACGAACTGCGTTCGCTGTCGGCCGCCGGACAACCGCAACCCGCGCAAGGAGGAACTCGCGAACTGCCGGGAGTACCTCGAACGTGAGATCGACCTCGTCGACCCCGAGGTCATCGTCACGCTCGGGAAGGTCCCCGCCGAGCACCTGCTGGACCGGTCGGTCGCGGTGACGAAAGAGACCGGCAACGTCGAGGAGGTCCGCATCGCGGGCGAGCCGCGCCGGGTCATGCTCTGTCTGCACCCCGCGGCGACGCTGTACGACCGGAGCCAGCGCGAGCCGTTCGAGGAGACGCTCGCCGAAGCCGCGTCGCTGGCGGGCGTGCGTGGAGACGGTGGAGAAAGCGGCCAGTCGCGGTTAGGCGACTTCTAGGCGCTGCGGCCCAGCCACTTGTCGCCGTCGAACAGGCCCCGGAGCCTGTCGAAGAAGCCCTCGGAGACCTCCTCGTCCGGGCGCAGGCGCGACCGGAGCCGCGAGGAGAACAGCTCGACGGAGATGACGATGACGATGACCATGAAGATGCCCGCCGCCGCGTGACTGAACGCGAGCTGGGCGAGCTGGCCCTTGATGAACTGGCCGAGGCCACCGGCACCGACGACACCGAGCGAGATAGCGATACGGACGTTGATCTCGAGGATGTAGAGCGCCCAGGCGATGAAGGAGGAGAACACCTGGCTCAGCATCCCGAAGGTGATGACCTGCGAGCGGTCCGCACCCGTCGAGGAGATGGCCTCGATGGGGCCGTCCTCGACCTCTTCGAGTTCGTCCGTGAACAGCCGACCCATGTTCCCGATGGTGTCGGTCGCGATGGCGAACATCGCCGACAGCGGCGTCGGGCCGAACACCGGGATGTAGAAGAGCACCCAGACGATGGCCGGGATGGCCCGGATGGTGCTCATCGTGCCGCGGAAGATGAAGTTGAACGGGAACGGCGTCACGCGCTCGGAGCCCATCACACCGAAGAACAGCGCGAGGGGGAACCCGACGATGGTCCCGGTCGCACCGACGACGATGGTGACGATGCTCGCGCCGACGATGGAGGTCGCCTGGTCACGCTGGAGGACAGCCTCGACGAGCGACCCGGGGTGGGTCAGGCTGCCGATGAGGGCGCTCCAGCCGTGGAGCTCCATGTCCTGGGAGTACAGCGTGAAGAAGTAGAAGTCGGGGCTGAGGAACTCCAGCAGGTTCGAGATGAACACGGGGCCCTGTCGGACCACCTGTGCGATGGTGAAGTCGAGGTAGACGAGCCCCGCACCGGTGAACACGAGCATGGCCAGCATGAGCCCGGCGTACAGGCCACGCCGGATGAGCTGCTGGCGTTCGATGAGGTCGAGTCGCTCCGTGATGCGTGGGTCCGCGCCGGAGACGGTGCCGCCGTCGGTGGCGGTCCTGTCGTCGCTCATTGGGCTACCTCCTCGGCCGTCGCCGCTGACATCTCCTCGTCGTCGGAGTAGTAGATGTCGTCGACGATGTCCATGGTGAGTTCCTCTCTGCCGCCGTCGAACACCTTCTTGCCGTCGCGCAGGCCGATGTAGCGTTCACCGAACTCGCGGGCGAGGCCGACCTGGTGGAGACTCGCGATGGTCGTCAGGTTACGTTCCTCGGCCGCCCGTCGCATGTAGCCCATGACCTCCTCTGCGGCCTTGGGGTCGAGGCTCGCGACGGGTTCGTCGGCCAGCAACAGGGAGGGCTGCTGGACGAGCGCGCGGGCGATGCCGACGCGCTGTTTCTGCCCGCCGGACATCGAGCCGGCGCGCTGGTTCGCCTCGTCGAGCAGGCCGACGGTGTCGAGCGCTTCGAGCGCGGTGACCTTGTCCTCGCGGTCGTACCGCGTCAGCAGACTACTGACGAGGTCCTCACGGGAGAGCGCACCCGTGAGTGCGTTCTTGTACGCGCTCATGGCTTCGACGAGATAGTGCATCTGGAACACCATCCCGATGTCACTGCGCCGGCCGGTGACCTTCGAGTCCCCGATGTAGACGCCGCCCTCCGTGGGCTCTGCGAGCCCGTTGAGGAGTCGGAGGAGTGTCGACTTCCCGGCTCCCGAGGGGCCGAGCAGCACGACGAACTCCCCGTCGGGAATCGTGAACGACACGTCGTCGAGCGCGACTGTGTCGCCGTATCGTTTCGTGAGGTTCTCCACCTGTATCGCTGTCATTACAAAATAATTCGTGATAGACGGTTAGTTTGTTTCGGAGTCGGTTCGAGCGGAACCGGCTGCTCAGGCCGAGTCGAGCAGGTCGGTGCTCAGGTTGAGCTTGTTCGCGACGTCGATGACCGGCTGGTAGTCCTCCAGCTTGGCCGGGCGGACGCCGTCGAACCAGAGGTCGTCGTCCGTGTCGCCTTCGCCGTCCTTCCCGAGGTACGCGTCTTCCGGCGCGTCCTTGAGTGCGCTGACGAGGCTCTCCTTCTCGGAGTCCGAGAGCTCGGGGCTGACGACCATCGGCGCGCGCGGGATGCCCTTGCCGTACTCCTTCTTGTAGTCGATGATGGGCTCGATGCCCTCGACGTAGCCGTCGTCACCCTGCGTGATGAACTTGCCAACACCGGCGGCCTCGACCTGGCCGTCCTGCAGCGCCTTGAACGCCTCGGCGTGGCCGGACCAGGTACCGGTGAAGTCCGCACCGTTGTCGCTGACGGGGGCCTCACCGATCTCGAGGCCGGCGTCCTGCAGCATGTACAGCGGGTAGAGCGAGCCACTCGCGGAGGTCATGTCCGCGAAGGCGACGCGCTTGCCCTTGAGGTCCGACAGCGACTCGATGTCGCTGTCCTTGCGGGTCACGATGACGCTGGTGTACGTCCAGGAGCCGTATGCGTGGCGCTGGAGAGCGATCTCGGCCTTGTCTGCCTTGACACCGAGGGCGGCCGCGAACGGACCGGTCTCGGCGATGTCGGCGGAGCCGCTGCCCAGGCCCTGCAGCACGGCGCTGTAGTCCGCGGCGTACTGGAGCTCGACGTCCGCACTGTCGCCGATCTCCGAGTCGATGTAGTCCCGCATCGGGCCGTACTGTTTCATCATGTAGTTCTGGGGCTCGGACGGGGACATCATGAACTGGACCGTCCCGTCACCGTACGCCTGTTCGCCGAACGAACCGAGACACCCTGCTGTTCCGGTAAGGGCCGCTGCCCCTGCCACACCTGCTGCCTTGAGGAAATCGCGTCGACTTTCCATAGCGAATCAATTCATAGTTCTTGATGTCGACCTTAAAAGTTCCTAATCTGTCTACGTGGGACTATGTAGATTACGTTAGTGACTATCTGAAGTAAAAAACAAAAATAACCGGTAAAAATAAAATCGAGAGTCGGGATTAACTGTACGGACCGAACAGGCCGAACGAGCTGTCGAACGAGCTCGTCGTCGGCACGGTCTCGTCGCCGTCCAGATTGTTGCTGGAGTCGCGCACCGAACCGCCGAGCCGTAGGTCGGTTCCCAGCGCGCTCGCGAGGTCGTTCAGGTCGGTCGCGTCACCGTTGGACGCGCCCATCAGTACGACCGCACCACCGCCCGCAACGAAGTCGGAGAGGGCGGTCTTTTCAGCGCTCGTGAACGTGCTCGAAGGTGTCGTCACGACGACCGCTCTCGCCCCCGAGAGGTCTGCGGTGGCGAGGTCGTTGCGCTGCTCGAACGCGATGTCCTGACCTTCCAGATACCGCTGGTAGTACGCCGCATCCTCGTTCGAGAGCGCGGCGTCGGAACCGAACTGCCCGTGCCCACCGTCGATGACGATGCTTCCAGTCGTACTGGTGAGCGAGTCGACGAGGCTCGTGAGGAACGGGTAGTTGCCGTACTCGGCGGTGTCGACCGGGTAGCCCTCCTCGGACTCGTAGGACTCGTCGATGGTGAGGCCGCCGACCATGGCGACGTTCGCACTCGAGTCGACGCCGACGAGCGGGGTCGCGCCGGACTGGTCGTACACCGGGGCGCGCGAGTCGGCCAGCGCGCCAGTGCTGGTCTCGACCGCGGCCGCCTTCGGGAAGAACAGCTCCGAGTAGCTGCCGTCGCGGATCTCCGAGGACGCGTTCGGGTCGCTGTTGGCCCAGAGGCCGGTCCCGTTGGCGCGCGCGGTCGCCTCCGCGTTGCGGAAGCCGTCGTGCTTGGTGAGCGCGGACCCGTACACCCGGGCGTACCCCTGCTCGATGAGTTCGCGGTTGTAGAGGGTGTCGCGGCTGCCGTCGCCGGTCGCGTCGTACCTGACGTACGCGAGCAGGCGACCGAAGGGGTCGGTCTGGCCCTCGTTGTCGTCGTAGAATATCTCGACCGTGTCGCCCACGTCGAACGCCTGCTTCGAGAAGTCGGTCGCGTTCGCGCCCCACGTCGCGAGGTAGTCGTAGGACTCGATGCCCTCCCACTCGGGTGGGCGCTCGGCGGACCGGTTGCTCGCCTTCTCGGGCGTGTCGACGCCGAGGACGCGGATGCTCTCGACGCTGCCGTCCGGCATCGTCACGTCGAAGGTATCGCCGTCGGAGAGGCTCTCGATGGTCACCGTGGTGGTGTCGGGCGAGCCGCTGCCGCCGTCATCGCCGCCGTCGTCACCGCCGCCACCGCCGCCCGACCCGCCGTCGAAGTAGCCGAAGTCCGTGTTGAACACGGTCGTCGTCGGCCGGTAGGACGCGCCGGCGTTGTTCTGCGTGTCCGCGACCTGGTCGTCGTTGAACTGGAACGACAGGCCGAGCCGGAACGTGATGTCGTTCAGGTGGTTCGTCTCGTCGTAGTTGTTGTAGTCGGACTGGTCGTGCAGGAACAGCACGCCGCCGTCGTCGACGAACTGTGCGAGCTTGTCGAGTTCACCGTCGGAGAGCGCGTCACCCGGCGACGTGATGACCGCCGCATCTGCCCCCGACAGGTCGTTGTGCAGGTTCGTCGTCGGCTGGACGTCGTAGCCCGCGCTCTCGGCCGCCGATTCGAACGAGGAGAACTTCGAGAGGTCGTAGTACTGTGCGTTGCTCTCGTCCCAGATGACGGTGCCGGACCCGCCGAGTTCCTGGTCCCAGACGTTGAGGACGAACTGCTCGTTGTCGTAACTCCCGTCGAGGTTCGCGTCGTCCACGAGGACGGAGCCGAACGCCACGACGCCGTCTTCGGACGCGACGAGCGGGATCTGTCGCCAGTCCCAGTAGACGAACGCGTCGTCGTCGTAGTCCTGGTCGTCGTTGGTCGCTTCGTCTTCCGCCCACACGGGGACGACCGTGCTGTCCGTCAGCGGCCCGCCGTCTGCGCCGTAGAGACTGCAGGTGGAGTGGAATCGGAGTGCTGTTACGCTCGTGGTGAGGGTGCCATGCCCGGTTCGTGCCGCTGCGGTTCCGCCAACCGCGGACGCGGCCAGAAGTTCTATGAAGCGTCGTCGACGCATCAGTTTAGCCGTTCAAAGAATTACAATTTAAACGCTTCTATTATTAATAAATAGCTCGCTCGATTCTAAATAGTTGATGGCTATAGCTTTCGGAAAGGAAACCGACTTGGCGGCGCGGGGCCGACGCATACCCATGAGTCAACAGTCCGTCACCGACGAGCGCGAGACGCTCGCCTCGGTCGTCGTCGTGGACTACGGTCTCGGGAACCTCCGCAGCGTCACGCGCGGGCTCGAACGGGCCGGTGCCGACGTGGAGATCTCGGGCGACCCCGAGGACTTCGCAGCCGCCGACGGCGTCGTCCTCCCGGGCGTCGGTGCCTTCGGGGAAGGCATGGAGAACGCCGAGTCCGTCCGCGACGAGCTCGTCGCCGTGGCCGAGCGCGGCCAGCCCCTGTTCGGCATCTGTCTGGGGATGCAGATGCTCCTGACCACGAGTGAAGAAGCCGACCGCGAGGGCCAGGGCGACGTGCGCGGCCTCGACCTGATTCCGGGCACGAACGTCCGGTTCTCGCAGGGACAGAAGGTGCCGCACATGGGCTGGAACGAACTCGACGTGCAACGCGAGCACCCCCTCGTCGAGGGAATCGATGGTGAGTACGCCTACTTCGTCCACTCCTACTACGCGGCCCCCGACGACGAGCACGCGACGGTCGCGACGACCGAGTACGACGTCGAGTTCCCGTCCATCGTCGCCAACGACGAGGGCAACGTCTTCGGGACGCAGTTCCACCCGGAGAAGAGCGGGGAGACGGGGCTTCGTATCCTGAAAAACTTCGTCGAGTTCTGTGCCGATTCCTGAACCGTCGGTCCTACGCCGACGCTGAGAACCGCCCCTTTGCGGCGAGATACGCCAGGGAGACGACCCCGAGCGTCATCAGGGCGTAGTACAGTTTCGTTCCGTTCTCCAGACCGACGACGTAGCTGGTTGCACCAAGTAGCGCGGCACTCACTGCGACGATGAGGGCAGCGGATTTCACTGTACCCGGCCGATTATCTTTCCGAGAAGTTATAGCTTGAGATAACTCACAGGAACTCCCTGACCTCGGAGTACCACATGTCGTGGTGGTCGACCGCGTCCACGCGTTCCGCGATGGCGACCGCGAGCGCGTGCCAGCACTGCTCGGTCGGGTCGTCGGGGTCGAGGTTGTACTCGGCGTCCTTGCAGTTGCAGCCGCCGGCCTCGACGATGTACTCGTCCTCGTAGCCGACGACGACGGTGAAGTCGCGGTACTGCTTCACGCGACTCTCCGAGACCGCCTCGATGGCGTGGTGGCCCCGGTCGCCGTGGACCTGCATGATGCGCTTGGCCGCATCGGGCGTCAGGCTGCCGGCCTCCTCCAGCAGGCGTTGCCACTCGGCCACCACGTCCTCGTCGGTCACGTCGACCACCCGACAGCGAACACCCGAATCACTGGCGGACGTACGGACGGCCCCGTGAAAACAGGTTCGGCTGGTCGGTCAGTCCTGCTCGCGACCGGGGAGCACCGCTCGCTCGTCGTCGGACTCCGTCTCGGGGGGTGTCGTGAGGTCGGTCAGGTCGTCGACGATGGGGACCAGTCGCTCGATAGCCCCCTGAGCCGCGAGCACGTGGTCCTTGACGGGGCCACCGGCCACCACCCGCCGCAGGTGACTTCGCGCAACGCCCAGCCCGGGGTACACCTCGTCGGTGAGCAGGTCGTTCGCGTCGGCGAGCTGGTCGAGCGCGGTCTCGAGCTGTCGCCGGGCGACCTCGACCTCGGTGATGTCGTCGAACATGACGACGACGTACTCGAGTTCCCCGCCGGGGTCGAACAGCGGCGCGGCGTTGACCTTGCACTCGAACCGTTCGCCGTCGCCGCGGGTGACCACCATGTCCTCCCCGACGACCTTCTCGCCGGCTTCGAGGACCCGGTACGTCGGGTGTCGCTCTATCGGGTACTCCTCGCCGTCGAACGTGTACAGGCCCCAGTCCGGGTCGTCGTACGTGGTCCCGATGATGTCGTCGAGGTCCATGCGGAGCAGCGTCGCCGCCCGGTCGTTGGCGCGGACGATGACCCGGTCCGAATCGACCAGCACGATGCCGACCGGGCTCGTCTCGAACAGCCGGTCCATCAGGTCCCGCTCCTGTCGCAGCGAGGCGTCGAGTTCGACCTGTTCGGTCAGGTCACGGACGACGCAGACGTGGCCGCCGTCGTCGAGCATGGCGACCGAGACGGACTCGGGGAACGGCGACCCGTCGGCCCGCATCCCCACCGCCTCGCCGTGCCAGGAGCCCTGTTCTTCCATCTTCGGGAGGATATCGTCCTCGAACCGGGCCGCCTCGTCGGGACCGTACAGCATGTGCCAGTGGTTCCCGACGATGTCCTCGGGCTCGTACCCGTACGCCGCGGCGTAGGCCCGGTTCATGTACGTGTAGACGCCCTCGGCGTCGAGGATGGCGATGCCCTCGCTGGCCGTCTCGATGGCGTGCAACCGGCGGCGGAGGGTGCGCTCAGTCCGGTAGCGCCCGACGAGGTTCTGGATGCGGTTGACCAGCAGCGTGTACTGGTCGGTCCCCCGACCCTTCTGGATGTAGTCGGAGACGCCCTCCGAGATCGCCTGGCTGGCGATCTCCTCGGAGCCCTTGCCCGTAAAGAGGATGAACGGGAGGTCCTCGTCGACCTCACGCACCTTCGCGAGCAGTTCCAGTCCGTCCATACCCGGCATATCGTAGTCACTGACGACGCAGTCGACCCCCTCGCGGACCAGGTCGAGTGCCTCGGTCCCCGACGTAACGTCTGTCACCTCGAATCCGTCTGCCATCCGTTCCAGAAAGGTTGCCGAGACCTCCCCGAACGATGGTTCGTCGTCGACGTGAACGACCGAGATCCGGTCCGCCGACGCCACCATACTCGTTGCCATCTCCTGATGTACAGGACGGCGCGGAGTTCGATAAAAGGCGCGCCCATTCGTATCGAGCGGTTTAACGCCTTCCCTCGGTGACTGAGGAGTATGGACGTCACGGAGGGCCAGGTCACGGTCGACGTGCCCGAGCAAGACGGCACGGGGAAAACGGATTCCGTGTTCTTCAACCCGAAACAGGAGTTGAATCGCGACCTCACTATCGCCGTCTTGCGGGCCTACCGCGAGCACGACGAGCGGGCCGCGACGTACCTCGACGCGATGACCGCCTCGGGCATCCGAGGGGTCCGGGCCGCCGCCGACGGCTGGGACGTCACCATGTGCGACGTGGACCCCGAGGCGGTCGAGTTGGCCCGCGAGAACCTCGCGCGCAACGACCTCGACGGCACGGTCCTGCACCGCGACGTGAACGCCTATCTCTGGGACGAGTACGTCGACGTGGCCGACATCGACCCGTTCGGGACGCCGATGCCGTTCGCCGACACCGTGTTCGCCAACACCCGTGACCTCGCGTGTATCACGGCGACCGACACCGCCCCCCTGTGTGGCGCGCACTTCAAATCGGGCATCCGGTCGTACAGCGCCATCCCCCGGAACACCGAGTACCACGCCGAGATGGGCGTTCGCATCCTGCTCGGGGCGCTCGCCCGGAGCGCGGCCCGGTTCGACGTGGGTATCGAACCCCTGTTCACGCACGCCACGAGTCACTACGTTCGCACCTACCTCGACCTCACCCACAAGCCGAGTGCGGCGAACTGGAGCCTCGACCAGCTCGGCCACCTCTACCACTGCGAGGACTGCCTGTTCCGCGAGCCCGACCCCGGCCTCATCGCCCACCCGCCCGAGACCTGCCCCGAGTGCGACTCGAACCGCCTGCTCGAAGCCGGGCCGCTCTGGCTCGGCCCCTACCGCGACCGCGAGTTCACCCTCGACGTGCGCGACCGCATCACCGACGACATGGGGACCGCCGAGAACGCCCGCGAGCTGTGTACGGCCATCGAGCGCGAGCTCGACCAGCCGACCCACTACGACCAGCACAAGCTGTGCAAGCTCTGGGGTCGCGGCGCAAGCGGGATGGACGAGTTCCTCGAAACTCTCCGTGACGCCGGGTACGAGGCCGAGCGCGCCCACTACGGCGGGACCGCGTTCAAGACCGACGCGTCGATTCCGGAGATGCACGACGCGACCAGCGACTGAGCTGGGAGCGCGTCGCTCGCCCGAGACCAACGAGCTGTCGGCCGGTCTTTTTGTAGCTCCTCGGCGTACTCACAGTCGTGTCTCAGCCACCAGCCGAGTCGCTGCCACCCCGGCTCCAGCGCGCGAAATCGGTCACGCTCGCGGTCGTGAGCCTCGCGCAAGCGGAGCAGCTGACGTTCCTCGCGGCGGCCATCGCCTACTACGCCTTCGTCTCCCTCATCCCGCTCGTCTTGCTCGCGATCGCGGTCGCCACCAGCGTCGGCGGGGAGGCACTGGCGGCACAGGTCGCCGAGGCCGCCAGCAACGTCCTCACCCCGGCGAGCCAGGACGTGTTACGCGATGTGCTCACCGCGACGGAGGGACGCTCGGCGACGACCGTGGTCGGCCTCGGCGTGCTCATCTGGAGTAGCCTCAAGGTCTTCCGAGGCATGGACCAGGCGTTCTCCGAGGTGTACGGGAACGGGAACGGCAACTCCTTCGTCGACGAGCTCACCGATGCCGCGGTCGGGCTGGCCGCGGTGGGTGCCGCCGCCTTCATCGCCGTCGCCGCCATCACCGTCGTCCAGGTCGTCGATTTCCCGTTCGAATCGGTCGTCGGCCCGGTCGTCAGTCTGCTCGCGCTCGCCTTCGCGTTCTACCCACTGTACTACCTCTTCCCTGACGAGGACGTCCGCTGGCGCGAGGCCGTCCCGGGCGCGCTGTTCGCGGCCGCCGGCTGGACCGTGATGGGCGTCATCTTCAACCTGTATGCGGGCTACGCGGGCGCAACGTCGCTGTACGGCTTCTTCGGGGCCATCCTCCTGCTCGTCACGTGGCTCTATCTTGGGGCCATGATGTTGCTGCTCGGTACCGCCCTGAACGCGGTGCTGGCCGGGCAGACGGCGAACCTGAACCCTGACCTGTCAGCCGCCGTGGACCGGCACCTTCAAACCGCGGGCCTGCGACAGGAAGAACCGACAGAAGACGATGCCTGAGGACGAGCAGCCGGCGGACGACGACCGGCCCGACGAGGGGGAACGCGCGCCTGCCGATAGCGGCGACGACGCCGAACCGGCAGCGGACCCGGACCCGTCGGGCGACGATGGTCCGGCCGGGGACGACGAACCGGTCGACGACCGTGACGCCGAACTCGACCGGCTCTACGAACGCCTCGCCGACCTCGAAGACCAGGTCGAGGGGCAGCGCGCCAGCAAGGCCTCGGTCGCCGAGTTGCGCGAAGAACTCGAATCGTTCGAGGAGGACGTCGAATCCCGGACCGTCGACAGGGACTCGGTCGAGTCCGACCTGAAACGGTACGTCCGGCGCAAGCTCCGTCGCGGCCACGCCCGCGGGTGGGGTCCCTACCTCGTGCTGCTCTACGGGACCGCCATGACCCTCGGGCTGCTCTACGCCCCGAAGATGGAGGGCGACGGCTGGGTCGTGTTCGCGATGATAATCATCTGGCTGTCGGTGCTCGGGCTGTACACCCTGTTCGTCATCGTCGGCGTGACCTTCACCGTCCTCGGCGTGCCCGGTCGTCTCCGCGACCGTGTCCAGGAATGGCGCTCCTGACCCGCGCCGAGTGGGCGACCGAAGTCGCCCGCGGCCTCGTTCCCGACGCCCTCGCACCGGCGATCGGCCTCGTCTCACACCTCGGCGACCCGGTGTTCCTCGTCGCGCTCCTCGTACTCACGTACTGGTTCACTGACCGGGAGCGCGGCGTCCGCCTGCTCGGTATCGGGCTCGGGGCGCTCGCGCTCGTCATCTTCCTCAAGAACCTCCTGCTCGTCCCCCGGCCGACCATCGGGCCACCGGTCCCCGCGGAGTCGATCCCCTGGCTGTTCCGGACCTCGTATCGACTCGCAAGCGAGGCCGACGGCTACGCGATTCCGAGCGGGCACGCGCTGGGGACGACCGTCGTCTACCTGGCGCTCGCGATGCGACTCGGCACCAGCCGGGCGTACGGGGCCGCCGCCGCCATCATCGCTGGCGTCGGGTTCGCCCGCATCTACCTCGGGGTGCACTACCTGGGTGACGTGGTCATCGGTTTCCTCCTGGGCGTGACCTACCTCCTGCTAGCGACGAGACTGCTCGACGACCGGGAGCCGCGGGTCGCGCTCTGGCTGGCGGTCGGCATCGGGAGTCTCGGCGTTCTCGCCACGGCACCCATCCCCACCAGTGACGCGATGGCGACCATCGGGTTCGCGACCGGGGCGGGCGTCAGTTGGCAGGCGACAGACGTGCCGACGCAGCCGTGGTCGCCCTCGCTCGCGCTCTGGCGACCGCTCGCCGTCGTGGGCGGTGTCGGGCTGGCGCTCGGGCTGGTCATCCTGGGAGTCGGAACGGAACCGCTGTGGGTCCTCGTCGCCGCAGTCCTCGCCGGTGTGACGGTCGTCGCAGTGCCCGGCCTCAGAACGGGAACGCCTGCCGACGCCGCCACGCCACCATACCGAGAGCCGTGAGGAACACGACCGCGACCGTCGACGCGACCGGGTTCGCCTGCACGACGGGCCACACCGCCGCCCAGGCGACCTCGATGGGTGCCTTCGTCTCGCCGCCATTGGAGTAGCCGAGACCGGCGAGTGCGGCCACGTAGAGGGCCCAACCCGCGCCGGAGTAGAGGCTGAACTTCGTCAGGTCCATCTTGGCGAACCCTGCCGGGATGGAGATGGGCGTGCGGAGCACGGGGAGGAACCGACCCCAGAACATGAGGCCCTCGCCGTACCGCGTGAACCACTCCTGGCTCTTGTCTATCTCGTCGTCGGGCATCCGGACGATGTGGCCCCACCGGCGCATCAGGCGCTCACCGTTGACGCCGAACAACCAGTAACACAGCAGGCTCCCGATGATACCGCCGACCACCGAGACGGCGACGAACAGCCCGAACGTCGTCGGACCGGTTATCATGAACAGCGCGGCCAGCGGGATGACCACCTCGCTCGGGATGAAGTGGAGGATGAACGAGGTCTCGAGGACCACGAAGACGAACAGGGCGATGAATCCGTAGCTCTCGATGAAGGCGATAGAGAAGTCTGTGAGCCACGCGAGTTCGACCATTCACCCGAAAAAAGCCAGCAGACGATTATATGTCTCTTGGTCTCAGAAGGTCTCGAGGTAGCGGTCGAGCTCCCAGTCGGAGACGTCGACGAGGTAGTCCTTGAACTCGGCGCGCTTGGCCTCGACGAACTTCTCGTAGACGTGCTCGCCGAGCGCGTCGCCGATGACCTCGTCCTCCTCGAGGGCGTCGACTGCCTCGCCGAGGTTGGTCGGCAGCGTGTTGATGCCGTACTCCTCGCGCTTCTGCTCGTCGAACTCGTAGATGTTCTCGCGGACCGGGTCCGGGCACTCGAGGCCCTGCTCGATCCCGTCGAGACCCGCGTGGATGAGCGCCGCGAAGGCGAGGTACGGGTTACAGGACGGGTCGGGGAAGCGAGCCTCGATACGGCTGGCGGCCGGGACGCGGGCGGCCGGCTTCCGGATGAGCGCGGAGCGGTTGCGGTCGGACCACGCGACGTAGACGGGTGCCTCGTAGCCGGGCACCAGGCGCTTGTAGGAGTTCACGGTCGGGTTCGAGACCGCCGTGATGGCCGGCGCGTGCTCGAGGATACCGGCGACGAACTGCTTCGCCGTCTCGCTCAGGTTGAACTCGTCGTCGTCGTCGTGGAACGCGTTCTCGCCGCCCTGGAACAGCGAGATGTGCGTGTGCATGCCGGAGCCGTTGATGCGCGGGATGGGCTTGGGCATGAACGTCGCGTGCAGGTCGTGCTCGGCCGCGATGGCGCGGACGACGGACCGGAACGTCGCGACGTTGTCGGCCGTCGAGAGCGCGTCGTCGTACGTGAAGTTGATCTCGTGCTGGCCCTGGGCGACCTCGTGGTGCGAGGCTTCGATGTCGAAGCCCATGGACTCGAGGCCGTAGATGATGTCACGGCGGACGTCCTGGGCGAGGTCCTTCGGCGCGAGGTCGAAGTAGCCACCGGCGTCGTTGGTCTTCGTCGTCGCGCGCCCGTCCTCGTCCTCCTCGAACAGGAAGAACTCCGGCTCGGGGGCGGCGTTGATGTCGTAGCCCATGTCCTCGGCACGCTCGATGGCGCGCTTGAGGACGCCACGCGGGTCGCCCGAGAACGGCTCGCCGGTCGAGGTGTCCATCACGTCACAGATGAGGCGCGCGGCCGCGCTCTCTTCCGTGTTCCGCCACGGCAGGATGGCGAACGTGGACGGGTCCGGCTCGAGACGCATGTCGGACTCCTGGATACGGACGAAGCCGTCGATGGACGACCCGTCGAAGTAGATGCCCTCGGTGAACGCCTTCTCGGCCTGGCTGGCCGGGACGGAGACGTTCTTCACGGTGCCCAGGATGTCCGTGAACTGGAGGCGCAGGAAGTCGACGTTCTGTTCTTCGATCTGGTCGATGACCGCTTCTTCTTCCGCAGACAGGTTTCCGCTTGTCATCTTTCTGGTCGCGTAATCCAACTATCCCCACTACAAAAACCCTACTGTTATACGCAATTCTACCCCCCTCCCAGTGGAACTGGATATTCGTAAAATTCTAATGGCTGGAGGCGTAGTTCTGACGTAATGACGTACGAAAATCTCGATGCGAAGTTGGTGAATGCCCTACTCGACAACGGGGACGCGAGTCTCCGCAGCCTCGCAGAACAGCTCGACGTCTCGGTGACGACGGTCTCCAATCACGTCTCCGCGCTGGAGGAGGAAGGCGTCATCCGCGGCTACACGCCCAAGATCGACTACGACCAGCTCGGCTACGACGTGACGGCCATCCTCCAGCTCAAGGTCGAGGGGAGTGCCCTCCCCGACGTGACCGAACGCCTCCGCCAGGAGAAACAGATGGTGTCGGTGTACGAGGTCACCGGCGACTACGACGTCATCGCCATCGGGAAGTTCGTCGATACGGACGGCATGAACACCCAGATCAAGCGCCTGCTCACCGACCCCGAGATCAAGGAGTCGAACACCTCCGTCGTCCTGAACCCGGTGTGTGAGAACGAGCAGTTCGAGCTGGACCTCGAGGACTGACTTCGAGTTTCGCGCCCTCGCGTGCGCTCGCGGCACGCCCGCGACCGCCGACCAGCACCGACCAGCAGCCACGTTCTCCTCGCTGGCTGTACTCTCTTGCGCGCTGGGCCGTCCCGATAGCCCAAGAAAGCCATTTTCGCCGTCGTGGTGTATGCTAGCTCGAATCGCGACCAGAATACGACTACTCACCACAGCCATGACAGTCATCGCCCGGTTCGAGATACTACCCGTCGGAGAATCGCACATGTCCGAGTCCATCGCCCGCGCGCTCGACGCGCTTGAGGAGACCGGCGTCACCTACGAGACGACCGGGATGGACACCATCGTCGAGGCCGAGACCGCCGGCGAGGTGTTCGCCGCGCTCCAGGCCGCCCACGAGGCAGCCGCCGACGGCCGACTCGTCACCAACATCGAGATAGACGACGACCCCGAAGCCGAACAGAGCGCCAAAGACCGCGTCTCAGCCGTCGAGAAGGCTCGTAAGCACTCGGCAGGCGCAGCGAAACCGTAGCCTCGGTCACCTTTTCAGCATCGAAAACGGTCGGAACGACGAGCCGCGGCCGTCATCCTCTCAGGCGACGGCTGCGAACAGCCCGAGCTCGTCGTGGTCGTGCAGCGGCGCGGTGAACCGGTCGTCGTCGAAGGTCACGTCGTCGTGATTGACGACGAGGTGGACGCCCGGCCTGAACTCGCCCGCGTCGTCGAACACCGTCCCCGCGATGGTGGGGTACGTGTCGAGCAGCAGGTGGAGCGCGTCGGCGACCGTCGCACCCTCCTCGACCTCGACGGGGACGGACTTCTTGCCGACCGCGTGTTTGAACTCGCCGAACAGTTTCCACTCGACGTGGCTCTCGGGATGATACGCCGAGAAGTCGAAGTCGTCACAGACCGCACAGCGGCGGGGGCCGGTGGACGACGACGTCGCGTGGACGACACCGCAGTGTTGACAGACGTGAAGGTGGTTTCTGAATCCCATTGTGACTCCCCCAGGTAGAGATACGTCACCAGCGAGATTCAACAGAGACCTGATTCCTCCAGTTCGCTGGGCTGTCGCTGTCCAGCGCGGGAAACGGGAGTGTGTGGGATGACAGACGAAAACGGGAAACTGCGCTGCGGAAACTGCGTCTGGTTGTCTGCGGGTCGGTACGGGAGCGTGGTGGGCTATGGAAGTTCTTCTACGCCGAACTTCACATAGCCTTGGCCGAGGAAACCTCGGCCGTGCGATGAGATTTCTCGTTCCTCGAAATCTACATCGCGCCGCCCATGCCACCCATGCCGCCCATGCCGCCGGGTGCGCCGCCTTCGTCGTCGCCCTTGTCGGTCGACAGGTCGCCGGCGGAGATGATGTCGTCGATCTTGAGGACGAGGTTCGCGGCCTCGGTGGCGGAGGTGTACGCCTGCTCCTTGGAGTGAGCGGGCTCGACGACGCCAGCGTCGAAGGTGTCCTCGATGTCGCCGGAGAACACGTTCAGGCCGGCGCGCTTGTTGCCGCTCTCGTGCTCGGAGCGGAGGTTGACGAGGATGTCGATGGAGTCGAGACCAGCGTTCTCGGCGAGGACGCGGGGCACGAGTTCGAGGGAGTCAGCGAACGCCTCGACGGCGAGCTGCTCGCGACCTTCGACGGAGTCGGCGTAGTCACGGAGACGCGAGGCGACTTCGACCTCGATGGCACCGCCGCCAGCGACGACGCGGCCGTCGGAGACGGTCTGGGCGACGACGTCGAGGGCGTCGGTGACGCCGCGCTCGAGCTCGTCGACGACGTGGTCGGTGGAGCCGCGGAGGGTGAGCGTGACGCCGTGGGCGTTCTCGGCACCCTCGACGTAGAACAGCTCGTCCTCTGCGTCGCGGCTGATGGAGCCCACGCCAAGGTCGGAGGCGTCGAAGTCGTCGAGGTCGGAGACGACGGACGCGCCGAGGATCTCGCGCAGGAAGCGGATGTCGGACTTCTTCACGCGGCGGACGGCGAGGATGCCCTCCTTCGCGAGGTAGTGCTGTGCGAGGTCGTCGATGCCCTTCTGGCAGAAGACGACGTCAGCACCGGACTCGACGATGGCGTTGACCTTGTCCTTGAGCTGCTTCTCCTCCTGGTCGAGGAACTGCTGGAGCTGGCTCGGGTCGGTGACGTTGACCTCGGTGTCGACGCTGGCCTCCTCGACCTCGATGGCCTCGTTGAGGAGGAGGACCTTCGCGTCGTCGACCGTCTTGGGCATGTCGTCGTGGACCGGGTCCTTGTCGATGACCGCGCCCTTCAGGAGCTCGGAGGCGGAGGCGGGCTGGCCGGTCTGGGTCTCGATGTTGAGGTACTCCATGTCGACCTGGCCCTCGACGGTGACGGACTGGACCGCGTCGACGATGAGCTGGGCGAGGTGCTCCTTGTCGAGCTCTGCGCCCTTGCCCGTCATGGAGGTCTCGGCGACCTTCTTGAGGAGTTCCTCGTCGGAGGCGTCGACGCGCTCTGCGATGTCGTCGACCTCTTCGCGAGCCTGCTTGCTGGCGAGGTGGAAGCCCTTGATGATGGCGCTCGGGTGGATGTCCTGCTCGAGGAGGTCCTCGGCGTTCTTGAGGAGTTCACCCGCGATGGCGACGGCGGTCGTCGTGCCGTCACCGGCCTCGTCTTCCTGCGTCTCGGCGACCTCGATAATCATCTCGGCCGTCGGGTTGTCGATGTCCATCTCCTTCAGGATGGTTACGCCGTCGTTCGTGATGGTGACGTCGCCCATCGAGTCGACGAGCATCTTGTCCATCCCTTTCGGGCCGAGTGTGGAACGCACGGCCTCGGCGACTGCGCGAGCCGCCTGGATGTTGTACTCCTGCGCGTCACGGTCCTTGACGCGCTGGGACTCGTCGGACATCACGATCATCGGCTGACCTTGCTGCATTCGCTGGCTCATGTACAGGCGAGGCATTGATTGTGCTTCTATATAAAAGTTTGGTAATTGGAGCATCGTGGGTCCCGTGGGATGCCGTCAGCCACCCCAGCTAATCGCAGTACAGTGGCCCATTACCCCGCATACCATGCACATCTTTACCAAACCACGAGCCGGCAATCTGGTAGCCGAACACAGCCATTTATATAGTATCGTGCTGGCGAGCAGGCAAGTCCACGGTCGAGCCCGGCGTGCTCAGTTCGCACCGAGTTCTTCGACGACCGCGGGCGAGTCGTTCGCCGGGTCGTTCACCGCCGTCGACACCGGGTACGCCCGCATCTCGTCTGCGGGATACGGCTCGAACAGGCTGGCCGCCTCGTCGGTGTCCCCGTGGAGCCACGTCTCCTCCTCTCCCTCGGGGACCATCACTGCCATCCGGTGGTGCAGGTCAGCCACGAGGTCGTTCGGCTCCGTGGTACACACCGTAAAGGAGACCACTCGCTTCGTCTCGGGCTCCGCCTTCCCGCCGCCCGCAAACGCGTCCAGTCCTGTCTGCTTCTCGACGCCCTCCCAGACGGCGTACAGCCCGGCCATCGCGAACGGCTCCTCGTCGGCCAGCGTCACCCGGTAGGGCTGTTTTCCACCTCCCTCCTCTTTCCACTCGTAGAACCCGTCAGCGGGGACGAGACACCGACCCGCTGTGGCGAGGTCCGCCCCCTCACCCGCCGACGCGAAGGCGTCGCGGAACATCGGCTTGTCCCGGACCGTCTCCGACCGGGCGTTGATGGGGCGGGGCGCGTCGTCCGGGTCGTCGGTCCACGACGGGAGGAACCCCCAGTTCGCCCGGGTGAGTTCGGCGTCGGTGTCGGCCCGGATGACCGGCAGGTCCTGCCTCGGTGCCGCGTTGTACCGCGGCCCGTAGTCCGCAGGAACGGACACGCCGAAGCGTTCTTCCAGCTCGTCCGGCGTCACGAAGAGACTGTAGCGACCACACATGCGCCTGCGTACGCGTGGGAGCCACAAAAGCTGGCGTCACCCGGCAGTCGAGACGACGGTGCCGAAAGTACCCTGATAACCAATGTTGCACCGGAAACGAAGGGGTTGGGGGCGGGAGGCGGCGCTCGCCGGGAGTGAATCAGTGAGAAGCGCCAGGACAGGGATTTGAACCCTGAATCCCGAAAGGGAACACGCTTTCCAGGCGTGCGCCTTACCGTTCGGCCATCCTGGCTTCACCCGTGAGTTACCGGGTGTTGCATTTAACGGCTTTGTTTCGTTCGACGGTGTGCGAGAGTCTACCGTCCCCTGGTGAGGAGCCGAAACTCGGCGACGTAGGCCCCGGCGGCGACCGCGGCACCCACGACGAGAGCCACGCCGAGCGCGGGCAGGAAACCCACACCGTCGTTCCCGAGCGCCACGTACCCCTGGTAGAGCACGAGGAAGGCGAACAGGCCGACAGCGCCCCACAGCAGGGCCGATTTCGCTCTCTGGTTCACTCGTTCGACGCGATGGCCTCGATCTCGACGCCGACGCCCTTCGGGAGGTTCGCGACTTCGACGGCGGAGCGGGCCGGCGGGTTGTCGAGGAAGTACTCCTTGTACGCGTCGTTCATCTCGTCGAAGTCCTCGATGTCGTCCATGAAGACGGTCACCTTGAGCACGTCCTCCATGGTACAGCCCTCCTCCTCAAGGATGGCGCTGACGTTCTCGAGGGACTGGCGGGTCTGGACCGTGATGGACTCGTCGTCCAGCAGTTCGCCGTCGGGTGTCAGCGGAATCTGGCCGGCGGTGAACACGATGTCGCCGTTCGTCGTCGCCTGACTGTACGCCCCGACCGCGGCCGGTGCCTCGTCCGTGCTGATGATTCGCTTCATGTCAGGAGCGACGACCGCCGCCGTCTTAAAAACCCCCGACTCCCCGGCAACGTTTCCGCGCTCCCGCCGTCACTCGTACCCGACGTCGGGCGTCAACTCCATCCCACTGCGCTGGAAGGTCCCGCTCCCGCGGGCGATCTCGTTGCCATCGCTGTCCCACGCTACGGCCTCTGCGATGAGCTGGCGCGGGTTGTCGTTGACCACCTCGCCGACGGCGCGAATCTCGCCCGCCGAGACGGGCCGTTCGAGGTAGATGTTGAACTCCGTGGTGAGAACCGCCACGTCCTCGACCAGCGAACTGGCCGCGAAGAACGCCGCGTCGTCGAGCACCTTGAAGTACACCGAGCCGTGGACACCCCCCAGCGCGTGACACAGGGACTCGTCGACGGGCGTCACGACCTCGGCTTCACCCTCGCGGACGGTCAACTCCGGGTCGTAGAAGTCGTTGACCGGCGCGCTGGCGTACATCCCCTCCAGTCTCCGGAAGTGTTCCTCGTTCACGGACGACGACTCGCGGGCGAGCGAGAAATAGCTGTGCGCAGCGGCACCACCGACTTCACTCGGTGACTGCCGCGCTCAGTAAGTGCTGCGCTCAGTGACTGCCGTACCCGCCCTCCTCGACCGGTCCCGCGAACGTCGAGTAGAGGATGTAGAAGTACGAGAGTACCATCGGGAGCAGGAACGCCGACGCCCCGGTCAGGATGTTCATCGACAGCGGGGAGACCGCGGCCTCACTGGCCGTGCTCCCGGTCGCCGGGTCGAGCACGGGCCACAGCAGGGTCCCCACGAGCGCGACCAGGGCGTAGGTCAGCCCACCGGCGGCGAGGAACGCGAACAGGTCGCGCTCTCGCCGGATGGTCACCACGTATGCGCCCACGAGCAGGACCGACAGCACGACCAGTACGACCGGCCCCGGCGCGAGGAGCGGCTCGCGAACCGCGGGTCGCAACAGCAGGGCACCGAGCAGGACGACGACGAGCCCGAGGTACGCCAGAGCCGCCCGCAGCCCCCACCGACGCAGGTCGACCGCCATCCCGGGAGCCGGCCGAGCGACCTTCATCGCGAGGAACGCGGCCCCCGTAACGACCGTCAGCGCGACCACGGCGATGCCGACGAGGACCGATTCGAGGGCGAGGGTCGTCCCGAGCAGCCAGTTCCCCGTGAAGACGCCGAGCAGGAACGGCGAGCCGATGGAACCGACGACGAAGGCACGACCCCACCAGCGTTTCCAGTCCGCGTCCTCGCGTTGCTCGTACATCTCGGGAGCGAGCCCGCGCAGGATGAGCGTCCCGAGGACCCCGAACAGCAGCAGGTAGTGGCGGCTGAACAGGGTAGCGTAGATCCGCGGGAACGCGGCGAACAGCGCGCCACCGAAGACCACGAGCCACACCTCGTTACCGTCCCAGAACGGCCCGATGGCCGCCAGGACGTGCTCGCGCTCGGTCTCGTCCGCACGGGTCGCGAACAGGGCACCGGCCCCGAAGTCGAAGCCGTCGAGGAACAGGAACGTCCCGAGGAAGGCGAACACGACGCCGAACCAGAGCGCCGGGAGGGGCAGGCCGAGGAGGTACTCAGTCATCGGCGGTCACCTCCGAGACCGGGACCTCCGGGCGGTCGCTCGGCCGCGGTTCATCCCCTTCGACGCCGACCTCGGGTGGGCCCTCGCGGATGATTCGCAGGATGACGTAGCTGTACAGCGCGAGCAGGCCGGTGTAGACCAGCGCGAATCCGACCAGCGTCAGGGTCGCCTCGAACCCGGTGAGGCCGGGCGAGACGCCGTCTTCTGTCTTCAGGACGCCCTGGATGACCCACGGCTGGCGGCCGACCTCGGTGACCATCCAGCCGAGTTCGGTCGTGGCGATGCCGAGTACCGACGACCCGACCATGGCCTGGTGGAGGCGCGTGTCCTCGTAGAGTCTCCCCTGACGCCACCGGAGCGCGCCCCACATGGCGAGGAGGACGAACCAGAGCCCGAACAACACCATCAGCCGGAACGACCAGAAGACGACGGCCACCGGCGGGTTCTCCTCGAACTCGCTGAGCCCGGTCACCTGGTAGGTCGGGTCACCCCCGCTGGCGAGGATGGACGCGAGCGCGGGGATATCGAGCGTCCAGAGGTTCTCGGCCCGCGGGTCGGTGAACGCCGACGGTTCGGTGGGGATGGCGATGACGTGCAGGGCCGCGGGTGCTTCCGTCTCGTACTGTGCCTCCATCGCGGCGAACTTCTGTGGTTGCGTCTCGGCGACGTGGCGGGCATAGGAGTCCCCGTGGACCACCTGGAAGGGTGCCATCAGGAGCAACATCACGAGCGCGAGCTTCATCGTCACGCGCCAGAACCGGGTGTCGCGGTCGCGCCAGACGTGGAACCCCGCGACCCCGAGCATGAACAGCGCCACCGAGATGACCGCGGCAGACTGCATGTGGACGAACATCCACGGGAACCGCGGGTTGAGGTAGGCCGCCCACGGGTCGACGAGTGTCACGATGGGCTGCCCGCTCTGCTGGACCAGCTCGAACCCGCGCGGGGTCTGCATCCACGAGTTCGCGATGAGAATCCAGACCGCAGAGAGCCACGTCCCTGCGGCGACCGCGATGGCAGAGACCATGTAGAGGACGTCACCGACCTTCTCGCGCCCGAAGACGAACACGCCGAGGAACGTCGCCTCGAGGAAGAACGCCATCATGCCCTCGACCGCGAGCGGGCCACCGAACAGCTCCCCGGCGGTGGTCGCGAAGGCCGCGAAGTTCGTCCCGAACTCGAACTCCAGGACGAGCCCGGTCACGGTCCCGACGACGAACGAGAGGGCGAAGATCTTCGTCCAGAACCGGCGTTGCTGTTCCCAGAGCCGGTCGTCGCTCCGGATGGACTTCCACGTGAAGTAGACGAGGAAGGGCGCGAGCCCCATCGACATCACGGGGAAGATGATGTGGACGATGGTGGTCAGTGCGAACTGGAGTCGGCTGGCGAGTACGGGGTCTACCATTGGGTGAGCCTCACCGGCCGGGGGTCGACACCGCCTCCGGCCGAGTCGTTACCCTTGCTACGGCGAGCGCCCATACAATAGGCGAGCCAATTCTCGAAGGCCGGGAACCGGCGTGGTTTTCAGGATTGCCCCGAACGTGTTTCGGTGATGGCGTTCCCATCGTGGCTTCGCCGGCGACCAGGTGCCCTCCTCGTCGGAATCGCGGGGCTCGCAGTCGCACTCTGGCGGCTTCTCTCGGCGCGCGTCACCGACGTTCCCCTCTGCCCGCTCACGGCCCGGGGACGCATCGGCTCGAACTGGGTCGCACACACCGGCGTCGGGACGGGCGAGGACCTGCCCGGCGAGATGGACGACCTCGACACCTTCGCCCGCCCCGACTTCGACCCCGGACTGGTCGCCCCCGCGGTTCGAGACTTCTACGAACAGACGAGCCAGTACGACCTCGCCCTGACCGCCGAGTGGCACCGCCCCTTCCGGACCGGCGCGTGGCTGGCGAGTTTCCTCACCAGCGCCCTCGAACAGCTGAACCTCCCCGCACCGGGCGATTCGCGGGTCCAGCACCTCACGAACCACCTGGAACGGCTCGACCCGGCCGCCGACCCCCGCGAGGGTGCCCGGGCCTGGGTCCGGACCGACCGCGACACTGGCGAGGGCGTGTTCACCGCGATGTACGCGACCCACGAGAAAGCGGGAGAGCGGTTCGTCAACATCGGCGTTCCCCTTCCCGTCACGAATCTCTCGACCGTGCTGTCGATTCGCCACCTCGGAGACGCGGGCGCGGTGGAACTCACGACCGACGCGACCGGCGACCCGGGGCTCTACCTCGTGACGCCGGTCGGGACCTTCGAACTCCCCATGAAACAGCGGTTCCGGGTGTGGCCGGTCGACGCGCCGGGTGCGCCGCCCGCGCTGGACGCCAGTGCGAGCGTCGTCGCGACCCACGAGATGTGGCTGTTCGGCAGGCAGTTCCTGACGGTCAGGTACGCAGGGCTGCCGAACACGACCAGTCGGTCAGCGGTCGAGCAAGACTGACAGGAACGAATCGACGACGACCCATCTCACAGCCCGGGGGCAAGAACGACCGCACTCACCGCATCCAACCGGCCGTCTCGAACTCGAATCGGGCACCACCAGCTGCACTCTCCCCGACGGTCATCTCCCACCCGTGGGCCTCCGCGATGCGCTCGACGATGCTGAGTCCGAATCCAGTGCTACACCGGGACGTGCTGTAGCCGTATTCGAAGATTCGGTGACGTTCTTCGGCCGGGATACCCGGCCCGTCGTCCTCGACGAAGAACGAGGTGCTCTGGCTCCCGACGCGGACGGTGACACCGGCTCCGCCGTGTTCGACCGCGTCGCCGGGCTGCGCCCGGCTGTTCGTGGAACCATGTTCCACGCTATCACCGGCTTTGCCGGTGGTTCGTCGAACGCCATGTTCGACACTATTCCGGAACAGGTTCTCGAACAGCGTCCGGATTCGCTCCGGGTCACCCTGTACCGTCTCCACGTCGGTATCCACGACGAGGGTCGCCTCGTCCGCGTCGATGGACCGCCACGCCCTCTCCGCAACCTCGCTGAGTCGCACCGGCTGGAACTCGCTGACGACCGCTCCCTCGCGTGCCAGCGTCAGCAACGACGAGACGAGGTCGTCGATCCGGTCGAGCGCGCGAGCGATACGGTCGTGATTCTCCTCGGCACCGGGCGCGTCCTGTCGCGCGAGTTCGAGGCCAGTCTTGGCAACGCCGAGCGGGTTCCGCAGGTCGTGACTGAGCACGCTCGCGAACCGGTCCAGCTGTTCGACGTTGCGTTCGAGTTCTCGTTCACGTTCGACCCGTTCGAGCAAGCCGGCTGCCAACTGGATGTAGAGGTCCGTCAGCTGGAGGTCCCGCTCCGAGGGCCGGTGTGGCTCACGGAAGTGCGTCGAGAGCATCCCGAGAATCTCGCCTGAACTGTCGAATATCGGTGTCGACTGGACGCTCCGGTACGGGACGCTCTCGGCGGCCGACCGATGCGGCCGAAACCCCTCGTCGGTACGGATATCTTCCACGATTGCACGTTCCCCCCGCTTGAGCGCCCTCCCACACACCGACGTTTCCGTCGCGTGCAACGTTTCGAAGTGATCGAGGAACTCCTCCGGGAAGCCCCGATGAACGGATATCGTCAGTGTCTGCCGCGTGGTGTCGTACAGTTGGATTATCCCGTAATCCGCGTTCTGGAGTTCGATGGTGGCATCCAGGACCTCTTCCAGCATCTCCTGAACGTCCTTCTTCTCGACGAGTCGCATGCTCAACTCGTGCAACCGCGTCATCGCCGCGAGTTCGGATTCCAACTCCTCCCGAAGCGCCCGACTCTCCGCCTCAGCCTCCTTCTGTTCGCTGATGTCGTTGAACAGAATCGCGACCCGGTTCTCGGCCGGGTCCCCGATACGGAACGCATACACGTCGTACACAGCGGTCGCCGAGGTACTTCGCCTCGTCCGTAAACCGAATCGACTCGCCGGTCAGTGCGATATGGCCGTATATCTCGAACCAGTGCTCCTCGTGACGCGGCTCCAGTTCGCGCATCCGCTTGCCCTCGGCGTCGAGAAGTCCCGTCTGGTCATCGAAGGCAGGATTCGTCTCGAGAAAGCGGTAGTCCACCGGCTGTTCGTTCCCGTCGAACAGCACTTCGACGAGACAGTACCCTTCGTCCATCGACTCGAACAGCGTGCGGTAGTGTGCTTCCCGCTCGCGGAGTCGCTCGTATTCGTCCCCGTCCGGCAGACACCACCAGAGTTGTTCGCCGGACGCCACCGTCTTCGTCCGAAGCTCACCGGCTGCGACCAGTTCCTCGAGCACGTCCGAGAGCATCGACTCGGAACACCCGAGTTCGGCAGTGAGTGTCCCGATCGAAACCGGAGTTCCGGGCGGTCCGAGGCTCTCGAACGCTGCCAGTACAGCAGCCCTCGACAGCGCAGACGAACTCATGCTAGTAGTTCGTTCGATTGGTGATTAAAGATTCCTCTTGATGTGCTGAGGAAGAGAACTCTAAATCACGCTCTCGTGTCCCGGTTTGTGAAGTAAAAGGCGCTAATTTGACAGTTCTGTCACCGAGTGCAATCCCTAGTCAGACTGCCCATCTCTCGTGACGCCGGCCGGGAGCTTCGAACTCCCGGTGAAACAGCGGTTCCGGGTGTGGCCGGTCGACGCGTCGGGTGCGCCGCCGGCACTGGACGCGAACGCGAGCGTCGTCGCGACCCCGAGCGATGCTCCTCCTTGTGCCGATACGCAGAGTCAATAGCCTGCGTGCCGTAGCTGGACGAATGCCAGAAGAGACGCTGTTCGAGTTCGAACGGGACATGACCACGAGCGAGGTCGCACAGTACCTTCGGACGGTCGCGGACCGCCTCGACTCCGGTGGCGAGTTCACGCTGGAATCCGGCGGCGACTCGGTGACGCTCTCGCCACCGGGGCGCGTCGAGTTCGAGGTCGAAATCGAACGGGAGACCTCGAAGTCCGGCAAGTCGCCGGAGATCGAGCTCGAGTTCGCCCTGGAGTGGGACGAGAACGGGAGCGACGGCAGCGGCGACCTCACCATCGAGTGAGGTCCTGCGAGAGGAACGGCGAGGTGACTCAGACCAGCATCTCGACTTCGTAGCCCGCCTCCCGAATCGCCTCCAGCAGTTCCTCAACGTGGTCGTGGCCCCTCGTCTCGAGGTCGACCTCGACCTCGGTGTCGGCCATCCCGATCTGCCGGGAGGTCCGGTCGTGCTGGATGGCGTAGATGTTCGCCTTCTTCTCGGCGATGATGTGCAGTAGCTCTTCGAGCGACCCAGGGCGGTCGCGCAGGACCGTCTTTATCTTCACGTAGCGGCCCGTGGCGACCAGCCCGCGCATGACGACCGTCGTGAGCATGTTCAGGTCGATGTTGCCCCCGCACATCGCCGGGACGATGACCTCGCCCTCGTCGTAGTCGAACTTGTTGAACAGGATGGCTGCGAGCGGAGCCGCACCCGCGCCCTCGACCAGCGTCTTCCCGCGTTCGAGGACGTACGTCAGCGCCATCGCGATCTCGGGGTCCGAGACCGTGACGACCTCGTCGACGCGCTCCTTGATGACCTCGAAGGTCTGCGTACCGGGACCACGGACCGCGATACCGTCCGCGATGGTGTCGACCTTGTCGAGCTCGTAGCGCTCGCCCTTCTGGAGGGACTGGGCGACGCTGGAGGCACCTTCGGCCTGGACGCCGACGACCCGCGTCTCGGGATTCTTGGCCTTGATGGCGGTCGCCATCCCGGAGATGAGGCCGCCGCCGCCGATGGGGATGACGACTGTCTCGACCTCGGGGAGGTCCTCCATAATCTCCAGCCCGATGGTCCCCTGCCCGGCCATCACGTAGGGGTCGTCGAAGGCGTGGACGTAGGTCCGGCCTTCCTCCTCTTCCAGTTCGTGGGCCTTCTCGGCGGCCTCGTCGTAGTCGGTCCCGTAGAGGACGACCTCGGCCCCGTAGCTCTGGGTGGCCTTTATCTTGGAGATGGGAGCGTACTCCGGCATGACGATCTTCGCGTCGACCCCGGAGCGGGTGGCCGCGAGGGCGACGCCCTGGGCGTGGTTGCCGGCGCTCGCCGTCACCACGCCGGCAGATTTCTCGTCATCCGAAAGCGTCATGATTCGATTGGTCGCGCCTCTGATCTTGAACGACCCGGTTCGCTGGAAGTTCTCCATCTTCAGGTGGACCGCGGCTCCCGTCATATCCGAGAAGGTGTGGGAGTACTCGATGGGTGTGTGCCGCGAGGTCTCACGTACCCGGGGCATCGCTTCCAACACGTCGTCGAGTTCGAGCATACAGGAACGTCGGCGGGCACGTCGTTAATTATTTTCGCACGAGAATTCTGCGACGCAGACGAGACGCGACCACCCGGACCGGTCGCCGAGCCGGCGGCTCACGGGTGTTGGTCTGAAAGGGGGAATACGGGGGGAGCACGCGTGTGACGTGCAAGTGGAGAAGTGGGCGGGATACATATAAACGCCAGCCAAGCGGAGTGAAAGTGTAATCGCAAGACAGCGGCGCTGTGAATCGGGCGTCAGACGGTCGTCTGCCGGTCGTCATTCGGGTCGTGCGACGACGGTACACTCCCGGGCCATCGTGTCCGCGACCCGGGCCTGCAACGACCCCGAACCGGGCCATTCGATGGAGTCCTCGACTCCGAGTCTGGCCGGGTCCCCGACGTACACTTGCACGTCGCCAGTTGTCCGGTTGCCACTGCCGTCCGCCCACGGCACCGCCACCCGGACGTACAGCCCGCGGTCGACGCCCTCGTACCGGTCCAGCGCGTCGACCTCGTCGGTCCGCAGGATTCGCCCAGGCGTCTCCCCGCCGGGTGCCAGCGTCGGGTACTCGCCCTCTACCCGATGTGCGCCCCGGAGGACAGCGCCGGGGCCGAAGGTCCAGTCGTCCAGCAGCTCGTCGACGCGGGCTGGGTCCGTGAGCGTCCCGTAGACGAAACAGTCCATACGTTGCTTCCGCTTCCGACGACTAAAAGAGCCGAGCCCGGGAAACCCGACCATGAACCGCGGCCGGCTGTTGTCGGTGTGGCGGCGCGTCCTCGGCCTCTCGTGGCCCGTGATGGTCGAGCAGACGTTCCGCACCGCGATGCGGACCACCGACATCATCGTCACCGGGCTGTTCTCGCCGGCCGCCATCGCCGCCATCGGCCTCGCCGACCTCTACGCCCGCTTCCCCCTGCGGATCGGCCTCGGGCTCGGCGGCGGTGCCATCGCGCTCTCCAGCCAGGACACCGGTGCCGGGGCACAGGCGAACCGCGACGAGGCGGTCACCCAGGCCATCCTGCTCGGGCTGGTCGCCGGCATCCCGTTCGTCGCGTTCGGCTTCCTGTTCGGCCGCGAGGCCATCTCGCTGCTCGGCGCGTCGGACAGCGTCGCACAGCTCGGCGGCACCTACCTCGCCATCGTCTTCGCGACCGCGCCCGCCCGGCAGGTGTCGCTCATCGCGGCGAGGTCCCTGCAGGGCACCGGCGACACCCGTACCCCGATGTACGTCAACATCGTCTCGAACGGGCTGAACATCGTCGGGAGCGTGGTGCTCGGCCTCGGGCTGCTGGGGTTCCAGCGCTACGAGATCGTCGGCGTCGGCCTCGCGACCGCCTTCAGCAACGTGTTCACCGCGGTCGTGCTCTGTGCGATAATGTGGGTCGGGGGAACCAGTGCCGGCTTCGCCCTGCCGTCGAACCCCATCATCGCTCGCCAGCTCGTCGTCGTCTCGGCCCCCCGCGTCGTCGAGGGGTTCGCCGACACCCTCGCCGAGTTCCCGTTCAACGCCCTCCTGCTCGGCTTCGGGACCGAGGTCAACGCCGCCTTCCAGGTCGGTCGCCGTCTCTACCAGCAGGTGACCGGCCCCCTCTCGCGCGGCTACAGCGTCGCCGCGAGCGTGGTAGTCGGACAGGCACTCGGTGAGGGCGACCCGGAGCAGGCGAAGGAGAACGGGGTCGCGACCGCCCTGCTCGGTCTGGTGACCGTCGGGGGCATCGGCCTCGCACTGGTCGTCGGCGCACCCCTGTTCGTCCGCGTCTTCACCCGCGACCCCGCGACCGTCGGCTACGCGGTCGACTTCGCCCGCACCTACGGGCTGGCCGCGCCCGCACTCGTGACCTTCGTCGTGTTCTCGGGGAGCCTCCAGGGCGGGAGCGAGACGCGCACCCCGTTCGTCGCCCGGGTCGCGGGCCTGCTCGTGTTCTTCCTCGGCTTCAGCTACGTCGTCGGCGTGACGCTGGGCTACGGCGTGCTCGGCGCGTACGGTGGCATCATCGGGTACTACGGGCTGGCTGCCGTGCTCGTCACGGTCGGTTTCGTGCGTGGTGACTGGGCGAGACGGGCCGCGAAGATGATGGCAGACCGGGGCAGTGCGGCGGACTGATCAGGCTTCCACGTCGTCGTCCAGCACCGCCTCGTCGTACCACTCCACCCCGGAGAACACGAACCGCGCCCCGTCCGCCGAGTCGTCTATCTGCACCGACCAGTCGTGGGCTTCCGCGATGTCCTCGACGATGGCCAGCCCGAACCCGGTCCCCTCCGACGCCGTGGTGTAGCCCTGCTCGAACACGAGGTCACGGTCCTCCGGGTCGATGCCGGGGCCGTCGTCGGCGACCGCGAACCCCGCTGGATGGTGCTGGAGCGTCACGGTGACGCCAGTGCCATCAGTGGAACCGTGTTCGACAGCGTTGCGAAAGAGGTTCTCGAACAGGGCCCGCATGCGCTCGCCGTCGGCCAGCACCGGGGGAAAGCTGTCGGCGAGTTGCAGGTCGGACCCGCTGGTGGCACACCCCGCCCACGCGTCCGTGACGATGCGCTCGAACGGGACCGGCTCCGGGTCCTCGACCGTCTTCCCCTTCCTGGCGAGTGCGAGCACGTCCTCGATGAGGTCCTCCATCCGGTCGAGCGCCCAGGCGAGCTCTTCCAGCGACTCGTGGTCGTACTCCACGGCCAGCAGGTCGCGGTGACCCCGGGCCACCGTCAGTGGGTTGCGAAGGTCGTGACTCACGATGCTGGCGAACTCGTCGAGGCGTTCGTTCTGCCGGCGAAGCTGTCGTTCGCGCTCTCGCTGCTCGGTCGTATCCGTGTAGATGGCGAAGCCGAAGACGCTGTGCTCACCGAGCGTGACCGGGACGCCGTGGAGGATGAAGTCACGCAGTCCGTTCGCCGTCTGGCGGCGGACCTCGGCGTGGATCGAGTTCCCGGCGATGAGTTCCTCGCTGAGCCCGGTCGCCTCGTCCTCCTTGCCGGGTGGGACGATGAACTCGTCGAGGTCCCTGCCGACGATGGTCGCCTCGTCGTACCCCATCACCGTCTCGAACGATGAGTTGACCGCCCGGACCTGCATCGTCCCGTCCCCCTCGAACACGTACGAAACCGCCGGGTCGGGGATGTTCTCGAACAGCGCTGCGAACCGGTCACGCTGCTGTTTGACCTCGGCCTCGCGCTCGCGGAGGAGGTCTTCGCGTTCGGCCCGTTGCAGCGCAGAGACGACGTTCGTCGCCAGCAGTTCGGCGACCCGCACCGTCGCGTCGTCGACCGACTCGTCGTGGACACTGCCCGCCGTCAGCACACCGTGCCTGCCGAGTGGGACCGCCAGAACCCTGGTATCCTCGTTCGCGCCCGGGAACGAGCAGGTTCCCGTCTCCCCGTTGGTGAACAGGTCGGCCAGCGCCGTCTGCCGGTCGAGCGGGACCGGGTCCACGCCGTCGATATCCGTCGTCGCCACCGGGTCGAGCACGTCACCGTCGACGAGGAACACCGTGATCTGTGGCAGTCCGAGGATGTTCAGCCCGGTCGCGACCGCCCGGCTGGCCACGTCGGCCTTCGTCTCGGCGATCATCATCTCCCGGGTGGCGTCGTGCATCATCCGCAGGACCTTCTCGCGCTGCTTTCGCTCCGTGATGTCGGTGTAGACGAAGTACGCCAGGTCGCTCCGGTCGCCGACACGGACCGAACGCATCAGGAACTCTCGCGGACCGTCCGCGGTTATCCGGGTCCCCTCGGCCTCGAACGACTCGCCGGCCGCGACCCGCTGGTTGTACTCACGCCCGATGTCGCGGCGGCCCTGGGGGTGGACCACCTCGTCGAGGTCCTGGCCGACCATCTCCGCGGGGTCGTAGCCGAACACCTCGCCGAACGACTCGTTCACGCGGATGACGTAGGCGTGGTCACCCTCGATTCTGGCCTCCGCGATAGCGTCGCTGGTGTTCTCGAACAGGGTCGCGACGCGAGCGTCGGCCGACCGACCGCTCTCGGCCCGGAAGTGTCGTGCGGCCGCGACCGCTCGTCTCGCAGCCAGCCGCCGTGCCGTCTCGTTGCTCCAGTCGACCACGTCGGTCGCACCCGCGTCGAGTGCGGCAGCCGCGACCGCTTCCCGGTCCGTCGTGCCCACGACGACCGGGAGTTTCGACGCGACAGCGCGGACACCGTCGAGGCAGCCGATACCGTCCGCGTCGGGGAGGTTGGCAGCCGTAAGAACGCAGTCCGGCCGCTCGGTCAGGTCCGCGACCCGGTCGCGGGCTGCCGCCGCCGTGTCTGCGGTCACCGTCTCCGTCTCTTGAGCCGTCTCGGCGATGGCCGAAACCAGCGCCTGCCGACGGTCCGCATCCCCGTCGACACAGAGGACGGACACGGAAACAGTGTCGTGTGCCATCATCGGCGAATCGAGTGGTCGGGTAACTACCACCATTCATGGGAGTCTCTGACTAAGTGGTTTCGGCCCCGAGAAGTCGTCCCCTCTCCACACAAGACATTTAATAAATCCGATGGAACCGGTGCTTATGAAACCAGAGACGGGACTGGCTGCGGTCGTCGTGGTCGCACTCCTCGTCACCGCCGGCGTCCTCGTGGCCGTCCCGGGTGCCCTCCAGCCCCCACCCGACGACGAACCGGTCGAACGGCCCGGCCGGGTCGCGCTCACCGAGATGACGATCTCGGCCGGGCAGGTCACCGGTGGGACCGCGACCCTCCAGGTGACACCATACGTCGAACACCGCGGGAACCCTGCCCCGAACGTGACCGTCGTCCTCCGGGCGGTCGACACCGACTCCGGCCTCGTCGAGGCGACGACGCGACTGGCCTTCGGCGACCTCCGGAACGAGTCGGAGCTGAACCGGACCGGACGCCTCTCGGTCCCCCGCGAGGGTGGCTACCGCGTCGAGGCCGTCCTCTACCGCGACGGCGAGCGCATGACGGTCGGCTCGCGGACCGTCTCCGGCGTCGACAGCCTGACTCCGGCATACGCAGAGACCCCGGTCGGCTTCCACGAGTTCGACGGTGACGCCGAACTCCCCGTCATCGAGTACCGGGTCGCCTCGGTCGAGAACGACCGGGCGACACTGGCCGTGACGACCTACCTGACGAACACCGGTGACGACCCCGCCGAGAACCTCCGGTTCGTCCTGAAAGCTCGCCAGAACGGCTCGAACGTCGTCGCCGACCAGACCACGGTCCAGGTCGGGTCGGTTGCCCCGGGCGAGACCGTGACGCCGACCGCCGACCTGACCGTGCCAGATGGGTACAACTACTACCTCGATGCCATCCTCTGGAAGGGCGACACCATCGTCGGGACCGAGCGCTCCGTCGCGAACCTCGCGCCCGGACAGGGGCTGACGGTCAACTGGACACAGTCGGCTGCGGGCTTCGAGTCCGGCGACTTCGAGACCGGTGACGGCCCGGCGACCGGCCCACCCACCACGGCATCACCAGAGGCTGACGCCGGCGGCCAGCCCGGCTTCGGCCTACCAGCCGCCTTCGTCGCCGTGCTCGTGACCGCACTTGTCGCACGGAGGGTCCGCCGATGAGCCGCGACGACCCGCCGGCCGACGAGCACCGTGCCACCGACGCCGAGACCACGACCACCGACGCCGACAGCATGCCAGATCACGACCCCGACACCACCGACAGCGACAGCACCGACCGGCCAGCCAGCGACGAATCTGACACCGACCACGAGGTCGACACGTCCGCAGACGAAGACGTTCCCGTCAGGGACGCGGAACCGGCCGCCACCGCCGAGCACGCTGCGGCCCAGGGTCGTGATTCCCGCCGGTCCCAGCGCGATGCCCGGACCGACCGTGACCTGCGAACGAAACTGTCCTGGCTCGCGCTCGTCGTGCTCACCCTCGTCTCGCTGTACATGCTCGGCGTCTTCTACTCGAACGCCTCGCGGTTCATCCGGCTCTGGGTCGGGAAGGAGTTCGAACCGCTCGTGCAGGCCGCGTTCGCCCTCGTCCTGCTGGCGCTGTCGCTCGTGGGTATCGTCCGTATCACGCGCGGGCTAATCGAGTCGAACCCCGATTAGAGGCGACAGCACTCGTGGGCCAGCGAGTTCTGGAACACGTCGGTCGGGACCGGCCGGTTCCCCGCGAACGAGCGGTCCGTCAGCCGCAGGTCGGCGATCCGGTTCACGTCGTACACCCGCCAGCCGTCACCCGTCGTGAGGAAATCGGCCACCGCCACTCCCCCGACACCCTCACCCCCGTCGCTCCGGGCCGTCCCGGTGGGACGCTGGTAGCCACAGAGCAGTTCCTCGTCGAACCTGGTGGTGCCGTGATAGAACGGTTCGACGACGCGGCCCACGCCATCGTACTCGAACTCGACCATCCGGTTCGCCTGAATGGCCGCGCACACATCAGGTTCCATATGTGCTACGACGGGGCCACGGGGGATATGGAGCACCTTTAGTCTCGAACCCCGGCTCAGACAGTCCCGTCGACGAAACAGTTGAATCGCTCGACAGCTTCCCCGACCACCTCGCCCGTCTGGTCGTACGCCACCACCCGGTACCAGCCGTGAGTCGGTGCCGGCCCGAGGTCGACGGCGTAGGGTATCATCCCCGGTTCCAGCCCGGTCACCGTCAGGCCGTTGTCCTCCTGATTGTCCATCACCGGCACGTCGTGGACCAGCCCGCCGTCCTGGTCGTACACCCCGATGCGGACGACCGCCTCGGTCTCGACCGCCTCGGCTTTCACCCCGATGAGGAACAGGACCCGGTCCCCGTCCGCTTCCGCCCTGACCATCCCGATGGGGCCGGGCGTGGGGATGGACCCCCGGCTGGAGCAGTCGACGGACCGGCCACCCCCGCCGATGCCGAGACGCGTGCAGCCGGCCAGCGCGGCGAGGCCGGCGGTGGCGAGGCCGGCGAGGAGCTGTCGTCTAGAGCGCATACCCAGAGAAACGGCACGATTGGCAAAAGGGGAAACTCGCGGTGAACCGAGAGGTTCGGCACCACCGCTCCAGTCCGATATCGACCTCGAAAAGACGGAAAGTTGGTCAGTCGCGCGGTCTCACGGGCCTACGACCCGTTCACCATCGAGGTGGCTCCGCCACCTCGCAACCTACCGCTCGTCCACGTCGACGAAGTCCTCGTCCATCGGCCCGACGTACCGCGCCCGCGGCCGGATGAGGCGATTGTCGTCGTACTGCTCCAGCACGTGGGCGATCCAGCCGCCGACGCGGCTCATCACGAAGATGGGCGTGTAGATGTCGATGGGGATGCCCATCTGGTAGTACGTCGAGGCGGAGTAGAAGTCGACGTTCGGGGCGAGGCCCTTCTCGGCGGTGAGGTACTCCTCGATGGCGACCGAGTAGTCGTGCCACTGGGGCGTGCCCGCGGCCTGGCCGAGTTCCTCGCTTTTCTCGGAGAGGATCTTCGCGCGGGGGTCCTTGACGTTGTAGACGCGGTGGCCGAAGCCGGGCACGCGCTCGCCCGCGTCGAGACGGTCCTCGACCCACTCGACGGGGTCCTTCCCCGATTCTTCGAGTTCGAGCAGTGCCTCCATCACGTCCTGGTTCGCGCCGCCGTGCAGGCTGCCCGAGAGGGCACCGATGCCGCCCGGAATCGTGGAGTGGAGGTCGGCGAGCGTCGAGGAGATGACCATCGTCGTGAACGTCGAGGCGTTCAGGCCGTGGTCGGCGTGGAGCACGAGCGCCATGTCGAACGTCTCGGCGAGCACGTCGTCGGGCTCCTCGTCGTTCAGCATGTAGAGGAAGTTCGCGGCGTGGCTCAGGTCGTCACGCGGCTCGACGGGGTCGTCGCCGTTGCGGATGCGGACGAACGCGGCGAGGATGGTCGGGATCTTCGCGGTGATGCGGCGACCCTTGCGGAGGTTCGCGGCCTCGTCGGTGGAGTCGGCGTCAGCGTCGGGGTCGTACGCCGAGAGCTGGGACACGGTCGTCCGGAGCGCGGCCATCGGCTCCTCGTCCTGCTCGGCGAGCTCGCGAACCGTCTCCATGACTCCCTCGTCGACGTGGCGCTCAGCAGCCATTTGCGCTGTGAAGTCGTCGAGTTCCTCGCGATTGGGGAGTTTCCCGTGCCAGAGGAGGTAGAGGACCTCCTCGTAGCTGGCATCGCGGGCCAGGTCTTCGATCGCGTACCCGCGATAGATGAGACGTCCTTCGTCACCGTCGATGAAGCTCAGATCCGATTCGGCGACCAGAACGCCCTCCAGCCCTTTCTTGAGGTCGTCAGACATACGTTGAGCCTTGCGCACGCCCCCCGAAAAGTATTGTCGTTTACGCCGTTACTGCTGGAAGTCTGCCCAAAACACCCCAACTCGTTTCAACCGGCTACCAGTTGGAATTAGACAACTGTGCGAGAATCTGGCCCACCGACGAGATAATCCTCACAGACGACCTGTGATACGACATGAAGATGTGGGTTCTGGGCAGTGAGCCCCCCGCACGATGGAGCCGGGCAACGCTTTTCTCGCGGCCGGGCGAACGTCGGGCCATGGATGCCGGTGACGTCGAGTACGAGCCCGTGAGTGTCAAGGAGGTGCTCGCGGAGATGAAAGACACCGCCGAGTTGATGATCGACCTGTCGTTCTCGGCGGTGTTGCTGGGGAGTGCAGAGGTTGCCGAGGAGGTGCTCGAACTCGAGGACCGGATGGACGTCCTGCAGATGCGGGCCCGCATGAGCCTGATGATGGCAGCGCGCTCGCCCGAGGACGCCGAGGAACTCGCCCCCGTGCTGGGAATGGTCGGCGCGACCGAGAAGATAAGCGACGCGACCGGCGACATCGCGAAGGTCGTCCTCGAGGAGATCGGCCTGCCGGATGCCATCCGGACGACCCTGCCGGAGGCCGTCGAGACGGTCGTCCGCGCCACGGTCTCGGGGAACTCGTCGGTCACCGGCCAGAGCCTCGGGAGCCTGAACATGGAGACCGAGACTGGCGTCCGCCTCATCGCGATGCGTCGGGGCGGCGACTGGCACCTCAACCCCGGCAAGGACACCGTCCTCGAACCCGGTGACGTGGTCCTGCTCCGCGGTGCCGAGGAGAACGTCGCCGACGTGTACCAGGACGTGACCGGCGACGAGTTCGTCGCACCCGAACCCGTCGAGGAGGGCATCGACGACCTCGAACGGGCCGTCGACTCCATCGTCCTGATGAAGAACATGAGCGAACTCGCGGTCGACGTGGCCTACGGCTCGGTGCTGTACGGCTCCGAGGCGCTGGCCGAGGAGGTCGCCGAACTCGAGGCCGAGGTCGACGCGCTCGAATCCCGGTTCGAGGCGTGGGTGCTGCAGGCCGCCGAACGCGTCGACGACCCCGTCAGCCTGCGCGGGCTGATGCACCTCGCCGGCGCGACCGAGGTCATCAGCGACGCCGCCCTCGAGATAGCCGAGGGCGTCCTTCGCGGGATGGGCACCCACCCGGTCGTCGCCGAGGCCGTCTTCGAGTCCGACGAGGTCATCGTCCGGCTGACCGTCGCTCCCGGCAGCCAGCTCGCGGGCACCACGCTCGGCGACCAGATGGTCCGGACCGACACCGGGATGCGCGTCATCGCGGTCCGTCACCGCGACGCCGCGGGGAACGACTGGGAGATAATGCCGGGACCGAAGACGGAGCTCCGCGTCGGTGACGTGTTCATCGCGAAAGGGACCCGCACCGGGGCGACCCGACTGGCAGAACTGGTCGGCGACGACTCACTCGACGAATTCGAATAGCTCGTCGTCCTCACTGGGTTCCCACCCTGCGGGCGTCGGCGAGTCGCGGCACGCTTTTCCGAGCAGTATCCAGGCGAGCCCGAGTGGCGACACCGTCAGGAGGCCGACCCAGGTCGGGACCGAGACGACGGCGACGGCGGCGAAGCCGACCGCCGACAGCGGAAGGACGGCCGCTGCAGCCACTGCCAGCCCGCCGAACTCCTCGCGAGCCGCGAGCCCGAACAGGGCCGTCCCGACGAGCAGGCTGCCGAGTCCGACAGCGAAGGGAGTCACGAGTGGCGTTTCGGTCGTCGCCAGCACCGGCTCCGGGGTCAGCAACGCGCCGACGTGGACGGCACCGAGCCCGACGACCGACGTGAGGACGGCGAGGCGACCGAGGTCGCCGGCAACGAACTTGAGCCTGGTGTAGACCGCCCAGATACCGGGGAACAGTAACAGCGCGGCGACCGACAGCGTCGCACCCGAGGGTGCAGCCGCGACCAGCGACGTCGTCGCAGACAGCACCGCGAGCCCCGAGAGGCCGACCCAGACCAGCCCGCCGAGCGCGCCGACGGTCCCGCCGCGATGCACCCACTTCGGCGGATCCATGACCTGTACGACGGCGTTCCGGGCGGTGAGGACGGTCGCGACGAACATCGCGGTCGAGACGAAGACGACGAACGCGAGCACCACGAACAGCAGGGGCGAGCCCGTCCGGGGGCGCACGTCGGCCACGATGCCCGGAATCGCGACGAAGAAGACGAACAGCCCGAACGCGAGGACCAGCCCGCTCGCGACGCCTATCTTGACATTGCGGCCCGCGCCCAGCGCCGCGAAGAACTGGACCATCGGCGGGCGACCCGGGCGGTCGTCGCCAGTGTCGGTGTTCTCGCTCACGACCCGACCTTGGGAACTGGGGCACAAATCCGCGTCGGTCCCTCGCTGGCGGCCCCGCACGCTCACGCGTACGGGCCGAACTCCTCGCCCCGCAAGAGGAAGTAGCCGGTCCCGAGCAGGCCCACGACGGTCGCGATGGTGAACGCGAGCTGGGGGCCCGAGAGGTCGAGACCGGCCAGCGTGATCCCGCCGGTGCTGTAGAGCCAGCCGCCGACCGCGGCGCTCGGGATGGTGATGGCGTTCCGGACCAGGTAGTACGACCCCGTGACGCGCCCGCCTGCGTCCTTCTCGGCCGGGCCGACGATGAGCGCCTTGTGCGCCGGGAGGCCGGCGAACCTGAGTCCGGAGAAGGCCCAGATAGCCCCGACGACGACCGCCTCGGAGAGGGCGATGCCCGCGATGTCGAGGCCGCCGTCGGGCGCGTTCACCAGCAGGACGGGGAAGACAGAGTAGACGAGGAAACCGAGGCCCACCACCGGCACGAGGCCGGAGCGCTGGGTCAGCTTGGCGACCGGGACCATCGTCAGCAGTGCGACCGCCATCTCGACCGCGAGGAACACGCCGAACAGTGCCTCCGGGGCGAGGAAGACGCCGAAGATCGTCGCCGTGGTCTGCAACTCGCGGGTGACGACCAGCACCGCGAACACGTACACCATCCCGTTCGCGAACCGGACCAGGGTGTCCCCGACGAGCAGCGGGCGAAGCGGGGCCGGGAGGCTCGCGAGGTCGTCGCGAATCTGGGAGACGCCGGCGAACTCCTTCCCGAAGGAGTCGCCCTCCGACTCGTAGAGGACGTACTGGGCCACGGTCGCGACGAGTGCAGCCCCGAAGGCGACCGCGATGACGTACCGGAAGCCGAGGTCGAACCCGTAGGCCGCCACGAGTCCGGCAGCGACGAGCGGCCCGACCAGGAACGCCACCCGGCGGAAGGTCTCGGTGCTGGCGAAGCCCGTCGCGAGCTGGTCGGTCGGCACCGACTGCTTGACGATGGCGAACGTCGCGCCCAGCCCGAACGACTTCCAGGCCTGTGCGAACACCAGCCCCGCGAAAATCCACGCCCACGCCGGAATCGGCCCAACCGCGAGCTGCTCGGCGAACAGCCACAGCGCGAAGCCGACCGCGGAGGCGAACCCGAAGGCGGTGAGGGCGGTCCGCGAGCCGATGCGGTCCGAGACGGCCCCGCCGGGATACGGGTACACCGCCCCGATGAGGTTCCCGAAGCTCCCGTACAGCCCGACGACGACCGAGGTGCCACCCAGCGCGACGATGTACTCGCCCATGTACCGGCCCGTCATCTGGAAGCCGAGGCTGAACGCGAACATCGCCACCGAGAGCACGAACACGTCCCGCTCCAGCGCGAAGAACTGCCGGAAGTAGGTGAGCGCCCCGGGCGTGTCGCTCTCTGCCATAGACGTGTCTGTGAGCGAGGCAGACAAAACCGGTTCGGTCGCGCACGATTGCGAGGAACAGCCCCAGACGGAGCGGTCCAGTCGGCCACGCGATTTATGACAGTTCGGGCGAACGACACACCAACATGCAACGACGCCGACTACTGGGCGTGATGGGGGCACTGGTCGGCTCCGCCGGCTGTCTCCGTCTCAGTGAAGGCGGTGGGGCGACCGGAACGGCAGGGTCCCAGACGGTCTCTGCGACCGACACCGCGAACGGAACCGCAGCCAACACGAAGGCCGACACCGCGACCGACGCCGGCACCGCAGAACCGGTCGACAGACCGCCGGGGCTGCAGGGCGACGGGGTCGAGGCGTACCTCGCCGACGCCCACCTCAACGCCCTCTCGCGGACATCCTTCACCACGTCGTGGCGGTTGACCAACCTCACGAGGGGCGAAACGGCGGAGGCGAAGCAGGCGCTGGTCGGCGGGTCGGCCGCACTCGAACGCTGGCAGGACGGCAGCGCAATCGACATGTACCGCACCGCAGAGGGGTCGTACTGGCGACAGGACGTCGGCGGGCAGTCCACCTACGGCCACGGCCGGTACGACTTCGACCGCCAGCAGCTCGCCCGGGCACGCCAGCTCAGGGAGCTTTTCGCCGCCGGACAGTGGAAACCACCCGAGGAGACCGACGACCGGACGTTCGCCATCGAAGCCGACGGCGTCGGCGAGACGGGCAGGTTGAAAGAGGACTGGCGATTCCAGGCGAAGTCGGTCGAGTCGTTCACCGCGGAAGGGGAGGTCCGGCCGGATGGCATCGTCTCGAAGCTCACGGTCGAACTCTCGCTGCTCCGGGAGGACGACGGGCAGGACCGACTCGTCAAACTCCGCGTCGACTTCCAGACGACCGACGTGGGGTCGACCGACTCCTCCAAGCCCGACTGGTACAGCACCGCGGTCGAGCAGGCACCCGACGTGTCCGCCCGCATCACCGACGACGGGAACTACGTCCGGATGGAACACGCCGGTGGCACCGCGATGCTTCCCGGGACTAACGTGGTCCTCTACGACCGCTCCGAGGAAACCGACCGCGGTAACTGGGGCTACGAACAGCTCGGACAGCCGGTCGAGGCCGGCACCACGCTCTACCTCTGGATGGAAGACGGCCAGTTCCACTGGAACCGCGGCAGCAAGCCGGCGGACGCGAACCCGACGCCACTCGACGGCCGGTACGGCTTCTGGATGCACCGCGAGGGCGCAGAGTACTTCGGGAACATCGAACTGCCGAAGTAGTGCTCTGACAGTGCCGTCGGACTTTTAACACGTCAAACCTATCTATCGACTCGATATGCGACGACGCCGACTACTGGGGACGATGGGGGCACTCGTCGGCTCTGCTGGCTGTCTCCGCCTCAGCGGAGGAGACACCGAAACGACACGACCGCCGACGTTCTCCGTGACGAACACGGGGACCGGGACCGCAGCCAACACGAAGGCCGACACCGCGACCGACGGGCAGAGCGCCGAACCACTCGACCGACCGCCGGGGCTCGAGGACGACGGCGTGGCCGTCTACCTGGCCGATGCACACGTCAACGCGCTCTCGCGGACCTCCTTCACCGTCTCCTTCCGGTCGACGAACCTCACCCGCGGCGATACCAACGAGGCACGGAAGGCACTCGTCGGGGACGAGGGGGCACTGGAGCGCTGGCAGGACGGCAGCGCCATCGACATGTACCGCACCGCAGACGGCTCCTACTGGCGACAGGACGTGGGGGGACAGTCGACCTACGGCCGCCAGCGGTACGCCTTCGACCGCCAGCAGCTCATCCGGGCGCGTGACCTCCGGACGCTCATCCTCGCCGGGCAGTGGGACGCCCCCGAGGAGACCGACGACCGCGCCTTCGAGATAACGGCCGACGGCATCGGCGAGCCCCAGGCGCTCATGGACGAGTACGAGGGGCAGGAGCTGAAGTCCTACGCCGCCGAGGGGAAAGTCCTCGAGAGCGGTGCGATCGCCGAACTGACCGCCGAGTTCTCGTACCTCCACCAGGAGGCCGACCGCCTGTTCAAGGTCCGGGTGGACTACCGGGCGACGGACATCGGCTCGACCGACGCCTCGAAACCGGACTGGTACAGCACCGCGGTCGAGCAGGCACCCGACGTGTCCGCCCGCATCACCGACGACGGGAACTACGTCCGGATGGACCACCAGGGCGGCAACGCGATGCTCCCCGGGACCGCCGTCGTCCTCTACGACCGCGACGGTCGCGGCAACTGGGGGTACCGTGACCTCGAACAGCCGGTCGAGGCCGGCACCACCCTCTACCTCTGGATGGAGGACGACCGGTTCCACTGGAACCGCGGCGGCAAGCCGGCGAACGCGAACCCGACGACGCTCGACGGCCGGTACGGCTTCTGGATGCACCGCGAAGGTGCCGAGTACTTCGGGAACATCGAACTGCCGCAGTGACGACCGAGGGAGACGCCTTCCTCGCTCGACTCGAATACCGAAACGGCCGATACGTTTAGGCGAGTTGCTCGGAACCGCACAGGTATGCAACGCCGACACCTCCTCGGTACTCTCGCCGTCCTCGCTGGCACCGCGGGCTGTCTGCGGCTGGAAGACTCGGGAGCCGCGACCACCGGGCAGGCAGTGAGCGAGACGAGCGCCACCGCCACCGCAGCCGAGACGACGACCGCGACGGAGTCGGATACCACCGCCGAGACCGACGCGGCCGCCGCCGAGGTCCCCGACTACCCCTCCGGCCTCGACGAAGACGGTATCCAGTCGTACTTCGCGGACACGCACAGCAACGCTCTCTCGGGGGAGTCGTTCACGCTCCGCCGGCGCATCATCGATCAGGACCACGGCAGCACCTTGGAGAACGACCTGAACCGGGTCGGCAGTGGCGGGGAAGCGCTCGTGACGACCCAGTTCAACACCGAGGTGACGAAGTACCACAGCAGCCGCGGCGTCGTCTGGCGGCAGACCCACCAGGGCAGTGTCCGGTTCGGTTCGAACCCGATGTCGCTCCCGCGTCGCGAGTTCACCGGCTACCGGCTCCTCCAGAAACTGCTCCGGGCGGGCGAGTTCGGCGCGCCGTCCGACCCCGACACTGGCGGCGACCTGGTGACGTGGGACCTGCGAGCCGAAGCGCTGGCCGACCCGGGGCCAATCGAACAGCGCTTCAACGCGGCCGCGGTCAACAGCTTCGGTGCGGACCTGACCGTCGACGAGCGCGGTATCGTCGACGAACTCGTCGCGGAGTTCACCTTCGACCCGGCGTACGACGACACGGAGAAGTCACTGCTCACGCGCATCGAGACCAGCGACGTCGGCGGGACCAGCGTCTCCGAGCCGTCGTGGGCCGGAAAGGCCCGCGAGCGAAGCCCGAAACTGAAGCCCTCGATGGGCGACGACCGACGCGTCGTCACCATCTCTCACGAGGGTGGCGACCCGGTTCCCGCGGGGGCGGAGATATCGATGTACGACGAGTCTGGCCACCTCGGCTTCGAGCGCCTCCCAGAGCGTATCGAGACCGGTGGCCGGCTCGACGTGTGGATAGAGAACGGCCGGCTGGCCATGGAGTTCGGCGAGGCCGACGGCGCTAGCGCTACCCGCGAGTTCGGAAGCAGGACCGGCGTCTCGATGATGCTCAACGGTGCGCAGTACTTCAACCGCGATCTCAGGTGAGCCGGAAACCAGCGGGTGACGCCGCCGCATGTCGGTTGGTATACCGAACACCTAAAGGGTGACCGACCTTTCTGTAGGGCAATGACGACCCTGGGAACCGCGAGCGCGGCCCCCGGCGAGGTCGACACCGGTCGCCTGACCGTCGGGGAGACCCGCGACGGCAGCCCGGTCGGCCTCCCTGTCGCCGTGGTCAACGGCGAGCAGGACGGCCGGACCCTCTACATGCAGGCCGTGAGCGACGGGAACGAGTTGAACGGTGTCGGCGTCATCCGCGAGGTGTTCCCCCAGCTGGACCCCGCGACGCTGGCCGGCGAGATACGCATCGTCGGCATCGTGAACTACCACGGCTTCCAGATCGACTCGCACCGGAACCCCATCGACGACACGAAACTGAACCGGACCTACCCCGGCGACCACGACGGCACCTCCTCGGAGCGCCTCGCCGCGGCCACGTTCGACGCGGCCCGTGACGCCGACCTCATCCTCGACCTCCACCAGGGGTCGGACAGCCGGATGATAAACGAGACGCGGGTGCGCTGTGGCCGTCGTCACCGCCTGCACCAGAAGTGCCTCGAGCTCGCGAAGGTGTTCGGCGCGGGTCACATCCTCGACCAGAAGGGCCCCGACGGCCAGCTTGCACGAGCCGGCCCCGACGAGGGCATCCCGACCATCGACCCCGAACTCGGCGGCACCGTGGGCTTCGACCACGAGAGCATCGAGATCGGTGTCGACGGTGTGTTCAACGTCCTCCGGTACTACGACTTCCTCGACGAGGACGCAACGACGGAGACCCAGACCCGCGCGAAGGGCTTCGACCAGTACGGCTCGCCGGCCGGCGGGCTCGTGTCCTTCGAACCCGACCTCGGAGAGCAGGTCGACCGCGGCGACGTCCTGTTCACCGTCACCGATGCGTTCGGCCAGCTGAAGGCCGAAGTGACCGCCGACTCGAACGGTATCTTCTGGCGCGCCCGCCGGCTCCCGCAGGTCGCGACCGGCGAGTACGTCTGTTCGGTCGGCACGGACATCGACTCCTACTGATTCCCATGCAGCACCTCTACTGCCCCGAGTGTGGCACCGAACACGAAGCAAGTGCGGACGAACCGTGGCGCTGCCCCACAGACGGCCACGCGCTCGACCTCGAGACGCCGCCACTGCCGGACGGGAACCCGCTCCCCGTCAGCCAGCTGGACACGCGTCGCGGCCTCTGGACGTTCCACGAGTTCATCCCGGTCGACCAGCGCGTGACGCTGGGCGAGGGGTTCACCCCACTGGTGGACGCGCCCCACTGGGACGCCGAGTTCAAGCTCGAGTACGTCTCGCCGACCGGCTCGTTCAAGGACCGCGGCGCGACGACCACCCTCTCGCGAGCCGCCGGTCTCGGCGTCGAGAAGGTCATCGAGGACTCCTCCGGGAACGCCGGCTCCGCCATCGCGACCTACGCGGCCCGCGCCGGCATCGAGGCCGACGTGTACGTCCCGGCCGACGTGAAGCAGTCGAAGCTCATGGCCATCCAGCGCTCGGGTGCCCGCCCGGTCCGCGTCGAGGGCACTCGCGAGGACGTGACGCAGGCGGCCATCGACGCCGTCGAGAACGGTGAGGGCTGGTACGCCAGCCACGCCTGGAACCCCGCGTTCTATGCCGGCACGATGACGTTCGCCATCGAACTCGCCGCCCAGCGCGACTGGAGTGCCCCCGACGCCGTCGTCACCCCGGTCGGCCACGGCACCCTGCTGTTGGGCGCCTACCGCGGCTTCGACGTGCTCGAACGCGCCGGCATCATCGACTCCATGCCCCGCCTGCTCGGCGTGCAGGCTGCCGGCTACGCGCCCATCGCGGACACCTTCCACGGCTCGCCCGAGACCGAGGACGACCACCCCAACGACATCGCCGACGGAATCCAGATCCGCGAACCGGCCCGCATGGACCAGCTCGTCGACGCCCTCGAGGCCACCGGCGGCGACTGCATCGCCCTCGGTGAGAACATCGTCGAGAACACGCTGGATGCCCTGCACCGCCGCGGCTTCTACGTCGAACCCACCTGTGCGACCGCGCCCGCCGCGCTGACCAAGTACCGCGAGATGGGCGTCCTCGACGAGGACGACGACGTGGTCGTCCCGCTCACCGGCAGCGGCCTGACGACGCTCTGAGCCGTGACGAGCCACCCCGCCTCGTTCTGCCCGGACTGTGGGACTGAGACCGAGAGCACGCACTTCGACGGGCGCGACCGGAAGCTCTGCCCCGCCTGCGAGCGCATCGTCTGGCACAACCCCATCCCGACCGCCGGCGTCGCCGTGGTCGGTGACGAGGGTGTGCTACTCGGTCAGCGCGACGTCGAACCAGGCATCGGCGAGTGGGGCGTCCCCGGCGGCCACATGGAGGTCGACGAGACCCCCGAGGAAGCTGCCGCCCGCGAACTCGAAGAAGAGACCGGCGTCAGCGTCGACCCCGACGAGTTGGCACTCCTCGAGACGTTCACGAGCGGTCCGTTCGCGGGGAAGTACGTCGTCTCCATCGGGTTCGCGGTCCGCGCCGAGGCGACGACGGGGACGCCGGAAGCCCTGAACGAGGTGCAGGCGGTCGGCTGGTTCACGCCCAGGTCGTTCGCTGCCAGTGACGCGGTGCTGCACGAAGACCACGCCCAGCGCCTGCGGCTCGCGTGGGAACGGTTTGGGTAGTCAAGGTGGAGTGGAAGCGAAGGGGTTCTAATTTTGCAGTGGCGGGTGGCGCGCGTCGGAAGCAGTCGCCGAACGATAGTGAGGCGGATGCTGGAGCGTGCGAGGGACGACTGGAACGAAGCGTAGCGAAGTGAAAGGAGTCGGCTGGGGAGGGTGTGGTGCGGTCTCCATTTCAACCAGCGATAGTCGACGAGGTCGAACCAGTCGCAACGCTCGAAACACGAGCAGAACCACCCAGAACGACTGCGTCAACGCTCAGGATGCGTCTCGGCGTCGAACCCACCCCGCACCAGCGGTTTCGCGACGTGCCTGCGGGCACAGGGCGGCACCTCGTACCAGCCCTCCGCAAGTTCGCGCTCGACCGAAACCTCGACCTTGCCCGGCGCGTCGGTCCCGCAGTCCCGGCATCGGTAGCCCTGGTTCCGGCCCGCGGACTTCATCGTGTTCCCGCAGCCGTCACAGACGGGGGTTTCGTATCCAGTCCGATTCAGCTCGCGAACCGCGAACTTCTCCAGTTTCAGGGTTCCATGGGTGACCTCGCCACAGACGGTGAGTGCGTCTCCCGCCCTGAGATTTCGAACCCGGTCGCGGAACCGTTTCGTGGGTTCGAAGGCGGCGCACTGGATGGACTCCTCACCCGCCGCATCCGCGAACTCGAAGAAGACGTGCCCGCCCCGCCTCGTCTCTGGTTCCGAAGCCACGACACCCGGGACGCGGTAGGCCCGGTCTTCTGCCAGTGACCCGAGTTCGCCAGGGGCAAGGTGGGCATCGGTGCCCTGGTTCGTCTGGAACGTCGCCGCGTCGAACACCGGTTCGGAGTCGATGGCTCCTGCAAGTGCCCGGCACGCCTCGGAATCGTCACCGCGAATCCCGTGCAGGATGGGACACGGCGTGTGGGGCACGCAGACCGCCTCGCCCTCGACCCGATCCACTGTGTCCCAGGCGCGGGGGTAGTACTCGTCGGCGGCCGCGAAGAGCGAATCGTAGTCGATGTCGCGCTCGGTCCCCCATCGGTCGGGCTCGCGGTAGCTGATGTGCTCGGTCGTCCAGTCGTCGAAGGCGGCCCAGGAACCCACGGCGGCGAGTGCACCCACCAGCCCTTGCGAGTTCTTCCAGCCGGCGCGGGCGTAGCCGAACTCGTCGGCCAGTTCCTCGGCTCGTTCGACCGGGATAATCTCACGGAGGGCGTCTCGGGCGAATTCGGCGACCGCGTCGGGCACGTCTTCGGGGTCCCCGGAAGCGACCACGAGGCCGGGATTGGTCATCGGGTCGTCGGTCTCGGCCGCCCCGTCCAGCTCCTCGCGGGCGAGTTCGAGGGCCGTCTCCGGGTCGGCATCGGTGTGGATTGCGAGCGCGGCGTTCCCGCGAGTCTTGAACTCGACCGCGGGATTGAGCCGGATGAGGAGCAGGCGCTCGACCGTCGCGCCAGCGTCGCGCAGGCGTGTGGCGACCCGGTTCGCGACGTAGGTCGTGCACATCCCGCGGGTGCGTGAGTCCGTGTCGTCCAGCCCGATGACCGTCATCGTCTGCGAGAAGTAGGCCGGTGGCTATCGGGGTTTCGACTCGTGCCCAAAGAATTGGAGGGTGCTGCGGCGTTACTTGCTCTTCTGCTTCCCCTTCCCCTGCTCTTCGTCGTCATCGTTCCCGGAACCGCCCGGTGCCGGATGGCAGGCGTTCTCCGAGACGCGCTCGAACCGTTGGGGGAGGAGTGGGTCGTAGTCGACGCCTTCGCCGACGCGCTCGCCACGGCCAGCGTTGTTCTCGTCGGTCGTCGGCCCGGTCGGATGGCCCCAGAAGTTGCAGGTCGCGTCCACCACGCCGTTACCGGATTCGTTCTTTGCAGCGGCATCAGTGTGGTCGAAGAAGTTGCAGTGGTGGACGTGGAGGCCGTCTCCGGAGGCGGTCCCCCGGGTCGTGACACCTATCTCGTTTGCTTCGAAGGTCGTTCGTTCTGCGGTGGCCTCGATCGTGGACTCATCGTCGTATCCCCAGGTGAGCATGCCGACGTCGTTGTTCGAGATGGTGCAGTCGGTGAGTACCACGTTCCGTACGGTAGCGTGTTCAGCCCGGCCGCCACGACTGGTGTCTCCAACCCCGAAGACGACGACGCCGAGGTTGTACTTCGAGATGTCCTGTTCAGTCACCTGGATGTCCTCGATATCGGCACCGTAGCCGACGATCTGGATTCCGTGCCTCGCCGTGTACTCGTCGGGTCGGACGTCTCGATGGATCTCGTTATTTCGAACGGTTACACCGCGAACCAGACGGCCACGGCTCCACACGTTGACCCCGAGCTGGCAGTTCTCGAACCGGTTCTCCTCGACGGTGACGTCGGCAAGGTCACCCGCACGGGTCGTCAGTGGGATACAGCCGGTGCCACAGTCGACCGCCTCGTTGTCGCGACAGACCACGTCTCGGATGCCGCTTTTCGTGTCCGAATCCGACGTGAAGGAGGACATGGACAGGAACTTGTAGGCGTGGTTCGCGCCGGTGACCCGGTTGCCCTCGATAGTCACGTCACGAATCGCCGCTGCTCGCGACCAGTCCGGCCCTCCGTTCGCGTCTATATTGATACCGTGTTTCTCGTTGGCCTGGATGTCATCGTCGCCGTCCGAGGTGAGTTCGACGGTGTTGTCCCGGATGGTGACCTGCTCGACGAGCGACTGCGCCCCGGAGTAGTTGTGAGAGAACACCTTGATGCCAGAGATGTCGAACCGCCCGACAATCTCGTTGGCCGCGACCGTGACGTTCCGCGATACCGAGGTCCGTCCGTCCTGTGCATTGGCCTGGATTCGAATGCCGTTTACGGGATTGCCGTCGGGTGTGTTCTGCTCCCACCATTTCCCCTCCGCGTCTGGGACCGGGTCGGAAGCCGTTATCACGTTGTCCCGAACCACCGAATCGGTGACGCCGGACAGATTGATCGCCGTGTGTGCGATCGAATCGAACCGACAGCGCTCAACTGTCCAGTTCCGTGAGGTTCCCCGTCCGCCGTTGTACACAGCGACAGCCGATCCGACGATATGGTCCATCGAGACGTCACGGATGGTGACGTTGGACCGGTACCCGGTCTGGATGCCAGCCCCGGCCTCGTTGGTCTCCTGCCCGGGCGAGTTGAGGTCCGCGCCGAAGTTTCTGATGACGACGCCCTCGATGGTCAACGAGGGACCGTCCTCGGTGTTCTCCATCGAGATGCCACCGGCCCCTGTCACACCGCCACCGTCGATGACCGGGGCATCTGGCCCTGCACCTCGTTCATCCCCTCCGGTATCACCCCGGATTGTGAGTGACTTCGCCGCCGGGACCCAGACCTGTTCAGTATATGTGCCACTCGCGATGTGGATGGTCGCCCCATCGGGTGCCGCCGCGACGGCTCGTCGAATCCGGTCGTACGCCTCCGGGTCGTCCTTGTCGACCGTGAGTTCGCGTGCCGCTGTCGCCGTGGTCGTTCCGACGATTCCGATACCACCCGCCATCAGCGATTTTTTGAGAAAATCTCGTCGCCGTGCTGGTCCAATCCCCATTTCGGATTGACAGTCAAATTAGAATGACAAATAACTGTTGGCCATCATGAATGAGTCGGTAGTAACGAGTTCAAACAGGTTTAGAGCAAGAGATTCGAATTCAGTGTTTCTACCGGTGATTCAGCACGAGACATGGATTACTCTGTTCCAGACACGATTCTTCGAACGGCCCGTCAGGCCAAGACCGGCCACGACTGTCCACCCACCACTGCTCCGGGAGAGGTATCCACGAAAACGCCCGACTCACCCGGTCTCAGAAGCCGTGAGGACGACACAACACATATATGCGAGAAACAACTTACGTGTCCGTATGTCTCGGGATGCACTGGTCGAGAACCTCACCGCCATGCTGCAGGATGCAGGCTTCCGCGTGAGCGACCGGTGCGTCATCCGTCCGAAGAGCTTCGACCTGGCAGCCCGCCGGGGCGAGGAACTCGTCCTCGTCAAGATCCTCTCGAACATCGACGCCTTCGACGCGGCGACCGGCGCGGAGATGCGACGGCTCGGGTCGTACCTGGACGCGACGCCCCTGGTCATCGGTCTCAGAACGCGCGACGAGGACCTCAAGCCCGACGTGGTGTACTTCCGCCACGGCGTTCCCGTCATGGCACCCAACACCGCGATGGACCTGTTCGTCGAGAACGTGCCGCCGCTCATCTACGCGGCCCCCGGCGGCCTGTACGTCAACATCGACGGCGAGCTGCTGGCGGACGAGCGCGAACAGCAGAACATGAGCCTCGGACAGCTCGCGAGCGAACTCGGCGTCTCCCGGCGCACCGTCTCGAAGTACGAGGACGGCATGAACGCCTCCGTCGACGTGGCGATGCGCCTCGAAGAGATGTTCGACGCACCCCTGACCGCCCCGGTCGACGTGATGGACGGGGCCGACGAGGTGCGCGAGGCCGAGCCGACGCCGGACGACCCGGAGGCCGACCCGGACGACGAACCCATCGTCACCGTGATGACCCGCGTCGGCTACGACGTCCACCCGACGCTTCGCTCGCCGTTCAAGGCTGTCAGCGAGGACAACGAGGCCGACGACGAAGGGCCGGTGTCACACCGCGACGTCCGCGAGCACACGCTGCTCACCGGCCACTCGAAGTTCACGAAGGCCGCCGAGAAGCGCGCCCGCATCATGAGTTCCATCGGGTCGGTCACCCGCACCCGGTCGGTGTACTTCGTCGACCGCTCGAAGCGCGAGTCCGTGCATGGAACCGCCATCATCGAGCGCGAGGAGGTCGAGCAGATGCGCGACGCCGACGACCTGCGCGACCTCATCCGCGAGCGGACCGACGTGGAAGAGGAGCCGGCCTGAGTCGGCACTGGCGGGCGTTCGTTCTCTCGTCGAAACAGACAGCGACAGCCTGTAGCGGCCCGCTTACGCTTCCGCGCCGTACGTCTTCTCCAGGTAGGCGACGATGTCGTCCGACTCGGGCATCCCGTCGACGCCGTGTTCCTTGTCGACCAGGACGGGCACGCCCGTCTGGCCGCTGACCTCCTCGACCTCCGTGCGCTCGGCGTGCGAGCGCGGCACCTCGTGGGAGACGTACTCCAGGTCGAGGTCGGCGAGCTTGGACTTCACTTTCGCGCAGTAGGGACAACCCGGCAACTCGTACAGTTCGAGGTTCGTCATGGCTGGCCGGACGTAGGACCGCCCATATAAAGAGGCCAGCGGTCCTGTGTGACGCCGCCGCCAGACCACCGCTGGTGGCAGGCCGCCCGAGCACCGGACATCACGGCCCGCCAGTACACAAGACACTTACGTCCTGTTACGTGATATATCAGTCACGTGCTGGTGAGCCCACTCGTGGTGTGGCTCATCGTGCTCGCCCTGCTCGCAACCGTCGGGGGCCCGCTCGCGGCAGCCGCCCTCCCACGGTCTTACGACCGCGGCACCGCGTTCGCCCTCCCCATCGCCCTGGTCGTGGCGACCCTGTTCACCTACTGGGCTGGACAGGTCAGCTTCACAACTACTACGGTCATCGGAGCGGTGGTGCTCCTCGGCGGTCTGAGCCTCCTCGCGAGCCGAGTCGCACCACCCATCCCGCGCAGAACCGCCCTCGAAACAGCCGCGGTGTTCGGTGTCGCCTTCGCGGCCATGCTCGCGCTCCGGCTCGTCGGCCCTGCCGCCATCCCGCCGGGCGGCGAGAAGTTCCTCGACTACGGCCTCCTCCGTGGCGTCCTGCGCGCCGACCAGCTTCCGCCCGAGGACTTCTGGTTCGCGGGCGAGCGACTGCGCTACTACTACGGCGGCCACCTCGTCGCGGGAATCGTCGCGAAGCTGTCCGGCGTCGAGGCGAAGTACGCCTACAACCTGGCGATACCGACCTTCTTCGCCTGCATCGCGACGGGTGCGTACAGTCTCGCGGGGACCATCGCCGACGCGCGGGACCGGTCGCCCCGGGCCGCTGGACTCGCTGCCGTCGTCGTGGTCGGGTTCGGGAACAACCTCGCACCCCTCGCCCGGCTGTTCCTCGGGGTCCTGCCCGACTCGCTCGTCGAGCAGTACGGTCGAGCCGCCGTCGCGGGAATCCGCGCACCCACCAGCGAGGCACTCGACAGTGTCATCGGCTACGCGAACTGGGGCTACTGGAACACCCGGTACGTGCTGGACGGGACGCTCGTCGTCTCGCCCTCGTGGGAGTACGTCAACGGTGACCTCCACGCCCACATGATGGCACTGCCGTTCCTCCTGCTGGTCGCGGCGCTCTGTTTCGCGTGGTGGCGGACCCAGAGCACCGACCCGCGGCGCTGGCTCCGTCTGCTCGCGGTGATTCCGGTCGTCGGCCTCCTCGCACTGACGAACCTCTGGAGCGTCCCGACCGCCTGCGGTCTCGTCGCCCTCACGGTCGCCTGTGCGGGCGACCACCCGTTCCCCGGGCTCGACCGGGGGAGTCGCTTGCGGCGGGAGGTGACCAGACATGCCTCCGCGGCCGCGAGCGCCGTCGTGGTCGGGGGCGGCGGCGCGCTCGTCGCGGCACCGTTCCTGCTCGACCACACGCCGGTGAGTCGTGGCGTCGGCCTGTTGCCACCGCGGAGCGCACTCGTGCCGTTCCTCCTCGCCTGGGGCCTGTTCGCCGTCCCCTTCGCGGTCGTCCTGCTGCCGCGGGTGCTGTCGTGGACGGCGGGCTCTCGGCGGCGAACCGCGGGCGTCGGCATCGTGCTGCTGGTGTCGGTCGCTGGTCTCGCCGTCGACTTCGCAGCCCTCGCCGTCCTCGGCCCCCTGCTCCTGGCGGGCTGGGTGCTCTCGCGGGCCCGGGCCGACTTCACCGCCGCACTCGTGCTCGCGGGGGCGGGGCTGTTGCTCATCGTGGAACTCACCTACGCCCGGGTGTGGCCGGTCGGCGGCCACGAACGGTGGAACACGGTCTACAAGGTATCCATACAGGTCTGGACGTTGTGGGGCGTCGGGCTGGGTGTCGTGCTCGGCCGGTGGCACGACCGACTGCACGAGTCGCTGCGGGCGCTCGGACAGGACCGGGACCTCCCGGCAGCACCCTCGAAGACCGTCCTGACGAGCGTCCTGCTCGTCGCCGTCCTGCTCTCGACCTGCGCGTTCCCGGTGCTCGTCTACGACGCCCAGGTCGACCCGGTCGTCTCGAACCCCGGGCAGGCAGACCTCTCGCTCGACGCGACGCGATACGTCGAGCGCGCCCATCCGAACGAATCCGCGGCCATCGACTGGCTGAACCAGCGAGAAGGCACGCCGACCATCCTCACCCAGGCCGGCGACGAGACGTACACGTGGCACTCCGCACCGGCGACCCTGACCGCCCTCCCGACCGTCGTCGGCTGGGAGCACGAGGCCGGCTATCGCGGCATAGAACCGTACGAGAGCCGGGTTAACGACACCGCGACGATATACAGCGGTAACTGGTCAACGTCGGCGCAGCTGCTGGCCAGATACGACGTTCGCTACGTCTACGTCGGGCCCGACGAGCGCCGCCAGTACGACCAGCCGACGCTCACGCATCCGGACCGGAACCTGGTCGCGTTCGAAGAGAAACCGGGAATCACGGTCGCCCACCGGAGCGGGACCGTGACCATCTACGCCGTCAACGAGACGGCGATGTGTGCCGCTGAGAATGTGAGTTGTCCGTGATCAGCCGAGGACGCCGCCGGTGCGGACGACGAAGTAGACGAGGAACGCGCCGGCGAGCAGCCACTGCCCGGCCGAGATGTCGTCGAACTCGCCAGCGGCCGCCTTCACGAGCGGGTAGCTGAGGATACCTGCCGCGATACCGTACGCGATGGAGAACGTGAACGGCATGATCATGATGGTCAGGCCGGCCGGCACCGCGTGCGTGATGTCCTGCCAGTCTATCTCGACGACGTTGCGCATCATCAGGACCGCGATGACGACCAGCGCGAGGTGCGAGGCGTACATCGGAATCGCGGCCGCGAGCGGAACGAACGCGAGCGAGAGCAGGAACAGCAGCGCGACGACCAGCGCCGTCATGCCGGTGCGACCGCCCTCTTCGACGCCCGTCGCGGACTCGATGTACGTCGTGACCGTCGACGTGCCGAGGATGCCGCCCGCGGTCGTGCCGACCGCGTCGGCCATCAGGGGCTTGTCGATGTCGGGGAGTTCGCCGTCCTCGTCGAGGAAGTCACCCGCCTGTCCGACGCCGACGAGCGTGCCGGCGGTGTCGAAGAAGTCCACGAAGAAGAACGTGAAGACGACGAGCGCGAAGGTGAATGCCTCCACGTTGCCGAAGCCGCTGATGAACGCGCCGACCAGCGGCGTGATGTCGTAGGTGGCCGCGGGGAGTTCGCTCGAGACGAACGCGCCCTCCTGGATGAACTTCCCCGAGAGTGCCGCCGGGGCGTACCCGAGGTACGAGAGGACGAAGCCCGCGATGGTCGTCAGGGCGATGCCGACGATGATGGAGCCCTTCACACCACGGGCATACAGCGCCATGGTGAGGAAGAGGCCGAGGACCGAGACGATGGCGACCGGGTTCTGTGCCAGCGACCCGAGCGTGATCATCGTCGCCTCGTCGGGGGCGACGACGCCCATCGCCTGCAGGCCGATGATACCGAGGAAGAGGCCGATACCGGTCCCGACCGAGAACTTGACCGGTTCGGGGATGAGGCCGATGACGAACTCACGCGCGCCGACCGCGGTGAGGAAGATGAAGATGACGCCCTCCACGAACACCGCGGCGAGTGCGGTCTGCCACGGTATCCCCAAACCGAGCACGACCGTGAACGCGAAGAACGCGTTCAGGCCGAGCCCCGGTGCCTGCGCGAACGGTCTGTTCGCGTAGAACGCCATGACCGTCGTGGCGACGACGCTCGCCAGGATGGTGACGACCGCCAGCATCTGGATGACCTGTCCCTGGGAGTAGCCCTGGATCTGCACAGCGTTGCTCATGATGGCGGGGTTGACGGCGACGATGTAGCTCATCGTCAGGAACGTCGTGATACCCGCGACGATCTCTGTTTTCAGGTTCGTCCCGTGCTCCTCGAAGCCGAAGTAGTCGGCGAACCAGCTGTCCCCACCCGTGGACGTGGACTGGTTTGCCGTGCTTTCACTGGAACCCATAATGCACGTATGGCCAACCACAGAATTACTAAATTAAAGCTTTACGGAAATTCAGCCCCGATATAACCATGAACTTGCATATTTTCGCGGTCGTACCCTCCGAAAGCCGACAGGGCGGCACGACGACCACCAACTTTCTGATTCATGCTCCGGGAGTCGGGGACGCGCTGAATTCCGGCCTGCGAACCACACACCTGTCACCTCGTTTTGAGGAACACGACACGCCAGTCAAACCATCTGCCTCGTGCAGACGGACCGTATCGACCGTCGTTCGAGACACCGTCCCGGAATCTTTCAATCCAGAATCACTACGCCAATTTTTATACCGGGACGCACAACGTCATGCCAATGGACGTCGCGGACCTGCCCCTCGCCGACCGATTCGTCGACCACTTCCACGCGAAGGGGGTCGAGGAACTCTATCCCCCACAGGTCGAAGCGGTCGAGGCCGGTGTCTGCGAGGGCGGCCGCGTCCTCGCCGCGGTCCCGACCGCCTCCGGGAAGACCTTCGTCGCCCAGCTCGCCATGCTCACGAGCGACGGCCCCGCCCTGTACGTGGTGCCGCTCCGGGCGCTCGCGACCGAGAAGTACGACGAGTTCTGCGAGCTTCCCGATGTCTCGGTCGGCATCTCGACGGGGGACTTCGACGCGACCGACGAGGACCTCGCCGAGCACGACATCGTGGTCGCCACCAGCGAGAAGGTCGACTCCGCGATTCGAAACGGGGCGGCGTGGGTCGAGGCCATCGACTGCGCCGTCGTCGACGAGATACACCTGCTCGACGCCGATGGCAGGGGACCCACGCTGGAGGTCACCATCGCCAAACTCCGCCGGCTCACACCGGACATCCAGCTGGTCGGGCTCTCCGCGACGGTCGGCAACGCCGAAGAGATCGCCGACTGGCTCGACGCCGAACTGGTCCACTCGACCTGGCGACCCGTCGACCTGAAGACCGGCGTGTACGCCGAGGAGACCATCAGCTTCGACGACGGCGAGGAGCGCGACGTGGACACCGGCGGCGACCCCGCTGCCGTGGCGCTGGCCCGCGACGCGGTGGAGGACGGCGGCCAGTGCCTCGTGTTCGTCTCCTCGCGTCGGGCCGCCCAGGGCCTCGCGACCGACCTCGTGGACGAGTGGTTCGATTCTGCGCCAGAGGTCGCCGAGGAGTTGCGGGTCAGCGCCGCCACCGACACCGGGATGGAACTCGCGCGGTGTGCCGCGAACGCGGTCGCGTTCCACCACGCCGGTCTCTCCGCGGAACACCGCCGACTGGTCGAGACCGCGTTCCGCGACCGCGAGCTGAAGGTCATCGTCGCCACGCCCACCCTCGCCGCGGGCGTGAACGTCCCCGCCCGCCGGGTCGTCGTCCGCGACCACGAGCGCTACGACGGCAGTGGGATGGAACCCCTGCCCGTCCTCGAGGTCCACCAGATGTTCGGCCGAGCCGGTCGGCCACACCTCGACCCCTACGGCGAGGCGATGCTGGTCGCCCGCGACGGCGAGGCCGACACGCTCCGTGAGCGCTACATCGGCGCGGACCCCGAGCGCGTCACCTCCAAGCTCCACAGCGAGGTCTCCCTGCGGACTCACGTCCTCTCGACCGTCGCCTCCGGGTTCGCGGACTCCCGGGCCGCTGTCCTCGAACTGCTCGACGAGACGTTCTACGGCCACCAGCGCCCCGGCAGCGACCTCGAGGCCGTCGTCGACGACGTGCTCGACTACCTCGAATCGGCGGGGATGCTCGACCGCACCGGCGGCCTCCGGGCGACCAAACTCGGCTCCCTCGTCTCCCGGGTGTACGTCGACCCCGTCACCGGCGCGTCTGTCATCGACGCCCTGGGTCGGGCGGCCGACAACCCGCGGCTGACCCCCCTCACTGTGCTCGAACTGGTCTGTGACACCACCGACATGCCGGAACTCTACACCCGGAACGACGAGGCCGGTCGGCTCACCGACGAGGCGATGCGCCGCGAGTCCGAGCTCACGAAGTCGGTGATGGACTTCGACGGCGACTTCCAGGCGTGGCTGGACGTGTTCAAGACCGCGAAGATGCTCTCCGACTGGTCGGAAGGGGCGGACGCCGACACGGTCGCGGAACGCTACGGCGTCGGACCCGGCGACGTGCGCCGCATCGCCGAGCGTGCCGCCTGGCTCCTGACGGCGACCGAGTCGCTGGCGGAGTACATCGCCGACGAGGGGACCGACGTGACGCGAGTCGCCCGGGTCATCCGGGAGACGCGCGAATCGCTGGTCGAGCGCGACGTGTGATAGCAGGGAGAAGCAGCCAGAATCAGGGTTCGACGTCGACCAGCGCGCCCACGGGTGCGTCGGTCCGCTCGGCGGCTCGTTCCTTGCCCTCGTCGCCGACCGCGATGAGCGCGAACACGCCCGCCACGTCGGCACCCGCGTCGGATACGATGTCGAGCAGGAGTTCCTGGGTCTCGCCCGACCGGATGAGGTCGTCAACGACGAGGACGGAGTCACCCGCATCGAGCGCCGACGCCGGAAGATAGTACGTCAGTTCGATGCCGGACTGGAGGCGCTGGCGGGCCTCGATGAACTCCTCGACCGCGGTCTCCTTCGACTTCTTCGCGTACACGCAGTCCGCACCGAAGTAGCTCGCCATCGAGGCGGCGAGCGTGATACCGTCGGTCGCGGCCGTCAGGACGGCGTCGGGGCGGTCGAACGCGAAGGCGTCGGCGGCGACCGGCGCGACGAGGTCGAGGAAGGCCTGGTCGAAGACGGCGGCGCTATTGTCGACGTAGCCCTCGTCGTCGACCCGGATGCGCGCGCCCAGTTCCGCGGCGAGTTCGTCGCGACCGACCCCTTCGACGACCTCCCGGGCCCGGTCGGCGCTCGGGAGGACGTGGCCGTTCACGTAGCGGTTCAGGTCGCCTGCCGGCAGCCCCGTCAGCGCCGCCAGCTCGTCGTACGTCCGCGTCTCCTTGAGCATCTGGAGGACGTCGACGGCGCGCAGCTGGAGGGCCGCCTTCTCGGCTCGGTTCATACCCACTATGCACGACTACACAATCATGAATACATCGAATCTGTCGAACCAGAAAGTGGGCACGACCGTGGAGTCGACCTAGCTCAGGAAGTTCGGCTCGACGTGCTTCTGGTCGCGCTCGGCGCGGAGGTGCTCGAGGAACTCGTCGGTGTCGACGTCGTACTCCTGGCGCTCCTTGCGGTCACGCACGGAGAGGTTGCCGGCCTCCTCCTCGTTGTCGCCCACGATGATCATGTAGGGCACGCGGTCGTTGTGCGCGCCGCGGATCTTGCGCTCGATGGTCGCGTCGCGGTCGTTGACCTCGACACGGAACTCCGAGAACTGCTCTTTGACCTCGTAGGCGTACTCGAGGTTGTCGTCCGAGATGGGCAGGATGCGGACCTGCTCGGGGGCGAGCCAGAACGGGAACTTGCCCGCGAAGTGCTCGATGAGCACCATGAAGAAGCGCTCGTAGGAGCCGTACAGCGCGCGGTGGATCATCACCGGGCGCTCGTGCTCGTTCTCCTGACTGACGTAGCTCAGGTCGAAGCGCTCGGGCATGTTGAAGTCGAGCTGGACCGTCGGGCCGTCCCACTTGCGGCCGAGGGCGTCCGTGAACGCGAAGTCGATCTTCGGGCCGTAGAACGCGCCGTCACCCTCTTCGAGGTCGTAGTCCATGCCACGCTTCTCGAGGACCGAGGTAAGCTGCTCCTCGGCCTGCTCCCAGATCTCGTCGCTGCCGACGGACTTCTCGGGACGGGTCGCGAGCGCGACCTCGAACTCCAGCCCGAAGGTGTCGAGGATCTGCATGATGATGTCCATGATGGCCTCGACCTCCGCCTCGATCTGGTCGGGGCGAGCGAACAGGTGGCCGTCGTCGATGGTGAACGCCCAGACGCGCGAGAGTCCGGAGAGCTCCCCGCGCTGTTCCTTGCGGTAGACCTTCCCGTTCTCGGCGTAGCGGATGGGGAGTTCGCGGTAGCTCCAGGAGTGGTCCTGGTAGATGGCGGCGTGACCCGGGCAGTTCATCGGCTTCAGGCCGTACTCGTCGTCACCCACGTCGAACAGGAACATGTCGTCGTGGTAGTTCTCGTAGTGGCCCGACTGCTTCCAGAGGTCCGTCTTGAACACGTGGGGGGTCTCGACGTACTCGTAGCCCGCGTCGAGGTTCATCCCCTCGATGAAGCGCTCGAGTTCGCGCAGGATGGTCTTCCCGTTCGGGTGGTACAGCGGGAGGCCCGGTCCCGTCACGTCCTGGATGGAGAAGAGGTTCATCTCGCTGCCGATCTTGCGGTGGTCGCGTCGCTCGGCCTCCTCCTTTCGCTCGAGGAACTGTTCGAGGTGGGACTCCTTCTCGAAGGCCGTCCCGTAGACCCGGGTCTGCATCTCGTTCTCCTCGTCGCCGCGCCAGTACGCGCCGGCGATCTCCATGAGCTCGATGCAGCCGATCTCGCCCGTCGAGGCGACGTGCGGGCCGGCACAGAGGTCCTCGAACTCGCCCTGGCTGTAGAAGGTGATCTCCTTGCCCTCGTCGTGGAGTTCATCCAGCAGCTCCAGCTTGTAGGGCTGGTCCGCGAGGCGCTCTTTGGCGTCCTCGTAGCTCACGACCTCGCGCTCGATGTCGAGGTCGGCCTCGATGATGTCGCGCATCTCTTCTTCCAGTGCGGGCAGGTCGTCGGAGTCGATGTCGACGTCGTCGAAGTCGTAGTAGAAGCCCTCGTCGGTCGGCGGACCGATGGCGAGCTTCGCGTCGGGGTACTCGCGGAGCACGGCCTGTGCGAGGACGTGGGCCGCGGAGTGACGCATGACTTCGAGGTATTCGTCGGACTGGTCCGTGACGATCTCGATCTTCGCGCCGTCGTAGACGGTCGCTTCCTTGGCGACGAGGTCGCCGTCGATCTTCCCGGCGACCGTGTCCTTCCCGAGACCGGGGCCGATCTCGTACGCGACATCCTCGACGCTCGCCCCTTTCGAGACCGCGAGTTCCGAGCCGTCTGGTAGTACTACCGCTATCTGTTGTTCTGATTTCGACATGGGTGACGTTCCTCAGGCTGGTCAGTGTCTGCCAACGCGAGAACCGGTAGGTGAAGTTGTGATTTAGCGGGTACAAACCCGACCTGTAAAGCAGACACCTACCATCGTACTTTTCCATACCCGGTTGTGCGAGAAAAGAGTTGCGTTTCATTTAATCGAAAACATGCGTGAGAATGTATCACACGGTGTTGTCGGGGCTTGAGATAGAAAGTCCGACGCAGCACTGTCAGCGAAGGCGCAGTTTCTGGCCGCGACGAGGGCCGGTCAGCTGTCCCGTTCGGTGACGGGCGCGAGTGGCACGGAGTGCTGGTTCCTCACGGTGACGCTGTCAGCCGAGACGACCGACGTGGCGTTCAGCGATGCGACCGCGACGCCTTCGTCGACGGCCCACGAGGCCGAGACCGTGGCCGTCTCCCCACGGGTGAGCCTCCCGGTCGAGGCGTTCGCCGAGAGGGTCGTGCCGTCTTCCAGCGTCACGCCGTCGACCCGGAACTCGTAGGGGTCGTTGCCGGTGTTTCGCACGGTCACCTCGAGGACCAGTCGGCGCTCGCCGTCGACCGTCTCGAAGTGGGCGTCCGTGAGTCGCTCCGTCTGCTCCGTCGTCAGCACGACCTCGTCGCCGATACCGACGGGCTCACGCTGGTCCGCCGGCTGTTCCCCGCCGAAGAGCTGGTTCGAGACCAGCCCGAAGAACGTCGCCCCCTCGATGACCAGCGGGATGCCGATGCCCACCACGATGAGCAGTCGGATGAGGGTCCGGCGCTCCATCGGTCAGGGGTTGATCGGCGGCGAGCCCGGCGTGAGCGCCCCATCCGCCAGCAGGTCCACGACCGGGATGCCGTAGGCGATCAGGATGAGGACGATGGCCAGCGCCGTCCACAGCTTGAAGTTGTCGAGGATGCGCGGGCTATCGCTCGGCCCCGACAGCGGCTCCGGGATGAAGCCGTCGACGACGACCTTGCTCTTCTCGCGGTCCGCGTTCCACGTCCCGGCGAACACGAGCCAGAACATGCCCAGGGAGACGAACAGCAGGACCGCCCCGATGGCGATCTGGAGCTGCATCTCCGCGACGGTCCCGAACGGCGTCTCGTACGCGATGCCCGTGACGCGCCCCCACTCGGGTTCGGCCGTCCGGCGGGGCAGGCTCGCGAGGCCAGCGCGGTGCATGGCGTTCGACATGAGCGTCATCCCGAGGAACCAGACGAACGGTTGGGCGACCGCGACGCCGCGGAACTGCAGGCGCTTGCCGGTGACCTGCGGCCACAGCCAGTACGTGATGGCCATGAACGTCAGGGCGGCCGCGGTGCCGACGGTGAGGTGGAAGTGGCCGGGCACCCACAGCGTGTTGTGGATGAGGTAGTTGATGTTCATCCCGGCGTTTATCATGCCGGAGAAGCCCCCGGCGGCGAACATCAGCCCAGCGAGCGCACAGCCGGCGAACGCCGGGTTATCCCACGGCAGGGCGCGAAGCCAGCCGAAGCGGCCCTCACCGCCGCGCTGGCGCGCCCCGTGCTCCATGCTGGCGACGACGGTGAACGCCGTCAGCAGGCTCGGCAGCAGGAGGAACATGGTGTTCGTCATCGCGACGAACTTGAACCCGCTCGGGATGCCGGGGTCCATGTACTGGTGGTGGAACCCGACCGGCGTCGAGAGGATGAGGAACAGGATGAACACGACGCGGGCCAGCGGGTCGCTGAACAGCCGGCCGCCCGAGAGCTTCGGCAGGATGGTGTACCAGACGAAGTACGCGGGCATCAGCCAGAAGTACACGACCGGGTGTCCGAAGTACCAGAACAGCGTCCGCGTCAGCAGCGGGTCGACCGTCTCGAAGAGGCCGAGCGACCACGGCAGCAGGAAGAAGAGCACCTCGACGGCGACGCCGAACGTCGAGATGTACCACATCAGCATCGTCGTGAGTACCATGAACGTCTGGAGCGGGACGCGCTCGTCCGGGTTGTCCTGCCGCCAGACGTAGAAGGTACGGAACCAGTCGAGGCCGGCGATCCACGTCCCGACGAGGAACGCGGCCAGCCCGAAGTAGAAGATGGGGTGCGCCTTAAGCGGCGCGTAGAACGTGAACAGCACGTCGGCCTGGAACGGAATCTCGCCCGCGAAGCCGCCAAGGATGGCGACCGTCGCGAGGACGGTCCCGAGCGCCATCAACAGCACCCAGGCGCGGGTGATGTTCCGGTTGGGGATGGGCGTCTCCAGGCTCCGGGTGATGCCCCAGGTGAACAGGCCACAGATGAAGAAGGTCGTGAAAACGAGTGCGAGCAGGACACCGTGGCCCGTCAGGACGGTGTAGTAGTCCTGCGAGGGCATGATACGCAGGGCACCCGTGCGGTGGAGCGCCTGCACCAGCCCCATCAGGCCGCCGATGAGGAGCGACCCGAACGCGATGGCCAGGCAGACCCGGGTGACCTTCGCCTCAAACGGGTACTCGTCGACGAAGTGCGTGTCGGTGGACCCCTGGAGTGCCTCGGCGCTCATGCGCTCACCCCCGCGGTGGCGTTCGTCGTGTTCCCGCTCGTCCCGTTGTACGTGTACTGGTCAGACGGAACGGCGACGACCTTGCCCTCCATGTTGTGGTGGTTCGCGCCACAGTACTCGTGGCAGACGATGCCGTACGTATCGGCCTCGTCGAAGCGCGTCTTGATGGTCGCGACCTGTCCGGGGATGACCATCGTGTTGATGTTCGTCCCCGCCAGCTCGAACCCGTGGATGACGTCGCCACTGGTGATGTGGAAGGTCACGTTCGCGTCGGTCGGCACCCGGATGGGCCGGGAGACGTCCGGCGTCCCCGGGTTGTAGCTGAACTGCCGGGCGACGATGTAGACGTGGTACTCGTTCGGGCCGGTCTTGACGACACCCGGGTCGGAGAACTCCGGATGCTCGTCGAGTGCCTGTGGGTCGACCTGCCCGCCCTTGTCGTCGACCATCTCGACCCCGGCACCGATGGCACCGTAGGTGATCGTCGCGATGAAGCCGACGATGAGCAACAATGCAACACCGAGCCAGAGCTTCTCGAACCTGTGAATGTGCATGGTCTCACCCGATCACCGTCGGTCCGTTGCCGAGGAACTCGATGAAGTACATGAACCCCCACAGGAGTACCAGGATGAGGAAGTACACCACGATGAGCGACGCCGTTCCGACAGGGTCGAACTCGTCGTGACCGAGCTCCCTGACGACGCCGTCGGCATCGGCGGTGTCCTCCGCCTGCGATACCTCCGAACTCATATCGACACCCCGTCTCCAGCGCACCCGCCCTGGGGGCGCGCGTGAACCGTACTGCTACTCGTGCTGCGCATAGACAGGCAGGCAGTTGTGGGCCACCCACACTATAATAGGGGGTGAATTCTCATGCTGTTGGAACCGGCGGTAGGCCAAAGAGGGAGGAACGAGTAGCATGGTCCATGAACCTCGACCGAACGCAATTCGTCGCGGGTGTGGGACTGCTCGGTCTGCTCCCGGTGGTGGCCTACGCCGCGATAGAGGGGATGTGGCCCGTCGTACTCGCCCTGCTGAACGTCCTCCTCATCTCCGCCGGTCTCTACTACATGCTGTCCCCGACGGAGCACGAGGGCGACCACGCCGCAGGCCACTGAGCACATGCGACGCCGAACGTTCCTCGGTGCGGCCGCCGGAGCCGCAGGCCTCGGCATCGGGGCGGGCGCGTGGGCCGCCACCGGGGACGGCACCGGGCGACTCCGCGAGACCACCGTCCAGACCCTCGACGCGCGGGGAAGCGAAGCGGGGACCGTGACGGTCCCGGACGACCGCCCCGTCGTCCTCGACCTCTTCGCGACGGTGTGTGGTCCCTGCAAACCGCAGACCCGGGCGGTCGCTGTGGCCCGCGACCGGCTCGGTGATTCGGCACGATTCATCTCGGTCACGGGCGAACCCATCGGCGAGACAGGCATCTCCCCCGCTGGCCTGCGGGAGTGGTGGCGCGAGGCCGACGGGGACTGGACGCTCGCGCACGACCGCGAGGCGAAACTCGTCCACGCGCTGGACGCCCGCCAGATTCCATTCCTCGCTATCGTCACCCCCGACGGCCACGTCGCCTACCGCGAGACGGCCCGGCCGAGTATCGTCCCGGCCGACCGCATCGTCGCCAAAGTCGAAGAGGTGACGGGCTGACGATGGTCCCCGACCCGGCGACCCTCGGCGTCTTCCTCGTGGTCGGCCTCCTCGCCGGGGCGCACTGTCTCGGCATGTGTGGCCCCCTGGTCACGCTGTACGCCGACCGGATGGGTGCAGACCGCGAGCGTGTCTCGTTCCGAGATATGCGCCAGCACCTCCTGTTCAACCTCGGGCGGACCCTGAGCTACGCAGCCATCGGGGCCCTGATGGGCCTGCTCGGGATGCTCGTCTTCGACGCGGCCGCGGTGACGCCACTCGCTGACGGTCTCCGGGCCGTGACGGGCATCCTCGTCGGCGGCTTCATCCTCGTGACCGGTGCGGGCTACCTGTTCCGGGGGCGCACGGTCGGCCACGGCGTGTCGATTCCACTCGTGGGCGGCGCGTTCCAGCGCGTGTACAGTACCCTGACGGCCCACGTCGACTCGTGGGTCCGGGGTCCCAGAATCGTCGGCCTCGGCGCGGTCCACGGGCTGCTCCCGTGTCCCATCATCTACCCGGCGTACCTCTATGCGCTGGCAACTGGCTCGCCCCTCGCCGGGGGCGTGTCGCTGGGCGTCCTCGGCCTCGGGACCATCCCGACGCTGTTCGCGTACGGGACCCTCTTCCAGTCCGCCGACGCAAGGTGGCGTTCCCACCTCCATCGGGCGCTCGGGGCGGCGTTCCTCGTGCTGGGGTACATCCCGCTCTCTCACGGGCTGATGCTGCTCGGCATCCACGTCCCCCACGTCCCGCTCCCGATGCCCGGCCCGACCATCCCAGCCTGAAACCATCTCCCGCCAATGAGCACGCAGCATCCATCCGAGACCCCGGCCGACGAGACCGCCGACGAGTGCTCGCTTTGCGGCCTGCCGACGCCGGAGCCCCCCATCACGGCAGCCGACGTGGACGGGACGTTCTGCTGCCAGGGCTGCTGTGAAGTCGCCCGACAGCTCGGCGACGTGGCGGACGTGGAGAGCCCCGACGACGTGCGGGACGCATTCGAGGAGTCCGCGGAGTCCATCGACGATGCCGAGACGACCTATCTCGCGGTCGACGGCATGCACTGTGCGACCTGCGAGGCGTTCCTCGAAGGGTCGGGGCGGCAGGAAGCAGGCGTGGTCGACGTGGACGCCAGCTACGCCAGCGAACTCGTCCGGGTGCGCTACGACCCCCGGAAGCGCTCGGAGGCGAGCCTGCCCGACCTGTTCACCACCGCGGGCTACCGGGCCCGCCTGCTGGACGAGGAGCACGAGGACGACGGGACCGAACTCATGCGCCTGCTGGTCGGCGGCTTCTTCGGGATGATGACCATGCTGTGGTACGTCCTCTTCCTCTACCCGGCGTACCTCGGCGTGAACCCGGACGACCTGCTCATGAACGTCGCCGGGTCGGCGGGCCAGTACCTGCTCGCGAACACCGCGGTGATGGCCGCGGTCGTCCTCGGCTACACCGGCTACCCCATCCTGCAGGGCGCGTACGTCAGCCTGCGCTCTGGCATCCCGAACATGGACCTGCTGGTCGCGCTGGCCGCGGTGAACGCCTTCGTCTACTCGGTCGCCGTCCTCCTCACCGGCGGGACCGAGGTGTACTTCGACATCACCGTCGTGGTCGTGCTGGTCGTCTCCATCGGGAACTACTACGAGAAGCGCATCAAGCGCCGGGCGACCGACCGGCTGGGCGAACTCACCGAGGAACAGGTCCGGACCGCCAGAAAACGACTGCCCGGCGGCGACACCGTCGAGGTGTCGGTAGAGGACCTCACCGGCGGCGAGGCAGTGCTGGTCAAACCCGGTGAGCGCGTGCCCGTCGACGGCGTCGTCAAAGAGGGCACCGCCGCGGTCGACGAGTCCCTCGTCACGGGCGAGTCCGTCCCGGAGCGCGTCGAGGCGGGCGACGAGGTCGTGGGGGGCGCGGTCGTCACGGACGCCCCACTGGTCCTCGAAGTCGCCGAGGACGCCCGGAGCACCCTCGACCGCCTCGTCACGCTCATGTGGGACATCCAGACCGGCCGGACCGGTGTCCAGCGCCTCGCGGACCGCCTCGCCGCGGTGTTCGTCCCGCTCGTTCTCGTCGTGGCCGTCCTCGCCGCGGGCTGGCAGCTCGTCACCGGTGCAGGAATCACGGCCGCCCTTCTCACCGGCCTCGCGGTCCTCGTCGTCTCCTGTCCCTGCGCCCTCGGCCTCGCGACCCCGCTCGCGGTCGCCTCGGCGGTCGGGGCGGCCCTCGACGAGGGCATCGTCGTCGGCGATTCCAGCGTGTTCGAGACCGCGACCCAGCTCGACGTGGTCGCCTTCGACAAGACCGGGACGCTCACGACCGGGCAGATGCGGGTCCACGACGTGGTCCCCGGCGAGGGCACCACCGAGGACGACCTCCTCGCCCGGGCGGGCGCGGTCGAAGCCCTCTCGGAGCACCCCATCGGTGCGGCCATCGCCCAGGTCGCACCCGACCAGGACCACAACGTCACCGATTTCGAGGCGCACCCCGGTCGCGGCGTCTCCGCCGACGTGGCCGGCGAGCGTGTCGTCGTCGGCCACCCGGACCTCTTCGCGGCCCGCGAGTGGCCCGTCCCGGAGACCCTCCACGCCCGGGTGGACGACGCCCGCGCGTCCGGGAACGTCCCGGTCGTGGTCGGCTGGGCTGGCGCGGTCCGGGGGCTCGTCGTGGTCGGCGACGACGCTCGCGAGGAGTGGGACCCGGTGGTCGCCGACCTCGCCACCGACGAGCGCGAGGTGGCGGTCATCACCGGCGACGACGAACGCGCCGCCGAACGCTTCCGGGTGAACCAGAACGTCGACCACGTGTTCGCGGGCGTTCCACCCGAAGCCAAGGCCGAGATCGTCGAGCGCCTGCAGGAACGCGGAACCGTCGCGATGGTCGGCGACGGGAGCAACGACGCCCCCGCGCTGGCGACCGCCGACCTCGGCATCGCCATGGGCGGCGGGACCGCGCTCGCGGCCGACGCCGCCGACGTGGTGCTCACCGAGAACGACCTCGCCGCCGTCTCGCGAGTGTTCGAGTTGACGCGGGCCGCGAAGCGTCGGGTCCGCCAGAACCTCGGCTGGGCACTCGCCTACAACGCCATCGCCATCCCGGTGGCCGCGACGGGCAACCTGAATCCCCTGGTTGCGGCGGTCGCGATGGCCGCGAGCAGCCTGCTCGTCGTGGCGAACTCCTCTCGGTCGCTGTGAGGCAACACGTGCGGCCAAGATGGCCGTGACGCGACGGTCACCAGCGGGACGCTGGCCCAGTCTGTCCGACGAGCGCCAGTCCGAGAACCAGTACCACCAGGCCTGCGCCGATACCGAGCACCTGCGTCCAGATGGTGAACGGCTGGACGAAGCTCGCCGCCAGCGGGTCGGCCGTCCTGTTCCCGAGGAACGCCGTCGCGACCGCCAGCCCGGCCAGCGCCACTGCGCCACCGAGATACCTGACAACTCGTTTCAGGAGCCCCATACTCGCCTCGTGGAGCGACCCGTACAAAAAATATCTCCCGTATTGAACAACCAGCAAACGTCGAGCGAGTGCTACCGCTCGACGGGGCAACCACGGGTGGGATGACAGCAGAAACAGCCGTTCAGGGACGGAACTCGACCTCGGGCGACTCCCGCGGCTTCTTCCGGCCGAGGAGCCAGGCCCCGCCGACGACCATCGCGCCGAAGAGGACCGAGATCGCGAACAGGCCGGTCAGTTCGATGCTGACGCCAGCGTCCGACAGCAGGAGGTACGCACCTGCCGAGACGAGGAGCCCGGCAATCAGCAGGAACACGGCCTGAATTACTTCGAGTTTGATTCCGGGACCAGCGTTCCGACGTTGCTTGATGCTCATGACAGCTAGAGAGAGGACGGGAAACAGGATAAAAACAGAAGCCGATTCCAGAGTGTTGAGAACGGGAAACAGCGGCGGGATGACCGGTTCACTCGACGGTCGGCTGTCCTGTCACGGGTCGCGAAGGAGCGACCGGCGAGCCGTCTCAGTTCTCCGCGTCGGCCAGCAGCTCGCTCGCGGTGACGAGCGCCTCCATCTCGACGCCGGCCTCCGCGAGGTTCTCGCGGCCACCCTCCTCGCGGTCGACCACGATGAGCGCGCGGTTCACGACTGCGCCCGCATCCCGGAGCGCCTCGACCGCGTCGACGGCGGACTGGCCCGTCGTCGCGATGTCCTCGACGACGATGACCTCCTCACCCTCCTCGAGCCGTCCCTCGACGAGGTTCGCCGTCCCGTACTCCTTCTGTTGCTTGCGGGCGATGACGTAGGGTCGCTTCGCCTTCAGCGCGGTCGCCGCGACCAGCGGGACGCCACCCAGGGCGACGCCGGCCAGCTTCGCGTCGGAGTCGGCGACGCGCTCGGCGAACGCTTCTGCGATGAGGTCGAGACAGGTCGGGTCCGTCTCGAACAGGTACTTGTCGACGTAGTACTCGCTGGTGCCGCCGTGGCTCAGTTCGAACTCGCCGAACTGGACCGCGTCGGCCGCCTTCAGGGCCGCGATGAGTTCCTCGGACGCCATTGCTCGTGAACGGGATGCGGGCGAGCATAAGCCCCGTGGATTCGTCCGAGCGTTCAAAAGCGATGCCGGCACAGACCCGGCGTGGTCTGACCGATACCGGGTGTCGTCTCGCGGGTGCACGGCACAGCGACACCCGTCCCTGCTGCGGCGTGCCGTCTGTTCGCCACTAAAACCGCCCAGTGTCTACCACGGCTCTTCTTTCAGGTGCAACACGTAGGCGATGCCGTTCGTCCCGAGGTGCAACAGCGGCGTGAGGACGAGGACGACCGCGAGCACCGGCAGGGTGAACACCTCACCGAACCAGGCCGGGGCGGCGAGCGCCGTCAGCACGAGCGACGCGACCACGAAGTCGAGCTGGTCGAGGCCGGGGAACGCGGCCCCGCGCTCGCGGCCGGTCCGACGCTTCAGGAACGAGGCGACGATGTCGCCGAGCATCGCGCCGAACGAGAGCGTGAACGCGACGACGAGCGGGAAGGTCGGGAGTGTCACTCCGACCGCCACGCTCATCGGGTCGGCGATGGCCGACAGGCCGAACGCGAGGGCCATCCCGGCGAGCGTGCCGCCGATAGTCCCGCGCCAGCTCTTGCCATCACCGAGCAGCCGGCGACCCTTCCAGGTCCGGCCACCGTCGATGGGCGGGCCGCCGCCGACCAGGACGGCAGCGTTGTTCGGGACGTAGGCCGGAAGCATCGCCCAGAAGGCGAGCACGACCGTCGCGACGAGGTCCATACTCGACCGAAAACAGCCCTGGCTCTTAACGACCTGTGATTCGTCCGAGGTGACCGGGCACGCAGTCGGTCGCTTCCCCGGCGGCCCGGAGCGCGTCCCACAGCGTCGCCGTGTTGCTCGTGACGACCGGCACGCCGAGTTCGGCTTCAAGGTCGGGGACGGCCGCGAACGTCCGGTAGTTCGTACACGAGACGAACACCGCGTCGGCCGAGACCTCCGCACCCATCGCCTCACGGACCTGCTGTGCTGCGTCGCCCGGCGTGAGCGCGCCGATCTCCGTGTTGGCCTCGATGCCGCGCCCGTCGACGCTCGTAACCGACACGCCCTCGGCTTCGAGGAAGTCCACCTCGCGAGCGTTCAGGTCGTCGGTGTACGGCGTGACGAGCGCGACCGATTCTGCGCCAAGCGCGTCGAGCGCCCGCTTCACCGACCGGGCGGTCGCGACCGCCGGGGCCTGCGTCGCGTCCGAGAGGTCCTCCTCTAACTGGGTGTCGAAGCCGGGACCGTGCAGGAGGCTCCCGGTCGTGCAGGCGTAGGCGACCACGTCCACGTCTGCGTGCGACAGTCGCTCGGCTGCCGCGACCGCGTCGTCGGCCATCGCGTCGAGCTCCTCGACCGTGACGTTCTGCAGCGGCATCCGGGCCGTGTGGAACGAGACACCGCCGGGCAGGGCCGCCGCCAGCTCGCGTTCGACCGTCGTGTTCGAGGACGGGACGACGAAACCGAGTTTCGTTGGCTGGCCCGACATGGTCACACCTTCTCGTCGGCTTCGTCGTCGGCTCGTGCGTTCTCGTCGCGGTCGGCCGGGTCGCCATGGCCGCCCCCGCCGGGCGTCTTCACCGTGACGGTCGTCCCGGCCTCGACATCTCGCGTCGTCTTCGCCGGGACGTCCTCGCCGTCGATCCGGTTCTCGCCGGTCGCACCGTCCTCGCCGCCGGCGACGCCCTTCGGCGCGTGCCGGCGACGTTCCGTGAGGAGCGAGACGGTCGCGTCCGCCTCGACGGTCACCGAACGGACGATGCCGAGCCCGCCGCGGTGTTCGCCGTCACCGCCGCTCCCCGACCGAAGACAGTACTCCTCCACGCGGAGCGGGTATTCGGCTTCGAGCGCCTCGACCGGCGTGTTGAGCGTGTTCGTCATGCCGACGTGGACCCCGTCGGTCCCGTCGCCGTTGGGCCGGCCACCGGCACCGCCGCCGATGGTCTCGTAGTAGCTGAAGCCGTTCGCGTCGCGGCTGCCGATGACGAGGTTGTTCATCGTGCCCTGCCCCTGCGCCGGCACCCGGTCGGGCGCGGCCTCGGCGAAGGCGGCCAGCACCACGTCGGTGACGCGCTGGCTCGTCTCGACGTTCCCGCCGACGACCGCCGCGGGGGCGGTCGGGTTGAGCAGCGAGCCCTCGGGTGCCTCGACCGAGATGGGGTCGTAACAGCCCTGGTTCGGCGGGATGTCCGGGTCGGTCACGCAGCGGACGACGAAGTAGACCGCACTCGTGGCAACGGCCAGCGGCGCGTTCACGTTGCCGTCGACCTGGTCCGCGGTCCCTTCGAAGTCCACCGTCACGTCGGTGCCGTCGACCGTGACGGTCGCCTCGATGGGGATGTCCGCGTCGGTCTGGCCGTCGCCCTCCAGCACGTCGCGAGCGTGGTACTCGCCGTCGGGCAGGGCGTCGAGTTCCGCGGTGATGCGGTCGCGCGAGTAGTCCATCACCGCGTCGAAGGCCGCGACGATGCGCTCCTCGCCGTGTTCGTCGACGAGGTCGCGCAGGCGCGCCTCGGCCCGGTCGTTCGCGGCGAGCTGGGCGCGGATGTCGGCCTGGCGCTCGCCCGAATTGCGGACGTTCGCGAGGACGATGTCCATCACGTCGTCGTTGACCTCGCCGCCGATGGCGAGTCTGGCGGGAGGCAGTCGCAGCCCCTCTTGGTAGATCTCGCGGGCACCCGCCGGCATGCTGCCGGGGCTCATCCCACCCACGTCGGCGTGGTGGGCGCGAGAGACCGCGTAGCCCAGAATCTCGTCGGAGTCGTCGCTGACGGTTATCGGCGAGACCATCGTCACGTCGGGCAGGTGGGTCCCCCCTGGAACGGGTCGTTGAGCACCCACACGTCGCCCGGCTCGGGGTCCTTGGCGATGACCGCGTCGACCGCGGCGGGCATCGCGCCGAGGTGGACCGGGATGTGCTCGGCCTGGGCGACGAGGCGTCCCTCGGCGTCGAACAGGGCCGTCGAGCAGTCGCGCCGCTCCTTGATGTTGGGGGAGTACGCGCCTGTGATAAGCACCTGACCCATCTCCTCCGCGACGCCCTCGAACTGGTTCCGGAGGATCTCGAGCGTGACGGCGTCGAGGCTCATCTTGCATCACCCCCGTGGGTCATCACGAAGGTGCCATCCGGCTGCACCGCCCCCGCCCATTCCGGCGGCACGACGACGGTACTCTCGTCCTGTTCGAGGATGGCTGGCCCCTCGACGGTCTCGCCGACGGGCAGGGACTCGCGGTCGTACACCGCGGTCTCGTGGAACCGCTCGCCGAAGAAGGCCTGGCGGGTCCCCTTCTGCGGGTCCTCGCCCGCTTCGTAGCGCACGGAGACCTCGTCGCGCTCGGCGACGGCGGTCGCGCGCACGTTGACGAGTTCGACCGGTTCGTCCATCCGGTAGCCGTAGGTCGTCTCGTGGGCCTGGTGGAACCGCTCGGCGACCGTCTCGGCGTCGAACTGCGCATCGACGGGCACCGTGAGCTCGAAGCTCTGGCCGAGGTAGCGCAGGTCTGCGGCGCGTTCGACCGTGGCCTCTGCACCGTCTGCCACATCGTCGAGCACCTGGCTTCCGAGTTCGTCGTAGGCTGTCTCGACGCGCCCGCGGTCGAGGTCGGCGAGGGGTTGGCGGAGCGTCCGCACCGCGTCGTGCTTCTCGTCGGCCGCGAGCAGCCCGTACGCCGAGAGGACCCCACATGCGCGGGGAACCACGACGGTCCCCACGTCGAGTCGCTCCGCGAGGTTCGCGGCGTGCATCGGGCCCGCGCCGCCGAAGGCGACCAGCCCGAACTCGCGCGGGTCGTGGCCGCGTTCGACCGTCACGGCGCGGATGGCCCGCGTCATGTTCGCGTTCGCGACCCGGTAGACGCCGCGGGCTGCCGCCAGGGCGTCGTCCAGTCCAGCCGCGTCGGCCAGGTTCGCGAGGGCGTCCTCGGCGGCCGCCTCGTCGAGCGACAGCTCTCCGCCGAGCGCGGACGAGCCGCCGATGTAGCCCAGGACGACGTTCGCGTCCGTGACCGTCGGGTCGGTCCCGCCACGGCCGTAACAGGCCGGGCCGGGCTCGGCACCCGAGGACTTCGGGCCGACCCGGAGCGCGTTGCCCTCGTCGACCCAGGCGATGGAGCCGCCGCCGGCCCCGACGGTGTTCACGTCGACCATCGGGACCTTGATGGGGCGGCCGTTGATCTCCGCATCGGTGGTTCGCTCGGCCTCGCCCTCGCGGACGAGGCTCACGTCGCTGGAGGTACCGCCCATGTCGAAGGTCACGAGGCCGGAGAGGTCGTCTGCGGCGTCGCCGGCGGTTGCGGCCGCGCCGACGACTCCCGCTGCCGGGCCGGACATCGAGGTCGTCACGGGCCGGTCGCGCACCGTCCTGGCCGCGGCGATGCCGCCGTTGGCCTGCATGATGCGCGGGGCCGGGACACCACGTTCTTCGGCGCGCTCTTCGAGGCGGCCGAGGTAGGCGTCGATAGCCGGCTTGACGTAGGCGTCGACCACCGTGGTCGAGGTTCGCTCGTACTCGCGGAACTCCGCGAGCACCTCGTGGCTGGCCGACACTGGCACGTCGAGTTCCTCGCGCAGTATCTCGGTGACGCGGGCCTCGTTCTCCTCGTGCTGGTAGGCGTGCAGCAGCGAGACCGCGACGCTCTCGGCGTCACTGTCTTCGATTCGGTCGGCGACCTCGCGGACAGCCGCCTCGTCGACGGGTTTCTCGACGCCGTCGATGGTGGTCCGCTCGGGCACCTCGAACCGGCGGCGACGCGGCACCAGTGGGTCGGGCCGCGTCTCGTCGAAGTCGTACAGGTCCGGCCGGTCCTGCCGGGCGATCTCCAGGACGTCCCGGAAGCCCTCGGTCGTGACGAGCGCGGTCTCCGCGCCGTCTTCCTCCAGCAGGGCGTTGACCGAGACGGTCATCGCGTGCGTGAAGGCGTCGACCTCGGCGGGATCGATACCCGCCTCGGAACAGGCCTTCTCGATGCCCTCGACGACGCCGACGCTCTGGTCGGCAGTGCTCGGCACCTTCGCGGTGACGAGGTCGTCGTCAGGGGTCAGCAGCACAACGTCGGTGAACGTCCCGCCGACGTCGACGCCGACGCGTGTTCGATTCCCCACTTCAGAGCACCCCCGCGATGGAGAGCAGCGTCCGGATGCCGAGCCACAGTGCGATGGCCGTGACGATGCCACCGAGCACGTTCTGCAGGGTCGAGTTGGTGTACTTCCCGAGGATGTCGCCGTCGTTCATCACGTAGATGAGGAAGATGGCGACGATGGGCAGGAGGACGCCGTTGGCGACCTGCGCGAAGACGATGGCCTGCACGGGGCTGTAGCCGAGCGCGGAGAACAGCACGCCGATGCCCAGGATGGACCCCCACACCGCGCGGAACCGCGTGGACTTGAGGTCGGCGTCCCAGCCGAGTGCACCTGCCGTCGCGTACGCGCCGGCCAGCGGCGCGGTCGTCGCGCTGGTGAACCCGGCGGCGAACAGGCCGATGCTGAACAGCACCTTCGCCTGCGTGCCGACGAGCGGCTCGATCTGCTCGGCCATCGTGCCGACGTTGTCGATGTTCGTCCCGACCGGGAACGCGGCCGCGGCCGTGATGAGGATGGCACAGGTGATGGCCCCACCCAGCACGATGGAGAGGATGGTGTCGGTGCGGGACTCGGGCAGGTCCTCCGGCCCGTCCCAGCGCTCCTGGACGCTGCTCGCGTGCAGGAACAGGTTGTAGCCGACGACGGTGGTCCCGACGAGGCCCGTGATGAGGAACGCCGAGCCCTCGGGCACCGACGGGACGAACCCGGCGGCGACCTTCCCGAAGTCCGGCCCGATGATGATGGCGTCGAGCACGAACGAGAACGCCATGATGGCGATGAGTCCGACGAGTGCCTTCTCGATGAGCTTGTAGCGGCCGGTCCACAGCAGGGCACCGGCGCAGATACCCATCAGCGGCCCCCAGACGTTCTCGCTGATGCCGGTCATCACGGCGAGGCCGGCGGCCCCACCGATGATGTTCCCGGTCTCGTACGCCGCCGTCCCGATACCGATAGCGGAGACCACGAGCGCGATGGCGATGTAGGTCGCCGCCGGGTTGTCGAAGCGCTCGCGGAGCGCCTCGCCCAGCCCCTCGCGGGAGACGAGGCCGAGTCGAGCACTCATCTCCTGCAGGACGATGGTCGCGATGACCGAGAACGCGATGGTCCACAGGAGCGCGTAGCCGAACTTCGCACCCGTCACACTTGCAGTCGTTACCGTGCCCGGTCCGATGAAGGCTGCCGCCACCATGGCCCCCGGGCCAACCGCCTTGAGTCGCTGTACGATGTTCATGGTTGACTATGTACGGTAGTATGTCACACAGAAACTCCCTAAAAGGTACTTGAGAACGCCGAATACGGGCAGCTCACCGAGTATGAAGTCGTATGAAGACGTGTGAAGCGTCGGTGGGGACCGCCGCCGGTGACCAGCCCGGTCACCGCCTACCGGTCGACTGCGGAGAAGATGACCTTCGACAGCCCCTCTTCAACCTCGAGTTCGAACGGGAGTCTGGCCGTGCTCTCCTCGATGAACCCGGTCATGAACCACTTGACCGACTCGGTCGGGAAGACGACGTGGTACGTCTGGCCCCTGCTCTCGCGCACCGTCAGGAACCCGCAGAACGAGAGCCAGTCGAGCAGTTCGCCGAGGGACTCGAACCGGTCCTCGTACTCGCGAGCGTGGAACGATGCGACGCGGTCGGCCGCCTCGACGAACTCGGGGTCCGGCTCGCCCTCGGCGTTCTCGACGTAGTCCAGGAAGCAGTGCAGGAAGTCCACGTCGAGCAGCACGTGCTCGCCGCTGGAGAGCATCTGGTGGTACGATTCGAGGTTCGCCCCGGCGTCGGCGGTCGCCGCCTCGAAGTTCGCGGCGTAGAACGACAGCGCCTGCCGGACCAGTTCGCTCTGTGGTTTCCCCGTGCGACTGGTGAGCGACTCCAGCGCGGTCACGGCGTCCTCGTCGAGCGAGACGGTGATGCGGTCCATTATCCCCTGATATTCGTCCCGTCGGATATGGCTTCCCCTGTCGAGCGCTGGTGAACGACACACGGGCCACCGACCCGGACCATCAATCCCTTTATATCGTCGGTCCGGAGTTTCGTGCATGATTCCCCCCATCGCCTCCCGGTTCGTCGCCGGCGAGTCGCCAGCCGAAGCCATCGACCACGCCCGCGAGTGCAACGAGGGCGACGTGAAGGTCATCCTGAACCTGCTCGGCGAGCACTACGACGAGCGCGGTCCCGCCGAGGAGGACGCCGAGGAGTACATCCGGCTGGTCGAGGACATCGGCAAGTCCGACATCGACGCCTGCATCTCGGTCAAGCCCTCCCAGATCGGCCTCGACGCCGGCGAGGACGTGTTCGACGACCTGCTCGGGCGTATCGTCGAGCGCGCCACCGAGGCCGGCACCTTCGTCTGGGTCGACATGGAGGACCGCCACACCACCGACGCGACCCTCGACGCCTTCGAGAAGTACACGACACAGACCGACGGGAACGTCGGGCTCTGCGTGCAGGCGAACCTCAAGCGCACCGAAGAGGACATCGAGCGCCTCGCGGACCTCCCGGGGAAGGTCCGCCTCGTCAAGGGCGCGTACGACGAGCCGAAAGAGGTCGCCTACAAGAAGAAGTCGAAGGTGGACGAGCAGTACGAGAAACTGCTGGAGTACATGTTCGAGCACTTCGACGGCGGCATCGCGGTCGGCAGCCACGACCCGAAGATGATAGACCTCGCCGCGGACCTCCACGAGGAGTACGGGACGGACTACGAGGTCCAGATGCTCATGGGCGTGCGCGAGGACGCCCAGTACGACCTCGCCGAGCAGGGCGTCGAGGTGTGGCAGTACGCCCCCTACGGCGGGAAGTGGTTCCAGTACTTCTACCGCCGGGTCCGCGAGCGCAAGGAGAACCTCACGTTCGCGTTGCGTGCAGTGCTCGGTCGCTGATGAATATCGACCGATAGGAACAAACCCATTACCCCCCAGACTGATATCTCGCCTATATGTCCTCGTGGAAGCGTGACTTCGCGTCCGGCCTCATCGTCGTCATCCCGGTCCTCGTCACGGTGTTCGTCATCGCGTGGCTCTACGACAAGGTGGCCGCGGTCACCCCGAAACGGGTCATCAGCCCCGATCTGTTGACCGGCCTCGGGCTCTCTCCGAGCGCCGCACAGGCCCTCATTCAGCCGTTGCGCGTCATGGCTGTCCTCGCTGTCTTCGTCGTCTTCGTCTTCTCCGTCGGCTATCTCATGCGGACCGCGGTCGGTGGCTTCTTCGAAGAGATAATCGACGACATCGCGAACCGCGTCCCCGGCCTCCGCGTCGTCTACAACGCCTCGAAGATGGCGGCCGAGACGGCCCTCGGCGGCACCGAGGCGCTGCAGGCCCCCGTGAAGGTCGAGATGTGGGGTGGCATGCGCATGACCGCGTTCAAGACCGGCAAGACGACCGACGACGGCCGCGAGGTCATCTTCCTCCCGACCGCGCCGAACATCACCACCGGGTTCGTCATCGAGGTCGACCCGAACGACATCGAAGAGACCAACGAGAAGGTCGAGGACGCCCTGACCCGCATCCTCTCGGCCGGGTTCGGCGACGCCGACCGCATGGGCGGCCAGATTCCCATCGAGGAACTCACCGGCGGCGACGAAGACGACGACGACTGACTCCCTGCCCTGTTTTCCACGCCCGTCGCGACCGTTCCAGGAGCGAGACTCCCCGGCATCGATTCCAGCGGCTCTGGCTGGCGAATATCGAAGAACGGTAGAAAGACGAGTCGTCGGCGGCGTTAGACGTCGACGTACTCGAACCACTCGTCGTGGTCGTCGGTGCGGCGGTGGACCACGTCGAAGAAGCGCTGCTGGATTTCCTCGGTGACCGGGCCGCGCGAGCCGTTGCCGATCTCGACGTTGTCGACCTGGCGGATGGGCGTGACCTCGGCGGCGGAGCCGGTGAAGAACAGCTCGTCGGCGGTGTTGAGTTCACCGCGGGAGATGGTCGCGCCGTCGTGGACCTCGTAGCCCAGCTCCTCGGCGAGCGTGATGACGGTGTCGCGGGTGATGCCGTCGAGGATGGACTCGGCGAGCCCGGGCGTGTAGATCTCGCCGTCACGGACGAGGAAGATGTTCTCGCCGGGACCCTCTGCGACGTTGCCCTCCTTGTTCAGGACGATGGCCTCGCGGAAGCCGTTGCGGCGGGCCTCCTCCCCAGCCAGGAGGCTGTTGACGTACAGGCCGGTCGTCTTCGCGTTCGTCGGAATCTGGCTGGAGGAGTGCTTGCGCCACGAGGACACCTTCACCTTGATGCCGTTCTCGAGGGCCTCCTCGCCGAGGTACGCGCCCCACGGCCAGACCGCGATCATCGTGCGGGTCGGGCACTCGCCGGGCGAGACGCCGAGGCTCTTGTAGCCGTAGTACGCCAGCGGCCGGATGTAACAGGAGGGGAGTTCCTGCTCGCGGATGAGCGTCTTCGTCGCCTCGGTGAGCTCTTCGGGCTCGTGCTGGATCTCCATGTCGTAGGGCTTGCAGGAGGCGTAGAGGCGGTCGACGTGCTCCTCCCAGCGGAACAGCGCCGGTCCCTTCTCGGTGTCGTAACAGCGTGCGCCCTCGAAGACGCCGGTCCCGTAGTGCATGCCGTGGGAGAGGACGTGAATCTGAGCGTCGTCCCAGTCGACGAACTCGCCGTCCATCCAGATGGTGTCGAGCGCGTCGTTCTCTTCGCGCATCTCGTCGAACGTAGCCATGTCGTAGAGTGCTGGGGAGATGGCAATAAAGATACCGCGATTATTGCCAGCGGGCGTGCCAGGGCACCGACATCAGGACAGCGGGATGGTGACCTGTATCTCGTCGAACTGGGGAACCGGGCGGGTGGCGTTCCCGTGGTCGACGAGCTCGATGAGCCCGAAGCTCTCGAGCGCCTGGAGTCGCCTGTTGACCTCCGCGAAGTCGTGGTCCGTCGTCGCCGTCAGCTTCGCGACGGTCGTCGGGTGTGCGTCGACGATGGTGCGCAGCAGGCGGACGTTCGAGGGGGAGAACAGCCGGGCGAGTTCCTCCTCGCTCCGGATGCTGAGCGCGTCGCGGTCCCCGCCGCCGAGACGGGCGTAGAACTCTTCGGCGGATTCGAGGCGTATCTGGAGGGTCTCTGGCTCGGAATCGGATTCCGGTCGCGTCGCCATAGTTTCACCACCTCGGCCACAACATATAAACGTGACTTACTGCAGTCTGCGGTCGGCGAGCAACGGCTTCACGGTGAGAACACGTCGGGTTTCGACGTAGCTTCCTGTTATCGGAGAACGGGAGCGAGGCAGGAACGGGTTCGTGGCTTACCCGAGTCGCGCCACGAGGTCAGCACCCTCGACGTAGGGGATGCCCTCGCGCTTCGCGTAGGCGCGGGCGTCGGCCGGGACGAGCGCCTCGCCGGTCTCGTCGTCGAGCATCTCGCAGACGACGACTGCAGGAGCCGTTTCGGCGGCCTCGGCGAGCGCGATTCCCAGCTCGGTGTGACCCAGTCGTTGCGAAAGCAGTTCGGGGGCGGCCCGGAGCAGGTGGACGTGGCCGGGCGCGCGGAACTCCTCGACGAACGGGAAGCCCTCGGGGTCGGCGGCGGCCTCGCCCAGCTTCGTGATGGTGAGGGCGCGGTCCGAGTCGGGAATGCCGGTGAAGGTGTCGCGGTGGTTCACCGTCAGCGAGAACGACGAGCGCTCGTCGTAGCCGAGTTCGTGGTCCGCGGTGAGCGGGTGGTCGAGCTCCTCCTGCATGAACGGGAGGTCGAACGCCTCGGACACCGAATCCGAGAGCGCGACACAGACCAGGCCACCGGCGTCGTTTCGCATGCGGGCGACGGCCTCGGGGGTCACGCCCTCGGCGGGGTAGACGAGGTCGGTCTCGCCCTCGCGGTCGGCCGCGTCGTGGATGGCGACGGGCTGGCCCGCGCGGAACGCCGCGATGGCGCGGTCGACGGCGGCGTCGGCGTCGGCCTCGCTCTGCGTGCTCTGGGACATCTTACTGCTCCTCGACATAGATGGTCACGTGGTCGTCGTCGGCCAGTTCGAGGGCGTCGCGGAGGCGCTCGGGGGCGATGATCTCCAGCTGGTCCTCGTCGTGGTGGGTGCGCTCGGGGGCGATGGTGTGGGCGGCCTCGTACGTCTCGCCGTCGGCGGTCTCGACGGTCGCCGGGTAGCAGATGCAGGGGCCGTAGGTGCGGTCGTCGTCCTCCCAGCCGTCGATGGGAACCGGCGTCATGGCCTCCATCGCGGAGCGCCGGCGGACGCTCTCGTCGTCGAGTTCGACGTTCAGGGTGCCCGCGAAGGGTTCGTAGCCGAGTCGCTCCTCGAACTGTTCCATGTAGCCCGGCAGGGAGATGTAGTGTCGTCCCTCGCCCATTCCGCTGGTCACGGTGCCGTACAGTTCGACGCTGGAGCGACCCTCGAAGATGGCACGGTAGTCCTCGTACTCGCTGCGGAGGGCGCGTTCGCCGTCCTCGGTGAGGGCGACCCACTGGCCGTCGCTGACGGTCTCGCGGGTGACGAGTCCGGCGTCTTCGAGTCGCTGGAGGCGGCGCGACGCCGTCTGGTTGGACGCGTCGAGTCGGTCCGCGAGCCCCGCACAGGAGACCTTGATCTCGCCGTCGATGGCCCCGTCGAGGGCCAGCAGTTTCGCGACGGCGAGTTCGTCGTGGCCGACCGCGAACGACGCTATCTCTGACATGCCAGTGGCTTGGGACGCCTGTGGGATAAGCATACCGAATGTGGAATGCATTCCAGAAATGAGATAGTGTATCACGCCAGTGTGACGCAGCGTGAGAAACGGGAGTCTAGTTGGAAGTTTGATTGCGGCAACTAAAGCCCATCGCTTCGGGCAATGGGACAGGTGTGGCCGGAACGATTAACAGACAAAAATACCATCAAGAGACAAGAACTCACCGTGTCAGGTCCGTCGTCCGTGCTGTGGACCGCCCCCGCGAGCGACGCCTCGAGCCCGTGGGACGAGACGAGCCTCACCGTCGACCGCGTTCCCGTCGACGCGAACGCCTCGGCGACCGCCGTCGCCGACACCCTCCTCGCCGCCGACCCCGACTGCCTCGTCTGCGAGTTCGCCCTCCCGGGCGACTGCGACGGCCTCGACGTGATACAGGCGGTCCGCGACCGCGACCGGCACATGCCAGTCGTCCTCCACACCGCAGAGCCGGACGGTCGCGTCGCCAGCGACGCCATCAGCCTCGACGTGACCGACTACTGCTACGGCGACGACCTCGTCGACTGCGTCGAATCCGTGCTCGACAGCCCACGCCAGCCCGACGTCGAGCCACGGGAACCCGACCGGCAGGGTGCCGAGCAAGCCACCGAAGTCGCGAGAGCGGAGCTGAACCGGGTTCTCGACCGCGTCGACGACGGCTTCTTCGCGCTCGACAGGGACAGGCGGTTCACGTTCATCAACCAGCGAGCCCTCGACCTCCTCGACGTGGCCGGTGACGAGGTGCTCGGCCAGCCGATTCGGACCGTGTACGACGACCCGGCCGACTCGACGCTCCTCGACGCGCTGGAGACGGCGATGGAGTCCCAGGAACCCACCGCCTTCGAGGAGTACGTCGACCCGATATCGGTCTGGCTGGAGGCGAGCGCGTACCCGGCCGCCGACGGGCTGTCGGTCTACCTCCGCGACGTGACCGAGCAGCGACAGCGCGAGTCGATGCTCGACGACCTGCTCGGGACGATGCGCGACCTCATGCAGGCCAACACCACGCAGGCCGTCGCGGACATCATCATCAGTGCCGCCCACGACATCCTCGGACTGGAGTACGTCGCGGTCCGCCTGCAGAACCCCGAGACCGGACAGCTCGACGTGGTCGCGGGCACGGACGGCCTGTTCGAGGACCTCCCGGCCCGGCCGACGTACGGGAGCGAAGAGGGGAACCCCGGCACGGCGTTCACCGCCGGCGAGTCGTTCGACTCGACCATCGACTACCACGACGAGATACAGTCCGCCCGGTACGTTCCGCTCGGCGAACACGGCGTCATCTCGGTCGCGTCCCGCGACACCGACCCGGTCGGTGACATCCGCCGCGGCGTGCTGGACGTGCTGGCGACGAACGCCGTCGCCGCACTCGAACGCGCCGAACGAGAGGAGACGCTTCGAGAGTACGAGACCGTGCTCGAGAACGTCCAGGACATGGTGTACGTCCTCGACGAGGACGCCCGGTACAGCTACGTGACCGAGCCGTTCGCGGATTTCCTCGGCTGCGAGCGCGAGGACCTCATCGGCGAACGGCCTGGCGAGTACCTCGGCGAGGCCAGCACCGCCGCGGTCGAAGACCGCATCTCCTCGTTCACCGGGTCCGACTCCCCCGTGTCCGGCACGTACGAACTCACCATCGAGACGGCTGCCGGCGAGTCCGTCCCCGTCGAGATAGAGAGCACCACCCTACCCCAGTGCGAGGAGACCGACGGGTTCCCGGGGTCGGTCGGTGTCGTCCGCGACATCTCCGACCTCCACAGCACGCGCGAGGAGCTGGAGGCGGAGAACGAACGGTTCCGGAACCTGTTCGCCAGCATCCCCGACCCGGTCGTCGAGAACGAGTTCCGTGACGGCGAACCCATCGTCACCGGCGTCAACGCCGCGTTCGAATCGGTGTTCGGCTACGATGCCGAGACCGTCATGGGCGAATCCATCAACGACTTCATCGTCCCTCGAACCCGGCAGGAAAAAGCGCAGTCGCTCGACGAGCAGGCGAACGACGACGAGATAATCACGGCCGAGGTCCGCCGCCGGACCACCACCGGTGACCGCGACTTCCTCTTCCGTGGCATCGGCTACGACCTGGACGACGGGACCCGGGCCGGCTACGGCATCTACACCGACATCACCGCCCAGAAAGAACGCGAGCGCCGCCTCGAGGTCCTCCACACCGTCCTCCGGCACAACCTCCGTACCGAACTCACCCTCGTCGGCGGGTATCTCGACCTCCTCGCGGCCGAGGTCGACGCGCCGGACGCCATCGCGAAGGTTCGTGACGCCGTGACCGAGATAGAGAACCTGAGCGCGAAGGCCCGGACGCTCGAACGCGTCGTCGACGACGACAGTCACCCGTCCCCGATAGACGTCGTCCCGAAGATCCGCGACATCGTGGCGACCGAACGCGACAACCACCCCGACGCCACCATAGAGACCGACCTGCCAGAAACGGCGATTTCGGTCGCCGACGACGGCCTCGACCTCGCCCTGGCGAACCTCATCGAGAACGCGGTCGAACACGGCGGTGAGCACATCACGGTCTCGCTGACCCGCGAGGCCGAGTCGGTCACCATTCGCGTGGCGGACGACGGCCCCGGCCTCCCCGAGCGAGAGCGGGAACTCGTCCAGGGCGAACGCGACATCACGCAGTTAGAACACGGCAGCGGCCTCGGCCTGTGGGTGGTCGACGCGGCCGTTCGCTCGCTCGGTGGCGATCTCTCGTTCGCGGACCCCGAGACGGGCTGTATCGTCGACCTGTCACTGCGACAGGAGTAGCCAGAAGCGTTTTCGTCGGCCCTCTGTAATCGAAGGCAAGCATACCGTGTCGCACACGCGCTCTCTCCTCTACGTCGGGTCACGCGACGAGGCCACCCGACGGTCGGTGAACGCGACCCATCCCGATGACTGGCAGGTCATACCGGCGACGAGCGCCGCCGAAGCCGGGGACGCGCTCGCCGCGAACGCCATCGACTGCGTGCTGTGCGACCACGAGCTCCCCGACGAGACCGGCCTGGCCGTCCTCGACGAAATCGCACCGCAGGCCCCGATTCTCTACCGGACAGCCGAGCCGGACGGCGAGGTCGCCGCCGCCGCGACCGCCGCCGGTGCCGCCGGCTACTGCTACGGGGACGCCGACCTCGGCGAGCGACTGGCGGGGCTGGTCGAGACGCACGGCGACTCCGGCGGTGCAACGGCGTCCTCGGTGGTCGCGCCCGACGCCTCCGCCGCGGTCATCCTCGAACGCATCGGTGAGGCGTTCTTCGCGGTCGACGACGACTGGTGCTTCACCTACGTCAACCCGACCGCCGCAGCCCGCCTCGAGCGGACCCGCGAGGAACTCCTCGGCGAGAACATCTGGTCGGCGTTCCCGGAGGCCACCGACCTCCCGTACTACGAGAAGTACACGACGGCGATGGCGACACAGGAGCCGGTCTCCTTCGAGGCGTACTACCCACCGCTCGACCTCTGGACCGACGTGACCGCCTACCCGGACCCGGACGGCCTGTCGGTGTTCTTCCGGGACGTGACCCGGCGCAAGCGCTACGAGCAGATGCTCCCGGGACTCCTGCAGACCACGCGCGACATGATCCAGGCACGAGACCGCGAGACCATCGCCCACCGGACCGTCGAGGCCGCCAAAGACCTGCTCGGCCTCGACCTCACGGTCGTCCGGTTCCACGACCCCGAGACCGGCCTGCTGGTCCCGACCGCCGGGACCGACGACCTCGGCGAGGTGCTGGGTAACCGTCCGCCCTACGCCGTCGGTGAGGGCGGCCCCGGCGAGGCGTTCGCCCGTGGCCAACCGCTCTTCCGGACCGACATCGAACCGGCCGGCGACGACCGACTCGAACGGGTCGAGGCCGCGCTCTACCTCCCCCTCGGCGACCACGGCACGCTCAGTGCCGCGTTCCACTCCGCCGCGGGCCTCGGGCCGGTCGAACGCCAGACCGCCGAACTCCTCGCGGCCAACGCGACGGCGGCCCTCGACCGGACCGAACGCCAGCAACAGCTCGAACGGTTCGAGGCCGTCATCGACTCGGTCGAGGACATGCTCTACGTCCTCGGTCCGGACGGCGAGTTCACCTACGTCACCGAACCGTTCGCCGAGTTCCTCGGCTACGACCGTGACGAACTCGTCGGGGAGACACCGGACCGCATCACCGAGGACGCCGTCGTCGACCGCATCGAGGCCGTCGTCAGGGACCTCTGGAAGGACGACGACCGGCGAAGCGGGACCGTCAACGCCCAGGTCATCACCGCCAGCGGGACCACGGCCCCCATCGAGCTCGACGTCTCGCTCCTCCCCGACGACGACGGGCAGTTCGCCGGGTCGGTCGGCGTCGTCCGGGACGTGACCGACCTCCGGGAGACCCGCGAACGACTGCGCTCGGAGAACGAACGGTTCCGCTTCCTGTTCGACCACATCCCGGACCCGCTCGTCGAGTGCGAGTTCTGCGGGACCGACCCCATCGTCACCTCGGTGAACCCGGCGTTCGAGCAGGTCTTCGGGTTCGAGAGCGAGGCCATCGTCGGCGAACGCCTCAACGACTTCGTCGTCCCACCCGGCGAAGCCGACGACGCGGGCCGGATCGACCGCGAGATAGTCACCGATGGCGAGGTCACCGAGGAGCTTCGCCGCCAGACCGCCACCGGCGAACGCCACTTCCTGTTCCGGTCGGTGAGCTACGAACTCGACGGGACCCTGTACGGGTTCAGCACCTACACCGACATCACCGACCGCAAGGAACGTGAGCGTCGGCTCGAAGTGCTCCATACCGTCCTCCGGCACAACCTCCGCACCGAGATGAACCTCATCGGTGGCTACGCCGAACAGCTCGAACGAGAACTGGACGACGACCTCGACGAAGAGGTCGAACTGGTCGAGGACATCCGGGACGAGGTCCGCCACGTCGCGAACCTGAGCGACACCGCCCGCAACGTCGAGCGTGCCCTCGACCGGGCGGACGAGTACTCCGTCGGGAGCCAGGACGTGACCGGGTTCGTCGCCGACGCGGTCGACCGAGCCCGGGTGGCGTACCCCGACGCCGACATCAGCCTCGACCAGCCGGGCTCGGTCGCGGCGGTCGCGGACGACCGCCTCGAGTTCGCACTGACGAACGCCCTGGAGAACGCGGTCGAGCACTGCGACGAGCCGGTTCCACGCATCGCAGTGACCGTCGAATCGTGCGGAGAGTCCGTCGAGATACGCATCGCCGACAACGGCCCCGGCATCCCCGAACAGGAGCGCAAGCTCGTCACCGGCGAACGCGACATCACGCAGTTAGAACACGGCAGCGGCCTCGGGCTCTGGGCCATCACCTGGGTCGTGAACGCCTTCGATGGCGAACTGTCGTTCGAGACCTCGGACGACGGGAGCGTGGTCGTCTTGCGACTCCGTCAGTAGGTCGCCGGGACTCCTCAGTCGTCGACGAGCGGGTCGTCCGCCCAGAAGTCGCTGTCCTTCTTCAGCTTCGGGACCCACGTGTCCGCCTCCTTCGAGAGCACGGCGACACGCGACTGTGGGACGTCCTTGATCTCGTCGTGCTCGGGCATGTGCTCGGCGACGGCCTCGGTGAACTCGACGACCTCTTCGTGGGCCGGCATCGCCGACCGGTCGAGACGACCGCGCGAGTGCCCGACGTGCATGTACGCCTTCAGTTCGACGAAGTCCGGGTCCGCCCGCTCGTAGAACGCGGCGTACCAGTCGGGGTCCTTCATGTTCTCGCCCTTGACCAGGGTCGTCCGGAGGACGGTCCTGGTGTCCTCTTTGGCGGCGAGCACGTCCATCGTGTCGACCAGGTTCTCCCAGGCGTCGTCGTCGACCGCCTTCACCACGTTGTCGAAGGTGTGGCGCTCGGCCGCGTCGACCGAGACGTACAGTTGCGTGGGGTCACACCGCGAGAGCAATTCAGGGTTGGTGCCGTTCGAGACGAGGAACGTCGTGATGTCCCGCTCGTGGAACTCGTCGATGAGTTCCGGCAGGTAGGGGTACAGCGTCGGCTCCCCGTCGAGCGAGATGGCGACGTGGCGGGGCTCCATCGCCTGTTCGAACACGTCCCTGGGCACCTCGTCGTTGCCGCCGTACCCCGCGAGCAGCTCGCGCTGGAGTTCCAGCGTCGCGTCGGCGACCGCCGCCGGGTCGTCCCACTCCACGTCGCCGAGTTCGTAGGCGTGACCGGCGTGGTCGCGCCAGCAGAACACGCAGCGCTCGTTGCACTTGACGACCGGCGTCATCTGCATGCACCGGTGGGACTCGATGCCGTAGAACGCGTACTTGTAGCACTTCCCGTCCCCCGTCAGTGCGTTCTTGGTCCACCCGCAGGTCTGTGCCGCGGTGTGGTTCACGCTGTGGTAGTTCGGGCTGGAGACCTGCATCGGCCCGTCCCCGGACTCTTCGGAGTCGCTCATTGCAGGCGGATTCGGCGGCCGAGGGGAAAAGCGAACTGGTGCGGCTCAAAGCAGCGCGACGACGACGACGGGCCCGTCGTCCTCCTCGTCTTCTTCCGCATCCTCTTCATCCCGCTTCTCTTTCTCATCCTTCTCATCCCCTTTCTCCGTTTCATCCTTCTCTTTCCCGTCCTTCTCATCTCGCTTCTCCTTCCCATCCTTCTCTTTCTCATCCTTCTCCCCCCGCTTCTCCTCGTCCTCCGCTTCCTCCTCGTCATCGTCACCGATAACGATGAGAACGTCGTCGCTCTCGTCGTCCTCCGTGGGCCCGGGTTCGGTCGATGTGGTCGACTGCGTCTCGGTCGCAGCCGTGGCCTCGGTGTCGGGTTCGGACGTCGACGTTGCCGCGGTCGACTGTGATGCCGCTGTCTGTGTGTCCGTCGCGCCGCCGGTGGAGTCCACGTCCTGTGACACCGAGGGGGTGTCACCGGTTCCGACCATCGCGACCGCGACCCCGCTGACGAGCAGGACGATACCGAAGACCGACAGCAACCGCTGGAGCCGAACCATCGACAGTGGGTACGCACCGCCGCCCTATTGCTACCCTCTCGATAAGACGCTCGCATCGCGTTGCAGACCGTTTCGTACTGTTGCGACCCGGCGACGGTGGCGCGGCTGGCCCGAACGCACGACCCGACACCCCGGGTCCCTTCACATTCAGAAACCCCTTTACCCGAGAGCGAGGTACGTGGGCGTATGTTCCTGCAGCTACGGACGGAGGTCGAGGACGCCCTCACCGGGGCGCTCGCCGCACGCGACCTCCCCACAGACGACCTCGGTATCGAGGAGCCACCGGAAGACGTGCCGGCCGTTCTGGCCTCCAGCGTCGCCTTCCGACTGGCCAGCGAGGTCGGCGCACCGCCGCCGAAGGTCGCCGCCGACGTGGCGGGCGAGATCGACCCCGACGACTACGAGTACATCGGCGGCATCGAGACCCAGGGCCCGTACATCAACGTCCTCCCGAGCGACGCCTACTTCGTGGGGACGCTCCAGGCCGGCCAGGCCGAGGAGTACGGCCACCTCCCCGAGAAGAACGAGTCGGTGGTCGTCGAGCACACCTCCGCGAACCCGACCGGCCCGGTCCACGTCGGGCGCGCACGCAACCCCATCGTCGGTGACGCCGTCGCCAACACGCTCGACTTCGCCGGCTACGACGTCGAGCGCCACTACTACGTCAACGACGCCGGCCGCCAGATGGCCGTCTTCACCTGGGCCTACGAGACCTTCGACGAGGAGGACCTCGACTCCGAGCCCGAGCGCGACCGCATCGAGTACGACCTCGTGCGCTACTACCGCAAGGGCAACGCGTTCCTCGAGGACGGTCCCGCCGACAAGGTCGACGAAGCCGAGGCCGAGATCCAGTCCATCATGCAGGGCCTCGAAGAAGGCGACGAGGAGACCTTCGAGCGCGTCTCGACCGTCGTCGACCAGGTGCTCTCGGGCATGCAGGAGTGTCTCGCGCGCCTGCCCGCCGAGTTCGACCGGTTCGTCAAGGAGACCCAGTTCATGTTCGACGGCTCCACCGACGACCTGGTCGCACGGCTCAAGGAACTCGACGAGGCCGTCTACGAGGAGGACGCCTGGCAGCTCGACCTCACCGAGCACGGCATCGACAAGAACATGGTGTTCCTGCGCTCGGACGACACCAGCCTCTACACGACCCGTGACCTCGCCCACCACGAGTGGAAGTTCGACAACTACGACCGCGCCGTCACCGTCCTCGGCGAGGACCACAAGCTGCAGGCCGACCAGCTCCGCACGACGCTCGACCTGCTGGGCAACGACGTCGAGAAGCTCGAGAACGTCATCTTCTCGTGGGTCAACCTCCCCGGCGGCCTCGGGATGTCCACCCGCGCCGGCACCGGCGTCGACCTCGACGACCTGCTCGACGAGGCCATCGATCGCGCCCGGAACGAGGTCGAGACGCGCATGGAAGACCGCATCCGCGACGACGACCTCACCGAGGAGGACATCGAGCGCATCGCCCACCAGGTCGGCATCGGGGCGGTCCGCTACGACATCGTCTCCAAGCAGCCGACGAAAGCCATCACGTTCGAGTGGGACCAGGCGCTCGACTTCGAGGCCCAGTCCGCACCCTACGTCCAGTACGTCCACGCGCGCTGCTGTGGCATCCTCGACGACGCCGAGGAGATTCCCGACGAGGTGGACGCGAGCGTCCTCACCGAACAGGCGTCGGAGGACCTGCTCCGCGTCATCGCGCGCTTCCCGGCCGTCGTCGAGGCGGCCGCCGCCGACCTCGAACCGCACTCGGTCGCGACCTACACCCGCGAGTTCGCGGAGACGTTCAACGCGTTCTACCGCGAGTGCCCGGTACTCAGCGAAGAAGACGACGAACTCCGCCAAGCCCGCATCGCACTCGTCGCGGCCTCGCGCCACACCATCGCGAACGCGCTGTCGATCCTCGGCGTCGCCGCGCCCCACTCGATGTAGGGGCACCAGGGCCGGGTGCACCGCTCACGAGACCAGCTGCTGTTTTTCGGAGCATCGGAGAAGCAGTGACGACCGTCGACGCGGCGGGACCTATTCGTTGGTGCTGTCGTCGGCTTCCGCGTCCCGGATCCCCAGATCGTCTTCACCGTCGATCTCGGAGATGGCCGCGGACACGTCGTCCTCGCTGGCCGCCTGAGCACCCTCGTCAGGCACCTCGCCACCATCGGTGTCGGGACGGGGCTGCTGGCGCTTCGGTGCCTCGAATCGCGGCCGCTCGTCGGCCGACGCCTCGCCGACCAGCCGGGCAGCGAGGTAGCGGTACGCCCGCGACGCGCGGCTGCGGGGCGAGTGGACGACCAGCGGCGTCCCCGCGAAGACGCTCTGTCTGACGGCATCGTCCTCCGGAACCGTGACCAGCAAGGGCAGGTCGAGCCCGTCGGCGATCTCTTCGTGGTCGATATCACTGCCGGGGCGCGTCCGGGTCAGGACGAGTCCCGCGAGCGTGCCGCCGGCCCGGTCGGCGAGTTCGCACGTCTTCGTCGCGTTCTGGAGCGCGGCCGGTTCGGGCGTGGAGACGACGATGATGGCGTCCGCGAGCCCAAGCGGGAGCACGGTCTCGTGGCTCACGCCGGCACCGACGTCGAGCAGGACGTAGTCGAACTCCTCGCGCAGCGTCGTGACCACATCGCGGAGGTTCTCGGTCTTGACGCCGGCGTAGCTGTCGAGTTCGTTCCCGCTGGGGACCGCCCAGATGCCGTCCGCCAGCTGGTACGTCGCGTCCATGACGGCGGCCTCGCCGGCGAGTACCTCGTGCAGGGTCACCGAATCGGGGCTGAGGCTGACGAACCCTGCGAGGTTCGCCATCCCGAGGTCGACGTCGACGATGGCGACGCGGTTCCCCGCGCCCGCCAGCGCGGTCCCCAGATTCACTGTTGTCGTCGTCTTCCCGACACCCCCCTTCCCGCTCGCGATAGCGTACACCGACTCCTGCGTGGTCATGCTAGGTGGACAGACTCGTGGACGACTAAAAAACGTTGAGGGGGACACTGTAGCACGACAAACCCTCACCCATCGAGCCCGTGGGCTGGCTGTCGCATCGGGGGCGAACAGGCGGCAGCCGCGTCGCCGGTCGAGGGTCTGCCGCGCACCCGCCTCGGCCACTCGACCGGTCCTGGTCAGGACACACCGGCGCTGGCCCCGGCATCGTATATGAACCCTCGACCACCGTCTCCGGGCCGCTACCGTGGGACGTGTGGGCACGCGAGCCGCAAGGAACAGTTACTTACCGCCCGCCCGGCCTAGAATCGCCAATGAGTGAGCAGGAGGGCGAGGCGCAGTCCGACCGAAAGAAGTACGAGTTCCAGAAGATCATCGAGGAGCTCCAGGACTACGAAGGATCAGGCACCCAACTGGTCAGTATCTACGTTCCCGAGGACAAGCAGATCAGCGACGTGGTCGCCCACGTCACCCAGGAGCACAGCGAGGCAGCCAACATCAAGTCCAAGCAGACCCGGACCAACGTCCAGGACGCCCTGACGAGCATCAAGGACCGGCTCCGCTACTACAAGAACCCGCCGGAGAACGGGATGGTGCTGTTCTCGGGCGCGATCGACGCCGGCGGCGGCCAGACCGACATGGTCACCAAGGTACTCGAGGGGCCGCCACAGCCCGTCGAGTCGTTCCGCTACCACTGTGACTCGGCGTTCCTCACCGAGCCGCTGGAGCACATGCTCGCGGACAAGGGCCTCTACGGGCTCATCGTCCTCGACCGGCGCGAGGCCAACGTCGGCTGGCTCCGCGGCAAGCGCGTCGAGCCCGTCAAATCAGCGAGTTCGCTCGTCCCGGGCAAGCAGCGCAAAGGTGGCCAGTCCGCCCAGCGTTTCGCCCGCCTCCGCCTCGAGGCCATCGACAACTTCTACCAGGAGGTCGCCGAGATGGCGAACGAGCTGTTCGTCCCCGAACGCCACGAGATGGACGGCGTCCTCGTCGGCGGTCCCTCCCCGACCAAGGACGAGTTCATGGACGGCGAGTACCTCCACCACGAGGTCCAGGACATCGTGCTCGGCAAGTTCGACGTCGCCTACACCGACGAGTCCGGCCTCTACGACCTCGTCGACGCCGGCGAGGAGGTACTGGCCGACGCCGAGATAATGGAGGACAAGGAGCTGATGGAGACGTTCTTCAAACAGCTCCACAACGGGAACAAGGCGACCTACGGGTTCGAGCCGACCCGCCAGAACCTCGTGATGGGCTCGGTCGAGACCCTCCTCATCTCCGAGGACCTCCGTGACGACGTGGCCGTCTACGACTGCGGCGGCACCGAAGAGTACGAGGTCGTCGACCACCGCAAGAACACGCCGACCCACCAGTGTGAGGACGGCACCGAGGTCGAGGCCGAAAAGCGCGAGGACGTCATCGAGTTCCTCATGAACATCGCCGACCAGCGCGGCACCGACACGAAGTTCATCTCCACCGACTTCGAGAAGGGCGAACAGCTGCTCAACGCCTTCGGTGGTATCGCCGGCATCCTGCGCTACTCCACCGGCGTCTAAACCGGCGGCCGTTCCTCGGTTCTCCTGCTCTTCGCACCTCGTCCGAGCGCGACGCTTCGCTTCGACGACGCCGCTACCTCGACTGCTCGGAAACATACCACAGACTAGTCAACGAGAGGAGGACCGGCCTGCTATCGGTGAGTTCTCTCGCCAGCTCGTTCGAGGCTGGAAGGGTGAGACCGTCGGTACATAGCTCGGATACTTGCGAGTCCGAAATCGGTGGAGACGCGGTACACGAGCGAGGAGTCGTCTCCTGCTCGGTCGTCCATGCGCTGAGCGAGAGCGCCGCCGGCGGCCAGTCCGGTGTCTGTACCGGTGGTGAGTGAATCGTGTAGGGCTGGTCGCCGACGATAACCGTGCGGTCGCGAACCATCTCGCCAGCCGGGACGGCCACCATCCGTTCGATTCTGTTCTCGCGCCCGGGCTCGGTCTCGGAAACGAGAGTCCGAACCAGAGACTGCACTGGTCGGGGGAACGTCGACAACGGTTCGCCGTCCGAGGGAGACGAGTCTGTCAGGGTGTACCAGAGTCTGTACCGCGCGGCGGTGGTACTACGCAGCTCGATAGCAGGCCCATCGGCACCCGTCGTCAGTGGGCCAAGTTCGCCGTGGGGGAAGACCCCGCCTGCACTCCCGAGCGCGGTGTATTCGAACGCTGGAATCTCCTGAAAGATACGTGACTGGTACGACGATACATCCCCGAGCAAGAGGTCCTGTTGGCGCGAATCGACGACCCACAGTGGCGTGTCGGCGGTGAGCGCACCCCGACTCACCGGGTTCGCCGTGAACCGAAGATTTGTCCGGTCCGTCGAAGTCCCTGATAGAGTGGGTGAGTGCTCGCCCGGGGTCGACGACCCGCTATTCGATCCCAGTTGCTGACAGCCGGCGAGGGTCAGACTCGCGGCGCTGGCAAGGGACGAGAGGAGCGACCGCCGTTTCATATTCTGACCGATATGTATAGAGAGTAGATAAATACCCGACTTACTCCAGCAACTGCTCCAGCTGCTGCCGTCGTCGCCCGATCGCCACCGACGGCTGCAGGTGCGAATCCGTCTCGAGCTCCTCGAGTACGAGCATCGGGTCCACGCCCTGTCCCTCGACCCGTTCGAGCAACTCCTCTATCTTCCCGCGGTTCAGTGCGAGCGAGGAGAGCAACCCAACGATGAGTGCCATCTCGACCGCGGCCACCTCGTCCGCGGGAAACGCCTCACTCACCTGTGAGAAGTCGGCGCTCGCGGGCGCACTCTCGACGGGCTGGAGATGGAGACACGACGTGCAGATGGCTACCGCCTCGCTGCCACCCGGTGCGTACGACGCGACCGCGTCGGGCACCTGGAACGGGACGCTCTCCGACCGACACTCGGAACACTGCATACGAGGAAGGAAACGCCCGATTGCCTAAAATCTAGGCGGCGCTACGCGCGATACGGCGAGAGACGAACAGAGATGGGGGAAAGAGAGTCAGTCCGCGGCTGCAACGACGTCGGCTTCGGCTTCCTCGGCCTCCTCCTGCCGAGCTTCCTTCTCCTCTTTCTCCTTCTTGTCCTTGATCTTCTTCATGCGGAAGATCTCCTCGCGCTCTTGCTCTTCGAGCTTCTGCTCGATGTACTCCTGGTTCTCCTTGAGTTCGGGCAGGAGCTTGAACTCGAGTGCGTTGACACGACGCTTGGTCGTCTCGATCTCGGTGAGCATCTTCTTCATCGCCGTCTCGACCTCGGCGGCGAGGATGATGGTCTCCAGCAGTTCCTCGTAGGCTTCCGCGGCCTCGTCGATGCGGGCGGAGGTGCCCAGCACACCGTAGCCACGCTCGTCGAGGGACTTCTGGACCTTCGAGGACTCGATCTCCGGCACGACGACGCCCATGATGTTGCGGGACTCCGTCGTGATCTCGGGGTGCTCCTTCAGTGCGGCCGCCGCCCCGCGGACCGCGACGTCACCCTCCATGGCGCGTGCCATGTTGATCTTCTTCTGTGCCTCGTCGTAGTTCTCCTCTAAGTTCTCACGGACGTCCCGTGCCTGGTCGAGGATGTCCATGAACTCCATGATGAGGCCGTCGCGCTTCTGTTCCAGCGTGTCGTGACCCCGCTCGGACAGCTCGATGCGATCCTCGATCGCCATCAAGTTCTTGCGAGTGGGCTTGACGTCGTTGGCCATTACGAGGGGCTTGCACACCCAGCCTGTTAACCCTTTACGATTGTCTTCACGCGCGAGCGCGTGCGAGGCGGCGAGACTTGCCTTTCGAGGGGGCTGACTGCCGGGCGCTGTCGCTCACGGCGCGGAAAGAGAGAGAAAGATACCTGTTCAGGCTTCGACTGCCTGCCCTTCTTCGACGTAGTACTCCTCGATGAGGTCCTCGTCGATACGGTTGAGCTCCTCCTTCGGGAGCGTCGAGAGCAGGTCCCAGCCGATGTCGAGCGTCTCGTCGATGGTACGGTCGGTGTCGTACCCCTGCTGGACGAACTCCTCCTCGAAGCGGTCGGCGAAGTCGAGGTACTTGTTGTCGAGTTCGGACAGCGCCTCGCGGCCGACGATGTTCACGAGGTCGCGCAGGTCCTCACCCTCCGCGTACGCGGCGAAGAGCTGGTCCTTCACGTCGGCGTGGTCCCCACGGGTGAGGCCCTCACCGATACCGTCGTCCATCAGGCGCGAGAGGGACGGCAGCACGTTGACCGGCGGCTTCACACCCTGGGAGTTCAGGTCGCGGTCCATCATGATCTGCCCCTCGGTGATGTATCCGGTCAGGTCCGGAATCGGGTGCGTGTCGTCGTCACCCGGCATCGTGAGGATGGGCAGCTGCGTGACCGAGCCCTCGCGGCCCTCGATGCGCCCTGCGCGCTCGTAGAGCTGGGCCAGGTCGGTGTACATGTACCCGGGGTAGCCACGGCGACCCGGAACCTCTTCGCGGGCCGCACCGATCTCGCGCAGCGCCTCACAGTAGTTGGTCATGTCCGTGAGGATGACCAGCACGTGATAGCCCTTGTCGAACGCGAGGTACTCTGCCGTGGTCAGGGCGAGACGCGGGGTGACCGTCCGCTCGACTGCGGGGTCGTCCGCGAGGTTCATGAAGACGACGGAGCGCTCGAGTGCACCCGTGCGCTCGAAGTCGTCCATGAACTCGTTCGCCTCTTCGGCGGTGATACCCATCGCGCCGAAGATGACTGCGAACTCGGTGCCTTCGTCGTCCTCGCCCTCGTCCTCCTCCGGGACGGTCGCCTGACGGGCGACCTGGAGTGCGAGGTCGTTGTGCGGCAGCCCAGATGCCGAGAAGATCGGCAGCTTCTGGCCGCGAACGAGGGTGTTCATGCCGTCGATGGCGGAGACGCCAGTCTGGATGAACTCCTCGGGGTACTCACGCGAGTACGGGTTGATAGCCGCCCCGACGATGTCGCGGCGTTCGTCCGGGACGATGTCCGGGCCGCCGTCGATGGGGCGACCGGACCCGTCCAGCACCCGCCCGAGGAGGTCCTCGGTGACGGGCATCTTCATCGTCTCGCCAAGGAAGCGAACCGAGGACTTGCGGTCGATACCTTCGGTGCCCTCGAAGACCTGGATCGCCACCACGCCTTCTGAGGATTCGAGCACCTGGCCACGCTTGGTCTCGCCGTTCGGGGTCTCGATCTCGACGATCTCGTCGTACCCGATGGCCTCGTCGACCTCGGCGAACACCAGCGGACCGCTGATCTCTGTAATCGTCTGGTACTCCTTCATGGTCTTAGTACATCTCCCGGAGTTCGTTCGCGAGCTCGTCTTCGAGCTCCTCGACGTACTCCTCGTAGTCTTCCTGCACGCCGATGCGGTTGAGTCGCGGGGCGGCGTCGGTGTTCTGGATCTCGTCGACGGGGACGCCAGCGTCGAGGGCGTTGAACGCCTCGTCGTTGAACGTCTTGATGGCGTCGAGCATCATGTAGATCTTGTCGGGCTCGCAGTACGTGTCCACGTCGTGGAACGCGTTCTGCTGGAGCCACGCCTCGCGGAGGTAGCGAGCGACCTCGAGGGTCAGCTGCTGGTCGTCCGGAAGCGCGTCCTTGCCGACGAGCTGGACGATCTCCTGCAGTTCGGCCTCCTCGTCGAGGACGTCGACGGCCCACTGGCGCTTCTCCGGGAAGTCCTCGCGGACGTTCTCTCGGTACCAGGGGTCGAGCTGGTCCTTGTACAGCGAGTAGGACTCGTTCCAGTTGATGGCCGGGAAGTGACGACGCTCGGCGAGGTCCGCGTCCAGCGCCCAGAACGTCTTCACGATACGCAGGGTGTTCTGCGTGACCGGCTCGGAGAAGTCACCGCCCGGGGGCGAGACTGCACCGATTGCGGACACGGAGCCCTCCGTGCCGTTGATGTTCTCGAACTTGCCTGCACGCTCGTAGAACTCGGAGAGACGCGCGGCGAGGTAGGCGGGGTAGCCCTCCTCACCGGGCATCTCCTCGAGACGCGAGGAGATCTCGCGCATGGCCTCTGCCCACCGCGAGGTGGAGTCGGCCATGAGTGCCACGTCGTACCCCATGTCGCGGAAGTACTCCGCGATGGTGATACCCGTGTACACACAGGATTCACGCGCGGCGACCGGCATGTTGGACGTGTTCGCGATGAGGCACGTCCGGGACATGAGCGGCTTGCCCGTCATCGGGTCCTCCAGCTCCGGGAAGTCCTCGATGACCTCGGTCATCTCGTTGCCACGCTCGCCACAGCCGACGTAGACGACGATGTCCGCGTCGGCCCACTTCGCGAGCTGGTGCTGGGTGACCGTCTTCCCGGACCCGAACGGTCCCGGAATCGCGGCCGTCCCACCCTTCGCGATGGGGAACAGACCGTCGAGGATGCGCTGACCGGAGACGAGCGGCTCGCGCGGGGTCTTCTTCTCCTTGGACGGTCGCGCACGGCGGACCGGCCACTCCTGGTACATGGACACTTCCTCGCCGTTCGCGAGTTCGACGACCGTCTCCTGGACGGTGAAGTTGCCGGACTCGACGGACGAGACCTCGCCACCCTCGAAGTCGGGGGGCACCATGACCTTGTGCTCGATGCTCTCGGTCTCCGGGACGGTCCCGACGATGTCGCCGGGCTCGACCTCGTCGCCTGCCTCGACCTCCGGGGTGAACTCCCAGGTCTTCTCCAGGTCGATACCTGGTGCGTCGACACCGCGGTCGAGGAACGCCGAGTTCATCTTCTCCTCCAGTTCGTCGAGCGGGCGCTGGACACCGTCGTAGATGGCGTCCAGCATGCCGGGCCCGAGGTCGACCGACAGCGGCTCGCCCGTGTTCTCGACGGGTTCACCGGGGCCGACACCGGAGGTCTCCTCGTACACCTGAATCGTGGTCAGGTTCCCTTCTATCTCGATGACCTCGCCCATCAGACCTTCGTCGCCGACGTAGACGACGTCGTTCATCCGGGCGTCGAGGTCCGCAGCGGTCACGACAGGACCGCTCACGCTCTCGATGACGCCGTCCTCGCGGACGGTGTCGGATTCTGTTGCTTGACTCATGGTTTAGTCTTCATCCATCAGGTCGATGCCGATGGCTCGTTTGATCTGGTCGCGCAGCCCGCTGCTTCCCGAATCGCCACCCAGCGTGACGAACACCGGTTCGACGCTCGTCTCGACCGTCTTTCGCGGGTCGCGCGAAAGATAGTCGAGGTCGTCGGCGTGGATGACGACGATACCGATACCGTCGTCCTCGGCGACACGGCGCACGGCGTCGTCGAGTTCCTCGTCCTTCTCGTCCTCCGGGACGTTCTCGAACGCTCGGACGCCGGCCAGCCGGAAGCCGGTGGTGAAGTCCGGACTGCCGATGACAGCTATCTCCTGGCTCATATGGTGACCAGCTCCGCTTCGATCTCCTCTTCGTTCAGTCCCGCTTCCTTGCCGCGCGCGATGGCGCGGATGTTGTCAATCTCGCGTTCCTTCGCGATGAGGTACGCGAGCACCGGACAGATGGAGAGCGGGAACACGTGCGAAAGGTGGTCCGCGTACTCCTGCAGGGCCGCATCGAGCGCGTGCTCGAAGCCGATGAGGCTCTCCGCGTCCTCGAGTTCAGAGAGTGCGGCCGAGAGGTCGCTCCCGTACGTGCTGTCGCGGATGCGTGCGACGAGCTCGTCGGTGTTGCTGACCAGCTGCGTGAGTTCTGCGGCGTCGAACAACCGCCCACCCTCGATGAAGTACTCCGAGGGGTCGATGTCCGCGCCACTGCGTGCGAGACGCAGCGCGTTCCGGACGTTACGGAAGTCGATCTCCGCCTGCAGGAACTCGAGGTACAGCGCACTGGGGCTGTCTACAGCGTCGGTCGTGCCCACCTCGTCCAGCAGGTGCTCGTAGAACGCACGGTCGACGGCGTTCTCGAGCGGGACGAGAACGTTGGACTCCTGGTACTCCTCGAACGCGACCTCGAGGTCGGGCCCGAAGAGCGTGCCTTCCAGCAGCTCCACGGCATCCTCGATGGACTGGGCCTCGAGGAGTCGCTGCAGGAAGCGCTCGTCGAACTCACCGGCGCCGATGAGGTCGGGTTCGACCTCCTCGGCCGACGAGTCGGCGTACAGGCCGCGCAGGATCGTCTTGACGTTCCACGCGTCGAACTTGCGCAGGTACGCCGCGATCTGGTTGTAGATGCGGCCGTTCGCCCATTCGAGCACGTCTTCGAAGTTCTTCGCGAGGTTTCGGTTGAGCGCGTACTCGATGAGGTCGACCCCGCTGTGACGGGAACCGAGCGCGTTCATCTCGGCCTCGTACTCGGTCTCCTCCATGTAGCGGGCGATCTCGCCCGGCCCCATGCGTACGAGCTTCCGGTAGTCCTCGTCACCGAACAGCTTCGCTCGACGTGCCCTGACGCGGGCGTTGACGTATTCTGGATTCGAACCGCGGTCGCTCTTGCTCATTGCTCGTCGAACAGCTGGGAGCTGATTTCTCGCAGGTTGTCCTCCCAGACGTCTTCGAGCACCGAGTCGAACGTGTTGTTGACCCGGAGACGACTCTCCTCGCTCTCGACGACGACGCCGCCGAGGCAGTCGTACTCGCCGGCGTACTCGTAGCCGTCGTAGTCGGCGAGAATCGTCTCGAGCAGGTCTTCGTCGCTGGCGCGGCCGTAGACGACGGCGCTGTCGACGGTTTCGAACTCCTCCGCGGCTGCGTCGAGCAGTGCACGGGTGAGTTCCTCGCGCTCGTCACCGTCCAGGGCGACGATCTCGGACTCGACGTCCTCGCGGACCTGTTCCAGCACGTCGCGACGCGCTTCGAGGCGCATCTGCTTGGCCTCGAGTTTGGCGCTCGAAAGCTGCTGCTCGCGCTCCTGTGCTACCTTTCGTTCGGCCGCGCGCTCTGCCTCTTCGAGCGTCTCCTCGGCGTCGGCTTCGGCTTCCGAGATGATCTCCTCGGCCTCCGCCTCTGCGTCCTCGCGGATTTCCTCCGCACGCGCGCGGGCTTCGTCTCGTATGTCCTCAACGACTGTTTCCAAACTCATTGTAAGAAAGTGGGGAGCGGTTTAGACGAAGAGCGCGACCAGCGCGAAGATCACCAGCGTCTCGGGCAGGACCGTCAGGACGATCCCGATACCGGTAGAGATGGAGTCTTCGGCGAGTGCGCCGACTGCGGCGGCACCGATGCCGCGTTCTGCGTACCCTGCACCGATCGCGGCCAGCCCGATACCGAGAGCTGCACCGGAGTCTGCGGGAATCGCGGGAGCGTTACCCTCCTGCAGGGCGATGTCTGTTACGTTGTTCAGTGCGGTCATTCCGACGTCGGCGAGAGCTTCGAACATGTTTACGTATACCTCGTGGTTTGTAACCGGACAATCGCTAATCACCGCACTGGCTTCATAAAACTTCCCAAAAGAAACCGCCGATTCTGCCGGTATAACAGCTAATTGGCGGAGTCCATGGGGTTTATACTTTCGATTGACGCCGGGTTTCCTGACAGTCGGAAGAGACGAATCTGAACAACTGTGAGGAATCAGCCGCCAAACAGCGAGAGAAACGAAAGGGCCGAGCTCAGTCCTCGGTGGTGTAGGTGCGCTCGTACCCGAACGGGTTGAACACGCGACCGCCACCCTCGTAGAACTTGTCGAAGAACTCGACGTACTCGAGACGCACTCCCTGCAGTCCTGCGCTCGTCACACCGAGCAGCAGGACGACGAGGTGGCCGACGATGAGGATGAGGACGCCCGCGAGCGCCATCCCGATACCGCCGTGCAGCAGGCCGCCGAACATGACCTCGGTGACCTCGTGGCCGTGGTACGTCCCGACCTCGAGCATGTGCTTGGGGTCGTGGGTCGTCCCGAAGTGCCACTCGGCACCCTTCTCGGTCTCGACGACGTACACCCCGAAGAAGAGCAGGTTGACGACGAACGCCATCCCTGCCTTCGCCAGGATGACTGCCCCGATACGCAGGTAGGACAGGACGTTGACGAGCACGTTGACGGACTCCAGCGCACCGACGAGGAGACCGAACCCGCCCATGTGCTGGACCTCGCCGTAGATCATCGCGACGAGCCCACCGACGAACAGCACCAGACCGAGGGTGCCGATGGCCGGCGAGAACCCGGTGAATCCGAGGTCGTAGACGGCCTTCGAGCCGCCGAACGACTGGAACAGGAAGTCAGGCTTCAGGCCCTCTGCCTGCGTGCTGAAGATCCACATCCAGACCCCGAACATCATGGTCGCCCACGAGCCGTTCTCGATGAACGCCGTGACGGGACCGTGGTCGAGGTCGTTGATGAACCCGAAGACGTACCCCACCGTCAGGTGGAGCAGGCCGAGCAGCATGCTCACGACGAGCCAGGTCTGGCCGTACTGCAGGTAAGCTGGCTGGAGACCCTTGTGCATCGGCGGGCTGCCGCCGAACAGGACCTCACCCAGCACGTGTAAGCCGAATATCTCGCCGTACAGGATACCGAACAGCATGGTGAACCCACCGGCCCACAGGCCGATGCCACCGAGTGCCTTCAGCACGTCGCTGTTGGTGCGCGTGTAGAGCAGGAAGCCGACCGCGGTGTAGATGAGCCCGTATCCGAGGTCGCCCAGCATGAACCCGTAGAACAGCGGGAACGTCATGAGCAGGACGATAGTCGGGTCGAGTTCCGTGTACTTCGGTCGGTTGACCATCTCGATGAGGAACTCGAAGGGTTCTGCGGCCTTGTTGTTCTGCTGGACGGTCGGCGGTGCGTCACCCATCGTGACGACGCCACCGTCGGCGGCCGCCTCGGCACCACCGGAGGTCCCGTGGGACTCGCCCGGCATCTCCGAGGAGCCGACCGCGTGGCCCTCGTGGTAGTCGGCGCGTTCTATCTCCTGGACCTCGGCGTGGTCGCCGACCGCGGAATCGAGTTCGCGCGTGAGGGTGTCGACCTCGTCGGTCGGGAGCCACCCTTCGGCGACGAATGCGTTCTCCGTCGTCGCGAACTGCAGCGGCGCTTCGGACTTCTGGACGTCGATGGACAGGCGCTCCTCGGCGGCCAGCAGGAAGCCGGCGGCGTCGAGGCGCAGGTCCTCGAGTTCGTCCTCGACCGTCGTGAGCTTCGATTCGAGCTGCTGCCGACGGTGGCGCAGTTCGTCGATGTACTCGGTCGGGTCGCCCTCCCCGTCGGGAATCTCCTGACGGGTGAAGTTCGCGCGGACGAGCAGGTCGTCGAGCAGGCTGTCGCTCGCGTTCGACTCGGGGTACGCGAAGACGGCGATGAGGTCGCCGCCACCGCTCTCGACGTCGAACGACCGGATCGCCTTCGCCCCGTTGAGCTCGGCTTTCACGGCCTCGACGTCGCCTTCACCGACCGCGACCTGCAGCGAGTCGTAGCCCGAGAGCAGGTGCAGCGGGATTCCGAGCTCCGCGAACGGTGCGAGCGAACTCACTTTCTCGTCGAGTTCACGCACTTCCGCCTCGAGCTCGTTCCGGCGGTCATCGAGACGATTCGCCTCCTGGCGAACCTCTTCGAGCTCCTCCTCGAGCGCGTCGTCCGTGACGATGCGGCTCGGGCCGGCGTGTTCGGCCTCGACACCCAGGATGCTCTTGATGGAGCGAACGGTGACGAGTTTCTCTGAGGCGTCCTCGGCACCCTCGACGGGGTTCCCGTTGGAGAACCCGTCCCAGGAGCCGTCGTAGTCGCTCAGGTGAACCAGGCGGAGATCGTGTACCGTCTCGATGACGTCGTCCATGACGGACTTCGAGCCCGTCACGGACACCTTGCTCATTTGCTCAGGTCTGAGCATGTACCTCCTCCGTGAATGTTTCGAGGACGTAGTCGACGACCTCGCTCGTGCGTCCCTCGGCGCGGGTACGGAGTTCCTCGCGCTCCGCCTCTCCCTCCTCGAGGATCTGCTCGCGTTCCTCGGCTATCTCGGTGCGAGCTTCCTCAAGGCGGTTCGACTCGAGCTCACGTGCGTCGTCCTCCGCCTCCTGGCGGATTTCTTCGGCACGGTCCCGGGCCTCGGCGATGCGCTCGTCGCGGTCGGCTTCTGCCTCGGCGACGATGTCGTCGGCCTCCGTCTCGGCCGTCTGAATTCGTTCGAGAACCTCTGGCCTCGGCATGGCTTGAACACGCGTGAGTTTACATAGCGGCTATAAGGTAGTTGCGAAAGGTGCTGGACCGGGGTTTCACCTGAGTGCGCCGGTCAATCACGAACGTTCACTCACGATTCAATCGCGACAGAACTATGGCGGGACGTTGCTAAACCCCGGCCAATGGGAATCCTCGAAAACAAGGCTCGTGCACGCCTGTTCTACAAGTATCTCTCGAAGGTGTACGATACCATCAACCCGTTCATCTGGAACGAGGAGATGCGTACCGAGGCCATCGGGATGCTCGATATCGAGCCCGACGACCGGGTGCTCGACGTGGGCTGTGGGACCGGCTTCGCGACCGAAGGACTCCTCGCTCACGAGAACGTCGACGAGGTCTGGGGCCTCGACCAGAGCCCGGACCAGCTCGAGAAGGCCTACGCCAAGTTCGGCAAGCACGGCCCGGTCCACTTCCACATGGGTGACGCCGAGCGTCTCCCGTTCGCGACGAACAGCTTCGACGTCATCTGGTCGTCCGGCTCCATCGAGTACTGGCCGAACCCGGTCCGTGCGCTGCGCGAGTTCCGCCGCGTCGTGAAACCCGGTGGCCAGGTGCTCGTCGTCGGGCCGAACTACCCGAAGACGACGGTCATGCAGAAGGTCGCCGACGCCATCATGCTGTTCTACGACGAGGAAGAGGCGGACGAGATGTTCACCGCGGCCGGCTTCGAGGACATCCAGCACCGCCTGATGGGCCCGGAGTACGACCCCGACATCGCCATCACGACCGTCGCACGTGCACCAGGTGCAGACGATGCGGCGGACGAGGCGGCCGAGGAGGGCGAGACCATCGAAGACGACGCCGGCCCGGAAGCCGAAGCCTGAGAACGGGCGACCGTCTCGACCTGCCCGACCACCAGTTCCTCGCTGTAGAACGTCACCACGACTCGCGAGTCCGGTGAGAGCGTCGGCCGGTTCGTCCCCGCGATCCTGACGCTCGCGGTCTCGCCTGCGGTCCACGTCGAATCGGCTGCGGTGTTGAACGGCCCGGTCGGCCCCGGCGCGAACCCACGCGCGGAGAAGAACGGCACCGGTGGCTGGTGTGCGAGCCGTGTCCCATCGACCTCGACCACCACCCGCAGGTCTCGCACGTCGACCGTCTCACCACCGGTGTGGGTCACGGTGATACGCCCGGTGTCGGCGTCCGCCGTGGCCGCGAAGCTCGCACGCGGAGCCTCTGTCGGTGGGGTCTCGTAGACGCCGACCACGACGACGCTCGCGAGGACGAGCGTCACCGCGAGCAAGAGCGCGGTACCGACGACGGGGGTGACTGCACGGGGAGAGAGCACGCGGGCTCTGGCCGCGGCTTCGGATAAAAAGGCTCGGCGTCAGGACGAGACGCTGACGTTGATGGGACCCTGTGGGAGTTCGACCGTGACCTCGTAGTCCCCACTCGGCTGGGTGAACCAGTGGATGCCGTCATCGTCCGTCTGCCCGACGACCGTGCCATCCACCATCACCGGCGCAGCGATGGCGTCGCCGCTGAGGACGTTCTGGACCTGGATGCGTGCCGGGCCGCCGTTGGCCGTCTCGTTGATGACGACCTCGACGCCGTAGTCGGTCGCGTTGACGCTGTTGCTGACGGGGAGCGCGGAGACGGTCAACTGCTGGTACTCGCGGTACACCTTCCGCTGCGAGCCATCGACGTAGATACGGATGGAGCCCTGGTCCAGGGGGCTCTCGTAGAACCAGCTACCGCGCCTGAACTCCCAGATGTTCACGCCGGAGCTCTCGCGCACGTACGGGTATCTCCCCTCGGTGTACTCCAGGAACTCCGTTCGGTTGTCGAACCCGTTCGTCGTGTCGGTGTCCCAGTGGTCGAGCCTGACCGCCTCGCGGTAGTACTCCAGGTCCGGGCCAGTCTGTGCGAGCAACTGGATGACGACACCGGACTGTGAGCCCTGGACCTGGGCCTGCAGCGACCCGTCACGTTCGTTGTTCAACGTCCGGAACAGGGCCGACCGGGTCGGTGTGCTGTACTCGTTTGCCTGCCTGGTGAGGTACCCGAGGGATGCACCGGTCGAGCGTTCGAGCCGCGCGATGGTGTCCTTGGTCTGTTCGGCACGGTAGCCGACGAGTGCGAGTCGCTTCAACAGCTCTCGCTCGGAGATGTCACCGGCTCCGTACGCTTCGATCGCCTGCCGTTCCTGCTGTTGCAGCGTGTCGACCCGCGACTCCACGTCCTCGATGGCCGCCTCCACGAGCGCCTGCCGTGCCTCGTCGGAGGACGCGGCACCGAGGCGAACCGAGAGGAGTTCGAGCTGGTAGTTGCTGTCGACGGTCTCACGGTTCATCGCCACGGCGGCACCGAGATCGAGCCCGGGCGTACCGTAGCCCTGTGTGGAGACCGTGTCGAGTTCGAGTCGTCGCGTCGTGTCGTTCGAGATGGACGTGCGACTCGTCACGTCCGCCGACAGCGTTGGCCGCTCGGCGGCGGTGTCTGCGGGGACCGCGGGTGCGCTGGCGGCCGTCCCGATGGGCGACAGGACGAGGAGGGCCAGCAGGGCGACGCACGTGAAACGTCTCATTGGTCGCCCGTACTGCGCGACGGTACAAAAACCGGTCGACGTGTCTCGAACGAGCACGAAAACCCTCGAGAGCCGGCGAGACATTTCATAACGGCTGCTGATGTTTTATCTCGATGGAAAGCGTTTTTTCCCCGCGGCATGGACGCACCTGTATGCGGTCCCTCTCTGTCGTCACAGCCGCCCTCCTCGTGCTCGCCCTCTTCACCGGGGTCAGCACCGGCGTGCCGAGCGGTGCTCACGCGGGCACACCGGCCGCGTCCCCCGACCTCGCGGTCGCGCAGGACGAGTTCGAACCTGCAGACCCCGGAACGGTCATCGAGGTGAACGTGACCGAGTCCGGCGACGCGCAGTGGTCCGTCTCCTATCGCTACCGCCTGACCGGCGAGAACGAGACGACCGCCTTCAGGCAGTACGGTCGCGCCGTGGCGAAGGGACAAGAGCAGTTGACGTTCTCGGCCGAGCTGTTCCAGCAGTTCGCCGACCAGGCATCGACGTGGACGGGCCGGGACATGGAGATCCGGGACACGTCGTGGCAGGAACCGGTCGTGCGCGAGCCGGCACAGCCCGGCACGGCGACCACCACGACGGGGAGTGACGAGATGAGGACCAGAATCGGCGTCCTCACCTACACCTTCACGTGGACGAACTTCGCCGAGGTCCAGGGGGACGGCGAGGTTCGCGTCGGGGACGCGTTCGGGACCGAGAACGAGACGTGGCTGCCGACGCTGTACGAAGGGCAGCGGTTCGTCATCAACGAGCCGCAGAACTTCGCCATCATCAACTCGCCGGCCGACAAGGGCCCGCAGAACAGTTCCCTCATCTGGGACGGCCCACAGACGTTCGAGCCGGGCTACATCGAGGCGACGTACGTTCCGCGCGAGCCCTCGCAGACCCAGACGACACCCGGCACGACGCCGGGCGGCCTCGGTGAGGAAGGCGGTCTCCCGCTCCAACTCATCGGGTTCGGGCTCCTCGTCGTCCTGGTCGCCGCCGGGAGCTACCTGTTCGCGCGGTGGCAGACCGAACGGGAGCAGTCCACCCCAGCTGCCACCCCGAACGGCGGGCACGACACGGTGACGGCGGACAGCTCGACGACCGACGGTCCGCGCCAGTCGGAGACCACAGACACCGATGCTGCGACGGATGCGGCGACAGCCGCGAGCGCGGGCGCGGCAGCCGCGGACGAAGCTGCAGAGGACGAACCCGAGGCCGAAGACACCGCGTCCGACGCGGGCCAGGAGGAAGCGGAGGAACTCGACCCCATCGACGTGGAGCTCCTCTCGGACGAAGAGCGCGTCCTCCGCCTGCTCCGACAGAACAACGGCCGGATGAAGCAGGCGAACATCGTCAAGGAGACCGGCTGGTCGAACGCGAAGGTCTCCCAGCTGCTCTCCGGCATGGACGACGACGACGAGATCGAGAAGCTCCGCATCGGCCGGGAGAACCTCATCACGCTCCCGGGCGAGAGCATCGGGGACTTCGACGACGACGCCTGACGGACGACGCGTCCGGAGGCTCCTGACAAACGATTTTCACAGGGTCCCGCGTTTCGTAACCATTTACGTGGGTGCCGGCATAATCAGCCGTTGATGAAGGTTCTCGTCACCGTCAAGGAGGTGGCCGCCGTCGAGGACGAATTCCAGATCGATGGGACGTCAATCGACGAGACGTACCTCGAATACGACCTCAACGAGTGGGACGACTACGCCGTCGAAGAAGCCGTTCAGCTGCAGGAGAACGGCATCGCCGACGAAGTCGTCGCCGTGACCATCGGGCCCGAGCGGTCCGAGGAGACAATCCGCATGGCCCTCGCGAAGGGTGCGGACCGCGCGATTCGCGTGTGGGACGACGCCATCGAGGGCACCGACCTGCTCGACGTGGGTGCGAAGACACGCATCCTCTCGGCGGTCGTCGCCGAGGAGGAGCCGGACCTCGTCCTCAGTGGTGTCCAGGCCGACGACGATGGGTTCGGCGCAACGGGCGTCTCCCTCGCCGACGAGATCGACTACGAGTGGGCCGCGGTCGTGAACGACCTCGACCACGACGCGCTCGACGCCGAGAGCGTCGCGAAGGTCCACCGCGAACTGGAGGGTGGCGTCGAGGAGCTGACCGACGTGGAGCTCCCCGCCGTACTCACCATCCAGACCGGTATCAACGAGCCGCGCTACGCCAGCCTGCGCGGTATCCGGATGGCCCAGCGCAAGGAGATCGCCCCGAAGACGCTCGACGACATCGGCCTCGACGCCGACGCCGTCGCCAACGACCTCGAACTCACCGACATGTACGAACCCGAATCCGAAGGGGACGCCACGTACTTCGAGGGCGGCCCGGAGGAAGAAGCCGCACAGCTTGCTGACCTCCTGCGGGAGAAGGGGGTGGGTGCGCAATGAGCGACATCCTCGCAGTCGCCGAGCACCGCCGCGGTGAACTCCGCGACGTGAGCTTCGAACTCGTCACGGCCGGCCGCGAGCTCGCCGACGCGACGGGTGGCGACCTGCACGTCGCCGTCATCTCGGGCGACCTCGACGACTTCGCCGAGCAGCTCAAGCTCGAGGGCGTCGACACCATCCACACCGTCTCCGACGGTGAGGAGTTCAACCACGACGTGTACGCCCAGGCCGTCACGCAGCTCTACGACGCCATCGGCCCGCAGGTCCTGCTCATGCCGAACTCGGTGAACGGGCTGGACTACGCGCCCGCCGTCGCGAACCGCCTCGACCTGCCCTACGTCAGCGACGTCGTCGGGATGGAACTCGACGGCGACACCCTGACCGCCACGCGCGAGATGTACGGTGGGAAGGTCGAAACGGCGACCGACGTGCCCGCAGAGCACGTCGCAGTCTCCATCCGGAGCGCCGAGTGGCCGACGACGGAGGAGACGGGCGACGCCGCCGTCGAGTCCTTCGACGTGGACCTCGACGAGGATCTGATCCGCTCGACCGTCACCGGCTTCGAAGAGGTCGGGTCCGGCGACGTGGACATCAGCGAGGCGGACGTGCTCGTCAGCGTCGGCCGCGGTATCGAGGAGGAGGAGAACCTCGACCTCGTTCGTGACCTCGCCGACGCGCTCGACGCGACGCTGTCGTCGTCGCGCCCCATCGTCGACGCTGGCTGGCTCCCGAAGAACCGCCAGGTCGGTCAGTCCGGGAAGGTCGTCACGCCCGACGTGTACATCGCCATCGGCATCTCCGGGGCGGTCCAGCACGTCGCCGGCATGAAGGGTGCCGACACCATCGTCGCCATCAACACCGACCCGAACGCGCCAATCTACGACATCGCGGACTACGGTATCGTCGACGACCTGTTCGACGTCGTGCCGGCGCTCATCGAACAGTTCTCCTGAGCGGCCCGCTACCGTTTTTTGCCCGAGTAATCCCGGGTTTTCGGCATTATACAAACACCGGGTATGTTTTACACCGGCCGTACGATTCCGTTCGGAACACGAGTGAACGCGCCCAATCAGGACCCGTTGGGAGGCTGACGGGAGGGGCCGTGAACAGACCGTCAGATTCCGGGAAACTAAACTGGCATTCTTTTTATGATTAGGCGGGGTGTGCGTGGGTAGCCACCGAACCGCACACTCGAAACCGCAAGACAACCATGAGGAACAGACTCATACAACCTCCATTGTAACTCGGCAAGAAGATATAAGTATTCGAGGATATACCTGCCGAGATATGGATAGGAGTATCACGCGGCGAGGGATACTGACTGGTGCCTGTGGTGGCATCACGTCGGCCCTCGCCGGGTGCACGTCCGTCGTACCCGGGATGGGAACGGGAGACGGCGATGGTGCCACAGAGACGGCGACACGACAGTTCGACCAGAGCGAGACGTTCATCGGGATGCTGTACGCGACCAGTGGGCTGGACGACGACTCGTTCAACGACATGGCCAACCGCGGGGTCAAGCTCGCTCGCGTCCGTCACGGCATCGAGTACAAGAACGCGGTGCCGGAGACCGTCGACCAGATCCAGGCGCTGCAGACGGAGTACGCGAAGTCGACGAACCCGCAGTTCGACCTCACCGTCTGCATCGGCTTCCTGCAACAGGAGCCGTTGACGAAGACCGCGAAGGAGTATTCCGACCAGAAGTTCATGCTGGTCGACGCGGTCGTCGACCGGGACAACGTGGCGAACTACGTGTTCAAGGAGCACGAGGGCTCGTTCCAGGTCGGCGTGCTCGCCGGGTCGCTGACGTCGCAGGGGTTCTCGGCGGGGGCCGGCCAGACCCGCGTCGACCGGAAGACGGTCGGTTTCGTCGGCGGTATCGAGTCCGACCTCATCAAGAAGTTCGAGGCCGGGTTCATGGCCGGGGCGAAGTACGCCGACGAGGACGTCGAGGTGCTGCGCGAGTACGTCGGCAGCTTCAGTGACGTCGAAGCCGGTCGGCAGGCGGCCCAGTCGATGTACGACGAGGGCGCGGACATCGTCTACCACGCCGCCGGCGGGACCGGCGTCGGGGTGTTCCAGGCCGCCCAGGAGAACGGTCGGTTCGCCATCGGCGTCGACTCGGACCAGTCCGAGACCGACCCGCGGTACGCGAACGTCATCCTCGCGAGCATGGTCAAGCGGGTCGACACGGCGGTGTTCAACGCCATCGACACCATCGAGAAAGGCGAGTTCGACGGCGGATCGGTCCAGTCACTCGGGCTGGACCGGAACGGTCTCGAGGTGGCGTACGGGAACGTGGTCGGGCCAGAGATACCCGAGCTGGCGAAGCTCCAGGTGGACGACACCCGGTTCAAGATCGTCAACGGGGAGATCGACGTCCCCACGACGCCGGAGGAGGTCTGAGATGGCGGACGACTCTCCCTCCATCGGTGCGCGACTCACGCCGGGGTTCATCCGCCGGCGCTACTCGCTGAAGTTCGCCGTGTCCTTCCTGCTCGTCGTCCTCGTCATCGGCTCGGTCGGTGCCGTCGGCTACGTCCAGACGAAGGACACGGTCGAGACGAACACGCAGGCACAGCTCGAGGAGACGAGTTCGCTCCGGGCGTCCTCGCTCTCGGAGTGGACCGAGAGCATGCGCATCCAGACGCGGACCGTCTCTGCCGGAGAGGAGCTCCGGGGCGACGAGCAAGGCTCGTCCTACGGAACGGCGGAACGGTACCTGCAGACCAGGGAGTCTCGCCTCTCCGGCGACATCCTCGGCATGCACCTGGTCAACAGCTCGAACGGCCGCGTGATGGCCAGTACGGACCCAATCTCGGGGTTCAAGCTCGAGGAACTCGGCGTGCCGTGGGCGAACGCGAACGTCTCGGGGAAGTCCGCCGAGAAGGCGGACGAGGTGTGGGTGTCCGACAGTTCCTACGAATCACCGCTGACGCCGTACACCCAGGGTGACGTGGTCGCGTTCGCGAGCGCAGTCCCGAACTCTGACGACCGCTACGTCGTCGTGGTGACGCGTATCCAGACCCACCTGGACACCATCAAGGACTCCGAGACCGAGGGACAGACCCGCATCATCAACGAGAACGGTGGGACCGTGTTGACGCCGGGCGGTTCGGTCGACCAGAGCGTCCACGGTGACGGGCTCTCGGCAGCGCGGTCCTCGGGTGACACCGCGTTCGAGACCGCGGGCAGCCAGGTCCACGCGTACGCCGCCGTCGACGGGACCCAGTGGGTCGCGATCACCAGCGTCGAGACGAACGAGGCGTTCGCCGTGCGTGACACGGTCGGCCAGAACGTCCTGCTCATCATCGCGAGCGGCCTGCTCGCGCTCGGGTTCGTCGGCGTGGTGCTCGGTCGCCAGACCGTCACCCCGCTGGCGAAGCTGCGCGACCGCGCCAGCCAGATGGAAGACGGGAACCTGAACGTGAACCTGGAGACGCGCCGGGTCGACGAGATCGGCCGGCTGTACGGCGGGTTCGCGGAGATGCGTGACTCGCTGCGCGACCAGATACAGGAGGCTGAAGCCGCCCGCAGCGAGGCCGAAGCCGCCCGGACCGAGGCCGAGCGCCTGAACACGCACCTCGAACGGAAGGCGGACGAGTACTCGCAGGTGATGCGGCGCTGTGCGGACGGCGACCTGACCCAGCGCATGGACGCCCAGTCGCAGAACGAGGCGATGACCGACATCGCCAACGAGTTCAACGAGATGATCGGCCAGATCGACGAGACCGTCGCTCAACTGCGCGTCTTCGCGACCTCGGTCGCGAGCGCGTCCGAGGAGGTCACGGCGAGCGCCGAGGAGGTCCAGAGCGCGAGCCAGCAGGTGTCCGGGTCGGTCCAGGAGATCTCGGACGGAGCCGAGCGCCAGAACCAGCAGTTCCAGTCGGTGTCCGCCGAGATGGACTCGCTGTCGACCACCACCGAGGAGATCGCGGCCTCCTCGAACGAGGTCGCAGACCTCGCCCAACGCACGGCCGAGACCGGCAGTGCAGGGCGCGAGGCCGCACAGGAGGCCATCGCCAGCATGGCCGAGATCGAGGACGAGTCCTCCGAGGCCGTCGAAGCCATCGAGGACCTGGAGGCCGAGATGGCACAGATCGACGAACTCATCGAGTTCATCACGGACCTGGCGAAGGAGACGAACATGCTCGCGCTGAACGCCAACATCGAGGCGTCGCGTGGCTCGGCCGAGGGCGCGAACGGCGATGGCGGCGACGGGTTCGCCGTCGTCGCCCAGCAGGTCAAGGAACTCGCTGCGGAGACCAAGGACGCGGCCGAGGACATCGAGGCGCGTCTCGAAGGCATCCAGGAGAAGACCGACCGCACCGCCGAGGAGGTCCAGAAGACCTCGACGCGCGTCTCGGAGAACCGTATCGCCGTCGAGAACGCGGCGGACGCACTCGAACAGATCGCGACGTACGCCCAGCGGACCAACGACGGCGTCCAGGAGATATCGGCAGCGTCCGAGGAACAGGCCGCCTCCACCGAGGAGGTCGTCGCGATGGTCGACGAGGCCGCGACGATCTCGGAAGAGACCACCGCCGAGGCCGAGAACGTGGCCGCCGCCGCCGAGGAGCAGACCTCCTCGCTGTCGGAGGTCACGAAGAGTGCATCCAGCCTCGCCCAACAGGCGTCCCAGCTCAGCCGTGCACTCGACCGGTTCGAGACCGAATCCGACGGCACCAGTGGGGAGGGCCCGCTCCTGGCCGACCAGCTGTCGGGCTCCGGGGACGCGGGCGACGACGCGTCGGCCGACACCGCAGACGCGGGCGACGCGGACGAAGACGACGCGAAGAGCGCGTTCGAGTTCGCGAACTATCCGGAGCAGGGCAGAGAGGACTGACGGCGAGCACAGCCGAGGACGTGGGCGAGCGTCGCCCCGTCCGTTCAGATGGTTAACTCATCTTCGACTAAACATTCTACAGACATATACGCCCTCTGCCACGTCTCTGGCTGCGGAAAGGCAGAGATAGAATCAGCCCGTTACCGTTCGAAAAGTAACGGGAACGGCGGAAAGATACATACGTTTCCGAGGATACCTGCATGTAATGTCAGGTGTGTTGGGACGTCTTGTGCCGGGACCGATCCGGCGAAGTTACGCGTTGAAGTTCGCACTCGCGCTGTTCAGTGTGCTCGTCATCATCGGTGGGGTTGGCGGCTACATCTACTTGCAGACCGGGACAGTGCTCGAAGAAGACACGGGGCGGGAGCTGAACGCCAGTGCGAAGATCCAGGCACAGTTCATCGACCAGACACTCCGTGAGACCAGAACAGAGGTCGAGCGTCTGAGTACGTCCGACGCCGCCCAGGACGACAATACGAGCTCCGAACGACGGGCGTTGATGCGAAGTGCGGCCTCGGACGAGTACGTCGACTCTATCTATCTGGTCGACACGTCATCGGGGGCGATAGATCAGCAAGTCGGACGGGGAACCGGTGCGGACGGGGACAGCCTCACCGACGCGTTCCAGACGAAACTGAACGAGATGGAGTCCGCACAACTGGGCCAGGTCGTCACCAGCAAACCCTTCCAACTCGGGGACCGGAAAGTGATGGTCGTCCGGAGTTCGGTGCCGAACCAGGCCGATAAGTCGTTCGTCGCGGTGCTCGACATGCAGTTGCTCTCGGTGACCGCGCTCCCGCAGGTGAGTTACGGAGAGGTCGTCGTCGTCGACGGCTCCGGGACGGTGATGCTGTCGGCCGATGCGTCTAACATCCTCCAGACGGACACGGTTCCAGCCGGCGAGATCGACGGGTCCAGGGGCTTCAAGACCCTCGACACCAGCGACGGCGAGAAAGCGTTGAGTTACCGCCAGCTGACGACCGAGGACTGGACCGTCATCCGACGGGTCCCGGAGTCACAGGCGTTCGCGCTCCAGGACACCATCCTGACGCAGCTGGTCGCGATGCTCGGACTGGCGTTCGGGAGTATCATCCTCATCGGGATGACCATCGGCCGGAACACGGTCAAATCGGTCGCGAACCTGTCCAACAAGGCCGGTGAGATCGAGGCGGGTGACCTCAACACCGAGATCGAGAGTTCGCGCGTCGACGAAATCGGCCAGCTGTACAACTCCATCGACAACATGCGCGAGTCCCTGCAGGACCAGATCGCCGCGGTCCAGCAGGCACGGACCGACGCCGAGCAGGCACAGGCGGAAGCCGAGCAGATGAACCGCCACCTCGAACGCAAGGCCGACCAGTACCGCGACGTGATGCAGGCGTGTGCGGCCGGGGACCTCACCCAGCGCATGGACGCCCAGTCCGAGTCCGAGGCGATGAGCGACATCGCCAACGAGTTCAACCGGATGGTCGCGGAGCTGGAGGAGACGACCGACCGCGTCAAGACGTTCGCGAGCGACGTGGCGACAGCGTCCGAGGAGGTCACGGCGAGTTCCGAGGAGGTCCGCTCCGCGTCCGAGCAGGTCACGGAGTCGGTCCAGGAGATCTCGGACGGGGCCGAACGGCAGAACCAGAGCCTCCAGTCGGTCAACACCGAGATGGACGCCCTGTCGACCACGACCGAAGAGATCGCGGCCTCCTCGAACGAGGTCGCCGACCTCGCCGAGCGCACGGCCCAGACTGGCCGGAGTGGTCGTGACGCCGCAGAGGACGCCATCGAGGGCATGAGCGAGATCCAGGAAGAGTCCAGCGAGGCAGTCGACGCCATCGAGGACCTCGAGGCCGAGATGGAACAGATCGACGAGCTCATCGAGTTCATCTCCGGACTGGCGAAGGAGACGAACATGCTCGCGCTGAACGCCAACATCGAGGCGTCGCGCGGGGCAGCCGGTGGGGACGGTGGCGCTGGTGACGGGTTCGCCGTCGTCGCCCAGCAGGTCAAGGAGCTGGCACAGGACACCAAGGACACCGCGGAGGACATCGAGAAGCGCCTGGAGACCATCCAGGACCAGACCGACCGCACCGCCGAGGAGGTCCAGCGCACCTCGAACCGCATCGCCGAGCACGCCGGCTCCGTGCAGGCGGCCGTCGAGGCACTGGACGAGATCGCCGAGTACGCCCAGCAGACCAACGACGGCGTCCAGGAGATCTCTGCGGCATCCGAACAGCAGGCGGCCTCCACGCAGGAGGTCGTCGCGATGGTCGACGAGGCCGCGACCATCTCGGAGGAGACCACCGCCGAGGCCGAGAACGTCGCTGCTGCGGCCGAAGAGCAGACGACTGCACTCACCGAGGTGTCTGGCAGTGCGAGCGACCTCGCGGACCAGTCCGCCCGCCTGAGCGAGGCCCTCGACCGCTTCGAGACCGACACGGAGCGCGTCGAATCCGACTCGTGGGGTGACGCGGAAGAGGTGATGTTCGAGGAGACGACCGAGGACGAAGCGACCACGCCTGCTGGCGACCAGCACGACGAGATGGCAGCAGAATCGCCAGAGGGTTCGGCGGACGAGCAGTCCGACGACACCTTCGAATTCGGCGACCACTGAGCGGGAACACGGTCCCAGTTCCCCCACTCGACCCCACACCGTCGTGCGGTCGATACGGAGAGGCGGTAGCGCGGTCCCGATTGCGGACACGTTCCGTCACCTACTTTTTGGGGCGTTCCTAAGCGGTCGGTGATGGAGTTCCTGGAGCGCCGGCGTGGGCTGGTCGACGACCGGTTAGTGGAGGTGCTCGACGCCGTCGAGCCCGGCGAACTGGCCGACGAGCTACGACACGTCTCGCTCTCGGGCGGCAAGCGAGTCAGACCGACCGTAACCGTCCTGGCCTGCGAGACGGCCGGTGGCGACGCGGAGGACGCCGTGGACTTCGGCGTCGGTATCGAACTCGTGCACAACGCGTCGCTGGTCGTCGACGACATCATCGACCAGTCCGACATCCGCCGCGGAACCGCCGCGGCGTGGGCCGAGTACGGTTACGGCCCCGCGATAATCGCCTCCGACGGGCTGCTGGGCGAGGCGTTCGCGCTGTTCTCCTCGGACCCACAGGCGATGCAGATCGTCGCCGAGGCGATGGTCGAACTCGGCGAGGGCGAGGCGACGGAGATCGCCGCTCAGCCGACGAACGAGCGCGAGTACATGGAGCTCGCCCGGCGGAAGACGGGCGCGCTGTTCCGGGCGGCCGCCGAACTGGGCGCGGTGGCGGCCGGCGCGGACGCCTACACCATCGAGGCACTCGGCGAGTACGCCGAGCGCGTCGGTATCGCCTTCCAGATCCGCGACGACGTCCTCGACGAGACCGCGGACGCCGACGACCTCGGCAAGCCGACCGGGCAGGACGCAGAGATGGACCGCCCCTCCGTGGTGCAGGTGACCGACCTCACGCCCGAGGAGGCCAACGAGCGCGCCGAGGCCGAGGCCGAAGCCGCGCTGGAGGCGCTCTCGAAGGTCGACACGGGCGACTCGGAGGCCAGCGAGTACCTGCGCGACCTGGCGCGGTTCGTGGTCGTGCGGGAGCGGTAGTCGGTTCGCGGAAAGCCTACAACCGAAACGCTCGATTCTGACGGTATGTCGAATGGCTCAGCAACCACCGGGGAGCGACTGCTCGTCTTCGTCGGGGCCATCTTCGCACTCTTCGGGTCGTACCAGGCATGGGCTCGGACGAATCCGGAGACTGAGGTCACGCTGCTCATTCGCGTGTACAAGATGGAACCCGGTCTGGGGCCCCTCATCTGGCCTGTCGTCCTACTGACCCTCATCGCGGTTGGAATGGTACTCGTCGGCCGGCGAGACCAGCAGCGTTGGGTCGCCTCCGGAGTCGCTGGCCTGTTCACGCTTACCGCGACCCTTCTCTACGCGGTGGCGATACGGTCGGTCGACGTGCTCCCGCCGCAGCAGGGGATGTTCGTTCCAACGGTCTGGTGGTACGTCGCGGTTCTCGGTGGCCTCATGCTGGCTGCCAATGGCCTGGGTCGGCTCGTTCTGGTGAGGCTCTCCAGAACGAGATGGCGGTGGCTTCCGAGGCCTGTCTGAAGTCTCCTCGCCTGCCAACCTATCCCGTCTCCGCGTCCGTCTCCGCCCCTTCCGAGAAGTGCGTCTCCGCGATGGCGAACGCGAGCGTGCTGATGAGTCCGAGCAGCGTGCCACCCGTCAACACGGCCGCGAGGTTCGAGAGCGTCATCAGCCCGAGGAAGAACGCCGAGACGGCGTGCAGCACCGCGCCCATGGCGACGACGTAGAAGGGTGCGTTGAGATAGCGCCACTCGAGGGTGTCGGCGATGTACTCGTCCGTTATCTGGCCGAGACTGGTCGTGACGCCGGCGGCGGCGAACCAGCGGACCGAGCCGAACGTGAGTGCGGCGAGCACCTGTGACGCCGAGAGGCCCGTCTCGGCCTCGGCCTGTGCGATAGTCAGGTACTCCGCGCCGCTGACGCCCCCGACGACCAGCAGGGCAGCCGCGACGACGTAGGAGAGCAACGTCATCCGGCCAGCGTAGAGGCTGTTCCGGACGCGCTCGAACGTCGAGTCGATCTTCTCGCCGAGGCCGAGGCCGCGCGAGAGGAGGTAGAACCCGAGCAGCGCCGACGCCAGCCCGAGGACGCTCCCGACGGTCACGTCCATGAACGTCGCCGCGATGGCGAGAGGATACACCAGCAGGAGGATGCCGATGGGGACGAGCAAGGTCCCGCGGGTCTCCGGGTCGTTGAGCACCTGCTTCATGGTGTAGTACATCGATTCGAGGTCCTGGGCCTGCCGGACGACGACCCGGCGGACCCCGTCGACCTTCACGCGGGACCGGATGACGGGGATGACGGACTCGTCCTGGGCCCCGTCGGTGACGATGAGCGCGGTGACCTCCTCGCTCGTGGAGAGGCCCGCCAGCACCTCGTCGACCTCCTCGCCGACCTTCCGGTTGGCGCTCACGTCGCTCTTCTCGTTCCCGGTGACGGCCGCCACCTCGACCGCCTCGTCGTGGATGGTGTCGAGCAGGTTGATGCCCTGGAAGAGGACGTTCACGTCAGAGTCCTCGGGGTCGGCGGTCGCCAGGGCGACGGCGGCTTCCTCGACGTTCTCTCGGCCGACAACAGGGGTCCGCGTCCCTGTCTTGCGACCGATGTCGTCGTCGAGGTCGACGCACAGCACGAGCAGCATTCAGTGCGTGGGTTCGCCGTTGCCGTTCAAGTGCTTTTGGTTGCTGGCACCGCGTCGGGCGGGACCCGGCAGAACTCGTGCTCGCGGAGTCGGCGCGGCGCGTCCGGGTCGTGCGAGGGCAGGACCACGGTCGGTCGCTCCGCGACGAACCGGAGGATGCGTCGCTGGGTCTCGCGGTGGGTGTCAGCGTCCATCGCCACGCCGTCGACGCGCCGGGCGAGCAGGCTCTGCTGGTCGAAGGCGGCGTCACCGGCGAGGAACAGTTCGCCGTCGCCGGTGTCGACCACGACCGAGAGGTGACCGTGGGTGTGTCCCGGTGTCGGGACGAGGAACACGCCATGAGCGAGATGGTGTGATGCCGAGAAAGGGCCGATTTCGGGGCCGTCGAAGGTGATACACGTCGGGGAGAAGTTCGCCGGGAGGTGCTCCCGCAAGGTTCCGTAGCGCGCGCCGCCGGCCATCGCGTCCTCGTACTCCCGCCGCGAACAGACCACCTCGGCGTCGGGGACGTCGCACAGGCCGTCGACGTGGTCGAAGTGTGCGTGGGTCAGGACGACCGTGGCCACGTCGTCGGGGTCGAACCCCAGCCGCCGGAGCTGTGGGTCGAGTTCGTCCTCGGGAGCCACGTCGACCTGAAACTGCCACCGGTAGAACCAGCGCGCCAGCGGGGGGTAGTAGCTGGAAAGTGAGGCCGCCGCGCGTTCGCCCGTGTCGACGACGATGGGACCCTCGGGGTGGTCGATGACCCAGCCGAGGATGGGCAACGGGTCGTGGAAGTTCGGGTCGAGCGCCCAGCGCAACGTCCGCACGGCCCGGGACTGGCCGCGGCCGCGGTAGTGCGCCTCCTTCACGCGAATCGAGCCGAACCGGAGGGGGTGGACGTCCATGGAACCCGTACGCCGCCGGAGAGTAAGAGCCGTTCGTCGGTCGTGTGGGACGACCCTGATTTCTCAGGCGCTGGGAAGCAACCGTGGCGTACTAACCGCTGCGCGCTAACTCTGGTGCATGAGTAGACGGGCCGTCACCAGCGGGTCGGACCAGTTGACCGGGACCGACCTCACACGCCTGTTCGACCAGGAGCGCCTCCACCAGCGCCTCGACGCGGGTACCCTACCCGACTGGGCCGTCGAGCACTACGAGGAGTTCCGGAGCGCCATCCTCGGCGAGCGAAACGGCACGCCGTTCCCCTGTTACTTCGGCGTCGACTCCGAGGAGAAGGGCTGGGCCCTGTACACGTTCGTGCCCGGCCTGGACGACGAATCGCTGCTGCACTTCCGTGACGTGATGCTGGCGTTCCTGAACACGTACGAACACCACTCGCCGCGGACCTCGCTGGTCGCGTTCTTCCAGCACGACGGGACCGACCTGCCCGAGGCGGAGTGGTACGAGCGCTACTGGCACGTCCTGCAGTTCCTGCACGACAACGACCCGGAGGCCTGGCCCGAGGAGTTCCCGACCGACCCGGACCATCACCAGTTCGAGTACTGCTTCGGCGGGCACCCCATCTTCCCGACGGTCCGGGCCCCGAGCTACGAGCAACGCCACAGCCGCCACAACCCGCACGGGCTGGAGGTGACGGTCCAGCCCCGGGCCGTCTTCGAGGGCGTCACCGGCGACACCGAAGCTGGACAGCGCGCCCGCGAGGTCATCCAGGGTCGCCTGGAGGACTACGATTCGGTCTGCCCGCACGCCCACCTCGGCGAGTGGGAGGACGACACGAGTCACGAGTGGAAGCAGTACATGCTGCCGGACGGTGAGGAGGAACTCGAAGAGTGCCCGCTGGAGGTTCGGGCGTGAGCGAGGACGAGGAGTCAGCGCGACCCGACGCCCTGCTCGTCATCGACGCCCAGTGCGGCTTCGACGAGCCCGGCTGGGGCGAGGAGCGTTCGACGCCGGAGGCCGAGACGAACATGCAGCGCCTTCTCGAGACCTGGCGCGAGGAGGGCTGGCCGGTCGCCCACGCGAAACACGACTCGACCGAGGACGGCTCGCCCCTGCGGCCCGACACCGCCGGGAACGAATTCAAGGAGGGGCTGGAACCCGAGGGCGAGGAACCGGTGTTCGCGAAGACCGTCAACAGCGCCTTCATCGGGACCGATTTGGAATCCTGGCTGCGCGAGACGCCCCACGGTCGGGTGGTCATCTGCGGGCTCACCACCGACCACTGCGTCTCCACGACGACCCGGATGGCCGAAAACCTGGGATTCGACCCCGTGCTGGTGGCCGACGCCACCGCGACGTTCGACCGGGCGATTCCCGGCGGCGGCCACCTCTCGGCCGAGGAGAACCATCAGGCCGCCCTGGCACACCTCTCGGGCGAGTTCGCGACGGTCGTCGACACCGACGAGTTAGTCTGACGCCTCTGCCTCGGCGGTCGACCCGGCTTCCTTGTCCCCGGCGGTCCGTTCGATGTACAACAACACGCCGAGTCCGAGCAGGACGACCGTGTAGGCCGCCGCCGTCAGCAGCGCCTCGGTCTTGCTCGCGTACACGTCGGTTCGGAAGACGATTATCTTCCGGACCATCGCGATGACGCCGGTGTAGACGACGATGCGGACGATCTCGGTCGTCTTCGACTTCTGGGCGTAGGCGAGGACGGTCTGGTACACCTCGACGATGATGAACAGCAACAGCGCGGTGTCGATGAAACCGACCACCACGAGCGGGTCGGTGATGTCCCCGTTGCCGACCGCGCCGGCGATCTGCATCCCCAGATCGAGCACGCCGACAGCGAACAGGAACACCATCACGACCGCGGCGGCGAACTCGATGGCCTGCATGACCACCTCCGTCAGTTCGACCCCGCGGTCGAGGGTGAAACGGGGTCGCTCGGGCGGGCGCGGCAGGTCAGTTGCCATATCGTGCTAGAGGAAGGCTAGCACGAAGAAGGGGCAGAACCCTCATCGGGCGAGGTGGTCGGGAGTGCCGACTACACCCGTCGCACTGCACCGGTCGCGAACGTGCCATGCACCCCCGAGCCACGCCGTCTCCATTTCGCACGCTTTTTCCCGTTCGGCCCGATTATACCGTACAACGAATGATCTCCAAGGGCTGTGAGCAGTGCGCGGAAGGCGGAAAGATGGTCATGTTCGTCTACGGCTACTGTGACCAGCGCGACTGCTTCTACTGCCCGCTCGGTGAGAACCGCAAGAACGTCACCGACGTCTACGCCAACGAGCGCCTCGTCGAGTCCGACGAGGACGTTATCACCGAGGCCAAGCGCATGGACGCCCTGGGCACCTCCATCACCGGCGGCGAACCCCAGGAGGCGCTGGACCGCACCTGTCACTACCTCTCCCTGCTCAAAGACGAGTTCGGCGAGGACCACCACACCCACCTCTACACCGGCATCACCGGCGGCCGCGAGAACATGCGCCGCCTCTCGGAGGCCGGCCTCGACGAGATTCGCTTCCACCCACCCCTCGAGTTGTGGGGCGACATGCACGGCACCGAGTGGGAGGAGATACTCTACATCGCCCGCGAGGAGGGGCTGACCCCCGCCTTCGAGATTCCCGGGATCCGCCCCGAGAAGGAGTTCCTCGAGTTCCTCGACGAGGGGGCCGCCGAGTTCTGTAACATCAACGAGTTCGAGATGTCCGACGGGAACTACCGCCGGATGCAGGAGGAAGGCTTCGAGCTGAAGGAGGGCCACATGTCCGCGGTCGACGGCTCCCGCGATGCCATCCTCGACGTGATGGGTGACCACGAGCGCGTCTACTTCTGCACCAGCGTCTTCAAGGACGCCGCCCAGCACCGCCGCCGGCTGAAGCGCATGGCCCGGAACGTCCGCCGCGAGTTCGACGACGTGAGCGACGACGGAACCCTCGTCTACGGGAAGACCTACACCGACCCCGCCGTGTTCGAGGCGCTGGGCGTCCCCGAGGAGTTCTACACGGTCAAGGAGAACCACGTCGAGGTCGCCTGGTGGCTGCTCGAAGAGATGATCGAGGACGGTGACGTCGACGACGGCGAAATCGTCGAGCAGTACCCGACGTACGACGGGCAAGTGGTCGAGCGGACGCCGCTCGCGTAGGCCGGTTCTGGTTTCTCGGTCGTTTCGAACGTTTTTGACGAGGTCCCTTCTCAGAGCGGTCGGTCTGCGAACGTCTCGACTCGCCACTGGCAGTCGATCTGGTGCTGGTGGCGACGACCAGACCACTCGCGATAGCGTCTTTGACCGCGACCGCCCAGCACCGAACCACTTCCTCCCCAGCCGACTGCGATGCTCACTTCGCTCCGTTTCACTCCGCCTCGTTGCGCGTCTCATCCCTCGCGCGAGTTCGTCGGCGACCCCACGCGAGGCTCGGGGCGCCGACCGCGCACGCCGCCCGGTAGTCAGGCTCCAACGTCCCCTACCTTAGAACGCCTCACGCGGCGGCACACCGGCCACCCGTGCGGCCACGATTCCCCCGAAGGCGACCGTGAGCACGGCGGCCAGCGTGGCGGTGGGGGAAGCAGCGACGCCGAGCCCGAACCCCACGACGGCCAAGGTCGCCAGCACGGTCGCGCCGAGCACCCACCGGGTGGGCAGCCGGTCGTTCGTCAGGTGGTCGTACATCCCCAGCGCCGGCAGGAACGCGAAGAGGGCGGCCAGGCCGCCGAGCCATGGCTGGCCGAGCACGAGGCCACCGGCCAGGCTGGCGATACCGAGGGCGGTGCCAGCCACCAGCGTGGGAACCGGTGGCGGCGAGACCGCGCCGAAGACGACGGCGTACACCGCGGCCGGGACGGCGACGCCGAGTCCGACCAGCAGCCCGAGCAGAGGTTCACCTCCCGCGAGGCCGAGAGTCACACACAGCAGGCCGACCGCGGCAGCGACCGCGAGGACCGGTCGGGGCGGGATGGTGTCGTCGGGGTCCGCTGCACGAGTAACCGTGTAGGCCGCAAACGGGTAGAACAGGGCGGCCGCGACACCGACGTACCCGAGGAACGAGGCGGGGTCGGCGACGAGGTCGACCTCGCCGACGAGGACGGGGAAGACGAGCCACGTCGTCGCGAACAGCACGCCGACGACGATGGCGGCTTCGGGGACCCGACGGGTCATACCGGCACTCGGGACGGGAGACGTGAAACGGTGTCGCTCGCGGGCACCGGCGGTGGACGTGGGGCCAGTATGTGCCGTCATCACATACGAAACCGGGCGAGACAGTTCGGCTGATTCAGGGAAGGCGCAAGCGTTTAGATGTCTGCCTCGTTAGTCGTGTCCATGTCGGACTGTCCACTCGCGGACGACTGCCCCAGATTCGAGGAACGTATCGCCGGAATGGGCTGTGCCCATTACGGGGACCGCGGGGGGATGGAGTGGTGCAAGAACTACGACCAGCCGATCTCGGACCTGAAGACCCAGCCGGTCAAGCCGGGCGAGCAGATCGTCGTCGACGTGACGGACATCCACGAGTCCGGTGCCGGTATCGGCCGCACCGACGAGGGCTTCATCATCTTCGTCGACGGCGTCCTCCCGGACGCCCGCGCCAAGGTCGAAGTCACCAAGGTCTACAACAACCACGCGCAGGCCGAAGAGGTCGAGCGGCTCCCGATGGAGGACGAAGACGAGGACGAGGAGGAACAGGAGCCTCGCACCTCCAGAAGGAGCAAGAGTGGCCGCGCCTCCCGCGAACGCCTCGGCAGCCGCGACAACTTCTGGGGCAAGTAGCCGCCCCAGCCCAGCGAACCGCACCCACGGACAGTCCACCGACCCTTTTTCGCGTGGCGGTTCCTACGCCGCCATATGGCCGACGAGTTGCCCGACGTAGACGACATCCTCGACGAGACGGGATTCTCCGCCGCCGAGAGCGTCCTGACCCGCCGACAGGCCGAGGTGCTCGCGCTCCGGGAACGCGGCTTCGCACAGGCCGCCATCGCCGAGCGTCTCGGCACCTCGCGTGCGAACATCTCCAGCGTGGAATCGACCGCCCGCGACAACGTCGCGAAAGCCCGCGAGACCGTCGCGTTCGCGGACGCGCTGGCCGCGCCCGTCCGTATCACGGTCGAGGCCGGGTCGGACCTCTACGACGTGCCCCAGCAGGTGTACGACGCCTGTGACGCGGTCGACGTGAAGGTCCCCTACGCCGCACCGGACCTGATGAAGGTCGTCAACGACGACGCCGGCGACGCTGTCGACGGCCGAGAGATCGGCGACGACCTGCTCATCAGCGTCACCACGGACGGGACCGTTCAGGTCCGCCGGCAGAAGGACACCGATTAGGCCGTCGAGTCGCTCTCTCAGGTATGGGTCTCATCCTGCACATCGTCCCCGAATCCGACTGGGACGACGACACCGACGAGTATCGCCCCGCGAGCCTCGACGACGAGGGCTTCATCCACTGCTCGAAACCCGAGCAGGTCGAGGACGTGGCGAACCACCCCGAGAACGACTTCCCGGACGACTGCCTGCTCGTCTGTATCGACGAGTCGAAGGTCGACGCCGACATCCGTTACGAGAACGGTTTCCCGCACATCTACGGGCCGCTGAACACCGACGCCGTCGCGTCGGTCGTCGAGTTCCCCATCACGGACGAGGGGACGTTCGGGCTGCCCATCTCTGTCGCCATGGTAGAGGCAGACGTGGTGCGTAACTCAGGTACTTAGGGGGATGAGAACGTCTCTCCCGATATGGACCTGAACCTGGAAGGAGAGACCGCACTGGTAACGGCGAGCTCGTCCGGCCTCGGGCTCGCGAGCGCGAAGGCACTCGCCCGCGAGGGCGCGAACGTGACCATCTGTGGGCGTGACCGCGACCGCCTCGACGCGGCGGCCGAGGAGATAGAGAACTACGGCTTCGGCGAGGTGCTCGCCCGGCCGGCCGACATCACCGACCCCGACGACATCAAGGACGTCGTCGAGACGACCGTCGAAGCGTTCGGGGGCCTGGACCACCTCGTCACCTCTGCGGGCGGCCCGCCGTCGGGCCCGTTCCTCGACATGACGGAGAAGGACTTCTACGCGGCTTACGACCTGCTCGTGATGAGCGCCGTCTGGACCCTCAAGGAGGCGCACCCCCATCTGGCAGCGAGCGACTCGGGGAGCTGGGTCGCCATCACCTCGACCAGCGTCGTCGAGGCCATCGACGGCCTCGTGCTCTCGAACGCGGTCCGCCGGGCCGTCGTCGGCCTGGTGGACACCGTCGCCCGCGAGTGGGCACCCGACGTGCGCGCGAACGTCGTCATGCCCGGGGCCCACGAGACCAGCCGAATCAAGGAACTCATCGAACAGTCGATGGAGCGCGGCGAGTACGACAGCTACGAGGAGGGACTGGCCGACTGGTCCGCCGACATCCCCATGAATCGTATCGGCGACCCGATGGAACTCGGTGACGTGGTGGCGTTCCTCGCCTCGGAGAAAGCGAGCTTCGTCACCGGGACGTCGCTCCCGGTCGACGGCGGGCGGACGCGGAGTTAAGGAAAACCAGACTAGCACTCAGAACCGCGCTTGCTCGCGGAGTTCCGAAACGACCTCCCGCACCCGCTGTGCGTCAGACTTCGGAACCACGAGCACCCGGTCGTCGTACGCCGCGACGACCAGGTCGTCGACACCGACCAGCGAGACGTGTTTGCCGTCGCTGGCGACGACGTTCCCGCTCGAATCGATTGTCAGGGCGTCGCCCAGCACCGCGTTCTCACCCTCCAGCAGGCGCTCGAACGCGTCCCACGAGCCGAGGTCGTCCCACTCGAAGTCGGCCGGGACGACGTACGCGTCGTCGGTGCGTTCGAGGACAGCGTAGTCCACGCTGACCGACTCGGCACGCTCGAAGCCCGTTTCCGCGTTCTCGGCCGTCGCAATCGGTTCCAGTGGGGTCCCCTCGCACTCACGGAGGAAGGCGTCGGGGGTCCACGCGAAGATGCCGGCGTTCCACAGGAAGCTGTCCGCGACGAACGTCTCGGCCGTCTCGGAATCGGGTTTCTCGCGGAACTGCCGGATGGTGGCAGCGCCGTCGGTGAACGACCCGGGTTCGATGTAACCGTACCCGGTGGCGGGCCGGGTCGGCTCCACGCCCATCGTCACCAGCCCCCCGGTTTCCACTGCAACCTGACAGGCACGGGTCGCGACCGTCGTGAAGTCACCCGTGACGTGGTGGTCGCTCGGGAGACACAGCAGGACGCAGTCGCCGACCTGCTCACGGATTCTGCGGGCCGCGTACGCGAGCGCGGGACCGGTGTCTTTGGGTTCGGGTTCGACGAGCACGCCTGCACTCGGCGCGTGCTCGCGGACCTGCTCGGCGTAGTCCGCTCCCGTGAGGACGTACGTCTCGTCGGCGAAGCTGGCACGTGAGACGGTCCGGGCGAGCAGGGAGTCGTCACCGCCGAAGGCGTGGAACTGCTTGGGGCGGTCGCTGCGGCTCGCGGGGTAGAGCCTGGTGCCGGTCCCCCCGGCGAGCACCAGCGCGACGGTCGTCACCACGTCTCTATCTGCCCCTCCTGGATGTCCTCCAGGCAGCCCTGACAGTCGGGATTCTCCGGGTCGAAGCACTCGGGGACGCCGGCCTCGCTCAGGAGGACGGCGCGCTTCTCGGCGTAGCGCCGGCAGACGATTCTCGCCCGCCCGTACTCGTCACGGGGGAGCTTGCTCACCTGTCTTCCCGTCGTGAAGTTCTGGCGGGTCTTGGCGTACTGCCGGCCGGCCGAGCGGAACGTCTTGCGGATGAACCGGCCGACGCCGTCGTTCTGGTCGCTCACCGGGGGCACCTCCCGGGCACGAACGGTCGCATTGTTGTCGAATCGTAGCGGCGCAGGGCACTAAGGTACGTCGGTGGGGTCCTCCCCCATGGCGTGCCTGCCGGATGGGGCCAAGCCTGAAGGAGCGCATGGCCCTATCACCGGCTGACCCCGCCAACCCATGTCATCGACCGAGACGCCCTCCCTGTCCGACCGGAACCGACTGCTCGCCGTGCTCGCCCTCGCGACGGTCTCGGCCGTCCTGAACTACGGCGACCAGGTCCAGTCACTTGGCGATGCAGTCGTCTGGTTCAGTCTCTTCGTCATCGTCGGGTATCCCCTCATGACCGTGCTCGCGTTCGGCCGCCAGCGCCTGGGCGTCTAACCGGCGACGGCGGCCGGCCGGTCGTCCAGTCACCAGCCCCTGCAATCGGGACCATTTTCACTTTCACTCTGCCCTTAGACTAGTTTAAATAGGATGGCGCACCAATCCCGATACGTCTCCCACCGAAACACACGCGGAGACAGAGAGACCATGACTGATGTGCGCCAGCACGCGGAAGACATACACGAACAGTTCTCCGGGCACGACATCGACGTGTCCGTCGACGACATCGAAGAGCGTCTCGACCGACTCGTCAACGAGTTCAAGGTCCCCATGGACGAGGCCACCCGCAGCGTCCGTACCCACTACCTCGACGAGGCGGGCATGGACCGCGACGAGCTCGGCAGTGGCGGTGCCAACGACGAGATGCTCCTCGGTGACATCGACACCGACGAGCAGTGGATCGACGTGACCGCGAAGGTCACCCAGCTCTGGGAGCCCCGCTCCGACGCGGTCGCCCAGGTCGGCCTGCTCGGCGACGAGTCCGGGACGAAGAAGTTCATCTCCTTCACCACCTCCGAGCTGCCCGAGCTGGAGGAGGGGAAGTCCTACAACCTGACCAACGTCATCACCGACGAGTACGAGGGCAACTTCTCGGTCAAGCTCAACCGCACGACCGGCATCGAGGAACTCGACGAGGACGTCGAAGTCGGCGACGACTCGACGACCGTCGAGGGCGCGCTCGTGGACATCCAGTCCGGGAGCGGCCTCATCAAGCGCTGCCCCGAGGAGGACTGCACCCGCGTCCTCCAGAACGGCCGCTGTGCCGAACACGGCGAGGGCGAAGGCGAGTTCGACCTCCGCATCAAGGCGGTCGTCGACGACGGCGTCGACGCCCACGAGGTCATCTTCGACAAGGACGCGACCGAGTCCGTCGCGGGCATCACCCTCGACGAGGCCAAGCAGATGGCCATGGACGCGCTCGACACCACGGTCGTCGCGGACGAGATCCGCGACTCGATCATGGGCACGTACTACCGCGTCGAGGGCCCGACCTTCGGCCGGTACGTCCTCGTCGACGACCTCGAAGAGCTGACGGACAGTCCGAGTGGAGAAGCGGCTCTCATCCGCGCGAGGTCGATGTGACATGAGTCAGGCACCCACCCGCGAAGTCGCAAAGCGCGTCTTCGCACGCGAGTTCAACGACGCGACGTACACGTTCAAGGAATCCGACGACGAGCGCGCCCCCAACTTCGCGCTCCTGCCGACGGGCGACCGCGCCAACCGCGTGTTCGTCGTCGGCACCCTCACCGAGACCGAGGACATCGGTGACGACTCGGAGTACTGGCGTGGCCGCGTCGTCGACCCCACGGGCACGTTCTTCGTGTACGCTGGCCAGTACCAGCCCGAAGCGGCCTCGTTCCTGCGCGAGACCGAACCGCCTGCCTACGTCTCCGTCGTGGGCAAGCCGCGCACGTTCGAGACCGACGACGGCAACGTCAACGTCTCTCTGCGGCCGGAGTCCATCACGCCGGTGGACGAGGCCACCCGCAACCGCTGGGTCGTCGAAGCCGCCGAACGCACCCTCGACCGCATCGAGGCGTTCGACGACGAGACCAACGAGTACGCCGCCATGGCCCGCGAGCACTACGACCCCGACATGCTCGGCATGTACCGGGACGAAGTGATCCAGGCACTGGAGAGCATGGACGGCGTCAGCGGTGACGACGAGGAAGAAGACGAAGCGGAAGCCGCAGTCTGAGCCGACTGTACTTTTTTAGTCGAGTCGAGTCGAACCGGCGACGAACAGCGATGCGACAGCCATCCCGAAAGGGCCTGCACCCCTGAAGCCACCGGCGACCGAGGCGACTATTCCGAAGACGACCGCTGCATATCCGACAACTGCGAGGGCACCTCCGAGATCGCCCCGAAGTGCCTCTCGACCGTGGACGACAGCACCAGCGAGGAACACTGCGTGCGTGAACGCGAGGAGCGCGAAGTACGCGATTCCGGGTTCAGCAGAGAGCACGGTGTCTCCGTGGCGCGTCACGACGCTGGCCGACTGCCAGTACAGCCCGTGGAGCGAGTTCGTCGCCACCAACAGCTGCCCACCGGCCAGGACGAGTGCGACCGGTGCCAGGACGAGTGGCGACGGGTTCGCCGTCCGTCGGGACAGAGCGTACCAGAACCAGCACCCGGCTGCGACGGCGAAGCCGAGGAACCCGGCGACGTGCAGCACGAGTAGCAGCGAGAACCCACCCGTGAACATCTCGAGGAGACTGGTGAGACTGAGGACGGCGATGCCGGCGGCGAACCCGACCGCGCCTGTCGCCCTGTGACGGGGCGCGTGGCTGCTGGCCGCGAGGATGAGCGCGCTGCCGGCGACCAGCAGGGTCGAAAACGGGAGGAACGATTTCGGGACCATACTATCGGGTTTCGACAGGTCGGATGATAAACACCCAGCGTGCGAGCGAGCCCGTAGATTCCGACAATCGTCTGACGAAACTTCAAGTACGTCCGCTTCCCTATCCTACCACGACATGGGCAACAAGAACAAGACGATCTCCTTCCGCGTGAACGAGGACGCCTTCGACACGCTCCAGGAGATCGCGGCTGAACGCGACATCTCCCTCTCGGCGGTCTTCCGCGACTACGTCGACATGCTCGTCGCCCACGACGGCCAGGTCGAGGTGCTCCCGGAACACGAAGTGCCCGAGCAGGACAGCACCGGCGAGGACGAGTGGCCACCGAAGGTCGAGGTCCCCAAGAGCTTCGTCCGCGAGCACGAACGCCTCGAACTCGAGGCCGACCACCTCCGCGAACAGCTCGACGAGTACAAACAGTACGTCACCCACCTCCGCGAGACCCTCGAAGACGCAGAGGACGGTGAGGAGGTCATCCACCTCGAAGACCTCGACCTCGGGAACGAGACGGAGCGCGAAGAAGACTCGAGCTACCGCATCCGCGACTGAGTTCTCGACTTCCTAGCCGGAGAGTTCGTCCTTCGTCTGTTTCGCTCGCTGGCGCATCTCCTCGTTGCCGTCGACCCGGGCCAGTTCCTCCATCGCCTCCAGGGTCCGGACCCCGTCGTCGAGGAACGAGAGGATGTCGCCCTCGTAGGCGTACACCATGTAATCGTCGCCCATCACGTCGACGATGGCTCCCGGGTTCAGCCCCTGTGCCCGCAGTTCGAGCAGGTACCCGATGAACTTCCGCTCCGGGTGCCCACAGTACGGCGCGTTATCACAGCCACAGTCCATGAAGTCCTTCGCGAAGTCCAGCACCCGCTCCCGGGTCGTCTCGTCCAGCTTGTCGAGGCTGTCCCCACCGTTGAACAGGATGTCCAGTGTCGCCCCCTTGAACGCCCCCTTCGGGATGTTCGTGTCCAGCTGGGAGCTGAGCTGGCGGTGGTTCTTGACGTATATCTTGTCCGTGATGGCCACGCTTGGAGATGGATAACGCCGTGGCGGGCAAAAACGCCCCGGTCTCGCCGCGCGTGTGTCTGTCTGTCGTGGGGAGGCCGAGTCGTAACGTATTTTTACGCTGCTGGATTACCTGTGACTGCACACAGTGTCCGGGTTGGGGTAGTGGACTATCCTTCAGCCTTGTGGAGGCTGAGACGCGGGTTCGATTCTCGCACCTGGACCTTTTGCGGAACGTAACTGTCCGAGCGTGTGCTCCGGCAGGAGCACCGTGAGGAAGCATGAAGTGACGCAACGGTCGTCCTAAGAGAATTGAACCAGGGAGCGAAGCGACTAGGGTTCAATTCTCGCACCTGAACCTTTTCACCCTCTAACCCCCCTAATTAGTTTGTTTTATTGTTTATATATTATAATTGATACTGTGGTAAAAGCCACAAAGGAAGGGTTCGACGGGGGGAGATAGTCCCAAAACCCTCGAAGGGTGTTACTTAGATGCCCAGTTCTTCCCGGATATCTGCCGCAGAAAGGATACCACTTTCAGCGAGGAAATCCTGTACACCAGGTCCTTCCGGGCCTCCTGGTCCCAAATCGAACTTTGGATCTCTGAGTCGGTTTTCGAGGAGTGCAAGGAGCGTATCCGCTTCGATTAACCGAACCTCTTGAACATCGGTCGAGATTTTTAGCGTCCGTATTGCTTCACGGCTCTCGTCGGAGAACTCGCCGGTGAATACAGCAAAGTAGACGTTCCTCAACCCCTGATTCCGTAGAGTTGGGACTTCTCGGTTGATATAGTCCTGAAACTGACGTTCGTCACCCGTATTAATCGTGTAGCCGTCACGACGAACTTTTGCGTCGTATATGATGGCATAGCTGTGCCGCTGACTGATTGCGATACCATCGGGATTGCGCCCCATTCCCTGCCCTCTTTCTTCGACCTCGAACCCGATCATGCGGAGGGCTTTTGCAAGTCGATTCTCGAATAGCGTCTCTACCGCATTACCAGTCTCTTCGGCGAGCTCCTCGATTTCCTCAGTGTTTGAACCCAGCTCAGGCAGAATAGACACAATCGGGGGAATGTAGCTGTCAGGGAGGGTCTGGAGGACATCAGGCTTTGCGACCCTTTCATCCTCGAACTCATCCCGGTTTTGCCAATACCAGAACACGTGCTCGACAGTCCAAAGATCAACATCACGGTCAGTATACCCCTCAATCGCCTCTCTCATCTCCTCATTCAGTTCCCAGAACTTCCCGTAGCTCTCCGCAATGTCGTCATTTGGCTCCCAGATGGCCAAATCCGAGAGTGCGTTGACCATCGAGGTGTAGTAGATGGGGTATCTCTCGGGGTCACGAATCTGCCAAAAGTAAGAAATAAAGTACGGAATCGAACCAGGTCGAGGGACTTTTCGTAGATCATCAGCTTCGTTTCGGAGACGTTCGACGAACCCTTCGATTGAACGAATCTTCTCCTTGGCTTCCGTTCGGTCTTCAGGCGGCTGAATGGCCTTCTGGAGAAGGGATGTTAATTCATCCTCGCGGGATTCGCCAGCCGAGCTATAAATCATATTGAAGAACATCATCCCGTTCATGCCTTTGAATCCCCAGTAAGGGAACCGCTTGTTCTGGCTATCAATTGCAGACTTGAACTCGTCAAGTGGCAATTCTCCCCTGATGAAGTCATCAATGAGTTCGTTGAGAACTACTAGTCGTTCATTCCGTCTCTCATCCGCCTCTGCCATTGTCACGACCTCCCCCTGGCTATCCTTCATTCGAAAATCATTGGCCTCGAACTCCTCCCAAGCCCGTTGGAGTTGCTGATCGTCAGAGAGCACCATAGAAAGAAACACCCAATCCACACCCATTAATATATTCGCACAGGTAGCCTCGTTGAAACTCTAAGCCGGCGTCACGTTTCTCTGTCTATCGAGTAAATCTCACGAATCGTCTACACAGATTTGTGCTCAACAAAGTGTTATGTGCCATCAGCAACGTTGACATATTCATGCCGATTAAAAGCTACAGTGAAGCAACTGAAAAGCGGAAACTCGTAATCGATTACTGCGCCCGGTATGCCGTCGTTCCGAGGAAATCAGACGATTCCAATCTCCCAGAACCTTGGGAAGGCGTCTCCAGCGAGGAAATCCAGGCGGGAATAAAGGAGAAGTTCGGCAGAGACGTTTCGAAGGGGATGGGAACTCTGACATGGGAAGAGCTGGGGGCTCGGGGAGAAGAAAACCGTGGTACAGTTCGGGTTACCGGCCACGATGTAGAAGAACCTTTAGCTTTTTTACAGAAGAGACGGGAGGAGCTTCTGGATGCAGGTCTACGCCAGTTAGCTGAGTGGGAGGCATGAACGGGTAAAGATGCGCGTTCGGCTCGTCTAAATTCCCACAGGACAAGGCAATTCGAGACCTATCTTGCCCCAGAACAATGTGGGCTGATCGAGGCCTCAGCGAGGTGGCTGGTGGCAGAGCGACTTGTGGTGCCCAAACAGGACAATTATTTTATAAGTATTTGCAATCAAGCGCTACATATCTTCAAATGGAAACCAAAGGCTTCCCATGGGGAAGACGGAGGTTCAAGGGGAGGTAAATACGCCAGGAGTCAAGCCTGGGTAGTGACAGCTCCATCCTTTCTCTTTCAAGGAGACACACAACATGGAAGAAGATAACAGAGAGTACATTCTCGGACTCGTCGCTGGTGAAGAGTCGTTCTACATCACATTTGCAAAGAATAGCCGGTACAAACACGGCGTCGTCTCTGGTATCCGGTTCGCGATGGGAGCCGTTCATCGTGTGTCACCCAGTGATGCACTCGACCCGGATGAGCTATAAACTATCAGCAGGTCTCAGTCCGCCGTTTCGGCCCGCGTCGCCGGGTTCGCCGAGCCGCTCTCCTGGATGATGTTGAACGCGGTCATGAGGTCCGAGCGGGAGATGAGGCCCACCAGGTCACCGTGGTAGTCGGTGACCAGCAGGCGGCCGACCCCCTTCTCTTGCATGGTCTGGAGGGCTTCCATCGCGTCGGCATCGGGGTCGATGGTGACGAGTTCCGTGGTCATGATCTCCTCGACGAGGTAGGCGTCGCGTTCGACCGACGGGACGCTGCGGGCGTCTTCGAGCGTCACCAGGCCGACGAGGGTGCCGTTCTCGAGCACCGGGTAGCCGGTGTGGCGTTCCTGGAACATGCGCTGGATGAGCGTGGCCACGCTCTGGTCGCGCTCGATGGTGTTGAGGCGCTCCCAGGGGGTCATGATGTCGCGAACGGTGACGTTCTGGAACGCCGCTTTCATCACGACCTGCTGGGCCTCGGAGGACGCCCCGATGTAGACGAAGAAGGCGATACCGATGAGCAGTATCTGGAAGGTGAACAGGCCGAACAGGCCGAGCAGCAGGGCGAACAGCTTACCGACCTCGGCCGCAATCTGCGTCGCTCGGGCGTACGGGCGGCGGCGCGCGAGCAGTGCACGGAGCACCCGGCCACCGTCCATGGGGAAGCCGGGGAGCATGTTGAACACGGCGAGCGAGATGTTCATCAGTGCGAGGTAGCCCACGACGAACCGTGCCGCGGGGTAGCCAGACGGGAGCGCGACGAACGCGACCGCGGAGGCGACGCCGACCAGCACGGACACGATGGGCCCGGCGAGGGCTATCTGCAGCTCCTCCTTCCAGTCCTCGGGCATCTCCGAGAGCGAGGCGATACCCCCGAAGATCCACAGCGTGATGGAGTCGATGGGGTAGCCGTACCGCATCGCGACGAGGGAGTGCCCGAGTTCGTGTAGGACGACCCCCGCGAACAGGCCGATGGCTGCGGCCGAGCCGACGATCCAGGGGGTCGGTCCGGAGGTGAGCGGGCCGATGGGGAGGCCCGCACCGAACACCTGGTTCATCAGGTCGGCGACCGCCGCCACGCGGTCACCGATGAGGTAGGCGAACAGGGGAAGTACCAGCAGGAACGTCAGGTCCAGCTTGATCGGGATGCCGAAGAGCGACCCGATACGGAAACTTCGCATGGGAGACAGTAGCCGCGGGACGGTATTAAAAGGGAGGCCGTTTTTGTAGCCAGTCGCCCTACCGTCGGGCATGAGCGACCCCGAACCACTCGTGCGACGCGCCGCAGACATCGACTACGAGGACGTGGACGCCGCCGCTGGCCTGCGCAAGGGCGTGCTGGTCTCCGAAGCGCAGGGTGCCCCGCACTTCGCCATCCGGCGGTTCACGCTCGACCCTGGAACCGAGGTCCCGAAGCACACCAACGCGGTCGAACACGAGCAGTACGTGCTCGACGGCGAGTACGTGGTCGGAATTGGCGACGAAGAGTACCGCGTCGAAGCGGGTGACTCGCTGCTCATCCCCGCCGGGACCGTCCACTGGTATCGCAACGACAGCGACACGCAGGGCGCGTTCCTCTGTGCGGTACCGAACGGAGACGACGAGATAGAGCTCCTGGAGTAGTCGGCGAGACGACCGGTTCCGGTACACTTTTGACTTTTTAGGCAGACCTAAAACACATGAGCAAGCGTCAGTCACAGCCTCGCACGACTCGTTCTCGCGCCGCCGTCGGCCTGTTCCGTGGCATCTTCGGGACGCCCGAACCGGACGACGAGACCGAGGAGTAACGGTCGAATAATCCGATTCCCGACCGACTCTCAGTCCGAGAGCTTCGCGTCCAGTTGTCGCGCCACTACGTCGTCGTCGAAGGGTCCGTCGTCGCGCGAGAGGTGGATGAGCGGCGCGTTCTCCATCTGTATCCACTCGCCGTCACGGCCGTTGCTCAGCGTCACGGACTCCTGGGTTCTCGGGAGGCCGTTCGAGCGCATCCCCTTCGTGCGGGAGCGGGTCGTCGCGACGTGCAGGGGCGTGTCGTCGTCCTCGTAGACGGTCGGTCGGTAGGTCGGATGCTCGGGGTCAAGTTCGCACATCGCGGCCTGGTACTCCTGGGTCGCTTCGGCGGCCTTCTGGGCATCGGCGCGGGAGTCGAACCGGGCGCCAGTGGCGGGCTCGGGGCGGTGGCCGGTGGTCGAACAGGCGACGATGAAACCGCCGTCGTCGCTGGCGAGGTCGGCGACGGTTCGGCGAGCGTTCGGGAGGCGCTCGGCGGGGTCGGTCATACCAGCCACTATTTTAGGCCATCCTAAAAGAGTGCCGATTCGACCCGCAGCGACCCCAATTGTCTCGAATCCAACCACTTTTGGGCAACCTAAAAACATTGTATCGGTCTCGGCAGTATCTCGCGCAATCCATAACGATTTTTTATTCATAGGTCTTCGACACGACTGATGGCACGCTATCGCGACGGGTTCGGCGAGATTCGAGCCCACCTGGATGCCCTCCACGCCCCGGGTGGCCCGTACCACGTGGTCTGTGCGAAGACCGGCGAGACCCCGGCCCCACTGAAGGGGCTCCGGTTTGACGACCGCCAGACCGCCGCGGAGGCTACCGAGGTCGCAGCGACCTACCGTGCGTACCTGCGCCTCTACGACCCATCGGTCCCCTTCACCGACCTCATCGTCACCGAAGACGTCGAGGTCGAGGCAGAAGCGGGCCGACAGCCCGCCACGGTCAACCGGGACTGACCCGGGTCGGGCGGAACGCAGAACCCTGAAATACCCCACTCACGTATCGCCAGCCGTGTCTAAACAGGTCCAGCGCGTCGACACGTTGTTCCTCCACGAGACCGGAGACACCTACCTCGCCGTCGTGGTGCGCGACGGCAAACGCGTCTTCCGCGCGAAGCTGGAGCTCAAAGAGACCAGCGCCGGGCCCCGTCCCGGCCGCTTCCGGGTCATCCGCGGCTCGTCCGAGGAGCCACGCAGTCCCGACGAGTTCGTCGAGATAGCTCGCCGAGCGAGCCGTATCCGCATCTCCGAGCAGACCACGAAACCGGCTCGCGACGAGCTTCGCGAGATGCTCGGTGGCTACCAGCTGGACGCGAAGGTGGTCCGGACCTGTCGCTACTGCGCCTCCGACGGGCGCTACTCCCCGATCACTGCAGACTCCGCGGTCAAGTCCGGACAGGACTACATCTGCGTCGACTGTGCGGTCACCGAGCTCGAACAGGAACTCGCCTACCACGGCGAGTTCACCGGGGCCGCACAGGACCGCCTCGAGGAGCTGATGCTCGAAGTGCAGGACATCGAGAAGATCAAGAACCTGCTCAAGGGCGAACTCGACCCGGACCTCACGAAGTTCGACGAGATTTCGTCGACGACCGACGACATCGAGCTCGTCCGGACGGATACCCTGAACCTCCATCCCGGGCTGCAGGGGATGCTCGAAGACCGGTTCGACACCCTGCTCCCGGTCCAGAGTCTGGCCGTCGACAACGGACTGTTCGATAGCGCGGAACGAAGTTCCGCGAAAGACGGGAGCGGGCACGGCCCGCGACCGGGCGGAGCCGACCAGCTCGTGGTGAGCGCGACCGCGACCGGGAAGACCCTCATCGGCGAGATGGCCGGCATCAACAACGTCCTGAACGGGAAGGGCAAGATGCTCTTCCTGGTGCCCCTCGTCGCGCTCGCGAACCAGAAGCACGAGGACTTCGAGGAGCGCTACGGCGACATGGTCGACGTGACCATCCGCGTCGGTGCGAGCCGCGTCGCCTCCAACGGGTCGCGCTTCGACCCCTCCGCCGACGTCATCGTCGGCACCTACGAGGGTATCGACCACGCGCTTCGGACCGGCAAGGACCTCGGCGACATCGGGACCGTCGTCATCGACGAGGTCCACACGCTCAAGGAGGACGGTCGGGGGCACCGCCTCGACGGGCTCATCTCTCGCCTGAAGTACTACAGCGACAAGCGAAAGAAGCAGCGCCAGGACTACGGCGGGGCCCAGTGGGTGTACCTCTCGGCGACCGTCGGCAACCCCTCCGAACTCGCCCAGAAGCTCCGCGCGAAGCTCATCGAGTTCGAGGAGCGCCCGGTCCCCATCGAGCGCCACGTCACCTTCGCCGGTGGGCAGGAGAAGCCACGCATCATCAACCGGCTGGTGAAACGCGAGTTCGACCGGAAGTCCTCGAAGGGCTATCGCGGCCAGACCATCGTGTTCACGAACTCGCGGCGGCGCTGTCACGAGATCGCCCGGAAGATGGAGTACCAGGCCGCGCCCTACCACGCCGGGCTGGACTACGGCCGCCGGAAGAAGGTCGAGCGGATGTTCGGCAACCAGGACATCGCCGCGGTCATCACGACCGCCGCACTCGCCGCCGGTGTCGACTTCCCGGCCTCGCAGGTCGTCTTCGACTCGCTCGCGATGGGTATCGAGTGGCTCTCCGTGCAGGAGTTCAGCCAGATGCTCGGCCGCGCAGGCCGCCCGGACTACCACGACCGCGGGAAGGTGTACATGCTGGTCGAACCCGACTGCAGCTACCACAACTCCATGGAGATGACCGAGGACGAGGTCGCGTTCAAGCTGCTCAAGGGCCAGATGGAGCCGGTCATCACCCGCTACGACGAGGACGCCGCCATCGAGGAGACGCTGGCGAACATCACCGTCGCGGGCAAGAAGGCCAAGAAGCTCAACGACCGGATGCTCGGCGAGATTCCGACGAAACACGCCATCGGGAAGCTGCTAGAGTACGACTTCATCGACGGCTTCGCGCCGACCGACCTCGGCCGCGTCGTCTGTACGCACTTCCTCACGCCCGGCGACTCGTTCACCATCCTCGACGGCATCCGCAAGGAGAAACACCCCTACGAGGTCGTCGCGGACATCGAGTTGAAAGACCAGGAGCTGTGACGCCGACCCGCGTCCCCCCTCTCGGTCGACTCCACCCACTTCTGTCTGACGGCCCGTGACAGCGGAAATCACCGTCTGCGCCGGCGAGAGGGGCCACAACGCTCATTACGAACCTTTCAATTGGCCAAAACTATCAAGAGCAATCCTGCCATCCCGTTCGATAACACCGGGGTCCGGCGGCAGACGACCGGCCCTCCACCATCATGACTGGAATCGAAACCATCGGGGAGACCGGGAACGTGTTGCTCACCGACCGCGAGCACGAACAGGAGTACTGTGGTGACCTGCTCGACGCGAGCGCGACCGACACTCGTGCGGAGCTGACGGTCTCGTTCCCGAAGGCACAGACGGAGAAGACCGGCTTCGGGAGCCTCTCGTCCAGCCAGCCGGCGAAGAAGGGTGTCATCTCGGTCGGCGACGTGATGCGGTCTGCCGCCTCGAGCAGCCCCGATTTCTCGGCTCCCGTGCCGATGGACGCCGTCGAGGACCCGGGCAACCTGCAGGCCATCGGGACCTCCATCAGCCGGTTCTGCGAGCAGTGGGACCGCCAGGCGTTCGACATCGTGGTGTGTTTCGACTCGCTGACCGAGCTACTCGAGCACGCGAGTACCGAGGCCGTCTTCCAGTTCTGCCACGTCCTCAACAGCCGTCTCGGGTCGGTCGACGCGCTGGCACACTTCCATCTCGACCCGGACGCACACGACGACGAGACGGTCGCCACCTTCCAGTCGATATTCGACGAGACCGTCGGTGAGACCACGGACGCAGACGTAATCGAGGAGTTCGCCCAGGCCACCGACGACGACATCGCCGCGCTCACCGACGGCTGGGGCGAGGAGGCACAGTACTCCATCGTCGGCGATGGCGACCAGGACCGCCCCGACGAGGTCACCGAGGCCTCCGACGAGGAGATCGCCGAGCTGCTCGACGGCTGCTGACCGGCCAGAAATAATTAATAGTGAGGAATCTAACGATGGACGCAATAGCCTCGGTCGGTGAACCGGGGGGGGTTGGGTGTCAGGTATGATGGACGACGGGAAGACAGCGGATGCACGAACAGTTCTCCTGCTCGACGAGACGACGGCATCGGAGTCCGGCGAGCACTGCGACGAGTTGATGCACGTCTGTGAGGCGAGCAGACGCGCGGAACTCACGGTGACGTTCCCGCAAGACGTGACCGATAGCGTCGACTTCGCGTCGCTCTCCGGCGGTCGCCAGCCCGCGAAACGCGGGGTCATCACCGTCGGCGAGACGATGCGCGCCGTCGGTGCCGGCGAGCCCGATTTCGACGAACCACTCGTCGAGGACACCGTCGCGGACCCGGGCGACCTCCAGAGCCTCGGCCAGAAGATAAGCCGGTTCTGCAAGGTGTGGACGAACGCTGGCTACGAGATATCGGTCTGCTTCGACTCCCTGAGCGATCTCCTGGCCTCGAACGACCCCGAAGTCGTCTTCAAGTTCTGCCACGTCCTCGCTGGCCGTCTCACCTCGGTCGGTGCTGTCGCTCACTTCCACCTCGACCCGACCGAACACAGCCAGCAGCTCCAGTTGACCTTCGAGCAGATCTTCGACGAGACCCTGCTCGAGGAGATCGACGTGGAACACCTCGTGCCGACACGGCGGTCGACCGCCAGCGACACCGACGTGGCCCAGGGCACGGCCTCGCTGACCCTCGAGGACACCGACGACGGTGGCACAGCACCCCCCGACAGCGGCAGTTCCGCCGGCGAGTCCAGCCCCGAGACGGGGGGCGATACGGCCGACCCTGCAGGCGATGACCCCACCCGAGAGACCGGCGGAGAGGCCTCCGACGAGGAGATAGCCAAGCGCTTTTCAGCGATGAACGGACCCTGACCGGGGTTCCTGGCTCTCGAAACGCCCGTCAGTCCTCCCGGTTTCCGTAGCCTTTTCTTGTGGCCAGCCGTTCCACGGCCTGTGGTCGCACTCACGCCCGAGATACTCTACGTCTTCGCGCTGGTCCTCGTTGCGCTGGTGTTCTTCGCGACCGAACCCGTCCCGGTCGACATCACCGCGCTCGGCATCATGGTGGTGCTACTCGCCACCGGACCACTCACCGAGCAACTCGCTCGGTTCGGGCTCATCGGCGGTCCGCTCTACCTGCTCGGCAACGCCGAGACCGGCCCGGCACCGGAACTCGGCATCGCCGGCTTCGCCTCGACAGCGACCATCACCGTCCTCGCGATGTTCATCCTGTCGGACGGGGTCCAGCGGACCGGCATCATCCAGATTCTCGGGCGCAAGATCGCGGCGTTCACCCGGGACTCCGAGACCAGACAACTGAGTGCGACGATGGGCGTCGTCGCCCCGCTCTCGGGGTTCATCAACAACACCGCCGCGGTCGCCATCCTCCTCCCGATGGTGACCGACATCGCCCACAAGGGCAAGACCTCGCCCTCGAAACTGCTCATCCCGCTCTCGTATGCCTCGATGTTCGGCGGGATGCTCACCCTCATCGGCACCTCCACCAACATCCTCGCCAGCGAGGTCGCCCGCGACATCGCGACCCGCGCCGACGCTCCCGTCGGCTCGGCCCGGCTCTCCGACGGCTTCTCCATGTTCGAGTTCACCCAGCTGGGCATCGTGGTCGCCATCGTCGGCTTCATCTACCTCCTCGTCGTCGGCCGCTACCTCCTGCCCGAGCGCATCAAGGCCCGCGAGGACCTCACCGAGGAGTTCCAGATGGCGGACTACCTGACCGAGGTCGAGGTCCGCGAGGACTCTCCCCTCATCGGCCAGACGGTGCGGGACGCCCTGGTCGAGACCGACTTCGACGTCGACCTCGTCCAGCTCGTCCGTGGCGAAGAGGTGTTCCTCGAACCGCTCGGCCCGAAGGCCATCCAGGCGGGTGACATCTTCCTCGTCCGCACCGACCGCGATACCCTCGTCGAACTCATGGACGTGGAAGGGTTCGAGCTCGTCCCGAACTTCGAGGTCACCGAAGAGGAACTCGAGCTCGCCGAAGCCGACGAGAACCTCGTCGAGGTCGTCGTCGCCCCCGGCTCCGACCTCGTCGGCGAATCGCTCACCTCCATGAACTTCCGCCAGCGCTACGACGCCACCGTCCTCGCCCTGCGCCGCGGTGGCGAACTCATCCGCAAGCGCATGGACAACATCGTCCTCCGGGTCGGCGACACCCTGCTCGTGCAGGCGACCGCCGACTCCATCGAGCGCCTAGACTTGAACCGTGACTTCATCGTCGCCCAGGAGATCGAGCGCCACGATTACCGCGAAGAGAAGATTCCGGTCGCCATCGGCATCATCGGCGGGGTGGTCGGTCTCGCCGCACTGAACGTCCTCCCCATCGTCGTGAGCGCCCTCGCCGGGGCCCTCGCGATGGTGTTCACCGGCTGTCTCAAACCCGGTGAGGTGTACGACGCGGTCCAGTGGGACGTCATCGTCCTGCTCGCCGGCGTCATCCCGCTCGGCACCGCCATGCAGAACACCGGTGCCGCGCTCTACATCGCCGAGGTCCTCGTCCAGAGCGCCGACGTGCTCCCCCAGATAGCCGTGCTCGGCCTGTTCTACGTCCTGACCGCGGCGCTCACCAACGTCATCTCGAACAACGCCAGCGTCGTCCTCATGATACCGGTCGCGTTCGACGCCGCCGCCCGACTCGGCGCGTCACCCTACGCGTTCGTGCTCGCGGTCACCTTCGCGGCCTCGACCGCGTTCATGACGCCGGTCGGCTACCAGACCAACCTGTTCGTCTACGGTCCCGGCGGCTACCGCTTCTCGGACTACGCCCGGATCGGGACCCCGCTCCAGCTCGTCTTCGCGGTCGTCACGACCGTCGGCATCGCCGCAATCTGGGGTATCTAGGCCAGCGGGGCGGCGAGGAACGCCACGCCGAACACGTGCAAGAGGAGCACGAGCAATGCCCCCGGTGCGCCCCCGATGGCGACGACGAGCAACACGAGGGGCGTGACCGCGACACCGACGCCGAACCAGGCCGCCAGCAACAGCACGAGTAACCCGACGACCGTGTTCACGATGAAGGGCTTGACCGTGTCGACCACCCGGCGTGCCCCGAGGAAGAACGCGACGACGAGGACGAGGATGGCGAGTTCGATGGTCGTGACCATGTTCGATACGAAGGGCGGCTAGCGAGATAAATCGAGAGGCGTGGTAACGGGTGGGACGAGGGGATGTGGAACGAAACGCTTTACATCGGACGGGAGAAAGGTCCGGGTACGGGACCGTAGGGTAGTGGTATCCTCGGACGTTTGGGACGTCTGGACCTGAGTTCAATTCTCAGCGGTCCCATCCCCGATTTTCAGCCGCATAGAAAACTTTCTATTTCAGACAGTATTGAGGCTATTTCCTGTCGAAACCCCGGAGGCGGTCGTCGATAGCTCGCTCCGTGTCGAGCCGCCGAAGCAGACCCACGCCGACATCACCTGGGCAGACGGCTACACCTGGGCGGACAACTACACCTGGACAGACGGCTACACCTTCGCAACCAGCTGGCCGCCGGCCTGAATATCGCCAGTCCTGCTCTCGCAGCCGACGGCTTCGCCTTCGGCACACAACCATTCGACCACGGCAGCGACGAACTGCTCGTGCGCTTGTGCAGTCGAAATCGTCCCCCGGTTGTCGCCCGACTGTCCGCCGTAGTGCCCGAACTGCGAGTGGTTCATGCCCTCGATGGCGACGAACGTCGCGTCGGCGGGGAGGTTCGACCGGCTCGACTCGAAGCGGTCACGGTTCAACACGCCGTCTCGGGTTCCGGTCACCGCGAGCACCGCCAGGTCCGAGTCCGCGATGGATTTGTCGCAGTACGACGCCCCGAGCACCAGCCCGTCGACGCGTTGCTGGTTGTTCGCCGCGTACCGGCAGGCCATCGCACCGCCGAGGGAGTGGCCGCCGACGTACCACGTCTCGACCGACTCGTCGCCCTCGATGACGGCGGTCGCCGTCCCCTGGTCCAGCACCGCGAGGTTGAGGGGCATCTTGGGGACGTACACCGTCACGTCGTGCTCGGCCGCCAGTGGCGCGAGCGTCTCGACGTAGGCATCTGGAGAGACTCGGCCGCCGGGGTAGTACACCAGTCCGACGGTTTCGGCCTCCGAATCCGGGTCGCGGATGACGTAGCCACCATGGGCGCGCTCGACCACCACGTCGTGGTCGGCCTCGACCGCGGACATCGGCTCGACGGCGTCGTAGGCCAGCACATCGAAGTAGACGTAGGCCCCGATGGCCGAAAGCAAGAGCAGTCCGACCAGCGCGAGGGCGGCGTAGGGGGCATACCGGCGGAGCGTCGTTCGCATCGGGTCGGACTCGGCTCCCCGCGTACTTGTACGTTGGTACGCGCTGGAATATTCACTGGCCTGAGGGTTACGCACAGGCACCCCCCTCCCACCCGGTAACCACGTTACGGTTCGAGAACGTTCAAGCCCGTGAGAGTACTTTCATAAATCTAGTAGGTCGCCCGCTCGCGGACAGGCACATCCGGGGAGCAAGCGACCTGGGGGAGACGGACATCATGACACCAAAAGGGGACCACGGGGTGGCATCGCACGGGAGAACACCGGAGCAATGGCGGTGGTTACGGTGAACCGGCGCGCGCTCGCCCTCGCGCTGGCCGTCGTCGTCCTGCTCTCGGCCGTCGCGGGCACCGCGACCGGGAACGGGCACGGTGCCGGAGCCGCTCCTGGCGACGGGCCGGGAACCGCACCGGGCAACGGCCCCGGCGATGGGCCCGAAGCAGACCCTGGTGACCGCCCGGATGACGGGCCCGGTGCCGGCGGACCGCCCGTCGGCGTCGGTCCCGACGACATGACCCGGGTCATCGTCGTCTTCACCGACCACGCCGCGCGCAGCGCCGCGCCCATCGAGGCGGCTGGTGGCTGGGTCACCGGCGGCGAGGACGTCGACCTCGTGCCGGTCGCGTTCGCGATGGTGCCCGAGCGGGCCGTCCGCGGCCTCGAACGCAACCCGAACGTCGCGGGAGTGTACCCCGACGCCATCGCAACCGTCGAGCCCACAGTCTCCGGACAGACCACGCCGTGGGGCATCGCACGCATCGACGCGCAGGCCGCTGGCGCGGCTGGCGTCGGCGCGGCCGACCAGTCGAACGTCCAGGTCGCGGTCATCGACACCGGTATCGACTACGACCACGAGGACCTCCAGAACAACGTCGACTGGGGCGTACGCGTGACCTCCGGCCAGGAGTGCTGGTGGATCTTCTGCTGGCCGACCGAAGAACTGTCCTACGGCAAGCAGGCGGCCGACGACGACAACGGGCACGGGACCCACGTCGCCGGCACGGTCGCCGCCGAGGACAACGGCCTCGGCGTCGTCGGGGTGGCCCCGCACGTGTCGCTGTACTCCGTCAAGGTGCTCGACAGCTCCGGCAGCGCGCCCTACTCCGTCATCATCACCGGGATGGACGAGGCAGTCAAGGGCCCCGACGGGGTCATCGGCACCGCAGACGACGCGGACGTGCTCTCGATGAGCCTCAGCGGGCCGAGCGATGGCGGGCTCTGCGACGCGGTGAACAGCGCCACCGCCGCCGGGTCGGTCGTCGTCGCGGCGGCCGGCAACAGCGGCGACGGCGACACGTCGAGCGACGACGTGCGCTACCCGGCCAAGTGCGCCGGTGCCGTCGCGGTCGCTGCGACCAACAGCAACGACGGCACCCCGACGTGGAGCGCGGAAGGGCCCGATCTCGACGTCGCTGCACCCGGCGTCAGCGTCTACTCGACCGCCCGCGGGAACGGCTACACCACCATGAGCGGCACCTCGATGGCGACCCCGCACGTCTCCGGCACCGTCGCCCTCCTGCTCGCGCAGGACCTGCAGGACGGGACGCGTGACCTCTCGCCCGACGACGTCCGGACCAGACTCGTGCAGTCGACGGACGACCTCGGTGCGACCGGCTTCGACTACGACACCGGCTACGGCCTCGTCATGGTCGATCAGGTGCTCGGCGTCGCCGACCAGGAGCCCGCTGCAATCGGCGAGACCGGTCGCGTGACCGTCTCGCAGTCGAGCCGTGACCAGTGGCACACCGTGTCGCTGGCGAACACCTACGCCAACCCGGTCGTCGTGATGGAGCCCCCGAGCTACAACGGCGACCACGCACTCCACGTCCGGGTCCGCAACGTCGGCCCGAACAGCTTCGAGTTCCGGCTCGAGGAGTGGCTCATCGCCGACGGCAGACACACCACGGAGACCGTCTCGTACATGGTCGTCGAGGCGGGCACCCACACGCTCGCCGACGGCCGCCTCCTCGAGGCTGGCACCGTCGAGGTCGACGAAGCGAACGACTTCGTCGCGTTCGGCACCCAGTTCAGTTCGACCCCCGTCGTCCTGAGCCAGGTCCAGACCGTCGTCGAGGACGACCCGGTCGTGACCCGCATGAAGGACGTCTCGTCCGGCGGGTTCACCGTCCGCCTCCAGGAGGAGGAAGCCCGTGGCGGGCACGCGACCGAGACCGTCGGCTACGTCGCCATCGCGAAAGGTGACGGCCAGCTCGACGGCACCGCGATGCGGGTCGCCGCGACCCCGAACCAGGTGACCCACAACTGGTACCGCCTCGACTTCGGCGCACAGAACTACGGCGCGGCCCCGGTGCTCCTCGCCGCCCAGCAGACCACCGACGGCGGCGACCCCGCCGGCCTCCGCTACCAGAACCTCGACGGAACCGGCGTCGACGTGAAGGTCGAAGAGGAGAAGAGTGCCGACAGCGAGGTGAACCACACCTCCGAAGTGGTCGGCTACGTCGTCTTCGGGCAGTCCGGGACGCTGTACGGCTACTGAGCGCGCTCCGGCGTGCATCACTTCCGGCCCGCTTTGCCAACCTTCTTAGGCGGAGACGACTCTAGTCCAGTCCAATGGCTCAAGGGGACAACGCCGAACTCGTCGACGCGTTTCTGGAGTTCTATCGGGACTACTACCGCGACGAAATCGGGGAGCTCGCACGCAAATACCCCAACGAGAAGCGCTCGCTCTATCTCGACTGGAACGACATCTTCCAGTACGACTCCGACCTCGCCGACGACTACCGCAACCAGCCCGAACAGCTCCAGGAGTACGCCGAGGAGGCGCTGCGTCTCTACGACCTCCCGGTCGACGTGAGTCTCGGGCAGGCCCACGTCCGCATCCTCCCGCTCCCGGACAGCACCGAGATCCGTGACCTCCGCTCGCGGCACGTCAACTCCCTCGTCACGGTCCGCGGCATCGTCCGCAAGGCGACCGACGTCAAGTCCAAGATGGAGGTCGCCGCCTTCGAGTGCCAGCGCTGTGGCACCCTCACCCGCATCCCGCAGTCCACCGGCAGCTTCCAGGAACCCCACGAGTGCCAGGGCTGTGAACGACAGGGCCCGTTCATCCTCAACCACGACCAGTCCGAGTTCGTCGACGCCCAGAAGCTCCGCGTCCAGGAGTCCCCCGAAGGCCTCCGCGGCGGGGAGACGCCACAGGCCATCGACATCCACATCGAAGACGACATCACCGGCGAGGTCACCCCCGGCGACCACGTCGCCGGCACCGGCATCCTCCGGCTCGAACAGCAGGGCAACCAGCAGGAGAAATCGCCCATCTTCGACCACTACATGGAGGGCGTCTCCGTCAAGGTCGACGAAGAGCAGTTCGAGGACATGGAGATCACCGAGGAGGACAAGAAAGAGATCGTCTCCCTCTCGAACGAACCCGACATCTACGAGAAGATGGTCGGCTCCATCGCCCCCTCCATCTTCGGCTACGACCAGGAGAAGCTCGCGATGATGTTGCAGCTGTTCTCCGGCGTGACCAAACACCTGCCCGACGGGTCGCGGATTCGTGGCGACCTGCATATGCTTCTGATAGGGGACCCCGGTACGGGTAAGTCCCAGATGTTGTCATATATCCAGAATATTGCGCCCCGGTCGGTGTACACGTCTGGGAAAGGTTCGTCCTCGGCCGGTTTGACCGCAGCTGCGGTTCGCGACGACTTCGGCGACGGCCAGCAGTGGACCCTCGAGGCCGGCGCGCTCGTGCTCGCCGACCAGGGCATCGCGGCGGTGGACGAGCTGGACAAGATGCGACCGGAGGACCGCTCCGCCATGCACGAGGCACTGGAGCAACAGAAGATATCGGTCTCGAAGGCGGGCATCAACGCGACGCTCAAGTCGCGCTGTTCGCTCCTCGGTGCGGCGAACCCGAAATATGGGAGATTCGACCAGTACGAGCCCATCGGGGAGCAGATAGAGCTCGAGCCGGCGCTCATCTCCCGCTTCGACCTCATCTTCACGGTGACGGACAGCCCGGACCCCGAGAAGGACCGCGACCTCGCGGACCACATCCTGACGACGAACTACGCCGGTGAGTTGCACACCCAGCGCAACCACATGACGAACCACGACGTGAGCGACGAGGAGGTCGCGAAGATGACGGAGTCGGTCGACCCGGACATCGACGCGGACCTGGTTCGCAAGTACATCGCCTACGCGAAGCAGAACTGCTACCCGCGGATGACCGAGGAGGCACGCGAATCCATCCGGGATTTCTACGTGGACCTGCGTTCGAAGGGGCAAGACGAGGACGCGCCGGTGCCGGTGACGGCCCGGAAGCTGGAGGCGCTGGTGCGGCTCTCGGAGGCCTCGGCCCGGATGCGCCTCTCGGATACGGTCGAGGAGTCCGACGCCGACCGCGTCATCACCATCGTGCGCGAGTGCCTGCAGAACATCGGGGTCGACCCCGAGACGGGCGAGTTCGACGCCGACGTCATCGAGACGGGCCAGTCCAAGAGCCAGCGCGATCGCATCAAGAACCTCAAGGCGCTCATCAGCGACATCGAGGAGGACTACGACGAGGGTGCGCCGGTCGACGTGGTGCTGGAGCGGGCCGACGAGATCGGTATGGACCAGTCGAAGGCCGAACACGAGATAGAGAAACTGAAACAGAAGGGCGAGGTGTACGAGCCTCGCACCGACCACCTCCGGACGACCTGATGGACCGGATCTCGGCACTCCGGAACGTCGAGGAGGTCCTCGGCGAGTTCGAACGCGGTGAGGTCGATCTGGCGGGGATGGAGCAGCGCGTCCAGGCCATCCTGCGGACCTACGTCAGCGAGTTCGACGTGCCCGAGCTCGCGGTGTACCGGGTGCAGGGTGACGAGCGTGGCGTGGTGGTCGTCGCCGAAGGGCCGACCGATGCCAGGGCGCGGGCGCGGGAGTTGTGGGCGGACGCGCCGCAGGCGCTGGACGTCGAGCGCGTCTCGGACTGAACCGGCAGACTCGACCCGTCCCCATCGCCGACCGAACAGTTTTTTACACCGATTCTTCAATGAATATTGTGTTCCTCGTCATCACCTACTCGAAGGCGGCGCGACAGGCCCTGCGGAACGTCTGCAACCGCCACGAGGACGTGGTCGTGCGGCGGTTCGGGCGGGCAGCGCTGTTCGAGGCGACCGAGTTCGGGGCGTTCTGTGCGCTACGACTCCGGGCGACGGGTGAGGGCGACGTGCAGGTCGAACGGACCGAGCCGCTGAACGAGTTCGAATCGCGGTTCGAACGGGCCCGGCGCGCCGCGGCTGCGTTCGAGGCACGGGAGTCGCCGTACACACCCTACGCGAAGTTCGCGGCGGGGACCGACCATCCCGCACCCGAGGCGATGCGCGACCGGGAGCTGTGAACCGGGACGACCCACGACGAGACGTGGTGAGAATCCAGGGAGAGGGATGGGTTCGCACCGGGCGGGAAATCGACCTCCGGGACCGGGCGGTCGAACCGACGGCCGTGGTGGCGGCCATCGCTGGCGAACCCGCCCACGAGCTGACCGTGGAGGCTCCGACGCCGGGGCCGGTCCACGAACACGTCGCTCATCTCGGACCGAACACGGGATTCTCGCGTCGGCAGGCACTCGCCGCCGTCGCACGAGAGCGAGGCTTCGAGCCGCCACAGGCTGGTGCACTCCAGCGGGTCGAGGCTGCACTGGCCGACCCAGACACCCAGACCATCGACCTCCAGCACGCACGTCGGCAGGTCGCCGAGGTGGCCACGACCGAAGAACGACTTCGCGAGCGAGTCGCTACGCTCCAGGGCGAACTGCGGGCGCGCCGGGACGTCGGTTCCCCGGTCGCAGAGACGCAAGAAGCCCTGCAAGAGGCGCTGCAAGCGCTGACGGACACCGAGACGGCCCGCATCGCCGCCGAGCAGACGCTCGTGCAGGCACGGCAGGCCGCCCGGTCGAACCGGGACGACCGCGAGCGACGGCTCCGGCTGGAGGACCGGCGCGACAACCTGCGCCGGGAGGCGACGGCGTGGCTGGTGCGCCAGCTGGATGCGGAGTTCAGGACGGCCCTCGATGCGGTTCCCGGCGCATCTGGACCCGCCGCTGGATCCAGGGCAGTCGCCGAGACCGACCAGCTGTCGGCCGCGCTCGCCATCGTTCGGCTGGCGTCCCTCGACGCTCCTGTCGTCCTCTCCACCGACCGGTTCGCCTCGGCCGCGGACGCTGCGCGGGTGCTCGACGCGCCCGTCGTCATCGTTTAAATCCGAACGCGCGGCCAGAGTGGGCATGGTCGAGATACACGTCGAGACGGACAGGCGCGAGTGCGTGACGTTCGTGGCGGCGACGGTCGCGAACGACGGGACGAGACCGCGTGAAGTGACGCTCGAGACGGGGCTGGAAACCGTGTGGGCGCCACGTCGGCAGGGGCACCCCGAGGCAGGGTGGGACGGTGACGCGGTGACGCTGGTCGTCCCGGCTGGTGGGACCCGCGGCATCGGCTTCGCCAGCCCCGACGCGCCGGAATCCGTGCGCGATGCCGTGGGCATCCTCTCGGTTACGGCGGAAGCCCCGACGACACCAGCCGAGGCGGTCCTTCCGCACTCGGCGACCGGGCTGGTCCGGACGCTCGGAGACCCGACGCCACCCGGTGACGCCGTGCCGTCTGCCGAGACGCCTCCTGCCCCGTCGCCGAAGCCACCCCGTGCCGTCGCCGCCTGGTTCGACGCACTCGAAGCCAGGGACGACCCGGACGAGCGCGACCGGAAGCGGGCGCGGGCGGTCGCCGACCGCGCGGCGCGACTGCTGGCAACGCTGGAGGCGCGATGAGGCTCGCCGTCACCGGTGGGAAGGGCGGCGTGGGAAAATCGACGGTCGCGTACAACCTGGGGGCGGCGACCGGCGCGGTGGTCGTCGACGGGGACCTCGGGATGGCCGACCTGCCGACCGCGCACGGGCCGGACCTTCACGACGTGCTGGCGGGGCGAGCCGACCCGGTCGAAGCCGTGCGAGAGGATGGGCCCGTGAAGCTGTTGCCCTGTGGGCGGAGCCTGGCGGGTTCTCGTGCCGCCGACGTGACCGAACTCGTCCGGACCGCCGCGGCGGTCGAACACGCCTACGGGGACGTGATACTCGACTGTCCGGCCGGGATGGCCGCCGACGCGGGCATCCCCCTGCTGGTGGCAGACCGGTCCGTGCTCGTCGCGCTCCCCGATGCCTTCGCGCTCCCCGACGCGCTGCGGACGCGGGCGCTGGCACGGGAACTGGACGCTGGTCTGGCCCAGGTCGTCCTCAACAAGGTCGGCGACCGGCCGCCCGCCGCGGCGGTCGAACGGGCGCTCGGTGCCCCGGTCACGACGATACCAGAGTCGGCGGCGGTCCGACGGGCCGGGAGAACCGGACAGCCGGTGCAGAAGGTGGCCCCGGACGGGCCGGTCGCCAGGGCGTTCGACTCGCTCGCGGCTGCGGTGTCGCCGCGGGACTGCCTCACTCCGACTCGGTGACCGTGTAGAACGCCGACCGGACCGTCACGGTCGAGACGTCGGCGACCTCGGCAGCCGCGGCCTGGGTGAGGTTCGCGTTCGTGTCCCTGGCCGCGGCGTACAGGCAGCCCGCGGCGAACCCGCTCGGGTTCCGGCCCGAGGCGAGCCCGTCATCCATCGCGTCGCCCGCGAGTTCCCTGGCCCGTCGCTCGACCGAGTTCGGGAGCTCGAGTTCGGTCGCGAAGCGCGCGAGGTACTCTCTCGGGTCGATGGGGCCGGTCGGCAGCCCGAGGTCGCGGTTCATCGCGTCGTAGGCGGCCTGCAGTTCCGCCTCGTCGGCCCGGGACTCGTCGACGACCTCGTCGACCGTCCGCGAGATGGACCGGACCCGGCAGGTCGCGTACACCGCGGCCGACGCGAACCCCTCGATGGAGCGCCCACGCAGGAGGTCCTCGTTCTGGGCGGACTCGAACAGGGTACAGGCCTGCTCGCGGATGCTCCGCGGGAGCGAGAGCGACCCGACGATGCGACGGATTTCGGTGAAGCCGTACACCTTGTTCCGGTCGGTCTTGGTGGCGATCCGCGCCCGGTTGTGCTGGCGGCGAAGTCGCGTGAGGGTCCGACGCTTGCGCCCGGTGAGGCGGGTGTCGGTGTTCCCGTAGCCGATCTCCGTCGAGAGCCCACGGTCGTGGCGCGACCGTGTGAGCGGTGCGCCGGTTCGCTTGCCGGAGGCATCGCCGTCGGAGAACGACCGCCACTCGGGGCCGCGGTCGATGCGGTCCGCGCCGACGACGAGGCCGCACTGGTCACAGACCGTCTCGTCGCGGTCGCGTTCGAGGGCACCACTGCACTCCGGACAACACTGCGTCGCTTTGCTCATACTCGGAACTACGCGCCGACAGGTTATTTAAACGAGAGACGATTGCGACGAAAACCCGGAGTCGGGGTGGGTCGAACCGACCGGTCACCGGTCGGTTTACGCCGAGGCGGGAGACCGGAGTGAAAGTAGTTTATGGAGCGACACCAACCACAGAAAGCGGCCGACAGCGACGAATTCGTATCTCTGTTCGACTCGAAACGAAGGGGTTCGAGTGGCGAACCCCCGTGCTTTTTATTTCATGCAGCAGTAGCAGCCAACAATGGCGCTGTCGGACATCGCGGACGGGTTGTGTGTGACGACGGAGCAGCGCGACCGCGGGGTCGCCTGCAGTGACGAGACCGACCGGACGCTCGCCGAGCGCCTGACCGAGTACGAGGCAGCCCTGCCCAGCAGTGCGACCGAGGCGGCCACCGTCGTGGATGCGTACGCCGGTGGGTCGGCCATCGACGCCGCCGGACACGAGGCGGGCGTGGCACCCATGGAGGCCGCCAAGGTGCTCCACCTGCTCGGGCTGGACGGCGTCTCCCCGCTGGCCCCGCAGGGGCGTCGCATCGTCCGTGACTGGCTCGACGCGAGAGTCTCCCGTGCGGACGCCCGAGCGCTCACGGGCGCGGGCGAGACCGAGTTCGCCCTCGCCGCGTTCGTCGAGAGCCACGACCCACTCTCCGGGGCCGAGGATGTGGTCACCGGTGCACTCTCGCGGTCGGGCAACGCGGCGGTCCACAAGCGCGATGCACTGGCGGAGACGATGCGCGGCGCAGACGACTTCTTCTAGTCGTAGGTCCGCAGGCTCGCCGAGCCGACCGCGATTCGGACCAGCACGTTCTCCGCCCAGGCGTCTTCGGGCATGCCGTATCTGCGATTGATTCGCGCGTTCGCTTCCTGGGTCAGTTCCCTGTCGTCGACGACCGTCGCGGTCCCCCGCAGGGTAACCGTCCACTCCGGGACGCCCCCGGTTTCGGCGCTAACAGCTAGCGACACGCGAGGGTTATCTCGAAGGTTCGCCAGCTTCCGGCCGGTCGTGACGATCTCGACCGTCCCATCCTCGTACCGGTACCAGACGGGCGCGACGTGGGGACGCCCTTCGGTGCACGTCGAGAGGTAGGCAGCGTGTGGCGGGTCGCTCGTGAGGAGCTGCTCGACTTCGGCGGAGACGGCGGGCATGGTCGAGATACGTGCCGGGGCGGCATGAGCGGACCGAGCCAATGTCAGGAGTCCGGTAGACCAAGAGCACCCACCCACTATATATCCCTCAATATCCGTCATAGAGCCCTATTAGCGATGCGTAGCAGAGCGTATGGAACTATTCGATTATGTGTCGTAGTAGACACCTATTATAAACAGGTTTTATGAGTCTCACGAAGGTTTCTGGTGATGACGCAAGACCTGACGCGTCTGGCTGACGGGGTATCACGGCGTAAGTTCCTGATGACATCCGGTGCGGTCGGCGCAGCCTCGCTTGCTGGCTGTACGGGGGACAGCAGCAGTGGGAGCGACGAGAGCGACACGCCCGCCGACGAGAGCGAGAACTCGGGCGAGGACACGAGCGGAGACACGAGCGGCGACGAGTCCCAGGGCATGGACACGTCGATGCTCACCGCCGAGGGTTCCTCGACGGTCTACCCGATCTCCAACAAGGGTTCCTCCTACTGGAACTCCAACGCGCCGTCGAGCGACGGCGAGTACTGGGGTGCGAACGACGAGACGTCCGTCCCTGGCTGGGACGAACTCAAGAGCAACGGCGCCGAGGGCATGCGCCTCGCGGACTACTTCGCGAGCCTCTACGGCTTCGAGCCGACGGGTCAGCAGGCTGGCCCGCCGTTCGCGACCAGCATCGGCCTGAGCCACTCCGGGACGGGCTGTAAGTCCGTCCGCGACGGGCTCGTCGACATCGGTAACTCCTCCGGCCCCATCACGGCCGAACTCGGCATCAGCGAGTCCGAGCGCGACGAGAAGTACGTCGACCACGTCGTCGGTCGTGACGGCCAGCCGGTCTTCGTGAGCCAGGCCATCTACGACGCCGGTGTCGAGCAGCTCACCGGTGAGGAGGTCCGCGGCATCTACCAGGGCGACATCCAGAACTGGAGCGAAGTCGGCGGCCCCGACGAGGAGATCTTCGTGGTCGGCCGCGCAGAGGGCTCCGGGACGGACACCTCCTTCCGCCTGAACATGCTCGGCGACGCCGAGGCACCGATGGAGGTCGACACCCGGAAGGGCCAGAACCAGCAGGTCAAGACGGTCCTCCAGCAGAACGACAACGCCATCGGCTACATGGCGCTCGCGTTCCAGGGCTCCGGCATCGCGCCCATCGCCATCGACTTCGAGGGCACGCTCTTCGAGCCGAGCAAGGACGCGGAGAACACCATCTTCGACTCCGCGTACCCGCTCAACCGTGACCTCCACATGTACACGACCATCACCGACGACACGCCCAAGGGCACGGACATGCGTGAGGCCGCATTCATCAACATGCACCTGACCACGTTCGGGCAGAAGGTCTTCGTCGAGGGTGTCGAGTACATCCCGCTCCCGACCAAGGACATCGAGAAGGAGAAGGGCAAGCTCCCGTCCCAGGCGTAATCCCGCCTGACTCCCTGTCCACCGGTATCGCTTTTCGAACGTGATGCGATTCTGACCCGTCTCAGACTCTTTCAATACGTGACACCGATACAATGACCGAACCTGATTCACCCGGATGGCAGACGGCCATCCAGCATCGGCTGACCGACGCCCGCGAGGTCGTCGAGGAGACAGAACCGCCCGTGCTCGCCGCGGGGGCGCTCGGCTTGCTGAGCCTGCTGGGCGCGTTCGTCGGCTTCATCGTGATGTCGCCCCTGACCGTCGTGCTGGCGGGGGTGTTCGCGCTGACCGTCGGCTACGGGTGGGTCAGACACCAGCCCAGAACCGCCCACGCCGTGACGCTGGTGATGACGGCCTCGACCATCCTGATACTGGGCCTCATCACGGTGTTCATCTTCCTCGAGGCGTGGCCGATGATGGAAGCCGCGACCGGGACCGCGTTCGGGCTCCCGGTTCCCGGTCTCGAACTGTTCACCCAGACCGAGTGGGACCCGGTCGCGACCGAGACGTTCTCGATGGTCCCGATGATCCACGGCACCGTCATGGTGACCATCATCGCGACCCTAGTCGCCGGGCCACTCGGCGTCGGCACCGCGCTGTTCATCAGCGAGATGGCCCCACCGACGGTTCGTGAACTCGTCAAGCCGGGCATCGAGATCCTCGCTGGCATCCCCTCCATCGTGTACGGCTTCATCGGGTTCACCATCCTGAGCCCGTGGGCATCCGACGCGTTCGACATCAACGGCCAGGGGACGTACCTCTTCGTCGGCCTCGTGGTCGGCCTGATGGCGCTCCCGACGGTCGTCTCCGTCGCCGAGGACGCGCTCAACAGCATCCCCGAGTCGATGAAGAGCGGCTCGCTCGCGCTCGGGACGACCGACTGGCAGACCATGACGAACATCACCATCCCGGCGGCGTTCTCCGGAGTCTCGGCTGCCGTCCTGCTGGGCGTCGGACGCGCCATCGGCGAGACCATGGCGGCCACCGTCATGCTCCGGAACTCCCCGGACATCGCGGAACCGCTCTACAACGTCTTCTACGGGTACGAGACGCTGACCTCGCTCATCGCGTCGCGCTACGGTGACGCCCACGGCCTGCAGTTCAACGCGCTGTTCGTGGCCGGCGTCATCCTGTTCATCACGGTCCTGACCCTCAGCATCGGCTCGCAGTACATCGAGGCCCGCATGAAACGGAATCTCGGGGGTGAGGAGTGATGAGTACGATCGAACGCTCCGACCTGGTCCGTGACGGCACCTCGACGGTCGAACTCGTCGCGGGCGCGACGGTCGCCCTCACTGCCGTGGTCTTCACGCTCGGGCTGACCTCGCTGTTCGGCCTCGTCTCCGTCACCGGGACGGTCGGCGGGCTACCCGTCCCCGTCCTGCTCGGGACCCTGCTCTCGCTCAGCGGCCTGCTCGTCGTCGGCTTCGGCCTCGCGTCGTACACCGGGATGGTCGATACCGACCCGCTCCCGACCGCCGGACTGGTCGCCGCCGTCGCGTTCTCCGGCGTCTGGTTCGTCATCGGCGGGCTGGTCGCCTCCCAGACGCTCGGCTTCGGCCTGGCGGGCTGGCTCGTCGCCGCCATCGCCACCGGTGGAGTCGCGTTCGCGGTGACCGTCTTCCCCCGCGAGGACATCGGGTCCACCGTCCCCGCTGGCGCGCTGTCGCTGCTCGCGGGCGTCGTGATGCTCACCGGCATCATCGGCCCCGGCTGGAAGTGGGCCCCGAACGGGCTCAACGCGGCGTTCTTCTACGACATCACCGCCCCGGTCATCGTCATGTTCTGTGCGCTGTACGTCGGCTGGGCGGCCGCGAAGGCCTACGGCGGCTTCGGCGCGCGCGGTCGACACCTCGGCGCACACGTCCTCGTCTACCTGACCGTCACGGCCATCATCGCGGTCCTCATCGGGCTCGTCGCCTTCGTGGTGATGAAGGGGATGCCCGGCGTCCTCCGGGGCGTCGAGGTCGGCCTCGGCGTCGGTCCCGCCTCGACCATCAACCTCTTCGGACTGAGCTACACCATCGTCTGGCCGCTCAACTGGCCCATCGTGATGAACGGTGTGGCGCTGCTCAACGACTACAACGGCGTCCTGCCGGCCATCGTCGGCACCATCTGGCTCGTCGTCGGGGCCGTCCTCTTCGCCGTCCCGCTCGGCATCGGGACCGCCATCTTCCTCAGCGAGTACGCCGAGGAGGGCCGGTTCACGCAGGTCGTCGAGGTCGCGACGAACGCCCTGTGGAGCACGCCGAGTATCGTCTTCGGCCTGTTCGGCTACGCGTTCCTCCTGCCGCGCTTCGGCGGGCAGAAGTCGCTGCTCTCGGGCATGCTCACGCTCGGGTTCATGCTGCTTCCCCTGGTGGTCATCACGAGCCGCGAGGCCATGCTCGCCGTTCCCGACGAGTACCGTGACGGCAGCGCCGCCCTCGGCGTCTCGAAGTGGCAGACCATCCGGAGCGTCGTGCTGCCGGCCGCGCTGCCCGGCGTGGTCACCGGCGTCATTCTGGGCGTCGGCCGCATCGCGGGCGAGACCGCGCCCATCCTGCTGACCATGGCCGGCGGAACGTTCGTGCCCGGGAGCCAGACCGCAGACGTCATCGGCGGCTTCCAGTTCACGGCCTCGCCGCCGTTCGTCACCAACCCCGAGCTGCTGCAGTCGACCAGCGCGCTCCCCTACCAGCTCTATGCCATCATCACGGCCGGGCTCAACAGCTCGAAGCTGGACCCGTGGGCGCTCGCGCTGGTGCTCCTCACCATCGTCCTGTCGTTCTACGCCATCGGCATCGTCACGCGCTACTACTTCCGCAAGAAACTGAACCAATGACAGAAACCACCACCCGAACGGAGCAGACGGAACAGCACGCGGCGTCGTCCACGACGACGACCGGCGAGACCGAAGAGGAGGTCCAGGACGAGTGGACCGACTACGAGTCCGAGAGCGAGACCAAACTCGCGGTCCGCGACCTCGACGTCTACTACGGGGACGACCACGCGCTCAAGAGCGTCTCCATGGACATCCCCGAGAAGAGCGTCACCGCGCTCATCGGCCCCTCGGGCTGTGGGAAGTCGACGTTCCTCCGGTGTCTCAACCGGATGAACGACCGCATCAAGGCCGCGAGCATCGACGGCTCGGTCGAACTCGACGACCAGGAGGTGTACCAGGACGACGTGAACCTGGTCGAACTTCGCAAGCGTGTGGGCATGGTGTTCCAGAACCCGAACCCGTTCCCGAAGTCCATCCGCGACAACATCGCGTACGGCCCGCGCAAGCACGGCGACCTCGAATCGGGGCTGCTCGCGCGCCTGACCGGCCGGTCGACACCCGAGAAGGAACTCGACCTGGTCCAGCGCTCGCTCGAGCAGGCCGCGCTCTGGGACGAGGTCAATGACCGCCTCGACGACAGCGCCCTCGGCCTCTCCGGCGGGCAACAACAGCGCCTCTGTATCGCCCGCTGTCTCGCCGTCGACCCCGAGGTCATCCTGATGGACGAGCCCGCGAGCGCGCTCGACCCCATCGCGACCTCGAAGATCGAGGAACTCATCGAGCAGCTCGCCGAGGAGTACACGGTCGTCATCGTCACGCACAACATGCAGCAGGCGGCGCGCATCTCCGACCAGACCGCGGTGTTCCTCACCGGCGGCGAACTCGTCGAGTACGACAAGACCGAGAAGATTTTCGAGGACCCGGAGAGCCAGCGCGTCGAGGACTACATCACCGGCAAGTTCGGGTGACCGCCCGTGGCACGCCAGGTGGAGTGCACCGGACCGAGCGAACGCAGCTGCGACCGACACCACCCACATGGAGACACGTAAACTGCAGACGGTCGGCGGCGGCACCTACACCGTGTCGATTCCGAAGGACTGGGCGCGGGAGAACTCCCTCGAATCGGGCACCGAGGTGTACCTGTTCACCCACACCGACGGCTCGATAATCGTCCGGAGTACGAAGCGAGACACCGACGACCTAGCTGACGCCAGCATCGGTATCGACGGGACCGACCCCGCGCTCGTGACGCGAGCCCTCCGGGCCGCCCACGCCATCGGCTTCGAGACGGTGACGCTCACGCCAGGCGAATCGTTCACCGACGAGCAGCGCCGGACAGCCCGCTCGCTGGTCGGCGACCTCGTCGGGACCGAGGTGCTCGTCGAGAGCGCCGAGGAGATAACGGTCCAGAACCTGCTCAGCGCCGCGGACGTCTCCGTCCGGCAGTCGGTCGTCCAGCTCCAGTTCGTCGTCCTCTCCATCAACCGGACCGCGACGACGGCGTTCACCGACGGCCGGGAGGACGTCCACGACCAGCTTCGAGACCGGGCTGACGACGCCGAGCGCCTCGCCGGGATGGTCGCCCGGCACTTCAACCGGTCGCTCGTCTCCCTCGGCGAGGTCGACCGGCTCGGCATCTCCCGCCCCGAGTTGTTCGACTACTACGACACCGCCCGCCAGCTCGAATCCGTGGCGGCGATGGCGGTCGACCTCGCTCGCGTCAGCGAACACCTCACCGAACCCCTGCCGGAGACGGTCGCCGCGGACGTCCACGACGTGGCCGACGCGACGCGGCAGGTCGTCGACGACGCCGCGACCGCCGTGCTGAAAGGCGGTCCCGACGTCGAGATGGCACACGAGGTGCTCGACAGGCACGACGACACCCTCGCCGACATCGCGGCGATGGAGCAGGCGGTGTTCGAGGCCGATACCGACGACATCGACCTCACCGCCACCGAGAAGTGTGCACTGGTCCGCGGCCTCGACAGCCTCGCCCGGACCGCCGAGTGCGGTGGCGCGATCGCCGACGTGGCGGTGCGAGCCAGCACCCGGGCGGACCACCTCTGAGAATCAGCTACCGTTCTCTCCTGTTCCCGTTCTCGTCCGAATCCGTCGAACGACTCAGTTCGTGTCCTCGACCATCGACCGATGCTCGTCGAGCACCTGCTCGACCTCGCCCCACGGAATCGGCGGTTCGAGGTGGTCGCAGGCGGCTTCCAGGGAGTCGAGCACCTCGCCGAAGCGGTCGCGCCACGCCGAGCGGGCGACCTCGTCGAGTCGCTGGTCGAAGCTGGCGAGTTGGTCGTCGAGGTCGTCGAGAGTGGCCGCGACTCCGGGGTCGCGGTCGTCCCGGTCGAGGTCCTCGCGGTCGGCCCACGTCCGGAACTCCGCGAGGGAGGCCCAGAGGTCGGCCAGCACGAGGTCCAGCACCCGACGCTGGAACTGCATGTCCACCCAGTCGCCCGCGTCGTCGTCACTCCACTCGCGGTCGAGGGCGGCCGCCAGTTCGTCCAGTCGCTCCCCGGCAGCCTCGACCTCCTCGTCGAGCTGGCGGAACCGCACCGACTGACTGCCGACCCACTTCTCGAAGTCCTCGATGTCGAGTTTGAGGTCGTCGGCGACCTGCTGGGCGTTGTTCGCCAGCGAGGTGATACGGCGGACTTCACTCGCGATCTCGTAGATGTCGCCCGTTGCGCTCTGTTGGCCCACGGTGGTCTGGAGTTCTTCGCCAAGCTCGGCCGTTCTGTCTTCGACCGCCGACAACCGCGCCTCGAACTCGTCGAGGCGTGCCTGTACGGTGTCCAGATCGGCCACGTGGCTCGCCGTCTCGCGAGCCTCGGCGAGGTCTCTCGCGGCGAGTTCGACGCGCGTCTCCGGCGTGGCGACGACCTTCGACACCCGCCCGAGCGCGTCGTCGACCGCCTCCCGGGTGACGACGCCGTCGTCGGCGACTATCTGGAGTGTCCGCTCGACTTCGTCCCGGTCGCGCGACTGGTCTCGGTCGAGAACGACCTCGGCGGCGTCTGCAACCGGCATGCCGGCGAGGTCGTCGTCGGCAGCGTCGCGGGCGTGTTCGCGCATATCCCACGCTTACCGAGAAACCCGGTTATAGCTTCTGTAAGTTACGTATACAGTGATATTGACTCGCGTCGAGCGCACAATAGCGATATATAGCTCGCGCTCGCAGCCGGCTGCTCAGAACCGGGACGCGAGGCGCTCGCGCAGGCCACCGCGGGGGAACTCGATGCCGAGTTGAGTGTTGAACACGGCCTCGGCCGCGGTGGCGACGGTCTGGGCGAACGGGCCGGTCTCACCGGTGACGCACACCGGGGAGCCAGCCACGCCGGTCACCTCGGACCGGGGGATAGCCACGTCGGCCGACTCGACGGGGTGCTCGTCGAGGTCTGCCACCCGGTTCGCGAGCACGCGGTCCGCCCCGGCACCGATGTCCGTGAGGCGGTCCTCGGTGCGCCGGAGCGTGTCGACGCCGCGTTTCGACGGCGGGACGACCACGGCGACCCGGTCGGCCGCGTTCACCGCGGCGATGGAGGGGTTGTCCGCGACCGGCGGCGTGTCGACCAGCACGTGGTCGTAGCTCTCGGTGGCCCGGCGGATTATCTCGCCGAAACGGTCGGCGGCCTCCCCGGACTTGGCGCGGGCGAAGCGTTCGAGGGAGGCGTACGCCGGGCAGACCACGACCGGGGCGGGCGTGTCGAGACCGAGGTCGATCATGGCGGCGCGCTGGTGGACCGAGTCGTCGGTCAGCAGGCGCGTCACGTCGATGTCGATGCGGCCGTGGACGTAGTGGCTGAGGCCCTGCGTGGCGAACGAGGCGTCGAAGACGGCGACGCTCCGGCCGTCGCGGGCGAGCGTCGCGGCGAGTTCGACGGTGAGCCGGGTCGCGCCCGCGCCGCCGGTCGCGCCGACGATGGCGGCGGAGCGCTCCTGATTCGTCATGCTAATTCCTCCGCCGTTTTCTGTTAAAAAATGTCCGGATTCCACGGCCTGTCGCCCCGGTTACTCCGTCGCCGCGATGTCGTCGGCGATGCGGTCGAGTTCCTCGTCGGCCATCTCGCCCGGCCCGTCGAACAGGGCGTGGATGGGGCCGTTCCCGTCGCCGTCGAAGCGCGGGACGATGTGGGCGTGGACGTGCGGGACCTCCTGGCCGGCGGCCTCGCCGTTGTTGAACGCGACCGTCGAGCCGTCGGCGTCGACCGCGGCCTCCACGCGCGGGACGAGGTCGTGGAGCGCCGAGAAGACGGCCGACCCCTCGTCGGCGGGCAGGTCGTTCAGGGTCTCGTGGTGCCCCTTCGGGATGACGAGGGTGTGCCCCGGCGCGAGCGGGTTCACGTCGAGGAACGCGAAGGCGTGCTCGTCCTCGTAGACGGTGCGGCTCGGGATGTCGCCAGCGATGATCTGGCAGAAGATGCAGTCGTCCATGTGCGGGGAGTCTCGTGGCTGGGGTATCAAGGTTTCCCGGCGAGGGCATCGGGACAAACCTCATGGTCGCAGGCCGAGCACCCTCGCACATGTCCTTCGCCCCCGCGACCGACGCCCACGTCCACCTCATGCCGGACCGCCTGATGGATGCGATTCGCGACGCGCTCTCGCGGGACCTCGGCTGGACTATCGACCATCCGACCGAGCGGACCGCCATGGAATCGGTGCTTCGCCGGCAGGGCGTCGACCGCTACCTCGCGCTGCCCTACGCCCACGAACCGGGGCTGGCCGCGAAGCTGAACCAGTGGGTGCTGGAGCAGGCCAGGAAGTCCGAGATAGCCGTGCCCTTCGCCACGGTCCACCCCGAGGACGACGTGCGGAGCGTGGTCAGGGACGCGCTGAACGGTGGGGCACGGGGACTCAAACTCCAGTGCCCGGTGCAGGATGCCGCGCCGAACGACCCCAGACTGGACCCGGCGTTCGAGCTCTGTGCCGAGTACAACCGCCCGGTTCTGTTGCACGCCGGGCGTGCCCCGAACTTCGGAGACTCCGATGCTGTCGGTCTCGGGCCGTTCCGCGAGTTCGTCTCCTCCTATCCTGAGATTCGAGTCTGCTGTGCCCACATGGGCGCGCCGGACGTGGACGGGTTCGTCGCCGAGGCCCGCGCCCACGACCAGGTGTTTCTGGACACGTCGGTCGCGATGTCGGCGGCGATACCCGAGACCATGGACTTCGACCCGGGAAGCGTCGCGGACTCGGTGTTCGAGGAGCTGGCAGGCTCCATCATGTACGGCTCTGACTACCCGAACGTGCCGTACGAGTACGCGAGCGAGCGAGAGCACCTGCTCTCGCGGGAGCTGTCGGAGGAGGCACTGGAGGGGTTGTTTCGGGACGCCGCGGCGCGGTTCCTGGGAGAATAATCAAGATGCCGGAAACTAGAAAGTCGTCAAGACGACTCGCTGACTAGTCAGGCCCATTAGACAAATATAGGACGCAGCCAGACGTATCGTATGCGAGTCTTCGACCAAGTCGAATCTGCTTCAACTCAGAGGACGGAGCAGTGCGACAGAGCGGCCGTTCAATCCGAAGAGGCGTTGGAGTCGCTCCTGCACGCGAATCCAGCGATGCTCCTCGACGAGGACGTGTTCATATTTAGTCGCCAACATCCACTCGAAGGCGGTATTCCGGATTTGCTGGCGCTCGATAAGTTCGGAAACGTTCAGGTGTTCGAACTCAAAGCTGGAAAGAGTGGCACAGGGAGTGCGAGCGAGGAAACGATTCTCGGTCAACCGCAAACCTACGCCCAATCGATTCACTCCTACGACTATGCTAGACTGAATGATCTGTACCAACGTTACAAATCGGACATCGTTCAGGGCCGCTGGGACGTGCCCGAACGTCTGGCCCCTGCAGACGCACTCCGAGATGCTCACGAATCGGTATTCGGTGTCTCACTAAAACCCGACGAGTTCAATTCAGAGCAACGAATGGTCGTCGTCGCCGAAGAGATAACAAGACAAACCGAACAAAATGCCCGTTACCTCCTAAACAACGGGATGAACATCCAGTGTGTCGAGGTCCAATGTTTTGAGCGCGATGGATCCCAACATCGAACTGTCGCCACGAACACTGTCGTCGACTACGACCTGTCCCGTGTTCGGCCAGCGCGTGCAGCGAACCCAACGTACCCCGAAGTCGTCTCCGAACTCGTTGACCTAACCTTCCCGAAGGTACGACATCTGGTCGATTCAGGGTCGCCGGGTCTGGCTTTCGAGAACACGGATAGCTATCGGCCGAGACTCCAGTCAAACCATGCCGACCATCCAGATGGATTAAAATACGTGTTCTATCTTCGGCCAGCCGAGTGGAACTCGATCATCGTTGCTATGGACTATATGGACCAAGACAGGGACACGTTAGACACACTTCTTGCGAACGCCGAGGTCTTCGAGGCGCAGGGATTCCACGTGAATCCGAATAGGTCGCGTGACAGAATCGTGGGATTCAGTTGGGATGTGGACTCCGCTGAAGTATTAGACGACGAGGAATTCCTCACCGAGGTTGCAGAGCGGTTCGTCACACTCGTCGAAACCGGCCACGACGTGTTCACCGCGGACTAGTCACGGCCGACGGCTGGAAAGCGTGCTTGTCTGCGCCAGCACAGTGATTCGACCGCTTCCTCGCTACTTCATGATGACGCCGGTCACCTGGGCCCGCAGGACGACCTCGCCGGACTCGTCCCGGCACACCGCCCGGGCGGACAGGATGTACCGCGATTTGCGCTCGGTGACGTGCTCGAACCGCCAGCGGCAGGTTATCTCCTCGCCGGTGTACACGGGGCGGGGGAACTCGAAGTCCATCTCACGGGCGAGCACGTCGTAGTCGCCGCCGATCTTGGTTGGCAGGGTCGCCGTCAGGAGGCCGTGGACGAGCAGGCGACCGTCCTCGTCGGGCTCGACGTGGTGCGTGCCCTCGTCTCCGGAGAGGGCGGCGAACTCGCGGACCTCCTCGCGGGTGAACGTTCGCGTGAAGGTGTCCGTGTCGCCGGCTTCGGGGACTTTCACAGGCGAGGGTGGGGATTCGACCGACAAAAAGCCACACCCCAAATCCGCGGTGATTACCAGTAACTGCACCGGATATCAGCCTACCCGACCAGTCTATCCAGTTCGTCGCCGAGTGCCGTCACGTACTCGTCGGATTCGTAGCCCAGCCGTGAGACCCACACGTCCTGATAGGACGGATGCAAGATGGGCAGCACGACACAGGCCAGTGCCGGCGATTCGACCGGTTCCAGCACCGAGTCGAGGAACCCATCGAGGGAGCGGTCGTCGAAGGCGAAGACGGTCTCGGTGGCGTGCTTTCCCGTCGGGACGACCACGGCGGGGTCGATGCGGGCGAGTTCTGTGTCGAGGTGGGCGCGACAGTTCGCGAGTTCCTCGGGGGCCGGTTCGCGGTTCGTCCCGCCCTCGGCCGCCTCGGGGAAGCACTTCACCGCGTTGGTGTAGTAGGCCTCGGGGTGGCCTGCTGCGGCGAGCAGGTCTCGCACCCGCCGGCCGGAGTGCTGGGAGGTGTACGCCAGCCCGGTCAGGTTACCGCCCTGCCAGCGGTCCGCGTCGGGGTCGCCGGCAGCCGGGGCTTCACCGACCACGACCACGTCGGCGTCGCGCGGGCCGTTGCCCCACGAGATGCGCTGTCGGCACTCGGCGAGTTTCGGACAGCGGGTACACCCCGGTTCGACGACGAGCGCGTCGTCGGCAGCGGGGAAACGGGGCATCTTACTCGATGAGCGGGAGGACGACGCCGAACACCGCCAGCGAGAAGAAGGCGGTCAGGATGCCCAGCAGGATAGAGTCGGTGAACAGGGTATCCTCCCACGCCGGCAGCGTGTCGTACAGTGCGTGACCGACGACCTCGCCGCCCGCACCGACCACGAACAGGCCGAGACCGAGCAGGAAGCCGAGTTTCGCCAGTTCCGGATACGTTCTCGAACGAGTGCGCATAGCTGGGAGAGGCCGTTCCGTCGGCAAAATCGTTTCGTCACCGCCGTGGCGAAAGGTAGATATTCGGCGAGGGATTCGAGACGGCTATGTTGACGATACTCTCCGAACTGGTCCCCGAACTCCTGGCGATACTCGCGTACGCCGTGGTCGCGGTCGCACTCTCGGCCCTGGGCGCGGGCACCGAGCTGGCCGGCCTGCACAATCTCCTCACGGACGGCTTCAGCATCCTCACCCTCTGGTACGCGGGCATCGGTGGCCTGTTGCTCTACAGCGCGGTCTACCTCGTGGGCCAGAAGCGCCTGCTCCCCCGCGTGAAGCTTCTCCTCGCCGACTGAAGACCGTGAACCCGGCGGAACCGACGACATAATTCTCGCGAGACCGCCTCGAAAATATCTCATTCGGCCAACAGCTTCATATCACACGGGTCTAATCGTCGGATTGATATGAGTGCAGGGGACGCTGGGAGTATCTTCGCCCACGAGAAACGAGAGCCGACGCACGAATTCCCGCAGAGTATCTTCGAGTCGCGAACCGACGAGTAGGGGCCGAACCGCCTGAATATTCAGGCCGCGCCTTGATGTAATTCACCTATGATTTTCTAGACGACATGTCGGGGGACATGGGGTCGATATTCACGGACGAACCGGTGGAACCGTCGCACGAACACCCGGAGAGCATCTTCCGACTGCCGCTCGACGACCACGTCATGACGGTGTTCGAGGACGACGGCTCGTTCTACCGGCTGCGGGTCGACGACTGACGAGGTGGAATCGCCCACCTGCAGGACCGATTCCCATTTAATGACGGAGTGAGTCACTCCGCACATGGAACGATTCGGGGAGGTATCCGACCAGTACGACCCCCACGACGTCGAAGACCGTATCTTCGACTACTGGGACGAGGTGGATGCCTACGAGCAGACGAAGATACACCGAGAGGACTGCGAGCCGTTCTTCTTCGTCGACGGCCCGCCGTACACCTCCGGCGCTGCCCACATGGGCACGACCTGGAACAAGTCGCTCAAGGACGCCTTCATCCGCTTCTACCGGATGCAGGGCTACGACGTGACCGACCGGCCGGGCTACGACATGCACGGCCTGCCCATCGAGACGAAGGTCGAGGAGGAACTCGGCTTCGAGAACAAGAAGGACATCGAGGAGTACGGCGAGGAGAAGTTCATCGAGGCCTGCAAGGACTTCGCGAACCGCAACCTCGACGCGATGGACGAGGATTTCCAGTCCTTCGGCGTCTGGATGGACTGGGACGACCCGTACAAGACCCTCTCGCCGGAGTACATGGAGGCCGCCTGGTGGGGCTTCCAGCAGGCGCACGAGCGCGGGCTGGTCGAGCAGGGCAAGCGCTCAATCAACCAGTGCCCGCGGTGTGAGACCGCCATCGCCAACAACGAGGTCGAGCGCCACGACGTGCACAAGCCCGCTATCTACGTGAAGTTCCCACTAACGGAGCGTGAGGGCAACCTCGTCATCTGGACGACGACCCCGTGGACCATCCCCGCGAACACGTTCGTCGCCGTCGAGGAAGACGCGACCTACGTCGGCGTTCGCGCCGAGAAGGACGGCGAGAGCGAGGTGCTCTACGTCTCCGAGCCGCAGGTCGAGGAGGTCCTGAAGGAGGGCCGCTACGAGGACTACGAGGTCGTCGAGGAGGTCTCGGGAGAAGAGATGGTCGGCTGGCCGTACGAGCACCCGCTGGCCGAGGAGGTCCCGGAACACCCCCACGGCGAGGGTGCCGGGCAGGTGTACACCGCCGAGTACCCCGACGCCAACGACAAGTCCGGGATGGTTCACTCCGCACCAGGGCACGGTGAGGAGGACTTCGAGCGCGGTTCAGAACTCGGCCTCGAGATCTTCTGTCCCGTCAGCGGCGACGGCACCTACACCGAGCAGGCCGGCACGTACGCCGGCCAGTTCGTCCGCGACGCGAACGCGAACGTCATCGCCGACCTGGAGGCGAAGGGCTTCCTGCTCGGCCACGACGAGAACTACCTCGTCGAGGGCGAGGGGCAGTGCTGGCGCTGTGACACGGACATCGTCCGCCTCGTCACCGACCAGTGGTTCATCACCGTCTCCGACATCAAGGAGGACCTGCTCGAGAACATCGAGGACAGCACCTGGTGGCCCCAGTCCGCCCGCGACGAGCGCTTTCGCAACTTCGTCGAGGATTCGCCGGACTGGAACGTCTCCCGCCAGCGCTACTGGGGCATCCCCATCCCCATCTGGGTTCCTGAAAACTGGGGCGGGAGCATGGACGACGTGGTCGTCGTCGGCACCCGCGAGGAACTCGCCGAGCGCGTCGACCAAGACGTCGACCCCGACGAAGTCGACCTGCACAAACCGACGGTCGACGACCTGACCATCACCGAGGACGGCACCACCTACACCCGCGTCCCCGACGTGTTCGACGTGTGGCTCGACTCCTCGGTCGCCTCGTGGGGCACGCTGGACTACCCGAGCGACGACAGCCAGTTCGACGAGCTCTGGCCCGCCGACCTCATCATCGAGGCGCACGACCAGACGCGTGGCTGGTTCTGGTCCCAGCTCGGGATGGGCTCGGCTGCACTCGACGAGGTGCCCTACGACGAGGTGCTCATGCACGGGTGGGCGCTCGCCGAGGACGGCCGCAAGATGTCCAAGTCCATCGGGAACATCGTCGAGCCCAGCGAGGCCATCGAGCGCCACGGGGCCGACGCGATGCGCCTGTTCCTGCTCTCGCGCAACCCGCAGGAGGAGGACATGCGCTTCTCGTGGGACGAGATGGAGAACATGCAGCGCGACCTCAACATCCTCTGGAACGTGTTCCGGTTCCCGCTCCCGTACATGCGGATGGACGGGTTCGTCCCGGAGCACAGTTCGCCCGAGGAGGCCGACACCGAACTCGTCGACGAGTGGGTGCTCGCACGCCTGCAGAGCGTCAAGGCCGAGATGGCCGAGCAGTGGGAGGACCACCGCCGCCCCGACCGCGCGCTGAACACGCTGCTCCAGTTCGTCGTCGAGGACGTCTCCCGGTTCTACATCCAGGTCGTCCGCGAGCGCATGTGGGACGAGGAGGACAGCCCCTCGAAGGAGGCCGCCTACGCGACCTTCTACCGCGTCCTCACCGACGTGGTCAAGCTGCTCGCCCCCTACGCCCCGTTCGTCACCGAGGAGATCTACAACACCCTCACCGGCGACGAGGGCCACGACACGGTCCACATGTGTGACTTCCCCGAGGTCGACGACTTCTGGGCCGACGAGCAGCTCGAGACGGACGTCCAGCTCCTGCGTGCCGTCGAGGAGGCCGGCTCGAACGCCCGCCAGCAGGCAGACCGCAAGCTCCGCTGGCCCGTCTCGCGCGTCGTCGTCGCCCCTAACGACCCGCGCGCCGCCGAGGCCGTCGAGCGTCACCGCGACCTACTCGCTGACCGCCTCAACGCCAGGGAGGTCGAACTCGTCTCGCCCGAGCAGGAGTGGGGCGAACTCCAGTACGCGGCCCGCGCCGACATGGGCAAGCTCGGCCCCGCCTTCGGCCAGCGCGCCCCCGAGGTGATGAACGCGCTCAACGAGGCCAGCATCGACAGCACGGACCTCGACGCCCTGCGCGAGGCCGTCGGCGAGGACGACCTCACCGAGGAGATGGTCGAGTTCGTCACGCGCACGCCCGAGGGCGTCACCGGCAGCAGCTTCGCCGTGAAGGGTGACGAGAAGGGTGTCGTCTACGTGGACGCCACCCTCACCGAGGACATCGAGAGCGAGGGCTACGCCCGCGAGGTCATCCGCCGGGTGCAGGAGATGCGCAAGGACCTCGAGCTCGACATCGAGGCGCGCATCCGCCTCGAGCTCGACGTGGCCGACGACCGCGTCGCCGACCTCGTGCGCCGCCACGAGGACCTCATCGCCGAGGAGGTCCGGGCGACCGAGTTCGCGACCGTCGAGGACGGCCACCGCAAGGAGTGGGAGGTCGAGGGCGTCACGATGACGCTCGCGGTCGAGCCGCTCGCGGAGGCCGAGGCGTCGGACGACTGAGCAGGCACAAGAGTCTTTTTCGCGGTCTCCGTTTTCGAGGACGTGTACCGACGGCTCCTCGTCGCGCTGCTCGTACTCGTGTCGCTCCCTGCTGGCACCGCGATGGCGGCACCGACAGCGGACGGTGCTGTCGCGGCCGGGCAGGTGTTCGACCGTGACACGCTCGCCGACGGGGCCAGCCAGAACCGGACCACGACCGACATCCAGCGGACGGTTCGCCTCCACCTGACGCCGACGGAGAAGGGCTCGATACAGACCGACGTCGTCTACGACATCCCCAGCGACGTGACCTCGCTCACCGTGACGCTGCAACAGAACGCCGACGTGGTCGAGACCGAGCGGTTCAGACAGACCGGCCCTCGCGAGTACGAGTGGACCGGCAGCGGCGACACCGCGACCATCACGTTCGACGTCGACGCCAACGAGACCGAGGACGCGGGGCGGCGTGACGTGCAGTTCGCAGGCGGGGAACCCACAGCCGACGCCGCGACCGGACCCAACACCGCGACCGACCGGCCGGACGCGTCCCTCCCGATGAAGACGGCCGACGCGACGCCGGCAGCCAAAACCGACGAGGAGACGTACGCGTTCATCGACATCGGCCCCTGGGCCATCGTCCGCGTCCCGCAGATGGCGACCTCCTGGAAGTGGGTCGGGGACGACCAGGTAGGCCTGACCAAGCGCACCGTCGTCGCCGGTGAGGGCGCGACCGGCGGCCAGCTGGCCTATCTGGGCCCGATGACCGAGTACGACACGACGGTCCGCGAGCAGCACATCCGACTGATCGTGCCGCGGGCCGCCGAGATGCGCGAGAAGCCGACGGCCGTGTTGGACTCGATGGCGGAGGCGAGCGGTCAGCTCCGGGTCGGAGCCCGCGACCCCTCCGTCATGGTGGTCGCCGCACCGACCAGTGTCCGCTGGAGCGTCGCGGGCCTGCAACTGGGTGCCGACGACGCCTGGGTCACGGCGGACTCGCGACTCGACTCCGCCGACAACGTCTGGCTCCACGAGTACGTCCACACGCGACAGGCGTTCAGGCCGACCGACGACGGCCAGTGGCTCATCGAGGGGAGCGCCGACTACTACGCGGCCCTGCTCGCGTTCGACCAGGGCCACATCTCGTTCTCGCAGTTCCAGTCGAAGTTGGAGCGTGGCGAGAACGACCCGTACGCCGATTCGGTCCTGTCAGAGCCGTCGACGTGGACCAGGGGAGCGGTGTATCTCAAGGGGTCGCTCGTCACGGGTGCCATCGACCGCGAACTCCGGGACGTGAGCGACCAGACGAGCAGTTTCCAGAGCGTGTTCCGGGAACTGAACCGGCAGGACGGGAAGGTGTCGAACGCGGACATCCTCGCGGCCATCGAGGCCGAATCGACGACCGAGACGAGCGAACTCGCGGGGCGCTACACCACCACCTCGGCGACGCCCGACATGTGGACGCGGCAGGTCCACGAGATCCTCTTCGGCGTCATCCCTGCCCTGATGCGGACGACCGTCCCGGCCGACGGCGTGACCGTCACGGGACCGTACCGGAACGAGACGGTCTCCTCGGAGCCGACGCTCGCGGTCGGCGAGCAGTTGCAGGTGAACGTCACCGTCGAGAACGTCGGCGGGCGCGCGGGCGAGTTCGAGACGACGTTCCGGGTCGACGGCGAGGTGACGCAGTCGAAGACCGGCAGCCTCGTCCCGGAGGAGACGGAGACGGTCACGTTCACCCGGGAGGCCACCGAACCCGGTACCGCCCGGATTCTCGTCGGTGACCGGGTGCTGAACGTGACGGTTCGTGAGCCCGCGACGCCCACGGTCGCGAGCATCGACGTGCCGACCTCGGTCGCCCCCGGCGAGCAGTTCACCGTCCGTGCGACCATCAAGAACGGCGAGGACTGGCCGGGCAGCGCGACGGTTCCGTTCGTCCTCGACGGGGAGATGCAGTTCGACCGAGCGGTCAAACTTCCCGCCCGGTCCGAACTCACCTACACCGCGACCGCGTCGTTCGATGACCCGGGCGAGCACACGATTCGCGTCGGCGACCAGCAGGTGACGGTGCTCGTCGAGCGTGAGCAGTCAGCGGGTGGGACCGGCACGGGCGACCCCGACTCGCTGGCGATTCCCGGCTTCGGGCCGACCGCCGCGCTCCTCGCACTGGCCGGGCTGGTCGGTCTCGGGGCCGTGAATCGGCGGCGACGAACGTGAGTCGGTTGCAGAAATCGGGGTGGACCGGACTACTCGAAGTCGACCGTCAGCTCGCAGTGGTCGTCGCCGGCATGCAGACAGACCTCCTCTGAGATCGTCACCTCGTCGCCGTACTCGGCGGCGATTCCCTCGATGATGCCCTTCCCGAGGTCACAGAGGCGCTTCTCCGAGCGGTACTCCAGCACGTAGGTGTCCGGGTCGAGGCGGGATGTCGCGACCGTGGGCAGGGCGGATTCGTCGTCCTGCTTCCGAATCTGCTTGTAGATACCGTCCAGCGCCGCGAGTATCTCGCGGGTCCCCCAGCCCTGCTTGACGTGGGCCTTGAACGTGTTCAGGATGTCCGGCGCGAGGAAGCGCCCGACGTCGCGCTGGATGGTCTCCTCGGAGTGGTCGGTCACCGCGGCGATGGCCGCGATGGCGTCCGTGAACTCCTCGTCCGGGTAGCGTGTCACCGGCAGATAGAGTTTCGGCTCGATACCCGCCGCGTCCATCACCTCGTTCCAGGTGGCTTCCGCGACGTTCTCCCCGACGTACCCCTTCAGCGACTTGTGAAGTATCCCGTGCATGGTCCCACCCGCTCTCGTATGCGGTATATAGCCTCTAGCAGCGAACTATCGTATAAATAATCCGTGTTTTAATTCCTACAATTGTGCTGCGACAACTTTTGCCACAGACACCTCGGAGACGGGGCGTTCGAGCGTGTCCGTCCCGATGACGGTCTCGACGCCCGCCCGGGCGAGCTTCGTGACGGCGTTCTGGGCGAGCAGCGGGTGGACGCAGGTGACGAACACGCGCGCCGCGTCGCGGTCGTTCAGCACCGCGATGGACTCGCTCATGGTCGAGCCGGTGGCGATGATGTCGTCGACGACGACCACGTCCCGGCCGGTGACGTTCGCGTCGCTCGGGGAGATCTCGACCTCCGACCCCGAGAGGCGCTTCTTCTCGAAGTAGTCGGTCTCGCCCTCGCCGTAGGCGGCACAGACGGTCTCGGCGAGTTCGATTGCGCCGTCGTCGGGCGCGAGAAAGAGTGGTTCCGTGAGCGTCTCAGGCAGCGGCTCGGCGAGGACCGCGGCAGCGTCGACGGCTTCTGCCGCGGGGTCGAAAAACTCGCAGACGGCTTCCTCGTGCGGGTTCACCGTGATGACCCGGTCGGTGTTGGCCGAGATGGCGCGGGCGACGGCCCGCGAGGAGACCGGCTCGCCCGGATTGAACACCTTGTCCTGGCGGGCGTAGCCCATGTACGGCAGGACGGTGACTATCTCGTCTGCGCCCGCCTCGCGGGCGGCGTCCTGCAGCTGGAGCAGTTCGAGATGTGCGTCACTTGTTGCGGTCGATGCCACGACGACGGCCCGCTCGGGCGAGACGTCCCCGATGCGAGCCATCACCTCGCCGTCGGGGAAGCGCTCGAACTCGACCGGCGCGAGCTCCTCACCGAGCTCGGCGGCGAGTTCGGCCGCGAGCGCCTGCGACCCGGAGCCTGGGAGTATCATGTGCGATGGGTCACTCGCCGGGGTTATTCCAGTTTCGTTACGGGGCGGTTTCGGTTGGGCAAGTGTCGGGTGGGTCGACAAGGCCGACGAGGCGGAGAACAGAGTCCTCCTCGATGATGGCGTACGGTCGGAGTGCGCCCGACCGCTCCGTCCGACTGTCCCACGCCTTCGTCTGTTCCCCGTCGAGCGTCACCGTCAAGACGAACTGCCCCGGGTCGGTCGGGAGGTTCTCGGAGACGACGAAGCCAGTGGGGTAGTTTCGGGATTCTCTCGCGTCGAGGTCGCGAGTCAGGTCTGTGAGAATTTCGCCATCCTGCTCGACGGTGACCGAGACGGTGTGGGCCTCGTCGTCCTTGTTCATGACTTCGAGTGAGCAGAGGACGGAGTCCTCAGGTGGTTCCTCACTGGTCGGCAGGTCCGGCCAGAGGTCGAATCGCGTGGCTGCGAGGCCAACTGCGCCAGCAGCAGCGACCGAGCCGAGGAGGTTGCGGCGGGAGACCATTCGTCACAACTTCACCGCCAGCAGACATGAACTTTGTTAGAGAGTTCGAGGCTAGCGGGGAACTGCAACCGCTGCCACGTCGGGCATCCCCAGCAACTGGTGTCGCCAGCCGTCCTCGGCCTCGGCGAAGAACCTGCCATCCGAACTGACCGCGTAGGTCGTGTCGCCGTAGTCGAGGTCGGCGAACGCGCCAGCGGGCTGGTGCGGGTGGGCGGTCCAGCCGTCGTCGGTCAGCTGGTAGAGTTCGCCGTCGCCGAGGGCGTGGCTTCGCTCCCCGTCGCTGGCGACCAGTGTGAAGTCACCATCGAGGTCATCCATCCAACCGTTACCGAGGTAGTAGAGTCCTGAACCCGTGGCGGCTCGCGGGGTACCTTCAGTAGCCACGTCCCGGGCATCGTCCAGCCCGGCATGAGTCAGTTCGTCGGTGATGCGGTAGACGCCGTCGCTGGCGGCCACGAGGTCGCCGTCGATGGCACGAACGTCGCCTGCGCAGGTGCCGATGTCGTGCCAGTCGCCCGAGTCCTCGTCGTATCGGGCGACCCCGCCGTCCTCACCCGCGGCGAGCAGGCCGTCTTGGGACAGGCCGACCGCGACCGCCGGGCCGAAGCCCGACGCCTCGAACTCGCCGGGGCCGATCAGCACGTCCTGTTGGGTTGCGACCGCGACCAGCCCGTCGCCCGCGGCCACGTCGCTGGCCTCGCAGCGGTGGGCGAGTTCGAACCCGCCGACGCGTTCTTCGACCACGTCGACCGTCACGACGCCCATCCCGCAGGCGACGTAGGCGGTCGTCTCGCGTTTGTCGCCGGAGTAGACCCGCTTCTCGTCGAGGCTGATGTCGTTGTCGGCGCTCATACGTGGAGATGTGTGTGGTGGGGTCGAAAACGATGCGGTCTGGTGCTGACAGTGGGTGGTGAATCGAGTCGGGTGGTTGGTAGGAAGAGGAGGGAACGTGGTGGTTCCTGTGACGACGAGCAGTTCACTCGCGCTGGTGGCGATGGCCGCACCCGCCCCGGACCGCCACCGCACCACACCCTCCCCAGCCGATTCCCTCCGTTCCGCGATGCTCCACTCCGGTCATCCCTCGCACGTCTACAGGCTGGCACGCTCGCTGTCGCTCACTGCCAGCCAAGCGTGCGCCGGGTGGCGAGACGGGTCTCAGGCGGCAGTGTATCCCCGCTCGCCTGCACGACGGAATCACGGGCGGCCACCGCGTCTCCGGGACGACCCATACTCGAAACGCCAGTTTCCGTGCCTGTCATCGCCTCGCCTGCGACAGTTCGGAACCACTTTTGTCTCGGACACCGCAGTATCGCTCGAATGAAGGTATTCGGTTCCAGCGGGACGCGCGGCGTCGCCAACGAGGAGTTGACGCCCGACTTCGTCCTGCGCGTGGCGAAGGCTGCCGGTACGGCGTGGAACGCCGACCGGGTGGCCATCGCCCGCGACACACGAGCGACAGGAGAGATGCTCGCCGACGCGGCCGTCGCTGGCCTGACCAGCGTCGGCGTCGACGTCGACCGCCTCGGGGTCGTTCCGACGCCCGGCGCGCAGGTGTACGCCGAGAGCGAGGGCGTGCCCGCGATGATGATAACCGCGAGCCACAACCCGCCGGAGTACAACGGCGTGAAGCTCATCGGCACCGACGGGGTCGAACTCGCCGTCTCGGACCTCGAACGCGTCGAGGACATCCTGCTGACCGAGAAGTTCGAGGCCGCGTCGTGGGACGAGGTCGGCCACGTCACGACCGTCGAGGACGCCTGTGACCGCTACGTCGACCAGCTGCTCGACGCCGTGGACACGGAGAAGATCGCCGACGCCGACCTGACCGTCGCACTTGACCCCGGCCACGGCGCGGGCGCGCTCACCTCGCCCGAGTTCTTCCGGCGCCTCGGCTGCCGGGTCGTCACGGTCAACGCCCAGCCCGACGGGCACTTCCCCGGGCGCGACCCCGAGCCCGTCCCGGAGAACCTCGAAGACCTCGGCCGCCTCGTCCGCGCGACCGGTGCCGACGTGGGAATCGCCCACGACGGCGACGCCGACCGCGCCATCTTCTACGACGAAAATGGAGACTACGTCGAGGGCGACGCCACCCTCGCAGCGCTCGCGGCTGCCGAACTCGGCCCCGAGGACACCACGGTCTCGGCGGTCAACGTCTCCCAGCGCCTCGTCGACGTGGCGAACGAGACGGGCGCGACGCTGGAACTCACGCCCATCGGCTCGACCAACATCATCACCCGCATCGAAGAACTCCAGGCGAAGGGCGAACACGTCCCGGTCGCCGGCGAGGGCAACGGTGGCATCTTCTTCCCCGACTACCGGCTCACCCGAGACGGCGCGTACGTCGGCGCACGCTTCCTCGAACTCGTCGCCGACCGACCCGTCAGCGAGATCGTCGAGCCCTACAGCGGCTACCACAACGTCCGCCGGAACGTCGAGTACGACACCGAATCCGAGCGCGCCGCCATGCTCGCCGCCGCCGAGCAACGCGCCGAAGCAGACGACGAGGCCGACCTCGACACCAAGGACGGCTACCGCCTCGACTACGGCGACGCCTGGGTGCTCGCCCGCCCGTCCGGAACCGAACCGCTCGTGCGCATCTACGCCGAAGCGAAGGACGAGGACCGGGCCGTCTCGCTGGTCGAAGCGATGCACGACGCGCTCGAAGCCGCGAAGTCCGGCAACTGAGCGACTGTCACCGTTCTCCGCGTCGAATCGAGGATTCCTGTCGACGACTGACACCACCAGTAGCCATTGGTGGACCACCAGTAGCCATCGAAGAATTGTCCGGGCGAAGTGTTCTCCCATATTCGATACACTTCAGGATAGTTCCCACTGTCGGGAGAATACGTGTAGACCAGCCAACTCGAACAGCGGCCGTCAGAGTGGCCGCCCTCTCTGGGCAGAACTTCAGTTTTCGAGGCATTTTCGAATATCTATCAGATATCTCCAAAAGTAATTATCGGGTCGTTTTGTATAAATCATACCTTATCAACTAATATCTAATACTTTTATATATTAAGATTTATGTATTAATATAGTGGAATCTAGCTCGCATGTCTGACCAATCCCGGAGGAAGTTCCTCCGCAACGGTAGCATCGCAATGGGTTCACTGGCGCTTCCCGGCGCTGCATCCGCCGCGACCGGCGAAGCGGACCCTGGTCCAAAGTTGTCGCTCGCCGACAGGACCGTCCTCGCTAGTACAGACGACACCACCGTCGTCGCGGTCAGTATCGCAAAGAACGGCCGAGGGCAGTCCGTCTCTCCGAGAGACGCCGCGGCCGACAACTACGTCTACGACATCGACACCGAGACTGGCTCCGTCTCCTTCGCCGAGGTCGATGGCAAGAAGTACGAGGCACTGACGAACGGTCCCTCGACCATGACCGTCGAGAGCGCGAAGGACGAGGTCTCGACCATGGGCGATACCGATATCGTCCAGCGGTCCACGACCTGGGGCTACTACGTCGGTGGCTGTGCAGCCTACAGCGGCCACAACCACCGGTTCCAGGCGATCAGTGCGGAGTTCAACCAACGCGTCAACGACTACAGCTGGACGGCCATCGCGGGAGCACTTACCACACTCACGTCGTCGGCACTGCTCACCGGTGGCATCTTGCTGGTCGGCGGTATCGCAGCCATCGTGAGCGACACGGACACCATCACGTTCGGTGCCGAAGAGTACGACGTCAGCCAGTGGGGCTGGAACCAGACCATGTACAAGGCGTCCGTCGCCGCAGGCTGGGAGCGTTCGCGCGGCGCGCTCACCACCATCTCGTCCGCACCCACGCACCCGACCCGCTGAGACCCTAAATTCAATACACCAACTACGTATTTTTACATACAATGGAGAATACCGATAGTCACGGTGCCACGGACTCACGCGGTTCGTGGGTCGCCGTCGCCCTCCTCGTCGGCTTCGCTGCGGCGCTCGGTGCAGCGGGGTACCTCCAGACCACATCGTACCAGTTCGAGAACCTCCCCGTGATGTTCGCGCTCGCCGGTGTCGTTGTCGGAGGCGCGCTCACCCTCGTCGAGGCCGACACTCCCCTCTCCGCCCTGGTCGAACGCGTCCCCAGTGGGTTCCGTACCGCGGCCTACATCCTGGCCATGCTCGCCGTCGTGACCTTCCTGACCGAGCGGGAAGGCCTGACCCTCGTGCTCGGCTTCGGCGGCGGTATCCTGCTCACGACAGCCCTCCTCCTGTCGAGTTCGAGGCTGCGGTCATGACACGACCGGTCGTCGAAGCGACCGACCTGACGAAACGGTTCGACGACACGCTTGCAGTCGACACCGTCTCGCTCGACGTCCATTCAGGAGAGGTCCTCGGCCTGCTCGGGCCGAACGGAGCGGGCAAGTCGACACTACTCGACATGTGCGTCGGCTACACCCGGCCGACCAGTGGAACCGTCCGCGTGTTCGACTCCGACCCAGTCACCGGCGGTGCGGCCATCCGCGAACGCGTCGGTATCGTCCCGGACGGCTACGGACTCTACCGGGACTGGACCGGGCGAGCCCATCTGGACTACTTCATCGAGTCCAACGACCTCGACGTCGACCCGGAGGAGGTCCTCGACCGGGTCGGCCTCCTCGACGCGATAGACCGCCCGGCTGCCGAATACTCCGCAGGGATGCGAAAGCGACTGGTGCTGGCGACAGCGATCGCCGGCGACCCACCGCTGTTGCTCCTCGACGAGCCCTCGGCCGGACTCGACCCGGAAGGCATGCGACGCCTCAGGGAGATCGTGTCGACGCAGGCGAACCGCGGGACGACGGTCGTCGTCTCCAGTCACCAGCTCGGCCAGCTGGAGAGCTTCTGTACGCGCGTCGCCGTGATGCGAGATGGCGCGATTCAGCGCATCAAAGACGTCGATGCGTTCGACACCGACGAGCAGTCGACGAGCGTCCTTCGACTCCTGGTCGAGGCCGTTCCCGCCGACCTCGGGACGACCGTGGAATCGCTCGACGGCGTCGAAGACGTCCAGGTGCAGGGGTGTCGTGTCTCGGTGACCTGCGTCGGTCGCAGCAAGAAAGCCGTCCTGGACGCCGTCGAGGCGACCGGGACCACCATCCGCGACTTCGACGTCGACTCCCGGACGCTGGAGTCGCTGTTCTTCGAAGTCACCGAAGAGGGGACCGCATGAGCCGTCTCTCGGCGGTTCGACACATATTCCGCGCAGAACTCTCCAGGGAGTTCGATCCGGAGACACTGGTCGGTATCGCGGGCGTACTGCTCACGGGCGTCGCGCTGCAGTTCGCGACGTTCGTCATCCGGAACGGCCAGCCCGGGACCGACCTCCACCCGTCCGCAGCAGATTTCCTCCTGCCGTTCCGCCTGTTCGTCCCGATATCGGCCGTCCTGTTCACCTACGCCACGGTCGCCAGTGAGCAGACCGGTGGGACGCTCCGACTACTGCTCGCCGCCCCCTACGACCGCGAGGAGGTGCTGCTGGGGAAGCTAACCAGCCGACTCCTGTTGACGGTCGTACCCGCGAGCCTCGGCGTGGTCTCGGTCGCCGCCGCCGTCGCGTACTTCGGTCCGGTCGACCCGAAGACGTTCGTGCTGTTCGCCCTCGGGACACTCGTACTCGGTGCCACGTTCGTGAGTACATCGCTGTTCTTTTCTGTGACGTATGCCGAGGACACGAAGAAAGCGCTGGTCAACGCGGCGGGACTCGTGGTCGTCTCCGTGTTCGTGTGGCCGGTCCTCACGAACGTCCTCACGGTCCTCCTGGGCCTCCCGAAGACCGCGAACGCTGCGCTCTCGGTGACGATGCCGACGAGTGCGTACGAGCATCTGGTCACGGCGGCGAGCCCGTCGCTCGTCACTGCCGTGGCCGTCGGCGCGCTCGGGTTCTGGTGTCTCGCCCCCTTCGCATACGCCCGAACCGCATTCGACGGACTCGACCTCGCCTGACCGGTTACGACAGCGCCGCCCGTAGTTCCTGTCGTTCAGCACGTAACTCCTCGAGTTCGTCGGCGACGGCCCCCGACGCGAGCCGGTCCCGTTCCTCGTCGTCCAGTTCCGCCAGTGCGACCGCGGCGGTCCGCAGCCGCTCGTAATCGTCGCGCCACGTCAGCTCCCGGACCGTCCGGAGCGTCGCGACGACATCCTCGTCGGCGAACCGCGAGACCAGCGAGATGCGCTCCTCACAGCGCCGACGAAGCTGCTCGGCCGGGCCCGGCGGCCAGCCCAGTTGCAGGGCCGAGCCGTCGAGGCGGTCGAGGTAGGTCTGGCGGGTCGAGACCGCCCTCGTGAGTTCGACCGGGTCGTCGACGTAGTGCTCCAGCTTCGAGCGCGAGTAGTCCGCGAGTTCGAGCAGTCGCGGGATGGTCTCGGTGCCCGCCTCGTGGGTTTCGACGTAGTCGGCCAGCTCGGCGGGCGGCTCGCGCACGTCGACCAGCGGGTACTCGGCCGCGTCGGCCGCGGAATCGAGGACCTCCCGGGCACTCGCGTCGAGCCGGTAGTCCAGAAACGCCTCGACCACCGCCTCGTCGTACGCCTCGACGGGCTCGCGGAGGTCCTCGACCGGTGCGTCGAGGTCCGCGTCGCCGAGTTCCTGCAGGCGCTCTGCGTCCTCGATGCGGTCGCGTACCGTCGAGAGGCGCTTCTTCGCGGCTTTCTCGGCGTCTCTGTACGATTCCTCGGCCTCCCGCTCGGCATCGAGCAGGTCGACCGCATCTTTCGCCGGTTCGAGTGCCTGTCGGGTCGCCTCGAAGTCGGACTCGCTCAGTCGGCGCTTGTCGGTCCGGTCCAGCGCCGTCCCGAAGGCGTCCCGGTGTGCCACGTCCTCGGGCAGCCCTTCGACCAGGGTGGCGAAGCGCTCCTGGAACTCGACGTAGGCCTGGAAGTCGCCCGACCCCGTCGCGGTGTCGACGTAGTCGTCGAGCAGTTTCGTCGCCTCGTGGTACGCCTCGGCGACCTGTTCGAGGCCGTCTCGACCCTGCTCTTCGACCGCCTGACGGGCCTGCTCGCGCTGGCTGGCTGCCTCACGGAGCCGGGCCGCGGCCTCACTCATAGACGTCGTCCGGGTCGAAGACACGCTCTCCCACCTCCTCGCCGTCGAGGGTCCGGTAGAAACAGGAGCGATAGCCGGTGTGGCAGGCCCCACCCGTCTGGTCGATTCGATAGAGGAGGGCGTCGCCGTCGCAGTCCACCCGGACCTCCTCGACGGCCTGGGTGTGGCCGCTGGTCGCGCCCTTCTCCCAGAGCTCGTCGCGCGACCGGGAGTAGTAGTGCGCCCGCCCCGTCTCGCGGGTCTTCGCGACCGCCTCCTCGTTCGCGTACGCGAGCATCACCACGTCGCCGGTTTCGACGTCCTGGGCGACCACGGGAACCAGCCCATCGTCACCGAAATCGAGCGAGACTGCTGTCATTACCTCACACGTCGGTTGTTCGCGCTATGTGTCTTTTGCTGCGGGTAGTGTGGTGTAGAGATTCGCCGATGTTCCGAGACAGTTGCGTTGGTTCCTGTGAAAACGACACCACCCACACCGAAACTCCACCCAACCCAACGCGAGCCGAGCCACGACTCACCACCCGATAGCAGCGACACGCCTAAGCCACCGGCAACACCACACAACAACACGAATGGCAAGCATCGCAGAGCAGTTCTCGCAGGCCCCGGTCCTCGTCTCCCTCTCGCTGGCGAGCCTCGTCGCGAGCGTCCTCATGTTCGGCGGAACCCTCGCCTTGCTCCCGACCGGTCTCTCCGATTCGACCGAACCCTTCTGGCTGGCCATCGTCGTCGTCGGCGTCGCTATCACGGTCATCTGGAACGTGCTGTACCCGCTGTACGAGAACTTTCTCGCCTGAGCCTCAGATTAATCCGAGCGCCCGCAGCGCCCCGATGAGGATGTCACCGTAGACGAACGCGACGAGCAGGCCGAAGAACACCGGCACCAGGAACGGGATGCCGGGCGTGACCCACAGCTCTTCCTCGGTGACCAGCCGGTCCAGCCCGTCGCGTAGGCGCTCGGGGGAGGTCCCGTAGGCGTCGCCTTCGATGTCGTCGAGGAAGGCCGCCGCGCCCCAGGGGTCCTCCGTCTCTTCGTCGAGGTCCCCTTCTTCGGGCGATTCCGCCGTCACGTCAGCCACGGCGTCTTCCGACTCGTCCACCCCGCCGTCGGTCGCCACGTCCGCGTTCTCGGCCGTCGATTCGGGTCCGAGGTGGACCGCGCCGTCGGTCGGGTCGTGCGTCTCGTCCGGGAGGCTCTCGGGGTCACGGTATCGGTCGGGGTCGGCCCGGGCCTCCTCCAGCGTGAGGCCGCGCCAGCGCAGGTACATCCGGACCGCGTCAAGGTCCAGCCCGGACTGGCGGGGGTACAGCAGGCTCTTGAGGCGCTCGCCGATGCCCGCATCAGAGTCTGAAAGGAGCTTCCCGTGGGTAGTCGGGATGGCGTCCCAGCGGACCGGAATCCCGACGAACATGCGCCGTCCCTGCTGGCCCATCGCCGTGTTCCGCAGGGCGAGCAGCCCCGGGTAGGCGATGCCCCAGACCACGGCGTTCGTGAGGATGGTAAAGGAGAACACCCGCATCGGGGCGGGGTCGGCGATGGGGAAGGTCGTCCCGGCGAGTGTGATGGCCGGCCACGTGGGATAGAGCACCGCCATCGTCATCAGCGCCCGGGCGTCCGCGCCGCCGAAGGCACCGAGGAAGTGAAACAGGTACGCCATCGAGACGACGAAACCGACGCTGATGGTCGTCGTGATGACGAACAGCCGCCACTCGCGGCCCCCGGCTGCCACCGCGTCCTGGTAGTCCAGCGCGAGCAGCGCGACGCCGAGCGCCGTGAGGGGAACCCACGTCAGGTTGTCGACGCGGCGCGTCTGGATGTCGGTGTACGCCAGATAGGCGAAGACGGGGACCGTCAGCAGGCGCAGCAGGTCTGGAATCGTCGCGGAGAGGGGGCCGACGTCTACCACTGGAAAGAGAGGCACCGGGAAGGGAGGTAACAGTTACGGTCAACTCGGTGCGCGATACGCGATGCCGGACGGGGGGTGAAAACGGATGTAGGTGAGAGTCCGTCTCAATGACGCGGTTCTGTAGTTCAGGCCCACGTTCATCTCCCCAACCTGCTCGTCCGAGCGGGTCTCCTGACCCCGGTTGACTACCGAAGTCGCCAACTTCCACCCTCTCTGACGAAGCCGGTCTTGGACCACGTGACCTCCCACATCGAAGCTGTCTTCGAACGGGCCGCCGCTCATGCGAATCCAGTGACATCTTCCATACAAGTATGCCAACATCGTGAATCAATCACAGTGAAAGATCAACGTTATTTGTACTCAGGAATAGTCCGACCGCACCGGAATGAGAAGAGCTAATAACCGATAAAAATCACTATTGGTTAATGTCAGATGAAAATCCGACACGTCGAACGACGCTGAAGACCCTGTCGAGCCTCGGAGTCGCCGGAGCAGGACTGGCCACAGCCAGCTCTCACGTCACCGCAACGCCGGAGACGGAACTCCCGTACGAACCCGACAAGAAGTGGGGAACGTCTACTATCGTCACGGACGGGGTCCTCGAAGACTCGAACCCGTTCGGACAGGCCTGTGCCCTGGGCTGGTACGGTGCGACCGACGAGTTCAACGACGACCAGTGGGTTCACGAACTGGTGTTGTTGAACCTCGCGACCGTGAATCAAGACCTCGGTGCACCTGGTATCGACTCCATCGTGAGTACCATCGAACCATCCAGCTACTCCAACGTGACAATCACTGGGAACATCACTGGTGCGCACGACCAGGCGTTCCCGAACACGACAGGCGATCTCGTCCCCGATTGGCTCGAAGTACCCGCCAAGTTCGTCCTCGGTCTCATGCGGACGTCTCTGTCCGTGGCCTTCGGCATTGAGGGGATGATCGAAAAGTTCTCGCCGAAAAACGGCTGGCAGTCGACCTCCAACGGATACAAATTCAGGCACGGAACGCCCTGGTACGCGACCTGGAACTGGGGGAGTGCTGGCACCGCGCTCCGCTTCCAGGTTCGTGTTCCGAAAGGCGGCCAGCAGGGTGTCACCCTTAACACCAAGACCCACCGCGGGGAGATCTGGGCCGACGAGCCACAGAGTGATTTCGATATCACGTTCTTCGGCGACGGGAGCCAACCCTACGTGAGCACCGACGGGTCCTGTTTCGACGGCAGCAGCTGCGAAGAAGTGACCAACTGAGAAGCTATCGCGACTCGATGACACGGGTTGGGCGGCCACATCAGCCCGAGCAACCCTGTCGACAGCGTCCACTCTGTCTCCGAGCGCTAATCACGAGTAACCGTGTATTCTGATGCTGGTCGAGAGCCACACCGCATTCCCATCTCCGAAGCATACGGCTGGTGGATGTTCGAAAACGGATGAAGGTGAGAGTCCGTTTCAGATGACGCGGTTCTGCAGGTAGTCGAGGTGCTTCGCGTTGTACACGATCCTGACCTCGTCGGCAGCCGGGCTGCCGATGCAGGTCAGACGGACGTTCTTCTCCTCGACTTCCTCGTCCGAGAGGATCTGCTGCATGTCCATGTCGATGTCACCTTCCGTGACGATAGCTGCGCAGTTCGCGCAGGCACCGGCACGGCACGAGAAGGGCCAGTCGTAGCCCTGGGCCTCTGCGGCCTCAAGGATGTACTCGCCCTGGTTGACTTCGAGGGAGCCGTAGTCCTCGTCACCGAGGCCGGCGTCCGCTGCTTTCTCGAAGAGGTCGTCGTCGTCCATGTCCCAGCCCTGGTCGTCCAGCACTTCGTAATTGAGGTATTCTACCGTGGGCATCACCCGACGATTCGACCCGCTTCCCCTAAGACCTTGCTGTTTTGAGGGTCACGAAATATAAGGAACGTTTCGCCGGTATCGCGGTCCTGTCCGGGGAATCTCGGTGTGTCACGGGGTGGGGAGGAGCGGGGTCAACCGTAGATGGGGAACACCGAGAACAGCAGGTACGACGCGGCCGCCGAGAGGCTGGGCGTGACGATCCACAGCCCGATGACGCGGCCGGTCGTTCCGGGGTCGAACAGGTCGCTGGCGGCGAGTTCGTCGGGTTTCTCCTCGCCGATTGGGGCGACCGACTCGCCGGGTTTGTCGGCCTGGAGCGCGCCACCGACCGTCTTCTTCGGCTTGTTCTTTTGTGCCGGGCCGGTCACTCGTTCGGGACCACCGTCAGCCTGCGCCGCACCGTCGCCCTTGACTGCCTGTTCAGCTGCCTGCGTGATGGTCGTCGTGCGGGTCGCACGGCCCCAGCCGAGCCCGACGATGGACATCGTTGCCGACACCGCGAGCGAGGCTGGGATGCCGTTAAGCGAGAGGAACGTGATGAGACTCGCGCTGACGACCTCGACGATGAGGGCGGCCAGCAGGGGCAAGTCGGTGAGGTCGTTGCCCACCGTGTCCAGGGTTCGGCGGGCGATGGTGAACGCGCCGAGTCCGATGGCCCCGCCACCGATGAGGACGTAGAAGGCGAAACCCTCACCCAGAGCCTGGATACTGTACAGCGGGGCGACCGCGTTGGCGACGTTCGACGCGCCCGCCGAGTAGGCCATGTAACAGCCGATGACGACGACGAGGACGCCGCTGATAGCCTCACGGCGCGACGTGTCCTCGGCGACCCAGACCAGTGGAATGCCAGCGACGCGCCGACGCTCGAAGATCGAACCGGTCGATGTGTCCACACCAAACCGCGTGGCGAGCGCCGGGTAGAAGTACCGTCCAATGACTGCACACACCCAGAACGCCATCACGGGCGCGAGGATCCACCACGAGACGATGCCCCCCATCACCTCCCAGCGGAGGGTCCCGCTGGCGACGCCCATCCCGGCGGTCGCACCTACGGCGGTCATCGACGTGGAAGCGGGGACCCCGAAGAGGTTCGAGATGAGCAGTGCCAACCCGATGAACAGGAGGATGACGACGCTGGCGGCCAGGGTGAACTTGTACGCGGGGACGATTCGCCCACCCATCGTCTTGATGACCTCCCGACCGGCGGTCCAGCCACCGAGGAGCGCGAAGCCGGACATCAGGGCCGCCGCCCAGAACTTCGAGATGGAGTTCGAGCCAACGGCTGGCCCGAACGCGACGCCGGTGGACGAGCCACCGATGTTGAAGCCGACGAACACGGCCACCGCGAGTCCGACGACGAGGAGGAGTTCGACCATTCTGTTCTGGCGTAAGACGACCGTCGGTAAAAAGGCCGTCATCGGTGTCTTTACACCCATACGACACGCCCACTCACCTGTGACACCCTTCCCCGATTTCGCGGTCATTCCCGCCGTCGATATGCAGGACGGTGAGGTGGTACAGCTGGTCCAGGGCGAGCGCGGCACCGAGAAGACCTACGGCGACCCCGTCGAGGCCGCCGAGGGCTGGGTCGCCCAGGGCGCGAACACGCTCCACCTGGTCGACCTCGACGGCGCATTCGAGGGCGAGCGAAAGAACGCCGCCGCGGTCGAAGCAATCCGCGAAGCGGTCGACGTCGACGTCCAGCTCGGGGGCGGTATCCGCACGGTCGAGGACGCGACGAGCCTGCTCGAGAGCGGCGTGGACCGCGTAATCCTCGGGACCGCCGCGGTCGAGAACCCCGACATCGTCGCCGAGATAACGGCCGATTATCCGGGCAGCGTGATGGTGAGCCTCGACGCCAAGGACGGTGAGGTCGTCGTCTCCGGCTGGACCGAGAGCACCGGGCTCGACCCCGCCGAGGCCGCCACGCGCTACGAGGAACTGGGTGCCGGTGCCATCCTCTTCACGGACGTGGACGTCGAGGGGAAGCTCGACGGCGTCCACACCGAACCGGTCCGTCGCGTCGCCGACGCGGTCGACATTCCAGTGGTGGCCAGCGGGGGCGTCGCGACGCTGGACGACGTGAAGGCGCTCCGGGATGCGGGTGCGGCTGCCGTCGTCGTCGGCAGCGCACTCTACGAGAACCGGTTCACGCTCGAAGAAGCGATGGCCGCCGTCGCGGAGTAAGCGCGGTCTGTTTTCGCGGTCGTCCGGGGCGTGCCAGGGTCACGACTGCCGAGTCTACCGAGAGTACAGGTCGGCGGTTGGGGGAGAAGGGAGCGAGCGGTGTGGAGGGACACCGCGAGTGGGTGGGAGTGTGTTGGTGTGGGAAAGCGCTGGTGTGGGAGAGCGCTGGTGGGTGGAGGGGTCGCGTGTGGTGGTGTGGGAGCGGCAGATCGGGCTCACTCGGCACCGTAGCCGTGACCGGCCACGAGCGCGAACAGGTTCAGTGACAGCAGGACGAGGAACGCCTGCGTCTCCGCCGGCGACTCGATACCTGACGCCAGGAGCGACAGGTGCGCGAACGGGAGCGCGATGGCCAGCCAGAAGCTGGCGGTGCGCAGGGGAGTCAGGAACTTGTCCGAGTCGAGTCGCTCTGCGAGCGAGCCTGGGATCGATGGGAGCTGTTGTGGCGTTGCGGGGGACATCGGGAACACCTCGTGGGCACTCCTTGCTACGACGGGGTACCCCATATAACGAGGCGAGCCTTTGCCCTATTTCGAGACGTTTTACACGGGATGCCAGAATGTTTTACAGCGCTTCAGATTCTTTTAGACGTTTTAGAACCCTTTCTAAGCCGATATCTCATTTCGTGTTACCAACCCACATCATCAGATTCCTGAGGTTTCAGAATCGCCGTCACTCTGGGGGCGACCGACCACCGAGTCCTCCCCGACAGGACTCACCGCGAGCGCAATCGCTTTGCACACGGGGGCGTTCGGATGTGGTATGACCGACCGAGCCGCCGCGGTCACGCGCGAGACCGGAGAGACCGACATCGAGGTGCGCCTCGACGTCGATGGCGACGGCGAGAGCGAGGTCGACACCGGCGTCGGCTTCTTCGACCACATGCTCGACGCGTTCGCCAAACACGGCCTGTTCGACCTCACCGTCGAGTGCGACGGCGACCTGGAGATCGACGACCACCACACGGTCGAGGACGTAGCCATCACCCTCGGCCAGGCGTTCACCGAGGCCCTCGACGACAAGCGCGGTATCGTCCGCTACGCCGACCGGAAGGTCCCGCTGGACGAGGCCGTCGCGGGCGTCGTCGTCGATATCTCCGGGCGTCCGTACTTCGAGTTCGACGGCGAGTTCTCCCAGCCCTACATCGGCGATTTCACGAGCCACATGGCCGAGCACTTCGCGATGTCGCTGGCGATGAACGCCGGGCTGACGCTCCACTGTGAGGTCTCGGGCGACAACGCCCACCACGAGGTCGAGGCGCTGTTCAAAGCGCTGGCGCGCTCGCTCGACGACGCGACCCGCATCGACGAGCGCCGGAGCGACACCCCCAGCACGAAAGGACAGCTCTAGGAACCCGTCTCCGTCGGTTCCTCGTCGCCCGGCCCGGGCGTGAGGGCCACGCTGTCGATGTCGCCCACGTCGGAGCCGTCGACGTACTCGCCGCGGATGTGGAGCGTCTCGACCGACCCGAGGACCGATTCGAACGTCTCCCTGTCCGCGGGTTCGCTGCGGTCCAGCCGGCCGTCGTCCGGCACGTCACTCACTCCACCTGCCTCCGTCTCCTGCAGCCACGCGTCCGGCGTCAGCGGAACCTCGTACCGGGTCCAGTCGGTCCCCGGGTGGGCGGTCTCGTCGCCGAAATCGTGGTACAGCACCTGCTCGTCCGACGCCAGCACCACGTCCGCCGCGTCGAACTGGTCCTCGGTGGTCGACTGCCGGAGCGAGAACGAGAGCGTCCCGCCGATGTACGGCGATTTCGACCCGCGGAACGACCGCGGCGCGACCCAGTACCACACGTCGCCCGTCGTATCGTCCTCCGCCGACAGGTAGCTCCCGGTGTCGCCGTCGCCGGATTTCCGGTCCGGGAACACCGAGCCGTCCTGTACGTCGCCGACCACGGTCCAGCCCTCGGTGGTGGTCTCGAACGTGCTCTCACGGGGCGTGAAGTCGCTCGCGATGGTGACCGCCCCCGAGTCGGAGACCGCGCCGTTGACCTCGACCCCAACGAGGTACTCGCCGGTTCGCACTGGTGCCGAGACACCACGGAACTCGACGACGATGGTGTCGGTCGCCGTCAGCGTGACCGACGACCCCGGCGAGAGCGTGAGGGTGGTTCCGTCCGAGCCGACCCGCACATCGTTGATGTTCGCCTGTCGCGTCGGCGACCCCGGGCCGCCGACCCGGACCGCCACGTCGTCGTAGGTGAGACTCCTCGACAGCGAGAACGTCTCGGGGAAGGTGATGACGAGTTCGTCCAGTTCCTGGCCGTCGAGGGTCTGGGTCGCCCGCACGGTGATGGTGTACGCATCGGTGAGCAGCGGCACGCCGAGACTCGGGAGGACCGTCGCGTCGCCCACCGGCTCGGTGATGGTGTGTGGCGGTGGCTGCGTCGTCGCGGTCGAGTTGTTGTCGCCGAACTCCACGTTCCCCTCACAGCCCGCGAGCCCCGTCGCGACCATCGTACTGGCCGCAGCGAGGAGTCGTCGTCGAGTGACTGGTGTCATCGATATCTCGACCTCGGTTCGGTAGGGCATAAGCGGAGACGCGAAGTACGACGTGTCCCCCTCCTGCCGGCCCTGTCGGCCCGCCAGCCGTATCCACACGAATAAAGCCACGGGGCGTCTCTGTTCGCGCAATGTTCGACGAGATCATGGAGAAGTTCGAGGGCTCCCCGAGCCAGCAGGCCGTCATCCGGCTGTTGCTCGAACGGGGTTTCTCCGTGAACGACGACGGGCGGGTCGTCTCCGGGGGTATCGAGATTCCGAACACGGGCATCGCCCGCGAGATCGGCGTGGACCGACGGGTCGTGGACTCGACGACGGACGCCATCCTCGAGGACGAACAGCTCCGACGCATCTTCCAGAACATCTCGCAGGTGCCGAGCCTGATGGACCTCGCGCCCGTGCTCGACCTCACCGTCCTGACGGTCGAGGTGACCGACGCCGAACAGCAGGGCATCGTCGCGACCGTCACCGCCCTGCTGGCCGAACACGACATCTCCATCCGCCAGACCATCAGCGAGGACCCCGAGTTCACCGACGAGCCGAAACTCCACATCGTCACCGACCAGGAGCTCCCCGGCGAGCTCATCAACGAGATACGCAACCTCGACTTCGTCCGCAAGATCGAGCTGCAGTAGGGGTCGAAAATCGAACCGACGCGCTATTGGGGCCGGCTTCCAGAGTACGGGTATGGACGAGAAGGTAGAGACAGCCCTCCGCTTCGTCGCCGCACAGCTCGCGGTCGCGACCGCGGGCATCCACCTCTGGCTGGGGTGGCGAGCGCTGTACGCCTACATCAACGCCGGGCGGCCTTTCACCGACCCCCGGATGGTCCTGTTCGTCCTCTCCGCCATCGCGGTCCCCGTGGGCATCGGACTGGCAGCCGCCGGCATGCGCCGTGACTACGTCTACAGCCTCGGCATCGGCCTCATGGCCTGTTACCTGGTCGGCTGGCTGCTGTTCGGCGGCCACCCACAGCCCGGGCAGTTGACCATCGCCCCGGCGTGGACCGCGACCGGCGAACACACCCACGGGTCGATTCTCTCGACGCTCGTCGAGCACCTCTTCTCACAGTGGGAACTGCTCGCGAGCAAGGTCATCGAGAGCATCCTGCTCGTCGTCCTCGTGGTGTTGCTCTGCGAGGAGCGACGCGATTCGGCCGGCAGTGAGGGCGACGCGACCGACGCGGAGGCCACGGCGTGACCGAGACCTTCAACACCATTGCGGGGCCCGGCGAAGCCCGCTTCGAGGTTCGAGGCTCGGAGTTCATCGGCCACGTCAGACCCGTCGACACCGTCGCGGACGCCGAGGCGTTCATCCAGTCCGTCGCGGCCGAGTACGACGACGCGACCCACAACGTGCCCGCCTACCGGGTCCGCGCCGACCCGCTCCGCGAGTGGTCGAGCGACGACGGCGAACCTACGAGTTCGGCCGGGAAACCCGCCCTGAACGTCCTCGCCCAGCGCGACATCGAGAACGTCGTCGCGGTCGTCACCCGCTACTACGGCGGGACGAACCTCGGCGTCGGCGGGCTGGTCCGGGCGTATTCGAGAGCGGTCAAGGAGGCCGTCGACGCTGCCGGCGTGGTCGAGGAACGCCCCCACGAACGGTTCGACATCACGGTCGACTACGACGATTCCGGCTCTGTCCGAGGTATCCTCGAATCCGCAGGCGTCGAGTTCGACGCCGACTACGAGGCCCGCGTCAGCTTCGACGTGCGCGTCGCGGTCGCCGACGGCGACGACCTGCGCGACCGCATCCGCAGTGCGACGAGCGGACGCGCCGAGATATCGGACTAATCTCCACCGGCGACCCAAGCGTACTTTTGCTCCCCCGCCGTCGTGCGGTCCATGCAGACCGTCGAACCCGCTGACTATCGCGATCTCGCGCTCGCCTCGTCTCCTGCGGTCTCTCCCGGTGGCGAGCGCGTCGCGTTCGTCCGGACGGTACCGAGAGACGACGAGTCCTACGAGGCCACGGTGTACGTCGCGCCGGTCGGCGGCGACGAACCCGAGCGGTTCACGCTCTCAGAGGGCGTCGACGCGGAACCGACGTGGAGCCCGTCCGGCGACCGCCTCGCGTTCGTCAGCACCCGCGGCGAGGACGACGACCGCCAGCAGCTCTGGGTGCTGGACGCCGACGGCGGCGAGGCCCGCCAGGTCACGTCGGTCGTCGGCGGGGTCAACTCCATCACCTGGAGCCCGGACGGCGAGCGCATCGCCTTCCTCCAGCAGGTGACCCGCGAGGACCGCGACGAGGACCGCGACCGACACGTCGATTCCGAGTACGAGCCCGAGGAGCCCGACCCGCGGGTCATCGACCGGACGGTCTACCGCGCCGGCGCACAGTACACCGACGGCCGGCGAACGCACGTCTACGGCGTCGACCTCACCGACGACGCGGTCCGTCGGCTCACGACCGGTGACGTCGACCACGTCGGCGTCGACTGGGTCGACACCGAGACGCTGTACTACGGTCGGAAGGTCGGCGAGGACCCCGACGACTCGCTCACCATCGAGATATTCGAGCAGGACCTCGAGACGGGGACCGAGACCAGCCTGACCACCGACACCAGCTGGGGAACGCCGCTCCGGGCGACGAGCGACGGCCGGGTCGCGTACTTCCACACGCCCGCCGAGCGGTCGACGCTACGCCAGACCGAGGTTCGCGTGTTCGACCCCGGAACCGGGACGACCCACACCCCGACCGCCGGCCTCGACCGGACGATGGCCTACGACGCCGACATCTGCTGGGGCCACGACGAAGAACGGCTCTACTTCCCGACGCCGGAGGCCGGCTCGGTCGTACTCCGGCGGGTCCGGTGGGACGAGGGCGAGTCCGCGGACGACACGACCATTGTCGCCGGAAGCGGCATGCACCTCACCGACTTCGACGTGGGCCGGGACGTTGCCGCGTTCGCCGCCAGCGAGTGGGACCACCCCGGCGACGTGTTCCTCTCGACGCCCGGCGGCGGCGAAGGTACTCGATTGACGCGGCTCAACTCGGGGTACCTCGACGACCGCGCCGTCTGCCAGCCGGAGGAACTCAGCTTCGAGAACCCGGATGGCGACGAGATACAGGGCTGGCTGCTCACGCCGCCGGATTTCGACCCCGACGAGACCTACCCCCTCGTGGTCGAGGTCCACGGCGGCCCCCACGTCATGTGGTCGCCCTCGGACACGATGTGGCACGAGTTCCAGTCGCTGGCGGCCGCCGGCTACTGCGTCTTCTTCTGCAATCCACGCGGCTCCGCGGGCTACGGCGAGGCGTTCATGGCCGCCATCGAGCGCAACTGGGGCGCGGTGACGAGCGCGGACGTGCTCGCGGGGCTCGACGCGGTCTGTGCCCGTGACAGCATCGACGCCGAGAACGTCTTCCTCACCGGCGGCTCCTTCGGCGGCTACATGACCGCCTGGCTGGCCGGTCACAGTGACCGCTTCCGGGCCACCGTCGCCCAGCGCGGCGTGTACGACCTGCTCGGGTTCTACGGCTCGACCGACGTGGCGTACAAGCTGGTCGAGGGCGACTTCGGCACGCGCCCGTGGGACGACCCCGAGTTCCTCTGGGAGCACTCGCCGGCCGCCCACGCCGAGACCATCGACGCGCCGACGCTGGTCATGCACGCCGAGAACGACTTCCGGGTGCCTATCGACGGCGCGGAGCTGCTGTTCCGGTTCCTCCGGAAGGCCGGCACCCCGACCCGGTTCGTGCGCTACCCGCGCGAGGGCCACGAACTCTCGCGCTCGGGTGAACCCGCCCACGTCGTCGACCGCATCGAGCGCATCCAGCGCTGGTTCGACGGCTACTCCGACTACCGGGACGTGCCACCCGCGCTCGAGCGCGACCGCGACGCCGGGCTCTCGGCGGCCGAGGACGACGCGGAGTGACGGTGTGAGAAACGGAGCCATACTGACGGTCGTTTCGTTCGGAACTTCTGTCACCTGAGCTTCCCCCCGTCGTGCGGTCTAGACCCGAAACGAGGGGGTTCGGTCGCCAGTCGATTTCGCAATCGGGTACAGAACCGGCCTTCGAGAGCCCTCGATAGCACTCGATAGCCATGTGGAGGTCCGTTTCGTCTGGTTCTGGGTGCCAGTGACGGGACCGTAGTCGGGCGATTCGCACCCGAAACCAGGGGGTTCACGCGGGGCGTGGCACCAGCAAGAATCGACGGTAGCGTCCGCGTATTTCGGAACGCCACTGCTCTTCCCGGTACGAGACGCCACCATGTCACCGGAGTTCACCATCCGCCGCTACCGCCCTGCCGACCACGAGCGCGTGCTCGCACTCCACGAGGAAGCGATGCGACAGGTGGGTTCGTTCGTCGAGGGCGCGCCCGACGCCGACCTCGCAAAGATAGAATCGTCGTACCTCGATTCGGGCGGGGAGTTCCTCGTCGGCGAGGTGGACGGGCGACTCGTCGCGATGGGGGCGTTTCGACCCGCCGACGGGTACGTCACCGAGTTCCTCGACGACCTCCGTGACGGGGCAGCCGAACTCAAGCGGATGCGCGTCGACCCGGCCCACCAGCGCCAGGGGTACGGGAGTCAGCTCCTCGACGCCCTCGAACGACGGGCGCGAGCACAGGGGTACACGGAACTGGTGTTAGACACGTCGCCGAAACAGGAGGGTGCCCAGCGACTGTACGAGTCACACGAGTTCGAACAGGTGCGACGAGAAGAGGCGCAACTGGCGGAGGAGGCGTTCGTGTTGCTGTTCTACCGGAAATCGCTGGCGTAGTCAGTCCACGATGATGTCGTCGTCCTCGATGACCGGCCCCTGCTGGGGCTGCATCTCCTCCTGGTAGCGTCGAATCCACGTCGCGAAACAGTCCGGGCAGAGCCGCTGGGCGTCTATCTGTGTTCGGTCGACCGCGAGTTGTACCGTCCGGGACAGCGCATCGGAGACCGGCTCCCCACAGTCGTCACACGCGTCGTCGCTCATGGGCCAACCCTCGCGGTCCTCCGTTAAAGACGTTCAGGTCGTTCGACGAGCGTGGCTCGACGCTGCCCCTCGTCAGTCGTGGACTGACGCTACGTCGTCCGGAATGCCCGGTCACCCGCGTCGCCGAGGCCGGGTACGATGAAGCCGTCGTCGTCGAGGTGGTCGTCGATGGCGACCGTCAGCAGGTCGACGTCCGGCACCTCGTTGCCGACGCGGAGCAGCCCGTCGGGGGCGCTCACGGCCGAGAGCACGATGAGGTGCTCCGGGTCGGGTGCCTGCTCCTGGACGTGTTCGAGGACGGCACACATCGTCGAGCCGGTGGCGAGCATCGGGTCGGCGACGATGACGGTGTCCTCCTCGTGAATCTCGGGGAGTTTCACGTAGTCGATGGTGATGGGGAACTGGCCCTCGTCGTTGCGGCCGGCCTCCTCGTCGCGCGAGGCGGAGATGACGCCCTGGCGGGCGCGCGGGAACGCCTTGAGCAGCCCCTCGACGAACGGCGTCGCGGCGCGCAGGACGTTGATGATGACGACGTCGTCGAGTCCCTTGACGCGCTCGCCCATCGTCGTCTCCAGCGGCGTCTCTATCTCGACGTACTCGGTCTCCATCCGGCCGTCGATGATCTCGTAGCCACAGATACGGCCGAGCTTGACCAGGCCCTTGCGGAACGCGACCTGCTCCGTCTCGATGCTTCGCAGCTTCGACAGTGTGTCCTTGGCGAGTGCGTGCGTGACGAGGTACGCGTCGCCTCGGTCCTCGATGGTCATACCCCGAAACGGGACGCCTGTGACTTAGAAAGTACCGAATTCCGCGGCGGTCGGGGGCTGTCAGTCCTCGTACTCGATGCCGAGCTCGTCGAGCAGTGTCACCGCGGCCGCGTGCGAGGAGCCCGGTCCCCGTGCCGTGACGAGCGAGCCGTCGACCGTGACGGAGGTGTCCTGGTCCAGTTCGGCGTCCCAGTTGCCGCCCGCGGCTTTCACCTCGTCCTCTACCCAGTAGGGCAGCTTCCGGCCGTCGGGCATCAGGTCGTCGTCGTCGACGATTCCCTCCTCCCACTCGTTCGGGAAGCCGGTCACGTCCCGGCCGTCGACGAGGAACCCACCGTCGCTGTCGCGGGTGAACGCGAGGATGCCGACGGCGTGACAGACGACGAGTGCGACGCCGTCTCCTTCGACGGTGTCCCGGAGGAGGTCGCGTGCGTGGCTGTCCTGGTTGATGTCCCACTCGGTGCCGTGGCCGCCGGGGAACACCACCGTATCGTAGTCGCCGGCGGTCTGGCGGGCGAGTGGCTCCGGGTTCTGGAGGCGCTCGTCGGACTCGTGAACGTCCATCACCCACTCGGCCTGCTCCTCGCCGACGTTCTCGGGGTCGACCGAGCGCTCGTCCACCTCGGGCGGGTCGCCGGTCGGTGTCGCGACGGTCACGTCCACGCCGGCGTCCGAGAGCGTGGTCAGTGGCTCGATGCACTCCTCTCCCCAGTAGCCGTGCTCGCTGACGACGAACAGTGCGGATGGCATACATCACGCAACGACGCCCAACGGATTAAGTCTCGGGCCTACCGACGCACCCACCGGAACCGACACCCCCTACGCCTATGAGAGGGGGAGGCGTGGGTGGGGCCAATGGCAGACGTGACCGTGTCACGCCACCTCGACGTCTCGCGACCGACCGTCGCCAGTCACCTGAACCCCGGTCGCCTCGTCGAACTGGAGGGGACCTTCGACGTGGCGTCGGTGACCGAGACCGACGAGGGCTGGCGCGTCGAGGCGACGGCACCCGGCATGACCGCCGCGTTCGACGTGCGGGCGCTCGACGACGGCGACGGCTACGAGTACGAACAGGTCGGCGACCACGGGCCGTTCGCGTCGATGGAGACGCGCATCGAACTCGCGGCCGCCCCCGACGGGACCGAGGTGACCGCCACCTCCTCGGTCGACCTCGGGCTGCCCCTGACGGTGGTGACCGACCGCGTCGCCGGCTGGAAGCGCCGCGGGGAGTTGCGCCGGGCGCTCGACCAGCTCGCCGAGGACGTGGAGTGAGGTCGTGGCCTGTGCGACCGTGGCGCACAACTGGCCGGGGATTTAGTAGGAGAGTCGCCGATTCGGACGTATGGGTGTCATTACCACGATAAAGGAGATGCTGCAGGCGTCGACACAGTCGACGAACCGTGGGACCACGACGGAGCAGTCGAAGGGGGCGTACTGGTGTGACGACTGCAGCGAGCGGCTGCTGGACACGGCGGTCGAGGGCGACGAGGCCCCCGAGTGCCCGTCCTGTGGCGAGGAGATGCGGTTCGAGCGCTCGCCCGGGTCGACCGGCTGTGCCTGCTGACTAGCGCGTCGCCAGGTACGTCAGTACCATCATGATGCCCGTGAAGACGGCGAACCGACCCAGCGTGAACTCCGTCACCCCGATGAACTCCGACCCCCAGAGAACGACGGCCGCGAACACCGCAGAGAGTACGAGGTTCATCACGAAGTGAACCCGCGGGTCACCTTTCCTGTCCATGGTCGGAGACGACAGGACCCACCCACTTAGTTCTCCCTCGCATCCCCAGCCTGCCCGCGGGCCGACCAGCCTGACTAGAACGCTTACAATAGCACGACACCTAGTCACACGCGTGATGCAGTTCCGGAACAGGCGGGGGACGCCCGTCGACCCCGTGCCCTTCTTCGTCGTCGTCGCCAGTGTCTTCCTCGTCACCTTCTCGTTCGGCCCGATGTACCTGCTGGCGCTGGACCTCCAGCTACCGGTGTCCCTCGGGGTCTGTACCATCGTCTTCCTCGGGGCCTCGGTCCTCGCGTACTACCAGCTCGTCTGGCTGACCCGGCCGGAGTTCCTCGCGGAGGTCCCCGCGGCGACCCGCCTGCGCCGACTCGCCTACGCGGTCGTCACCGGTATCGCACTGCTGGGGCTGCTGTCGATTCCCCTGTTCCTCCAGTAGCGACGGGAGTCGCCGACACTACGTCAGGTGAGCGTCAGGTGACCGTGTCTTTTTGTACCACCACGAGAAGTGTGGACGCATGACACTCGCAGAGCGAATCGCGTCGTTCCGAGACTGGCTCGAAGAGGTCTTCCACGGGCTCTACCACGGGATGATCGAACACCCGGCGTTCGAGAAGATCGAACACGAGGCTGAAGACCAGGAGGACGCCTTCTTCTTCGCCTGCTTCTCCGACGCCTTCGGTATCCCGAGCCCCATCTCCTACTACACCAGCGAACTGCTGCCCTACCTCGCCGAGGAGTTCGAGGCCTGGGAACGCCGGATGTGGGACCGCCAGACGCTGCTCGAACGCAAGGGCGAACAGTACCACTTCCACTGATGAGCAAGTTTGTCTTCTTCGGCGGGAAGGGCGGGGTCGGCAAGACCACCGTCTCGAGCGCCTTCGGCCTGAAGAACGCGAACGCGGGACTGAAGACTCTCGTGGTCTCCACCGACCCGGCCCACAGCACCTCCGACGTGTTCGACCAGCAGTTCGGCGACGACCCTGACCCCGTCGAGGGCATCGAGAACCTCTGGGCGATGGAGATAGACCCCGAGGAGGAGGTCGAACGTCACCTCCAGGAGACCAAACGGGCCATGGGCGACCAGGTGAGTCCGGCCATCGTCAACGACATCAACCGGCAGATCGACCTCGCGCACAAGACCCCCGGTGCCTACGAGTCCGCGCTGTTCGACCGGTTCATCGACGTGATGAAGAACAGCGACGAGTTCGACCGCGTCGTCTTCGACACCTCGCCCACCGGCGGAACGCTCCGGCTGCTCTCGCTCCCGGAGTTCCTCGGCGACTGGATCGACCGGCTGGTCCAGAAGCGCATGAAGAGCATCGACCTGTACGAGAAGGCCGCCATCGGCGAACGCGAGGCCCGCCTGAAGATGGAGAACGACCCCATCATCGGCCGACTCACCGACCGCAAGGAGAAGTTCGAGTTCGCGGGCGACGTGCTCCGCTCGGACGCGACGTTCTACCTCGTGTTGAACCCGGACGAGCTCTCCATCCGCGAGACCGACCGCGCCATCGACCAGCTCGCGGAGTACGACCTCTCGGTCGCCGGCCTCGTCGTCAACAGGATGACGCCGGAACCCGACGCGGACGAAGACGGGACCGGCGCACGCTACCTCCGGGACCGCTGTGCGACCGAGCGCGAGCGCATCGAACGCGTCCGCGAGGACTTCGAGGAGCCCATCGTCGCGGTCATCGAGACACGCGTCGAGGAGGTGAAAGGGTCGCTCCTCGCCGAGGTAGCGGACGAACTGGAGATAACGGTCGCGCCGTCAGTCACGTAACCAGAAAGTATTCAAGCGGATTTGTTTCGGCTCGAAACACGTTTCCCCCGCGTTCAGCCGTTATCGACCCCGAGATTCGCATTGCTCCTGTTCGGATGCTATAACAAATTTTAAATCACAGTTTTCCATTATATGCCCTGAGGCACGATAGCATGGTACAGGCAATTTGGTTGGTGGTGTTCGTACTGCTCACGTTCAGCGTCGGTTACATCGGGTACAGCAGGTACCTGGCACGGTTCGTCGGCCTGGACGACGAACGCGAGACACCAGCACACAAGTACGAAGACGGTCAGGAGTACGTCCCGGCGAAGAAGCCGGTGCTCCTGGGGCATCACTATTCGAGTATCGCAGGCGGGGCACCCATCGTGGGTCCCATCACAGCCGCGGTGTGGTGGGGATGGGTGCCGGCGTTCCTCTGGATCGCCATCGGGAACCCACTGTTCGGTGCGGTTCACGACTTCATGTCGCTGAGCACGAGCGTGCGACACGACGGGAAGTCGATCGGCTACATCATGGGTGAATACGTGGGCGAACGCGGCAAGGACATGATCCTATGGTTCGCGTTCCTCACGATCATCCTGGTCATCGCGGTGTTCGCACTGGTGGTCGCACTGGTGTTCACCGCCTATCCGCAGTCGGCGACGGCGAGCATGGTTTACATCCTGCTCGCGCTGGTGTTCGGGGTCTACCTATACCAGCTCAACCTGCCGTTCCTGCCGGGAGCCGTGGCGTTCGTCGCCGCGGTCTTCGCCGGCGTGTTCGTGGGGGCGCAGTTCCCCATCGCGCTCACGCCCGGCGCGGGCGGCTTCGCGCCGTACCCAGAGGGAACCATCGTACTGTTCTCCTCGTCACCGCTTCCGGCGGTGCTCGGGAGTACGAACATCGCGATGTGGATCCCCGTGGTCATCATCTACGGGTTCGTCGCCAGCGTGCTGCCGGTGTGGGTCCTGCTACAGCCACGGGACTTCCTCACGTCGAACCTGCTGTACGTCGGCGTCGGCGGCACGCTGCTGGCGGTCATCGTCGGGACCTTCACGGGTGCCGGCGAGACCCTCGCAATCAGTCTCCCCGCGTTCAAAGGGTTCATGGGGGACCCCGAACTCGCGGCGGCACCACTGTTCCCACTACTGTTCGTGACAATCGCGTGTGGGACCATCAGCGGCTTCCACTCGCTGGTCTCCTCGGGGACGACCGCGAAGCAACTCAACAAGGAGTCCGACGCGCGGATGATCGGTTACGGGGGCATGCTCGGTGAGGGCCTCCTCGCGTCCGTCGCACTCATCACCGTCGCAGTGTACGCGAACATTCCGGCCGGGAGCGGTATCGGGCTCGCACTCCCGAACTTCGCGACCGGTGGCGGCATCATCCTGAACGCGGCGTTCGGCATCAACCAGACGCTGGCCGCCTCGTTCATGGGACTGGTGCTGGTGAGCTTCCTCCTCACGAGTACGGACACGGCCGTCCGGCTCGGTCGCTACATGATGGAGGAGATCATCGGCACGCCCGAGACCGACCTGCAGCGCTCGCTGTCGAACCGCTACGCGACCGCAGGCATCCAGGTCATCCCGGCGTACGTGCTCGTCGCCAGTGGCCGGTGGGCCGACCTCTGGCCGCTGTTCGGCGGCGCGAACCAGACGCTCGCCGCACTGGCACTGCTCATCGCGACGGTGTGGCTGGCCAACTGGGACGAGAGCAAGCAGCTGCTCAGCACGGGCGTCCCGATGGCCATCATGTTCACCGTCACGACGACCGCACTGCTGTACCTGGCGTTCTACCAGAACCTCTACGTCAAGTTCATCCAGGGCAACTGGCCCGGTGAGGGCGCGCCAGGACTGGTGCCACAGCTCGCGGCCGCGGTCCAGATAGTCATCGCACTGACGCTGATATACCTGGCCCTGTCGGTGTTGAAGATGGGGTACGAGAACATCCAGCACGCCAGGGGTTCGGGTGCCGTCGCCGCCGACGGCGGGGAGGTGGAATCGGACGACTAACCCAGCAGCCCACGCAGCTTGGTGACCAGTCCGGTTGTCTCTGGGGTGGCGGACTCCCACAACCGAAACGCGCGTTCGACCTCCGCATTTTCGCTGGCGACGAGTTCCTCTGCTTCGGGAGCGACGACCACGAGGTTGACCTCGTAGTGACCGTAGTAGCCGTACTTCAGCAGGGTTCGGTCGTGGAACCCGTCGACGAAGTCGGCGACCTCGTCCGGAATCTCGGGGACGACGACGACGAACGTGAACTCGGTCTCGAAGTGGTCCTCGTCGAGGGTGATCCAGTCGTCGGCGAGGTCGTGCCCGAGGTCGACAAGGGCCTCGAGGTCGGCCGTCGTCACCGACTCGGCCCGCCGGACGAACAGGTGCTCGACGGCCTCGTGGTAGCCGTACCGCAAGGCGGCGATGAAGAACTGCTTCTGGTTCTTGATGAGCATCTCGCCGTAGAGGGTGAACTCCTCGCCCTCGACCGTGTAGTCCTTCTCGAGGTCGTAGTTGTACATGAGCCGGTCGGAGACGCGGTCGACGTACTCGTCGTCGTCCCAGTCGGGCACGTCCTCCGGCAGCTGTTCGTGTGCGTCGTCACTCATGGTCAGGGTCGTAGGCGTGCGCGTCGTCGTCGACGGCCGGTGCACCGATGGCGAGGACGCGAACCATGTCCGAGGCCGCCGCCGGGTTGTACGCGCGCTGTGGGCTGTCGGGGGTGATCACGACAGCCTCGTCGGGGCCAGCGGTCAGGTCCCCGTCCGGCGTCTCTACGTGTAGCGTCCCCGAGAGCACGTAGAACACCTCTTCCTGCTCGTCGTGGTAGTGGTACGCCAGTGGAAGCTGTTCGCCCGGGTCCGCCTCGTACACGTTCACGGCGACCTTCGAGAGCCCGGCGGCGTCGCTCAGGCTGCGCTGTACCGATGGTCGGTCCGGTGTGACGTCGAGGTCATCGACGTCGATGACGTGGTAGCCCATACCCGTCGGAATGAGAGTATCCGATAAATATCCACTGCCACATGTTCCCATAGACCACAACTTTTGTCACCCTGTACCGCTAGCATACTCTCTATGGGCACGAACGACGAGGCAGAGGCCTGTGGACGCTGTGCCATGAGCTCGGCGATGGCGACCACAGGGGGCGACCACGGCACCAACCCGTTCGACGGCGACCGCATCGAACTCAGCGACGACGAACTCCGCTCGGCGTCCCGGCACGTCGTCGCGCTCGGGAACCTGAAGCGCCGGCTCAACGAGTGGGTGCACGACCTCACCTACGGGCGCTGACGGCCGCTCACGGCGCTTCAGCCTGTCACGAACACGGCGAGCCGCTGGCTCGTCTCCAGCGGAGGCCGACACCATTGCTCGCGAGCAGGTCGTAGACACGTGGTGAGTGTCACGTTCACACGCGCGCTGGAAGGTTTATGGCGCGTGGTGGCTTAGGGGCCAACGACCGATGGAAGAGAGCATCTCCGGGTTCAAGGTGCGCGGCGAGTGGCACGACGTCGTCGAACACGGCGAACGTGTCACACGCGCACTCAGGGACCTCGACGCGAACACCGGGGAGTACGAGAAAGCGTTCGACGCATGGAACGAGTGGCGGCCGAAGGCGACCGACACCATCGAACAGGACGTCCCGGAGAAGACCGCCGAGCAGGCGAGTGTCGGCGAAGGCCAGGGCGAGAAGGCCGGGAAGAAGCCGAACGAGGACGTCCAGACCGCGGGCGAGAAGCTGAGCGAGTCCTACGAGAAGTTAGAGGAGGGCGACACCGACGACGCGGTGAACAAGTGGAACGAGTCCATCGAGTACGTCGCGCGGGCGGCCGACTCCGCCGGCCGGAAGGCGCTCCGGAAGGTCGAGAGCACGGTGTACCAGCGCGTGATGACGCAGCTCGCGCCGTACTACTTCGACAACGAACTCGTCTCCGCGAACCTCCAGCAGACCGGCGGGCGCGAGGAGCTGTTCATCTTCGAGGTGAACGTCAACGACGACGCCCTCAAGCCCGAGGTCGCCGACCGCCTCTACGAGTACGAGGACACCGTCGACCGCTGGCACGTCGACGTCGAGAAGGAGACCACCCAGATAGAGGCCGCCGAGGGTGTGGAGCCGCCGAAGTCCGAAGACCGGTCGAAGCACTCGACCAACTGATTCTCAGAACTCGACCCAGTCGGACTGGGTCCGGGCGTCCCCACCTGCACCGACCAGGTCCTCGACGAACAGCATGGTCGCCGCGTCGGCCGCGACCGCGAGTGGCGTCGTCGCGAGCAGGCCGACGACGATACCGACGATGCCGGTGTTGTACACGACCACCGAGAGCGGGAACGAGACGGCCGCGGTGAACAGCAGGTACTGGAACGCGAACGAGAGGTACTCCCCGCCTTGCCGGGCGAGCCCGTAACTGCGCCGGAGCGCGTCGACCGCACCGCGGTCTTCGACCACGACGAGGTAGGGTGCCGCATAGAACAGGTAGGCGAGGACGAGCAGGAGCGGGATGGCCAGAATCAACAGTCCCGACCCGGCAGCTCCACCGAGAACGAGCAGGAGGACGATGGCGAAGTCGAGCGCGACGAGCCCGAACATGGGGACGAACCGGTCGCGGGCCGCCTCGACGGGGTCGACCTCGCGGCTGTGCATCGTGGCGCGGAGTCTCGAGAGATAGCCCGCGGTCAGGGCGGCGTCGGCACCCAGCGCGACCGGTGCCAGGACGAACAGGGGCGAGACGGTGACGCCCGCCGGGACCGGGACGTTCACGAACGCGTCGAGGGTCCCGAGCCCCGTCGGGAAGCCGAACTTTATCGAGGCGACGTCGGCCCCCACGAGGATACGCCGAAGCCGGTCCACGTAGAGGAGCGACGCCAGCAGCGGGAACGCGAACAGGAGCCGGTCGTCAGATGCCCGGAACCAGCCACGGCGGAGGTAGGTGGTGAGCGAGGACGTGACAGCCATGGCGGGCCGTACTCGACTGAGACTCGTATAGGTTGGGAGTCGAGACGACACCGACTTATAGCCGCCCACCGACGTGGCCGACAATGGTAGGCGCCGCGACGATCGCGACGTTCCTCGTGGCGGGACTGGCCAGTCTGTTCATGGCGTGGTCCATCGGTGCCGGGTCGTCCGGGTCCACACCGTTCGCTCCCGCGGTCGGCGCGAACGCCATCTCGGTGATGCGTGCGGGCTTCTTCGTCGGTATCCTCGGCTTCGCCGGCGCGGTGTTGCAGGGCCAGGGCGTCACGGACGCGGTCGGGAAGGAACTCGTCCTCTTCCCGGCAGGCGGCGGCCTGACCGCGCTCGCGGCCACCGTCGGCCTGCTCATCGCGGGCCTGCTGGTCGCGGCCGGTATCTTCACCGGCTACCCCATCGCGACCGCCTTCACCGTCACGGGTGCGGTCGTCGGCGTCGGGCTGGCACTGGGTGGACAGCCGGCCATCGACAAGTACCGCGTCATCGTGACGATGTGGGTCGCGGTTCCGTTCGTCGGTGGCGGGGTGGCCTACGTCGTCGCCCGGTTGCTCCGGGCCGAGGGCGTCAGCGAACGGCTCGTGGTGCCCCTGCTCGCCGGCATCGTCGGGGTCATCATCGCGAACGTGAAGTTCGTGCTGCTCGGGCCAGCCGGGGAGAGCCAGTCCATCGCACGCACCGCGGCCCAGTCGATGCCGGGCTCGACGCTGGCCGACATGGCCATCGTCTCGCTCGCCCTCGGCGGCATAGCCGCGCTCGCGCTCGCACAGGACATGGCGAACGACGAGACGGCGGGCCAGCGCCACTTCCTGCTGGTGCTCGGCGCACTCGTCGCGTTCTCGGCCGGTGGCAGCCAGGTCGGCCTGGCGGTCGGCCCACTCGCGCCACTGCTCTCCGAGTTCTCGATTCCGACCGTCGCCCTCCTGCTCGGTGGCGGCCTCGGCCTGCTCGCCGGGTCGTGGACGGGTGCCCCGCGGATGATAAAGGCGCTCTCGCAGGACTACTCCTCGCTCGGGCCGCGCCGGTCCATCGCCGCGCTCATCCCGAGTTTCGCCATCGCCCAGACCGCCATCTTCCTCGGCGTCCCCATCTCGTTCAACGAGATAATCGTCAGCGCCATCGTCGGGTCCGGCTACGCCGCCGGTGGGTCGGGTGTCAGTCGCAAGAAGATGGTCTACACCGTGCTGGCGTGGATCGGCTCGCTGGTGCTCGCGTTCGTCGTGAGCTACCTCGGGTTCCTCGCGGTCGACGCGGTGCTGTAGCGCTATCGCGTTGGGGACGCAACTGCCGACACGACTGCGTCGCATCGACGGACCCACTGCGCTCGTCCTGCTCGTTCGGCGAGACGCACGGCCAGCTGTGGAAACTGTCACTCGGTCAGTTCCACACAGTTTTTTCAATCGGAAGGTAGACTGGTGACACATCGCAGCGGGGGCAACGGGGCATACAATGAAGAATCCAAAGCGAGACGCGCCACAGACGACCAGCGAGTTTCAGGACCAGCTTCGGCGACTCCTTCGCGCGGCCTACGAGAACGACGTCGACATCAAGGGGTCGGTCGACTGTCGAAACGGGCCGTATATGCCGGACTACGAGCTCCAGATCACGGAGATAACGAAACCGGATTAGTGAGCCGGGCGACCGACGCCAACAGCGACGGGCGTGACCCACAGTTGACTATCCATGGCGGTCGTTTATTCCCTTATAGCTGCAATAGTTTCAGACGATGCTCACTGACGTTAGCCCCTGCTGCTGGCAAGCGAAAACAAGAATGGGAACGGAGAGATGACGGTCTCACTCGCACTCGGGGTCGACGTCTCGGCGGTCTTTCCGGGCAAAGAGACGCTTCTCGAACCGAGTCAGACGGGGACGTTCGAACGCATGGTCCCGTTCAGAAGTGGCGGAAAGACCACGCTCTGGGTCTCCGGCCCGTCCCACGACGCGGCCGCAGACGTATTGCTGTCACACCCGGCGGTCACGCACGCAGTCCGCCTCGACGAGGGAGACGAACGGTCGCTGTACGAGCTCGAACTCGCGAGCGACCTGGGCCCCGTCGCCGACGCTATCGACCACACCGGTGCGATGGCCACCCGCGCCGAGGTCATCGACGCGACGATCCGCCTGACGCTGCGCTTCCGGGACCAGGACGAACTGCAGCAGTTCGTCGATTCGCTCGAGGTGGCAGCCGTCCAGTTCGAGGTCACCTGGAAGGGCAACGGGACCGTCACCGGCGACGGTGGCACCGATTCCCTGACCCAGTGCCAGCGCCAGACCCTCTGGCTCGCCTACGAACGCGGCTACTTCAACATCCCCCGCGACACGTCGCTCTCGGAACTCGCGGACGAGCTGGGTGTGTCGAGCCAGGCCGTCTCGGAGCGGCTCCGTCGGGCGATGGGGTCCTACCTCGGGACGACCATGCTGACGGAGTGAGACACCGCCGTTCTCGACGGTCCCGCTCCGTCTCGGCGACGATAGAACGATTGTAGCGAGGACACGCGATTCCACCAGTCTCGGTGGGAAATAGTTGTATCATGCACGGAGCGTCGCAATCAGCGACGTGGTGAAAACTCGTGAACCGGACCGGGACCGCTATTCGCTCGACGTGACTTCGCTCGCCTCGGCCTCCTGTGACTCGCCGTCCTCGACAGGTTCGGTTTCGACACGCGTGAGGCGTGCCTTCATGATGCGGGTGTTCTCGACCGCCTCGACGGTGATGCGGATGTCGCCGTACTCTATCTCTTCACCTTCCTCGACGAGCCGACCGGCCCGGTTGAAGATGAAGCCCGCGATGGTCTCGAACTCCTCACCCTCGGGGAGTTCGATCTCCATCGCCTCGTTGACGACCTCGATGTTCACCTCGCCCTTGACGATGTAGGTGTCCTCGTCGAGGGCCTCGATGGGCTCTTCCTCCTCACCCTCGAGGATCTCGCCGACGATCTCCTCGATCATGTCCTCCATCGTCACCAGCCCCTCGGTGGTGCCGAACTCGTCGATGACGATGACCATGTGCATGCGGTTCTCGCGCATCTCGGCCATCAGTTCGTCGGCGTTCTTCGACTCGGGGACGTGCAGCGTCGGGTGGATGAGGTCACTGAGCGTGATGTCCTCGGGTTCGCTCTCGCCGTAGTTCAGGTCCCGGACGAGGTCACGGATGTGGACGACGCCGATGACGTTGTCCAGGCTCCCCTCGTACACCGGGATGCGGGCGTGACCCGACCGGATACACTGCTCGATAGCCTCCTCGATGGGGGCGTCCTTGGGGACGGCCTCCATGTCGAGACGGGGGGTCATCACCTCCTTCGCGATGGTGTTGTTGAACCGGAAGATGCGCTGGAGCATCTCGTGTTCTTCTTCCTCGATGACGCCCTCGCGTTCGCCGGTCTCGATCATGTCCTGAATCTCGTCGCGCGTGACGTACGAGGTCTCGATGGCCGACCGCCCGCCCGTGACGCTGTTCACGATACGGGTCAGGTAGTCGAACAGCACGATGAGCGGCATCAGGACGTACTCGGACACCTTCAGGGGCTTCGCGATGCGAAGCGACCACGACTCGGTGTTCTCGACCGCGTAGCTCTTCGGGGCGGACTCCCCGAACAGCAGGACGAGGGCGGTGATACCGAAGGTCGCAGCGATGACGGCCTCGCCCTGTCCGAGGTACAGGCCGAACAACCCGGTCGCGATGGACGACATCGCGATGTTCACGAGGTTGTTCCCGACGAGGATGGTCACGAGCAGCCGGTGCGGGTCGTTCTTCAGTTCGGCGACCGTGTCGGCTCCAGGTGTCCCATCCTCGACGAGTGCCTCGACGCGGTGCTTCGCGAGCGAGAACATCGCGATCTCGGACGACGAAAAGAACGCCGAGAGTCCGATGAGGATGACGATGACGAACGAGCCAGCCAGTGCTAGCACGTCTTTCGGGATGAGTATCCCGTAGACGTTGACGTCGCTCTGGAGGACCACAGCCGCAATACTAGACGATGAACCCATTCAACAGTGACCCTTGGTGGCCGCCGGGATTAACTCTTTTCTCTTTCGTTGACCAGTCTGGGAGTCGATTGACACGCTCGCGGCCTGCCGGGAACAACACCTTTTCCGACCTCGCCGGCGAAGTAGGCTGTATGTCAGAGCGCGACCCGGGCATCACCCTCTACCGGCTGCAGGCGTGCCCGTTCTGTGAACGAGTCGTCCGTGTGCTGGACGAGTACGGCCTCGACTACGAGTCCCGGTTCGTCGAACCGATGCACTCGGACCGCAACGTCGTCAAGCGAATCTCGGGTAAGCGCACGGTGCCCGCCATCGTCGACGAGAACACCGGCGTCACCATGTCCGAGAGCGCGAACATCGTGGAGTACCTTCACGGCACCTACGGCGACGGGGGTGCGAACTGATGGAGCTCGACTTCGACGTGGTCGACCTGCCCGAGGCGGACCACGTGGCCGAGGGCGACGAAGCGCCCGATTTCACCCGCCCGCTGGTGAACGAGGAGTACTGGGCGGACGCCTCCCTCTCGGACCTCACCGAGGAGGGCCCGGTCCTGCTCGTCTTCTACACGATGGACGGCGCGTTCCCCGCGACGTACATCTGGAACGAGATCCGCGACCGCGAGTGGGGCGAGCGCTTCGACGCGCAGGTCGTCGGCGTCTCCATCTCGGACCCGTACGCGCACAAGCAACTCATCGAGGAGCGCGGCATGGACTACGACCTGTTCTCCGACCCGGGCAACGGCGTCGGGAAAGCGTACGGTATCGAGAACCCGCTCGACGGGATGGCCGGCATCTCCGAGCCCCGACCCGCGGTCTTCCTCGTCGACGCTGACCGGACCGTCGAGTACGCCTGGGTCGCCCAGCAGTGGCCCGACTTCCCCGACTACGACGCGGTCGAGGCGGCGCTCGAAGGCTACTGACTGGCTCCGGCCGCCGTCGTGCAACGTCACCGTTTTTTCGCCCTGCCGCGAACGCGTTCCCATGACGGAGAACGACATCGACCGGGCCGGGCAGGCCATCCGCGACGGCGAGCTGGTGGTCTACCCGACCGAGACGGTGTACGGCCTCGGCGCGGACGCGCTCGACGCCGACGCTGTAGAACGCGTGTTCGAGGCGAAGGGACGCAGCCGCGACAAGCCGGTCTCGCTTGGCGTCCCGAGCGTCGACGCGGCGCTGGAGCACGTCCACGCGAGCGACCGAGAGGAACGGTTCATGCGCGAGTTCCTGCCGGGGCCGGTGACGGTACTGTGCGAACGTCGTGGGCACGTCCCCGACGTGTTGACCGCCGGGCGCGACCGAGTGGGCATCCGGGTTCCCGACCACGAGCTGGCGCTGGCGCTCTACCGCGCCGCCGAGACCCCGGTGACGGCGACCAGCGCGAACGTGAGTGGCACGCCCAGCGTCACCGACCCGGCCGACCTCGACGCCGTGTTCCTCGAACAGGTCGCGGTCACCCTCGACGGCGGCGTGACCGCAGGCACCGAGAGCACCGTCGTGAACGTCTCGACGGGCGAGATTCACCGTCCCGGCGCACTCGGCCAGCGCATCGAGACCTGGCTGGCCGAGGACGCCTGACCCCGTCGGCCGCATCAAGCAACGCCCAAGGCAACCGGGTTCCTGGGTCCTCGTATGGACGACATCGACGGTCCACGAATCGAGCACCACGACAGCTTCACCGTCGTCGGCCTCTCGACGCGTGCGACCTCGGAGACCGACCTCGGTGCGCACTGGGTCGACTTCGACGCCCGACACGACACGTACACCGATCTCACAGACACACAGGAAGCCTTCGGCGTCCTGTTCGACTTCGACGTCGACACCGACTCCTTCACCTACATCGCTGGCGTCGAACCGTCGGCCAGCGCGACCGTCCCTGGAGACGTCGAACGGGTCGACGTGCCCGGTGGGACGTTCGCAGTGTTCACCACCCGAATCGACGAGGTCGGTGACGTGATGGACTACATCTACGACGAGTGGTTCCCCACCAGCGAGTTCGAGCGCAGCGACCGCCCCGTGTTCGAGCACTACGGGCCGGAGTTCGACCCCGCCAACCCCGCGGCGACGCTCGACGTGTACGTGCCGGTCGAGGAGTAAGCACCCGTCACGGTCCGGGCACCCCCGGCGACGTCGATGCGGTGCCTCACAGCCCCAGCAGCGACCGCAGACTCCGCGTCTTCACGCCGCACTCGCTGGCGTACTCGCAGGACTCGCACTTCGGGCTGTCGCGGAGTCGCGGCGGCGGCCCGTCGATGGCCTCGAGGGTTCGCTTCGCTCGCTGGAACGCGGCCTTCCGACCGCCGGTCATGCGGACCGCTCTGACGACGCCCACTTTCGGGTACTCGACGAACGCCCTCGCGACCGGTTCCTCTTTCTCCCACGCGAGTGCCTTCGCGGCCGCGACCGCCCATACCGCGTGTGGCTCCCAGACGCCGTTCTTCGGTGGCGTTCCGGGCGAGACGAGTGCGGGTTCGGGTGGTCCCGTGAGGACCTTCTGTGCGATGCCTCGAACCTCCTTCCCGGTCAGCAACGCGTCGCGCCCGGCCGGGTCACAGAGATCGTCGAACCGGTCGAGTCGGTCGCGGGTCCGGCGGAGGTTCTGGCGATACTCGGCGGGCGGCAGGTCGATACGAAGGCTCCGGAGTTCGTCGTCGGTGGCTTCCAGCAGCTCGGGGTACCGGAACGCGAGGGCCCGAACCTCGGCCACCTCGTCGGGTGGCTCTCTGTCGCCCTGTCTGGTGTAGTAGAGCTTGCGCGGGCAGTAGGTCGCGAGGCGGAGGTCGCTGAAGGCGAACACGCCACCTCTGGCCGCGGCTTCGTATTTAAAACGAGACGTTGGACTCGGGTTCCGCGTCCTCCGTGGCGTCCTTCAACCCCGTCTCCCTCACCTGTTCGGTGAGGTGGCCGCTGATGTCCGCGTCACTGAGGATGGAAGCGAACTCGTCGCGGTACCGGTCGTTGGCGGCCCGGGACTGGTCTCTGGCCGCGACGGCGTCGCGGTACCGCCGGAGGGTCGATTCGCTCACGCCGACGTCCTCGGCTACCTCGGCCAGCGGTTCCCCGCTTTCGAGGCGCTCGCGGAGCGTCGTCAGGTCGAAGGACGCGTCGAGGTCTCCCTCTCGGAGGAGGTGGAGGTCCATCCGCGCCCGGAACGCGGTGTGCCTGGACACGTCGAGTTCGTCGGCGAGTTCGGTGTCGTTCGCGCCCTCGTGGAACCGGCGGACGAGCGTGCACAGCTCGCCGTCGTCGAGGTCGGTCCGGAACTCGTAGCGCTCGCGCAGCTGCCCGACGACCGCTTCGAGCCGTTCCGACACGTCGCCGCGGTCGGCGAGCGACCCTCGCGAGGCCTCCTGTGTCTCGGTGACCGTCTCCCCGTCGGCCACGTCCATGAAGATGTCTCGGAGTTCCTCGGTCTTCTCGTCCATCGTGGAGCAGAAAGTAGGCGAGTTTCAGTATAAAAGACTGCGGTGACGGGCCGCGGCACGCGCCCGAACCGACACGCTCGTCTCAAAAAGCCGACTCGAACCGGCCGACCCCCGCCCCGGCAAGCGATTCCAACTGGTGGGCCGCCCGACGGATAAATTCGAAACTCGTTCGCGATTCCCGCAAGACGGGAGCGGGTTGGTTCGAACGGTCGGTGACAAGATTTAAGCCCCGTACGACCGGGTGATAGACTATGACAGTTCCGCTCGCATCGGGCCAGACGCGGGAGACGTTCTGGCAGATCAGCCACGTCGAGGAGGTCGTCTTCTACTTCTTCGCGTTCGCGGCTGTGCTGGCGTTCGGCTGGGGTGTCTACCAGCGTTTCGCCCGGTATACGAAGGGTTCCGAGGACTGGTTCGACCGCACGGACCAGCTCGGCAAGCGCATCGCCGAGGCGGCGAAGATCGTCGCCACGAACGAGAAGCAGTTCAACCGCGACCTGTACGGCGGGTTGATGCACACGTTCATCATGTGGGGCTTTCTCACCCTGCTCATCGGGACGACCATCATCGGCATCGACATCGACCTCTGGCAGAAGGCGCTCGGCAACGAGCCGTTCCTCTCCGGCGCGTTCTACCTCTCGTACTCGCTGGTGATGGACGCCATGGGCCTGCTGTTCGTCGTGGGCATCGGCATGGCCATCTACCGCCGCTACTGGGTCCGGAACGAGCGCCTGTGGGGCAAGCACACCTCGGCGGAGGACGACCTGTTCATCTGGACGCTGTTCCTGCTCGGCGTGGGCGGCTACATGGTCGAGGGGCTGCGCATCCTCGGCCGCGGCGGCGGCAGTGAGTCCTTCCCGAGCTTCGAAATCGTGAGCTTCGTCGGCTGGTTCACCGCCCGAGTGTTCCAGGCAATCGGCATCTCGCCCGACCTCGCCGCGGACATCTACCCCGCGATGTGGTGGAGCCACGCGCTGCTCGCGTTCGGCTTCATCGCGCTCATCCCGTACGCGAAGCCGTTCCACATGATATCGAGCTTCGCGAACGTGGTCGCCCGCGACGAGAAGGCCGGCAAGCGCCTGCCCTCCGTTCCCGCTGCCCTGGACGCCGAGACCGGTGCCGACAGCATCGACCACTTCTCCTGGAAGGAGATCCTCGACCAGGACGCCTGTACGAAGTGTGGTCGCTGTTCCTCGGTCTGCCCGGCGAAGGCCTCCGGTCGGAACCTCGACCCCCGCGACGTGATTCTCGACCTGAAGCAGTACCGTGAGAATCTCGATTCGGGCGGCGAAGAGAAGACCATCGTCGCCGACGGCGGGTCCTCGGTCATCCAGGCCGAGACGATGGAGTCCTGCATGTCCTGTATGGCCTGCATGGACGCCTGCCCGGTCGAAATCGAGCACCTGAAGAGCTTCACCCGGATGAACCGCCAGCTCACCGACATGGGCGAGATCCAGGGCCCGCTCCAGGACGTGTTCCAGAACGTCATGCAGAAGGGCAACACCTTCGGCGACCCCAACCGCAAGCGCGGTGACTGGACCGAGAAGGTCGACGTGGACGTGCCCGACGCCCGCGAGGAGGAGGTCGAGTACCTCTGGTACGTCGGTGACTACCCGAGCTTCGACGAGCGCAACAAGAAGGTCGCGCGGTCGCTCGCGACCATCCTCGACGCCGCCGACGTGAGCTTCGGTATCCTGTTCGACGACGAGAAGTACGACGGCAACGACATCCGCCGCGTCGGCGAGGAGTTCCTCTACATCGAACTCGCCGGCCACCACGTCGAGTCCTTCGAGGACTGCGACTTCGAGAAGATCATCTGTACCGACCCGCACTCGTACAACACGTTCAAGAACGAGTACCCGGAGGTCGACTTCGAGGAGTTCGCCGACGACCCGATGATGCCCTTCGAGATCGAGGGCTTCTGGAACGAGGACGGCGACATCGACGTGCTCCACTGGACCCAGGCCGTCGAGGAACTCGTGCCCCAGCTCGGCCTTTCAGGTACGGAACTCGACTACACCGTCACCTACCACGACCCGTGCCACCTCGGCCGCTACAACGACGAGTACGAGGCCCCGCGCGAACTCGTGAAGGCGACGGGCTGTGACCTCCACGAGATGCCGCGCAACCGCGCCAACTCCTTCTGCTGTGGCGGCGGTGGCGGTGGCCTCTGGATGGAACTCGAGGAGGAGACCAAGCCCAGCGAGGAGCGCCTGCGTGAGGCGCTCGAAGACACCGAGGCCGGTGCTGGAATCGAGAAGTTCGTCGTCGCCTGCCCGATGTGCATGACGATGTACGAGGACGGCCGCAAGACCGGCGGTTTCGAGGAGGACATCGAAATCGTCGACGTGGCCGAGCTGGTGGTCGAAGCTATCGGCGAGAAGGAGACGGCCGGGTTGTAGGCGGGCTGTTTTCGGTTTTTTCTGTGCTGGTCGTGCTACGCCGACCGATAGCGGAGGTAGTACGCGGCACCGGCGATGGCTGGCAGCAGCACCGCCCCGACGTAGAAACCGGCTGGCGCGCCGTCGGTCGTGGTCGCGTGCTTGTGGATGAAGAACGCCAGTAACCCGCCGTGGACGACGTTCACCACGGCGATGTCGAGGAGAAGGTTCGAGCCGAAGACGACCGCACCAGTGGTCGCGAAGGAGTAGACGACGAGGGTGAGCACGATACCGCGAAGCGAGTTCGTCGCGATGTCCGCGTTCTCGGCCTGCATGGCGCTATTATGTCTACGATAAATCGTCGAGTGATAAATCGGCTGGTACGAACCGCAGCCGGCGTTCACCGTCGCTGCGGATGCAGGCACCACATCGAAAAACGAACGAACCGAACCACCGACACCGGCGAGCCAGGAAACGAACTCACCGGAACCGGTCTTTCAGGTACAACACGGTCGCGACGGCGGTTCCCACACCAAGAACCGTCGCGACCGGGAGTCCCAGCAACATCGTGGTGCGCGTCCCACTGGCGACCACGACGAGAAGCCCGAAGACGAAGACACCAGCCAGCAGCCCGACCGTCAGTATCGAGACGGGTCGAACGCTGGCTCGCGTCCGCGTGGCCATCTCAGGCCGTGAGTTCTTCCGCTTCGTCTTCCAGTTCGATTTCGGCGGACTCGTCGTCGCTGCCGGCGAACTTGCGGGCTGCCGCGGCGGCCACCGAGAGGCCCACGACGAGCGCGAGGAACTTCACCGCGCGTCCTGCACCCGAGGAGCCGGTCATCTCGGCCGATTCCATCTCGGCTTCGCGCTCGACTTCCACCGGAATCTCGACGCCCTCGCCGCCGCCGATCTTCGCGCCATCCATCCGGATCTCGAACAATGTGAGCTTCTCGAATACCATACACCTCAATACGCCGATAAAGTATATAGTCGTTGTGCGACACGTGCTATCTCTGGCGAGGAGAGTACGAGACGTAGGTTCTCGGCGATATATCAGTTCATCCCCTTCGCCCGAAAGGAGAACGACCCCTCAGCAGCGTGAACACAGTCAGGTATCCTGGTCGCGCCAGCTATCGAAGCCGTCCCACTCGTCTTCGAGCAGGCCGAAGTAGCGCATCCCGACGTGCTCGCCATCGAGGAACTCGGACTCGCGCAGGGTGCCCTCGTGGGTGAACCCGAGTTTCTCCCAGATACGGGCGGAGGCGTCGTTCGTCGTCAGCACGCGCGCGAGCACGCGGTGGAGCCGACGCTGGCCGAAGGCGTGGTCGACCACCAGGGCGGCGGCCTCGGTGCCGTAGCCGTTGCCGTGGTAGTCGGGGTGGAGCCAGATGCCGATCTCTGCGTTCCCGCGGCGGTCGTCGATGTCGAACAGGATGACCATCCCGGCGGGGTCGTCGTCCTCCACGCAGATGAGGAGGTTCACGCTCTCGTCGTCGGAGATGTGCTCCTCGAAGTGGCTCTCGGTCGTGGCCATGGGGGCGGGCCCGGCCATCGTCATCCCCAGGCGAACCTGGCGGATGTTTATCGTCTCGTTGATGAACGCGAGGTCCTCTTCCTCGACGGTGCGAAGGGTCACGTCGTCCCCGTCGAGGTAGCGAGCACCCGGCATCTAGGCGTCCTCCTGTGCGCCCGCTGCGTCCCCAGCAGGCCACTCGTGTTCGAGGATGCTGTAGAGGTGGGTGTCGACGTGTTCACCGTCGACGAACTTCGCGTCGCGCATGACGCCCTCCTCGGTGAAGCCGAGCGACTCGAGCAGGGCGCGCGAGCCGTCGTTCCAGGTGAGGGTTCGGGCGCGCACCCGGTGGATGCGAAGCTGGCCGAACGCGTGGTCGAGCACGAGCGAGACGGCTTCCGACATGTAGCCCTCGCCGTGGGCTGGGGGCGTCAGCCAGTAGGCGATCTCGAAGTCGCCCGCGGTCTCGTCGCGCGGCCAGCTGAACAGCGCGCCGACCGGCTCGACGGGCGTCTCGCCGTCCTCGGCCTCGACGTACTCCTCGTTGTACCCGGTCCGGTCACCCTCGACGCAGACGAGTAGCGAGAAACCGGGGCCGTCGTCGTCACCGTCCGGGATGTGTTCGCGCTGCTGTTCGAGGTTGTTCGGCCCGGTCATCGTCATCGGCCGACGGATTCGCGGGTCGTTGGTGTGGTCGCGGAGGAACGCGGCGTCGTCCGCCTCGACCGTTCGGAGTGTCACGGTCTCGCCGTGCAGGAACGGGGAACCAGGCATGGCTACGTGTGCGAAACCGACCACAAAAGACTTTCTGGGGCAGTGAGAGGCACTGCCACGGTGGCGCGGGCTACAGGAAGCCGAGTTCGAGCACGCCCATCGTCACCAGCGCGAGGACGATCTCGAACGAGAGCGTCCCGAGCGCCGAGAGCAGGATGAACTGGTGGTCGTCCATCTCGGAGAGGCCCGCCGGCACCGTGAGCATCCCGCGGGTGAACAGGAGCGTGTTGCTCACCGGCACCGCGAGCAGGCCCCACTTGCCGAACCAGTCCTCGAACCGCTCCAGTTGCGAGTCGCTGATGCGGAACCAGGGGCGTTCGAGCAGGCGCTCGCGGCCCCAGCGCTTGGCCAGCAGGAACAGCACGTACTGGCCGATGGTCGCGCCGGCGACCGCGGTCCCGATGATGAGCGCGTACACGGGCAGGGTGTTCGGCGCGATGTCGGTCTCGATGGCGAGGCCGATGGCGACCGGGACGAGCGACTCGCTGGGCGCGAAGTACAGCAACATCGCCCCTTCGAGGATGAAGATGGCGAACAGGGCGGCGAGCCAGTAGCGTTCGAGCAACACCTCGAAGAAGGCGGCGTCGCGGTTCAGGAACAGCCAGACGCCAACGACCGCGAAGAAGCCGAAAAGCACGAACACGCCGTAGTCGAGTGCGAGACGACGGGTGGAGTCGCGGACGTCCTCGGAGAACACGGAGGCGACGCCGAGGGGGAGCAGTGCCGCGAGCACGACGAGGGGGAGGGGCAAGGTAGCGGCGACCGTCATCGTTCCACAGGTCCGGTTCGTCGGGCATAGGTGTTCTGTTCGGAGGTGACGAGCGACGGGACTTTGGGCCGACCCGTCGAAGCCCCCAGTATGAACCTGTCCGACAGACCGCGTCGCCTGCGCGGCGACGGCGTCCGCGGGCTCGTCAGCGAGACCAGTCTCTCGGCGAGCGACCTCATCGCGCCCGTCTTCGTCGACGCGACGACCGATTCGAGGGTACCCATCCAGTCGATGCCCGGCCACGAGCGCGTGCCCATCGACGAGGCCGTCGCCCGCGTCGAAGAGGTGCTGGAGACGGGCGTCGAGGCCGTCATGCTGTTCGGCATCCCCGAGGAGAAGGACGAGCGCGGCTCGCGTGCCTGGGCCGCCAGCGGGGTCGTCCAGGAGGCCACTCGCCGAATCACGGAGCAGACCGACGCCTACGTCATCACCGACGTCTGCCTCTGCGAGTACACCGACCACGGCCACTGCGGCGTCCTCGAAGAACACGCCCAGGCAGAGCCCGACCTCACCGTCGACAACGACGAGACGCTCCCCCTGCTCGGGAACATCGCGGTCTCGCACGCCCGCGCGGGAGCGGACATGGTGGCCCCCTCCGGCATGATGGACGGGATGGTCGCGAGCATCCGCGAGGCACTCGACGAGGACGGCCACGAGAACGTCCCCATCATGAGCTACGCGGCGAAGTTCGAGTCCGCCTTCTACGGCCCGTTCCGCGACGCCGCCGACGGCGCGCCCGCCTTCGGCAACCGCCGGCACTACCAGATGGACCCCGCGAACCGCCGCGAGGCGATGCGGGAGGTCCAGCTCGACGTCGAACAGGGCGCGGACGTCCTGATGGTCAAGCCGGCCCTGCCGTACCTCGACATCGTGGCGGACGTGCGCCGCGAGTTCGACCATCCCGTCGCGGCCTACAACGTCTCGGGCGAGTACGCGATGCTCCACGCCGCCGCCGAGAAGGGCTGGCTGGACCTCGACGCGGTCGCCCACGAGTCGCTCCTCTCCATCAAGCGCGCCGGCGCGGACCTCATCCTGACGTACTTCGCCGAGGATATCGCGGAAACCCTATAGGTCGCCGCCTGCTTGCGGGTTAATCGGACCATTCTCGAACGGCGGTCCACGGTACGTTGCGCATAACAATCAGAAAAATTCGTGATAGATATGCGTGTCATGGCACGAGAGACACACCGTCGGTGGGTTCTGCGCTCCCTGGCACTCGGTGCAGGCGTCACACTGGCCGGATGCAACACCAGCCAGCAGACGGAGACGGAGCCCGGGACGGAGACAGACACGCAGGAGCCGGGCACCGACACCGGGACCCAGACGCAGACCGACGAGGACAGGGCGGGCATCGTCGAGGACCTCACGTACCTCCCGGTTCGTGACGCCGCCTCGCCAGACGAACTGGTCCAGACGCGGAAGGAGGCCGCACTGAAGCAGCTGTTCGCGGTCGACGAAGTGGCGACGCTGGTCGAGGACGCCGTCTCCTCCACGGCGTACCACCGCATCTTCGAGGACGTCGACTTCGTGGAGATACTCGCCCCGCACGAGATGGACGTGCAGGGGTCGCTCGAATCCGGGCACACCATCGAGTACCGCGACATCAAGCAGGTCCGGGGCCTCGTCCACCGCGAGACGGACGACCTGCTCGCCGTCGACGTCCGGACCCGTGAGCCACACACCATCGAACAGAACTACGACAGCATGAACATGGCCACGGTGGAGGCCGCGATGGAGAACGACCAGATACAGCAGGCCCTGGAGGGCAAGGACTGGTTCGTCGCCGCCTCGGACTACTCCATCATCACGGCGTACTCCGAGGAGTTCCCGATCGGGGTCGTCACGCCGGTCCTGTTCAACTGGAACAACGACGAGGGCGACCTGGTGGCCATCAGCGCGGCGGTGACGACCGGCGAGACGAACGAGGTTCTCAGCGTCCAGCGGCCGACGCGCGAGACGACGACCCCGCTGCCGAGACTCGTGGCAGATGCGAGGGGGAACGACCCCGGCGAGTACGCGGAGGCCGAGATCGACCCGCCGGGCGACATGGAGCACGAGGACTGGGCCATCAACCGCCCGGCACAGACCATCGAACAGGACGGCTGGACCGTCGAGTGGGAGAACACGCTCCACGACGCGTACCGCGTGATGGCCTCCTACAACGGCAAGCCGGTGTTCGGGTCCGAGACCAAGGTCCCCTGGATGTTCTCGGACTACGAACCGTTCGGGCTACAGGCCCCGGGCGTCCCGGAGGGACAGGCGAACTGGCACTTCTGGGACACCCTCGGGTTCACCGGCCCCGGCGTCATCGAGAAACACGACTTCGACGGCGGGTTCCGCATCCGCGGGAGCTACCACACCGGCTCGCTCGACCACTGGGAGTGGCGCTTCGGCCAGAACTGGGGTCCGTACCGCTACCTCATCGACTGGAACTTCCACGACGACGGCGTGGTGACGGTCACGTCCCGGCACCCGACGACCGGCTTCCGGACGACCAACGGCTACCCGAAGTACACGTTCCACCTCTGCATCGAACCGGGGTACGAGGCCGCCACGATGGCGACCAGCGATGGGAGCGAGTGGTCAGCCGTCACCGAAGAGACTCGCGTCGACCGGGGCGACGTGGCGGCGTTCCGGGTCGAGCGACAGGATGGCCCGGAACGGCTCGTGTTCGAGCGCCCGGGCGACCGGAACTACCTGCTCCAGTACGACCCCGAACTCGTCGAGTACGACCAGACGCTCCAGGGCGTCGTCAAGGAGATGCTGGAACACCAGGAGTACCTCGACCCCGAGAACTACCTCCGCGGGAACTCGGTCGAGGGAGAGAAACCGCTGGTACGACTGTACTCCTCACGCGACACCGGGGCGGGGCTACACGCGACGACGAACCCGTTCATGTTCCGGTTCCGGATGCGCGCGGAGAACTACTGACGATGCGAGAGGACAGACAGTCACCGTCGAGGCGGGCCGCGCTGCGCCGTGTAGCCGGAATAGCGACCGGGACACTCCTTGCCGGGTGTCTCAGCGGTGAGGTCGGCACGACGGCGACGGAGTCGACGGACACCGAGACCGACCCAGCCACCGGTACGGGAACGATGACGGGTACGACCACGCCGAGTGTCGACCATACCGTCGGGCTCTACACGGACCTCTACTTCGACCCCATCGGGCTCCATGTCGAGCCGGGCGATACGGTCGCCTTCGAGCTGGTCTCCGGCGCTCACTCGGCGACCGCGTACCACCCCGACAACGAGGCCGTCCTGGAGCGTCGCGTCCCACAGGACGCAAAAGCCTGGGACACCGGCACCTGGAGCGAGACGGGGACTAGCAGGACGATCACGCTGGAAGCCGAGGGGACGCACGACTATTTCTGCATCCCACACAAGGGTGTGGAGATGGTCGGCCGCATCGTCGTCGGTAGTCCGGGCGGTCCGGCGACCGCCTCGGCGAACCCCGACGGGAAGCTCCCCGCGTCGGCCCGCATCGTCTCCGAGGGATCGGTTCCCTACGACGAGTGGGCGTCGGAGTAAGTCCTGCGGCGGCGCTCCCGGCGGGACAGCCACCACGGCGCGTGCAATCTTTGCCACCTATATAATCGCAGTAGGGCGTCGACCCGGTCGTGCGCGACCATCTCGCATGGGACGGACCATCAGGGTTCTACATTGTGGACAGTCGTCCGGGAATAGGATGGACAGCTGCCCTGTTTCTGGACACTAAACAACCTTATATTGACTTCATTCGATTTTAATTTGGACATACGACCATTAGGCCCGAGAATTATGGACACTCGTCAACGCCAACTACTAAATAGTAATCTCTCTACGCCATCGACCGGAGAAAACAGTCACAAACATGGTCGAAATAGCTGAAAACGTGGACGGTTGTATGGGTGTATCGGGTATCGGTAACGGGTTCGGTGGGGTGAACTGCTGATGTTGCCGCTACAGGCGGATGCGGCGGCGATCGCGAACAGCATCAACTACGTGTGGATTCTCGTGGTGTCGTTCCTCATCTTCTTCATGCAGCCGGGCTTCGCGCTGCTGGAGGCGGGGCAGGTCCGCGCGAAGAACGTGGGTAACGTCCTGATGAAGAACATGACCGACTGGGGCCTGGGGGTCCTGGTCTACTTCATCGTGGGGGCGGGCGTCGCCGGCATCGTCGGCAGCCTGACTTCCTCGAGCGCACTCGACATCATGGGTGCGTTCTCGTACATCGGTGAACCCGGCGCGACCGGGTGGATCGACTGGGTGTTCGGCGCGGTGTTCGCCATGACGGCGGCCACCATCGTCTCCGGGGCAGTCGCGGAACGCATGGACTTCCGTGCGTACGTGGTCTTCGCCGGAGTCATCACGGGCATCATCTACCCGGTCGTCCAGGGCCTGACCTGGTCCGGCGGCCTCCTCGCCGGCTCGGGCTACCTCGGTAGCGCACTCGGCGTCGGCTACATGGACTTCGCCGGTGCGACCGTCGTCCACATGGTGGGCGGCATCGCGGGTCTCGTCGCCGCGAAGATGGTCGGCCCGCGCAAGGGTCGCTTCGACGAGGACGGTAACAGCCAGCCCATCCCGGGCCACTCGATGCTCCTTGCCGTGCTCGGCACGCTCATCCTGGCCTTCGGCTGGTACGGCTTCAACGTCGGCACGCAGGCGACGGTCCTCGCCGCTGCCGACGACGGCTCGCTGACCTTCATGGGCGCTGCACTGGGACGCGTCGTGCTCGTCACCACGCTCGGCATGGGTGCCGGCGCGGTGGCCGCGATGATCGTCTCGACGCAGTGGCAGGGCAAGCCCGACCCGCTCTGGATGGCGAACGGTCTGCTGGCCGGTCTCGTGGCGGTCACGGGTGCGGTCCCGCACGTCACCTGGTGGGGCGGCCTCATCCTCGGTGCACTCGGCGGCGCAATCGTGCTGCCGGCGTACCGCTGGACGGTCGACTCGCTGAAGATCGACGACGTCTGTGGTGTCTTCGCGGTCCACGGCGCGGCCGGCGCGCTGGGGACGGTCCTCATCCCGGTGTTCGGCGCGTCCAGCTCGGGCGCGGCCATCCTGGGTGACGGCTACGCCTTCATGGGCGTGACCCAGCTCGTCATGCAGGTCCTCGGCGTCGCAATCATCGCGCTGTGGACGGTCGCGGCGACCGCGGTCACGTTCAAGGTGCTCGACGCGGTGTTCGGACTCCGCGTCTCCGAAGAGGAGGAACTCGCCGGCCTCGACGCTGGCGAACACGGCATCTCGACGTACCCCGAGTTCGTCGGCGACACCGGTCCCGACTCCGCCCGCGCCACGCTGACCACGGACGGCGGTGTCCGCACGGACGGTGGCGCTGTCGCGGAATCCGGAGGTGAGACCGATGACTGATGCGGTCGACACCGACATCAAGATGGTCGTCGCTATCATCCGGCCCGACCGCCTGACCGACGTCAAGCGGGCGCTGGCCGAGACGGGCGCGCCGTCACTGACCGTGACGGACGTCTCCGGTCGTGGCTCCCAGCCCGCCAAGAAGAGTCAGTGGCGTGGCGAGGAGTACGTCGTCGACCTCCACCAGAAGGTCAAAGTCGAGTGCGTCGTGGCCGACATCCCGGCTGAGGACGTCGTCGACGCCATCTCGGAGGCCGCACACACTGGTGAGAAGGGTGACGGCAAGATATTCGTCCTTCCCGTCGAGGGTGCCTACCAGGTCCGCACCGGGAAGGAGGGGGTGGAAGCAGTCTAGGCGGCGACTGGCAGCAGGTGCCGCCCTCCCTGTGCCACTCCGTTTCCGACGTCGGTCCCCTTTGAACCATCGCAGGCAACGCACCGCGGCCAGCGCGCGACATGGTGTTCGGCTCCGGTGCACTCCTCCATTCTGACACGACAAACGTAGTGTTCTGTGGCAACATTTGTCCAGACAGTGGCAACAATACAACCTTAAACAACCCTTATCCGATTATAATTTGGACAGTCGAACTAATACGCACGATAAATTAGACACTTGCAGTGCGCACCTTTATGTGATAAAGCACCGTGAGCGTTTAACCGAAGTGAGCATGACGAAATTCACGAATTACAGCCACTCGGTGAACGAACGTCCAGCAAGTATTGACTCGACGACGGAGGGAGCAGTATGGTACTGACCCCCCTCCAGACCGACGTCGCCGCCCTCGCCGAAGGTATCAACCTGATGTGGGTGCTCGTCGTCACCTTCCTCATCTTCTTCATGCACGCCGGCTTCGCCATGCTGGAGGCCGGGCAGGTGCGCTCGAAGAACGTCGCGAACCAGTTGACCAAGAACATGCTGACCTGGAGCGTCGGCGTGATGTTGTACTTCGCACTGGGTGCGGGTATCTCGACGCTCGTCGGACAGCTGACCGGTCCCGACCCGATGAACGTCGGCGGGGCGTTCGGCTACATCAACGGCGGCTCGGCCGGCTGGGTCAGCTGGCTGTTCGGCGCGGTGTTCGCCATGACGGCAGCGACCATCGTCTCCGGCGCGGTCGCGGGGCGTGCGAAGCTCCGTGCCTACGTCGGCTACACCATCCTCCTCGCGGGCGTCATCTACCCCGTCGTGGTCGGGTTCACGTGGGGCGGCGGCATCCTCGCGCAACTCGGCTTCCACGACTTCGCGGGCGGCATGATCGTCCACGGGATGGGCGGCGTCGCCGGTCTCACCGCCGCGTGGGTCATCGGCCCGCGCATCGACCGCTACAACGCCGACGGCAGCACGAACGTCATCCCGGGACACTCCCTGACGTTCGCCGTCCTCGGCACGCTCATCCTCGCGTTCGGCTGGTACGGCTTCAACGTCGGGACCGCCGCGACCGTGTTCTCACAGGAACAGGCCGATGCCGGCACCCTCGCCCTCGGTGCGTTCGATTACGTCGGGCGCGTCGCGCTCGTGACCACTCTCGGCATGACTTCGGGGGCCATCGGTGCGGCCGCCATCTCGCTCTACAAGACGCAGAAGGTCGACACCCTCTACGTCGCGAACGGCCTGCTCGCCGGTCTGGTGGGTATCACCGGCATCGCCGACGCCATCGTCTGGCCCGGTGCCATCGCCGTCGGCCTCCTGGCCGGGGCACAGCTCCCCATCGTCTTCGAGTTCGTCGAGAAGCGCCTCAAGATCGACGACGTGTGTGCGGTCTTCCCGGTCCACGGTTCGGCCGGTATCCTCGGCGCACTCGCGTTCCCGCTCGTCGCAGTCCCCGGTGCAGAAGCGAGCTTCGTCGCCCAGATCGCGGGCGTCGTACTCATCGTCGGCTGGACCGTCCTCGCGACGGCCCTCGTCTTCGGCGGTGCGAAGGCAATCGGTCAGGCTCGCGTCTCGGAAGCACACGAGCGTGAGGGCCTCGACGTCAGCGAACACGGCGTCGACACCTACCCCGAGTTCGGCCAGCCCGACGTGGTCACCGACGGCGGCATGGACGTGTTCCGCACCGACGGCGGACACCCCGACGCCATCAAGATGGTCGTCGCGTACATCCGCCCGGACAAACTCGGTGACGTCAAGCAGTCCCTCGCGGCTGCCGGCGCGCCGTCGCTGACCGTGACGAACGTCTCCGGCCGCGGCTCCCAGCCCGCGAAGAAGGGCCAGTGGCGCGGCGAGGAGTACGTCGTCGACCTCCACCAGAAGGTCAAGATCGAGACCGTCGTCGCCGACATCCCGGCCGACGACGTGGTCGAGGCCATCGCGGACGCGGCCCACACGGGCGAGAAGGGCGACGGGAAGATCTTCGTCACCCCCGTCGACGACGCCTACCAGGTCCGCACCGGCAACCGCGGCCCGGACGCGGTCTGAGGACCGCCCGCGGCACAGAACACCACATATTTCTCTTCTTTCGTCCGGTTCCAGCCGCCGATAGCTGCGGCCTCGGTTTCTAGTGGGTCGACCGGGTCGGCTTCGCCGGGGCGCTCGTCGTCGAACAGGCCCTGCCGACAGGGTTCGACGAACGGGGCGACCCGCTCGGGCACGGCATCGTGGCCGTTCTCGTAGAGCGCCACCAGCGCCCGCACGGCCCGCCGACGCTGGCGGGCCATCGAGTACCCCTCAGCAGTGTACTCGGCAGTCGCCACGAGATCGTCGACGACGTCCGCCGGGACACCCTGCCACTGGCCCGCGGTCGCTTCGAGCATTGGCACGAACTCGGTGCTGACCGGGGGATTACGATGCGCGGCCGCCAGCGCCTCGGGGAAGGTTTCGGCGACCAGGTCGGGACAGACCAGCGAAAGCTGGTAGGTCGCCCGCAGGAGCGTCCGGTCGCCCAGGTCCCCGGTCAAGACGGCGGGGACCCCTTCGACCGCCGCTCTGGAGCGTTTCGCTACCCCCGCGACCAGGTGCTCATCGAAGCGGGAAAACCCGGACAATTCACCCGCAAGCACCTGCTGATAGCCAGCCCGCAACTGCTCGGCCACGAACGAGGGGTGCTCGTCTGCCAGCGCGACTAGCGGGTCGGTTTCGTCGAAGTCGACCGTGTCGACCAACCCCGCGAGCGTCTGCAAGACAGGGTCGGCGTCGAAGTCACTCTCGGTCACGAGCCGTGCAATCGCCTCGACCGTGTACTGGCTCTGGTAGGTGCAGTGATGCGGCTGACTCGTTCGTTCACCACCGATCTTCAGCCGGAGTTCCCGGGCGAGGGTGTCTGCCGTCGAGGGAGAGGCAAGCGCGACATCGACCGCAAGCGGCATCGACCGTTCCGTCAGCGGATAGACGCTCTGTTCGAGTGCACCGACAACGTCGGGAGCGATGGTTTCGAGGTCGATGGCTCCACACTCTCTCAGGTCGCATATCAACTCGGTGGCAGCCCATCGGACCTGCTGCGATGGGTCTGTGAGCAGGCGCGTGATGGCGTCGATTCGGTCGGCGACGAGCCACCCGTCGTGGGCTGCGTACTCGGTGAGCGCCCGCAGTGCCGCGTACCGCGGTGTGGTCGCGTCACGGTCCGGTGCCAGGGCGTCGAGGCCGTCGTCGAAGCTGTCGACCAGACTGTCGACAGCTGCTGCCGTGTCGGGGTGCGCCTCCAGTACCTCCACCGCGTTCGAGGCGACGTAGTTGGCGACGCGTTTGCGAACGATGGGCGCAGGGTCGTGCAGTCGCGCAACGAGACGTCGGGCCAGCCACGCCCGCGACTTCGAACTGAACGACTCGTCGTCGAGCTCGCTGGCGACCAGCCGCCCGGTCATCCCGCTGGAGACCGCGACCTGCCGGACGTGGCGATGCTCGTCGTCGATACAGTCGAGGAGTCGACCAGCGAGCACGGCACGGTCGATGCTGGCATCGAGTTCCTGATTCTCCTCGAAGACGCTCCTGGTGACGAGAGAGGAGAGCAAGACGACCGTGCTGGCTCGGACACTTTCGTCGTCGTGTGCCAGCAACGACCCCAGCGTCTGGACGTTCTCGGCAGACGGAACCACGGACCACCCCGGCGGGTCACTGACCAGCGCGGCATGCAGGTCCGCGACGACGTGAACAGCCTCGTCGTGGCCAGCGGTCTCGAGTCGTTCCCACAACAGGGCGTCGTCAGATTCCGCCATCGACACCGTAGCGTGCTGTGTAGTAGTCGAAATGTGACTCCACGAACCAGCGCGAGACGCTTTCGAGTTCGTCGACCGGGTCGCCCAGTCCCTCGTCACCGACTTCGTAGTACCGGCTCACTGTTTCTCCCATGCCGCCCTCGAACGACTCGACGATGACCACCCGGTCGAGGTGCTCGCTGACAGTAGAGAGGGCTGGCTCGACCGATGTCGTCGCCACGCCGTCGTCGTAGAATACGACGCGGGACTCCTCACGCTGTCCCCGCACCTGCCCGGGATTCGCCCCGGTGACTGCCTCCAGCACGGCTGTCGGGTCGCCGGTGTCCGATACCTCCGCGACGACCCATCCCTGATGTTCTGCCATATCGACTCGTAGAGTTCGGGATGGTAAATTTCATCTGGGGGATGGGTCCTGAACTGTCCCCGAGGTCAGGAGAACACGGCCGTCACCGTGACCCCGCGCTTTGGACGCGGTCGAAACAACCCTACTTTGCTCTTTTGGCCAGAGACGCGCTAGAAACCTGATATTCGGCCAGTGCGTTTTTTATGATATGCCTCGCCTGTACTACCGAGACAATGGCAGGGGGGCCGAAGCCAATCGTCGAGAGTGCCATCATGGAGGCCACGCGCGAAGCACTGGCCGAGGAGGGGTACATGGAGCTCTCGTTCGAACGCGTTGCAGCAGGGTGTGAACACGACCGGAGTACACTCGACCGCTACTACGACGACACCACGCACCTCGTCGCCTCGTTCCTGGAGTACGAGAGCGACCGGTTCACGGAGTTCGTCATGGTCGCGCCCGAGCAGCCACACCTGCGCCTGCGGGTTCTGCTGGAGACGCTCGTCGGCCTCGACGCGCTCGACGCCGACGGCCTGCTCGAACCCTACCTCGAACTGTACGTCCACGCGCTGCGTGACGAGCGCATCCGGGCGAGCCTCGACAGCCTCCAGTCGGTGATGTACGATTCACTGGTCGAGACCATCGAACGCGGCGTCGACGACGGGACGTTCGAACCGGTCGACCCCGACCTGGCCGCCTCGGCCATCTTCTCGGTCCACGAGGCGGCGCTCCGCAGGGAGGCGCTGGGACACGACTCGGCCCGGCTGCGGGACGCCCTGGACCAGTTCGTGCTCTGTCAGCTTCGACCCGCATAACACCGGTCACGTCCTGATACCGTGGGAATACGAGAGCGAAGACGAATGTAGCTCGGTGTGGTATCTTTTCACACAGATGTTCCGCAACAGGAGAGACGCGGCCGAGCAACTGGTACAGGTCATCGACGACCGCGACCTCGAAGACAAGGTCGACCTCGTGGTCGCCGTCCCGCGTGGCGGCGTGCCCATCGGACGCATCGTCGCCGACGAGCTGGGGGTCCCCCTCGACATCGTCGCGGCGAAGAAGCTGGGCGCGCCCGGGAACGCCGAACTGGCCATCGGGGCGGTGGCGGCGGACGGGAGCCTGTGGCGAAACGAGCCACTCATCGGTCGGCTCGGCGTGCCCGAGACGTACGTCGACGAGGAACGCGAGCGGGTCGCCGAGCTGGCTCGCGAGAAGGCAGAGCACTACCGGGTCGACGGCCCCGAGACCGTCGCCGGCAAGCACGTCATGGTCGTCGACGACGGGGTCGCCACGGGCGCGACCATGTTCGCCTGCGTCGAATCGCTCGAGAACGCGGACGCCGCCTCGGTGACCGTCGCCGTCCCGGTCGCCCCACCGAACACCGTCGAACAGCTCCGGCGGGTCGCAGACGACGTGGTCGTGGTCTCGTCCCCACCACACTTCGCCGCCGTCGGGCAGTTCTACGACCACTTCGAGCAGGTCTCGGACGACGAGGCTATCGCGATGCTCCACGGAGAGCGCCGCGGAGCGCCGGGCGCTTGACCAGCGCGAACCCCACGCAAATAACGAGGAAGCCCACGACGGTTCCCACGGAGACGACCTCGTCCAGCCAGTACCAGCCGACGAGCGTCGCGAACACGGGGGCGACGTAGCCGACGAGGTTTATCTCGACCGGCCCGAGTCGGTCGAGCAGGCCGAAGTACAGCAGGTAGCCGGCGACACCGGCGGCGAGGACGAGATAGCCGAACGCGATGACGACGCGGGGGGTGACCGTGATGGTCTGTGGTTCGCCGGCGAGGACGCTGGCGACGTGGAGGAGCGGTCCGCCGACGAGCATCATCCAGCCCTGGCGAGCAGCCACACCGAGCACAGGGGACTCGCGACGGAGACCCACTGCGGCGAGCGCGAACGCCGCTGCGGACGCGAGGAGGAGCCCGACACCCAGCGGGTCTGGCGCATCGACTGCCATCGGGCCGGGGACGGCAAGGATAGCCGTGCCGATGAGGCCGAGGCAGACGCCGGCCACCCGAGAGGGCGTCGGGCGGGCGGTGTCGAGGAACGCGGCGGCGAAGCCGACGCTCCAGATGGGGACGGTCGCGAGCACGACCGCGCCGACCGCACCCGAGACGCGGGCCTGACCCACGAAGAGCAAGCCGTTGTGGACCGCGACGATGCCGACACCACCGACCAGGATGCTCCGGGCGTCCTGCGCGCCCGGCCAGATGCGCTGCCCGCGAACGAGCGCGTACGCGAGGACGACGAGGCCGATGGCGTCGAACCGGAGCGCCGCCATCAACAGCGGGTCGACACCGGCCTTCGCGGCGCGGATAGCCGGATACGACGCGCCCCACAGCGCGGCGAGCGCGACGAAGCCGAACAGGTTCTCGTGACGCGTCACGATTCGACCGAGGAGAGGCCTCGAAATAGCAGTTGTGTGGTGGGAACGCTCAACATGATTGCCGATGGTAGCGCCAGCCACGCCAGTTCTCGGTCCCTGAAACCGACGCGCCAGTGGGTCAACCCTTTTAGGACCGACTTCGAACGCCCTGCCATGCACGAGGAGAACTCGCGGAACCTGTACGACCGGGCGCTCTCTGTCATGCCCGGTGGCGTCAACTCTGCCGTCCGTGCCGCCATCGAGCCGTACCCCTTCTTCGTCGAACGCGGCGACGGCGGCCACGTCATCGACGCGGACGGGAATCGCTACATCGACTGGGTGCAGGGTCTCGGCCCACTCCTGCTCGGCCACGACCTGCCCCAGCCGGTCCAGTCCGCGGTCCAGAAGCACGCCAGCAGCGGCCCGATGTTCGGCGCACCCGCCGAGATCGAGGTCGAACACGCCGAATTCGTCACCCGGCACGTCCCGAGCGTCGAGATGATCCGCTTCGTGAACTCCGGGACCGAGGCGACCGTCTCCGCGGTCCGCCTCGCCCGTGCCTACACCGGTCGCGACAAGATCGTCGTGATGCAGGGCAGCTACCACGGCGCGAACGACTCGACACTCGTCGAGGGCGAGGGCGGCGACCTCCACCCCTCCAGTCCCGGCATCCCGGACTCGTTCGCCGAGCACACCATCGCGGTGCCGTTCAACGACCACGAGGCCGCCCACCACGTCTTCGAGAAGCACGGCGACGACATCGCGGGCGTGCTCGTCGAACCCGTCCTGGCGAACTACGGCATCGTCTCGCCGACCGACGAGTACCACGAGACCCTCGAAGAGCTGTGTGAGGACCACGACTCCCTGCTCATCTTCGACGAGGTCATCACGGGCTTCCGCGTCGGCGGCCTCCAGTGCGCCCAGGGCAAGTTCGACATCGACCCCGACATCACCACGTTCGGGAAGATCATCGGCGGCGGCTTCCCCGTCGGCGCCATCGGTGGCAAAAGCGAGATCATCCGGAACTTCACGCCCTCGGGCGACGTGTTCCAGGCCGGCACCTTCTCGGGCCACCCCGTGACGATGGCCGCCGGGCTGGAAACCCTGAAATTCGCCGCCGAGAACGACGTGTACGACCACGTCAACTCGCTGGGCGAGCAGTTGCGGCGCGGCCTGACCGAGATCTGTGCCGACTACGCCCCCGAGTACACCGTCGTCGGCACCGACTCGATGTTCAAGGTCATCTTCACCCGCGAGGGTCCGAATGACCTCGAGGGCCAGTGCGAGGCCGGCTGCCAGCAGCGCCCCGGCTGTCCACGCTTCGAGTACTGCCCGAAAGACGGCGGGGACGTGGCCGCAGCCGAGACCGACCGCTGGCGGCGGCTGTTCTGGCCCAAGATGAAAGAACTGGGCATCTTCCTCAGCCAGAACCAGTTCGAGTCGCAGTTCGTGAGCTACGGGCACACCGAGGAGGACGTCGAGGAGACGCTGGAAGCGTACAAGGAAGCGCTGTAGACACCCCGAACACGCCTTCTTTCTCCCTCCGGTCCTAACGCCTACCCGATGCCAGACGACCCGGTCCTCTCCGAGGCGGACCGCGCAAAGCTCGATTCGAGCCCCGACGATTCGTTCTACGACCAGCCGCGCTTCGTCCATCACGTCGACGACGGCTTCAGGGACCGGCTCACAGACCTCTATTCGGACCACCTCGAAGACGGCGACGAACTCCTGGACGCGATGTCGAGCTGGGTGTCGCACCTGCCCGACGAACTCAAACTCGAGCGCGTGGTCGGTCACGGCCTGAACGAGGCCGAACTGGCCGAGAACCCGCGACTCGACGAATACGTGGTCCAGAATCTGAACCAAGACCAGGCCCTTCCATTCGCCGACGACAGCTTCGACGCGGTGCTGTGTGCCGTCTCCGTGCAGTACCTGCAGTACCCGGAACCCGTCTTCCGGGAGTTCTCACGGGTGCTCCGCCAGGGTGGCGTCCTCGTCGTCTCGTTCTCCAATCGAACGTTCTGGCAGAAGGCCATCCGGGCGTGGCGCGAGGGCTCGATGGACGAGCGGGCCGACCTCGTGGCCCGCTACTGCGAGGCAGCCGGGTTCGAGGTGGTCGAGACGATTCGAGATTCGAGACAGTCCGTCCTGCCCGGGCTGAGTGGTGACCCGTTCTATGCGGTTGTGGCGCAGGCCTGACGACGGGCCCACGTCGCGTGCTGCCCACATTTTCAAGTAGCCGTCTCGTCTCGGTTCACACGAGATGGACTGATCGTGGTTCCTGGCGTCGGACGGTAGTCTATTCGCGTCGAGCAGCAGCTGTTGTACTGCTCTCGAAGCCTCAGGTCCGGCTGCCCTGGCTGTTCTCGTATCGCTTCCTCAGCAGCGGCTTCGATATCACACCACGATGAACGACGACACCACCATCGGTACAGAAACGATAGAACGGACGGTCCGAACCATCGCCCCTGAGTGGTCGCTCCGCGCACACGAACCGGCGAAGGGCGGCTACCTGCCCGTACACGTCCTCAAGCTCGACACACCTGTCGGCCCGAAACGAGCCGTCCTGAAGGCCAGCCCGAACGGGGAGTCTCACGGTATCGACGTCGAGGCACGCATCCTGCGGCTCCTCGACGCGAACACGTCGATTCCCGTGCCCGAGGTGTACGGCGCAGTCGACGAACACGACGACCTGCCAGCTCCGTATTTTCTGGCCGGCTACGCTCCGGGTGTCACCGTCGAACGGAACGAACTCGACACGCTCCCCGACGGTCGGCTCGAACAGCTCGCTCGGGCGTCCGGGCGGTATCTCGCCGAACTCCACGACCTCACCCTGTTCGACGGCTACGGCTACCTGACCCGGAACCCAGACAACACGCTCCGCGGCGCACGTCCACCGGCCTCCCCCGACACGCTCGTCGTCGCAGACCCGGTCGAGACGTGGAAATCGCAGATTCGTGCGTGGGCCGACGACACCCTCACCCGCGCGGCCGACACGCGGTTCGGTGACCTCGTAGACGACATCGGACCGTTTCTCGACGACCGTATCGGACGACTGGAGGGACCGTTCCGGCCGGTGCTCGGGCACATCGATAACTCCGTCGAGAACGTTCGACACGACCCCGAGACGGGCGATATCACCGGGATGCTCGACTGGGCGTTCTCGCTGTCGGTCACACCCGCCTACGACCTCGTGCTCATCGAACAGAGCATGAACGGTGGCCAGTGGCGGCTCCTCCCCGACTCACCGGACTACACCGACCGCATCCGTCCCGCACTGTTGGACGGATATCGCGAGGCCGGATCGCCGCGTGTCTTCGACGAGCTCGCCGAGCACCGCGACCTCTACGAACTGCTCACGCTGCTCCGCTCGATGAACAACCTCGAAACGTGGCTCTCCGTGAAGGGTGCCACATCCGAACAGGTTGACGCCGCCGCCCGGGCAGTCCGAGAAACGGCGCTGGCCATCGTCGACGGCAGGTGACGGACCTCGGGCTCCTCGGCGCGTCGCCGTGAGCACCACCGAATAGATTTGATATAGCAGTATGTGATACATCACTACGGAAGGGCAGAACCGACTCATCGGCCGAGAAACAGCGCACCAGCGTCTCTGAGCGGCATCTTCCGGAGAGTCGTGGCGAGAAGCGGGTAGTACGGCCACCAATCGAGTGGGCAGCGACAAACTGGAGGGCTTTTCACCCTCGGCCGCCGATTCCCGACCATGCGAACACGCGGGACCATCCGACTCGCCACGCGGGGCTCCGACCTCGCGCTGCGACAGGCGGCGACGGTCCGGGACGCCCTCGAAGACCAGCGATACGAGGTCGAGCTGGTCGAAGTGGAGACCGAGGGCGACCGGATACGCGACGAGTTGATACAGGACCTGGGGAAGACCGGGGCGTTCGTCCGGTCGCTGGACGAGGAGATCCTCGACGGGAACGTCGATGCTGCCGTCCACTCCATGAAGGACATGCCGACGGAGCTGCCCGACGACCTCGTGGTCGCGGGCGTTCCCGAGCGCGCTGCACCGGGCGACGTGCTCGTTACCCCCGACGGGACGTCGCTCGACGACCTCGAACCCGGGGCGGTCGTGGGCACCTCGTCGATGCGACGACAGGCCCAGATAGAGGACTACCGCGATGACCTCGTCGTCGAACCCCTGCGCGGGAACGTCGACACCCGGGTCGAGAAGCTGCTCGCGCCCGCCCTCCAGCGCGAACACGAGCGCCGGAGCGAGGCGGACAAGGAGCGCAAGGGCGCAGTCGGTAAGGACGACCCTGACCCCGAGTTCGACCAGACCACCGACGAGTGGTTCGAGTCCCTCTCGGAGATCCGCAAGCGTGCCCTCGGCCGCGAGGTCGAGACCGACTACGACGCCATCGTGCTCGCCGAGGCTGGCCTGCGCCGGTCCGGGCTGCTCCACCACATCGAGTACGAACAGCTGCCGACCACCGAGTTCGTCCCGGCCGCCGGCCAGGGCGCACTGGCCGTGACGGCGGCGGACGGCGAGACCGCCGAGGCCATCCACAAGGCGCTCGACCACCCCCGGACCCGCGTCGAGACGACAGTCGAGCGGACCGTGCTCGCGGGGCTCAACGGCGGCTGTATCGCCCCAATCGGCGTCCACGCCATGATTCAGGGCGAGTTCGTCCGAACCACGGCGCAGGTGCTTCACCCCGACGGCGAGGGCGTCGTCAAGGAACGACGCGACCTCCCGGTCGAGACCCACGCGAAAGCCGCACGAGATTTCGCCGAGGACCTGAACGAGAAGGGCGCGGCCGAGTACGTGCAGGCCGCCCGCGAGAAATGACGGGGAAGGTCTACCTCGTCGGGAGCGGCCCCGGCGACCCGGAGCTGCTGACCGTGAAGGCCACCCACCTCCTTGAGGAGGCCGACGTGGTCCTGCACGACAAGCTGCCTGGCCCAGAGATTCTGGGCCTCATCCCCGAGGAGAAGCGCGAGGACGTGGGCAAGCGCGCCGGCGGCGAGTGGACCCCGCAAGAGTACACCAACAAGCGGTTGGTCGAACTCGCCGAGGAGGGCAAGACGGTCGTCCGCCTGAAGGGCGGCGACCCGTTCGTCTTCGGCCGCGGCGGCGAGGAGGCCGAACACCTCGCCGCGAACGGTATCGAGTTCGAGTACGTCCCCGGTATCACCTCCGCCATCGCGGGGGCTGGCGTCGCAGGCATCCCGGTAACCCACCGCGACCACGCCTCATCCGTCTCGTTCGTCACGGGCCACGAGGACCCCACGAAAGAGGAATCCGCAGTGAACTGGGAGGCGCTCGCCGCGACCGGCGGCACTATCGTCGTCTTCATGGGCGTCGGCAAGCTGCCGGAGTACACGAAAGCCCTGCGAGAGGCCGGGATGGACCCCGAGACCCCCGTCGCACTGGTCGAACGCGCAACCTGGCCCGACATGCAGGTCGCGACCGGGACCCTCGACACCATCGTCGACGTTCGGGACGCAGAGGGTATCGAGCCCCCCGCGATCACCGTCATCGGCGACGTCGCGGGCACGCGTGAGGAGGTGCTTGAGTTCCTCCAATGACGACCAGAGACACGACCGTCGCCGTCTTCCGGCCGGACGACGAGCGCCTGTCGAACGCAATCGAACTCATCGAATCGCTGGGCGCGACGCCGGTTCCAGACCCGATGCTGTCGGTTCGTCCCTCGGGGTCTGGCCCGCAGACGGGCGCGGACTACACCATCCTCACGAGCAAGACCGGCGCGGAACTCGCCCGCGAGGCAGGCTGGGAGCCCGGAGAGACCACGGTCTGTGCCATCGGCCCCTCGACGGCCCAGGCGCTCCGCGACCAGGGGTACGAGGTGGACCGGATTCCGGACGAATACACGTCCAGCGGGCTGGTTTCGGAGCTTGCCGGCGATGTGGCTGGCGCGACCGTCGAGGTCGCCCGGAGCGACCACGGCAGCGACGTGCTCATCGACGGCCTCTGGGAGGCTGGCGCGTTCGTCCACGAGACGGTCCTGTACGAACTCGTCCGGCCCGAGGGCGCGGGTGAGTCGGTCGAACTGGCCGCTTCGGGCGATCTGGACGCTGCCGCGTTCACCTCCTCGCTCACGGTCGAGAACTTCCTCGCGACCGCCGACGAGAAGGGGATTCGCGAGGAAGCGCTCGCCGGCCTGAACGACGCCGTCGTCGGCGTCATCGGCCCGCCGACCCGTGAGACGGCCGAATCACTCGGTATCGCAGTCGACGTGGTCCCCGACAACGCGGACTTCGAGGAGCTGGCCTGCGTGGTCGTCGAGGAAGCGGCCCCGACGTACCACGACTGAGTTCGGAACCCGGTTTTCGGTAGTATTCGGCATCGAGAAGCCACTTTTCGAGAGAATTCTGTGTTGGCCGGGTATCGCCCGACCACGTCCAATAAATCACATACCACGATATCAAATCGGTTTCGCGAAGGAACTCCTATCCTTCGGCGACGGGCAAGAGAAAGCGTCTCTGGTGGGTATTTGGGAATTCGGGGCGAAACTGCGTCAGTTCACGCCACCGACGCCCGAGGAAGCGTCGGGCAGGTCGTACGGCGTCGCGTCCATCCCGAGTTCCTCCAGGGCGGCCGCCATGTGCTCGTCCTTCGCGTAGTCGGCACCGTCCTCCTCGCGGATGCGCTGGGTCGTCGCCAGCACCTCGGCGCGGCGATCGTCCGGGATGTCGTACTTGTCCGTCGAGAGCTCGATGACGAGGCCGTTGTTGTCCTTGGTGTAGATGGAGTGGAAGATGCCCCGGTCGAACACGTTGTAGTGGTGCCCGGCCTCGTCCAGCGCGTCCATGACCTCCTCGTACCGTTCGGGGTCGACGCTGAAACAGAGGTGGTGGACCGCACCGACGCCGCCGCGGACGCCCCGAGCCGAGGGGCGGTCGTCGCTCACGAAGAAGGTGAGGATGCGGCCGTCACCGGTGTCGAAGAACAGGTGCGTCTGCGAGGGGTCGTCGAGGTTCGGCTGTCGGAGCACGAGTCGCATGCCGAGGAGGTCGCGGTAGAACGCGAGCGTGTCTTCCTCGTTACTGCCCCAGATTGTGATGTGGTCGGTGCCGGTCGTTCGGAAGGGACTCTCGGGGAACTCGTCGGTGACGGGTGCTTGCTGCTGGTCGCTCATGAGAGAAACGTACGGGTTCTCGACCGATAAACGCTCGCGGACACCACCGTCACCCGGTGACAGGCGTGTCCCCAGTTGGTTGGGGTTATCGATCAGCCTCGTCGGTCTCGTCGTCCCTCTCCCGTATCGCGGCGTCCACTGCTTCCTGCTCCGCGGCCTCCATCACCTCCCGCTCGGCCTCGGCTTCCTCGGCAGCCTCCACGACCTCGTCCGGTTCCGGCTCCGGCGGGCGCTTGACGACGAGCACCGGTCCGACCGACAGCTCGGCCACCTGGTCGACGTCCTCGCCGAAGACGATCGACCGGAGCGAGGGGGCGCGTTCGCCCATCACGACGAGGTCGTGCTCGGTGGCGGCCGCCGCCGTGGCGCGGATGGGGGCGTCGGTCAGCTTGACGGTGGTATCGAGCACGTCCTCGGAGAAACCGTGCTCGACGAACCAGTCGTAGGCGGCCTCGACGAGCGCGGTTCGCTCGGAGAGCGTCTCCTCGTCGGGGGCGGTCGCGAAGATGGAGATGGTGACGTCGTCGTTCGCGAAGACGGCCGCGGCGTACTCGACGACGCGCTCGACGGCCACGTCGGGGTGGACCGGGACGAGTACGTCCTTCACCTCGGGGGTCGGATTCGGAAGGAGGTAGGCGTCGCATCCCGTCTCGTCGGCGACGCGGTCGATGGTCTTCTCCGCGTCGTGGGTGAAGACGATGCGGGTCTCCGGGGTCGCGCCGTGCTCCTCGAACAGTTCGACCACGTCCGCGAGCTTGTTCTGTGCCTGTTCCTCGAACTCCAGTTTCCCTTGCCCGGGCGGCGTCTGCTCGGGGAGGACGTGGTAGCCAAGCAGCAGGACCGGCACGTCCGCGAGGACCTCGGCCACGCCTGGCGAGACGCTCTCCCCCTTCAGTACCTGCACCGGAACGAGTACGCGTCGGGTCATACGGCACCTCGTAGTTTCACGTCGCGGGCGTAGTACAAGTACCACACCCCTGCCAGTACCATCACGGCGACCCCGATGAGCTGTGAGGCGGGCTTCATGAACGCGATGAGCCCGAAGCTCGCGATGGCTCCAAGCACGGGAATCACGGGGCCGAGGGGCACCTCGAAGTCGGGTTCGTACCACTCCGGCGGCGACCGCCGGATGACCACCAGCGCGACACACATCAGGCCGTACATGATGAGATGCAGGAACGAGGCCACCTCCGCCAGTATCTCGACCTGCCCGGTTCCCACGAGCACCAGCACCGGTCCGGCTGCCGAGACCAGCGCGATGTGCGGGGTGCCGTACTTCAGGTTGAGCCGGCGGAAGCGCTCGGGGACGATGGCGTCACGACTCAGGGCGTAGATAGCCCGTGAGGACGAGAGGATGCTCGCGTTCGCCGACGAGAGCGTCGCGAGCAGCCCCGCGAGCAGGATTGCCACTGCGCCGGCCAGCCCGAAGAAGTCGCGGGCCACCTCGACCATCGCGGTCTCGCCGAACTGTTCGAGACGCGGGCTCCCGAACGCGCTCGTCGCGACGAAGATGGTCGCGACGTAGAACACGCCGACGAGGAGGACCGAGCCGACCATCGCCAGCGGGAGGTTCTTGCCCGGTTTCTTCACCTCACCCGCGACGGTCGCGACCTGTGCGAACCCGAGGTAGGAGGTGAACACCAGCGCCGCGGTCGAGAACACCGGCGCGAGGCCGAACCGGAAGAACGTCTCTGGTGCCGAGGCCCGGCCGAACACCCCGAGGGCGTCGAGGCTGCCGTAGGTCAGGAACCCGGTCAGGATGACGAGCAACAGCGCGACGACGACGTTCTGGAGCTTGGTCGCGTTCTCGGTCCCCGTGAGCGAGAGCGCGGTGAGCAAGACGGCGAACGCGAGCCCGAGCGGAATCACGAGCCCGGCTGCGTTCACCCCCACTTCGGCGAGGACGGCCGCGGCGTAGTTGCCGAAGCCGACGAGGTAGAACGCCGACGCGAACACGAGCCCGAGCCAGACCGAGAGCCCGACGACAGCCCCGAACAGCGTCCCGAGCCCACGCGAGATGAAGTAGTAGCCACCGCCCGACTTCGGCATCGCGGTGGCCAGTTCCGCGGTCGGGACCGCCACCAGCAGGGCGATGACCGCCCCGATGGCGAACGAGAGGGCGGCGGCGGGCCCGGCCTGCCCGGCTGCCAGCCCCGGGAACACGAAGATACCCGCGCCGATCATCGTCCCGACGCCGATGGCCATGGCCCCTCGCAGGCCGATGGTCCGTTCGAGTTCGACGCCCTCGTCGTGGACGGTCGCCTCCTCGGTGACCGCGCCGGCGTCGGTGTCCGGCTCCGGTCGTGCGGCTGGGTCGACTGCCATGCGGTAAGATAGCACGGTTGCGCTGAAAAATGACGACCTTGATACTGTCCCGATGGTTTAAACCCGAGACCGCCCCACTACCCGACGAATGCCCGATTCCGTCCCGGTCCCAGAAATGGCAGACCGCGCCGCCGCGTGCGCCGAGCGCCTGCGCGCGGCCGACGAGGTGCTCCTCAACTCGCACATCGACGCTGACGGCCTGACCAGCGCCGGCGTCGCCGCGACGGCGCTCGAGCGCGCCGGTATCCCGTTCGAGGTGAACTTCGAGAAACAGCTCGACGAGGAGGCTGTCGCGGCCATCGCCGCGACCGACTACGACACCGTGCTGTTCACCGACTTCGGGAGCGGGCAACTGGACGTCATCGCGCCACACGAGGAGGCGGGCGACTTCACGCCGGTCATCGCGGACCACCACCAGCCGGCCGACGCAGAGACAGAATACCACCTGAATCCCCTGCTGTTCGGCATCGACGGTGGTTCCGAACTCTCCGGCGCGGGCGCGGCGTACGTCCTCGCACGAGCGCTGGAGGGCGACGGCGACAACCGGGACCTGGCCCGTCTCGCGGTCGTGGGGGCCGTGGGCGACATGCAGGACACCGACGGCGAGTTGCAGGGGGCGAACCAGGGCATCGTCGAGGACGGCGTGGCAGCGGGCGTCCTCGAGGAGGGCACCGACCTCGCGGTGTACGGCAAGCAGACGCGGGAACTCCCCAAACTGCTCGAATACGCCAGCGACGTGGTCATCCCGGGCATCACGAACAACCGGAACGGGGCCATCGACTTCCTGAACGACCTCGATATCGAGGCGAGAGCGGGCGACGACTGGAAGCGCTGGGTCGACCTCGACGCCGACGAGCGCCAGAAAGTCGCCAGCGGCCTCGTCCAGCGGGCAGTGCGCTCGGGCGTGCCCGCCGACCGCATCGACCGCCTCGTCGGGACGAGCTACACGCTCCTCGCCGAGCCCGAGGGCACGGAACTCCGGGACGCCAGCGAGTTCTCGACGCTGCTCAACGCGACCGCCCGGTACGAACGCGCCGACGTGGGGCTCGCGGTGTGTCTGGGCGAGCGCGACGAGGCACTCACCGCGGCGCGCGAACTGCTCCGGAACCACCGCCGGAACCTCTCCGAGGGCCTCCAGTTCGTCAAGAACGAGGGGACGACCAAGGAGGACCACGTCCAGTGGTTCCACGCCGACGACCGCATCCGCGAGACCATCGTCGGCATCGTCGCCGGGATGTCCCTCGGGGCGAGCGGTATCGACAGGGGACGACCCATCATCGCCTTCGCGAACGAGAGCGACGAGGAGGTCAAGGTCTCGTCCCGTGGAACCGGCCACCTCGTCCGGGATGGACTGGACCTCTCGGTCGTGATGCGCGAGGCGTCACAGGCCGTCGGCGGCGACGGCGGCGGGCACGTCATCGCGGCCGGGGCGACGATTCCGCGGGGCAAGGAGGACGAGTTTATCGCGGAGTGCGACCGGCTGGTCGGGGAGCAGTTGGGGTGAGCGAGGTGGCGGTAAACAGCAGAAATCGGACTACCGAGACCCTACTGCTCGACGGCGACTGCTCCAGAGACGTGCCAGACGACACCACCGACGAGTATAGCCGCGACGACAGGCACGACGAAGAAGGTCATCGTCATCGATACCGACGACACCAGCAGGTCGGTCGCTAACAATCCGATTATCAGGCTCAGTTGTATCGAAATCGCGTTCAGGTAGCGTCTGAGTTCCGCATCCATACGGTTTCCTGACACACGGTGAGGAAATAAACCGGGTGGGAACGAGGAAGAAGGGTCGACCGGCAACGGCTCACTCGTAGAACCGCTCGGGGACGTGGTGCCGAAGTTCCGGCGGGAGCGCCTGCGCGACCTGTGACCAGACCGTCGCGAGCCGCTTTCGCAGGGCGACGTACACCCCGCCGACCACTATCGTCACGACGACCAGCGGCGGCACCGGTTCCGGGAGCGTCAGGGCAGGGACGCCCAGCGCGCCCGCCAGTGCGAGGTCACGCGGCGAGCCGTCGTAGGGCACGAGTCGCCGCGGTGCGAGCCAGCGGCCGTGGTAGTGGCTGTAGACCGCTTTCTCGGACCGTCCCTCCCAGGGGCGAAGTTCGAGGCCGCCACCGTAGAGGTCCATCACGGGGTGCAAGGCGGCCGCGACGAGGAACGTCGCGAGCGCCAGCGTCGCCGTGGTCGGGATCGCCAGTGCGAGCACGACCGCGAGGCCGGCCGGGAACCAGCCGAAGACGGGGAAGTGAAGCGTCTTTCGGTGGCCCGCGTAGATGTCCAGGTCCGGGAACACGCTGCCGGCGACCGCCGCCGCGACGACCGTGGCGGGGTCGCCACCGCCCAGTTGGACCACGAACGTCGCGAGCAGGAGGCCCGCGAGCGCGTGGGTCATGGCCATCATCGTGGAATCCGATACGTCTCGAACCTATACAAGGTTGTCCCGACTGATGTTACTCTGTGACATGGTGGTGCGGGGGTGTTTTTCGGGTGGGGCGCGTAATGACGAGTATGCGAGGACACGGGGTGTGGATGCGAAACGCCACGCTGTTCACCCGGACGACACAGGCGTGTCTCGTCGGCGTGTTCGTCCTCGGGATGACGCTGCGCAACGTGAGCGTGGTGCTCAACGCCCTGTTCGCCCTCGGCGTGACGTTCCTGCCGGCGGTCCTCGAACGCGACTTCCGCATCGAACTCGACCCCCGGTTCACCGTCTACCTCGGCGTCGCGGTCCTGTTGCACGCCGTCGGGATGTTCCGGTTCTACGACCAGGTCTGGTGGTGGGACCACCTCACGCACACCCTGTCTGCCAGCATCGTCGCCGTCGTCGCCTATGCGACCGTCTGGGCCATCGACGCCCACAGCGACCGGCTCTACTTCCCCGAGACGTTCGTCACGGTGTTCGTCCTCGCGTTCACGCTGGCGATGGGCGTCTTCTGGGAGGTCCTGGAGTTCGCCGCCCGCGAAGCCGCCCTCGCGCTGAATCTCGACCCGGTGCTCATCCTGTACGGCCTCGACGACACCATGCTCGACCTCGTGTTCAACCTCGCGGGCGCGCTGGTCGTGACGCTGTTCGGGACCGGTGCGGTCCGCGAGCAGGGCGAGGAACTGGCGGCGTGGCTGGAACGGCGGCGGGGGACGAGCTAAACACCCGGCGGCCGAACAGTCGCCCGTGAGACCGGAGCGCTTCCTCGCGGCCGACGCGGACCGTCGACAGCTCCTGCTCGTGGTCGTGGTCGTCACCGTCGGGCTCGTCCTCGGAACCGTGGTGACGGGCCGGTACCTGTGGTTCCTGCGCGACCCCGACGCCATCCGGACGGTCGTCGAGGGGTTCGGCCCGCTCGCGCCGTTCGTGTTCGTCCTCCTCCAGACGCTGCAGGTCGTTGTCGCGCCCGTCCCCGGGCAGGTGCTCGCGTTCACCGCTGGCTACCTGTTCGGGGCGGGTCCGGGCTTCGCCTACAGCATGACCGGCGCGACGGTCGGCACGTACCTCGCCCTGCTGCTGGCACGCCGGTACGGCCGGCCCTACGTCGAGCGGGTCGTCACACCCGACGCACTCGACCGGTTCGACGACTTCCTCGGCGAGTACGGCCTCGCGGGCGTCTTCGTCGTCTTTCTCTTACCCGGGTTCCCCGACGACGTCATCTGTTTCGCGGCCGGCATGAGCGACCTCGACGTGCGGAAACTGGTACTGGTCTCCGTGGCAGGGCGGACGCCCGGATACCTGGTGCTGGTCTTCTCTGGGGCTGGACTGGCGCAGGAACAGGTGTATCAATCAGTGGGGTTGCTGGTCGCGGCGGGGTGCGTCGGCATCGCGCTGTTCTGGAAACGGGAGGTGCTGTTACGACGGCTCGCGACGGCGAGAAACCGATAGCATACAGAAACAGGGCGTCAGTCGTCCCAGACCGCGACGTTCTCCTCGCGGAGTTCGCCCTTCGCCTTCCAGGTGCGGGGGCGGAGCGCGATGACGACGAGGGTGACGTACGCGAGCCCGACCATCACGGTGACGAGTTCGCCGGAGAGCCGGCCGACGGCGGCCGTCTCGGGCCACGGGCGTTCGGTCGGGACGACGAAGATGCGCGCGAGCCACGCCGCGCCCAGTACGGTGAACAGCGGGAGGTAAACCCGCCGGAGGCGGTGGGCGAGGGCCTCCTCGAACGATATCTTGATGACTGGCGTGCGGTAGTCCTGTGCGAGTTTGCGTCGCCAGTTCGGGTCCGCGACGGGAATCGTGGGGTCGAGGCCCTTCGCGAACACGTTCTCCTGCAGGACCCGGACCCGCGAGCGCCAGATGTCGTAGCCGCGGTAGCGTCTGGCCTCCATGACGAGGAACGTCGAGAGCATCACGCCCGCGATGAGGATGAGGTAGTGGGGATGGTCGGGACTGGCGAAGGCGAACGTCAGGATGGCCGCGAGCGTCGTGACCGCCCAGTTCGTGGTGCGGTCCAGCCGCTCTCGCCAGAACTTCATCCGGTGGATCTCGCCACGGTAGAGGTGCGCCAGCGACGAGCTCGGCCCCATGGTCTCGTCGAGCAGGCCGGCACCGACGTCCCGGGCCTCCGCGCTGGTTGGGTCGAACGGCTCTTCGTCGGCCGTCATCGTGTTCCCGCCCGTCGTGTCACTGCTCGGCGGCCTGCTGGAGCTGGGCAGACTCGTCGTACTTCTCGCGGAATTCGCCGATGAGGTTGCCCATCTTGGCGTACCAGTCGTTGAGCATCCGCTGCATGTCGTCGGCGACCTGGTCGGGGTCGACCGGCTGGTAGACGTGGTAGTAGCCGCCCTGCTCGTAGTTCACCTGTTCCTGCTGGACGAAGCCCGACTGCTGGAGGCGCTTGATCGCGCGGTAGGCGGTCGAGCGCTCGCGGTCGACGCGCTCGGCGATCTCGTCGACCGTCAGCGCTTCGGGGCTCTCGACGATGGTCGAGAACACCTCCTTGTCCAGTTCCTTGAGTCCGTGGATACACTCCAGCAGGCCCTCGCACTCCATGTCCTGCTGCAGGTACTCCCGCATCGAATTGGCCATCTCGTGTTGAATCTATGTGGTACGGAGGTAAAAGCCTTGTTCGATTCGTGCAACACCGCGCACGGGCGGACCGGAAGCTCGCTGGAGGGTGACGATGGGGGACCACGGCTGTCAGTCCGACGCCTCCCTGGTGGCCGCCTCCTCGTACTTCTCGCGGAACTCGCCGACCAGCATCCCCATCTTGGCGTACCAGTCGTTGAGCATCCGCTGCATGTCGTCCGCGACCTGCTTCGGATCCGCGGCCCGGTAGACGTGGTAGTAGCCGCCGTCGGCGTAGTTCACCTGTTCCTTCCGGACGAATCCGGCGTCGACGAGCCGCTGGATGGACCGGTAGGCGGTCGAGCGTTCACGGTCGGTCGCGACCGCGACCTCGTCGATAGAGAGCGGCTCCGGGCTCTCTGTGAGCGTCCGGAACACCGCCAGGTCGAGGTCGCCGAGTCCGTGCCCGCACTCCAGCAGGCCCTCGCACGCCATGTCCTGTTCAAGGTACTCGCGCATCGAATCGGGCATCGTTCGTCCTGAGAGACGGGCCACATCGCCAAAAGTATTGTGCAATATTCGAAATACTGTTCGTGCAGCTGTCAGCAGTCACTGACAGTGAGAGGTGAAGACTTCTGTGCAGAAGCAGTCGTTACGATGGCGGGAAGCGACCAAACGCTATTGATTGGTGGTGGAAGAAATACACACAATCGACCGGCTGCAAGCGACGCGCGCGAGGTGGTCAGGCACGCGGGCGCGAGTGGTGAGGAGTAGCGGCAGGCTGTGAGTGGGGAATCAGTCGCTGGTGAGCGCGTCCTGGCTGGCCGCGCAGTTGTTCGGCCCGAGTTCGAGCTCGAAGGCCTCCTCGTCGGTGGCCTCGTGCTGGCCGAGGTTGGTCTCGATGATGTCGACGTAGTTCGCCGGACGCGGGGGCATGTCCGAGAGCACGAGGTCGACGAAGTCGTCCTCGTCCATCGTCAGCGCGGCCATCGTCTCGACGAGTTCGCCGATGGGTGCGGTGTAGGTCTCGTCCTCGGCCGGCGTCGCGGCGTCGCTGAAGTGCGCGCCGCCGACGAGCACGTCGTCGTCCTGGGTGAGGACCTTCGTCTGGAGCGTGTCATAGAGCTGCTTTGCGGCGTCGGGTGCGCCCTCGTCGCCCTCTTCGAGGTCGGGGCGTGCGACGCTCTCGGTGAACAGCCCGTCACCGGTCGCGAGCAGGCTTCCGCCGACGAGGTAGGAGGTCATCCCGCTCGTGTGGCCGGGCGTGTGGATGGTCTCGATCTCGGCCGCGCCGACCTCGAAGACCTGGCCGTCCTCGGCCGTCTCCACGTCGTCCGCGTAGGTGACACCGCGGGGGACCGCGGCGGCCGGGATGACGCCTGTGACGCCCTCGGCATCGAGGTTCCGGACGCCGCTGATGTGGTCGGCGTGGATGTGCGTGTCGATGGCGTAGCGGAGGTCCGCGTCGAGCTCGTCGGCGTCCGCGAGGTAGCGGTCGGTGAACTCCCGGAGGGGGTCGATGACCGCGGCCTCGCCGACGGAGACGAGCATGTACGCGAGACAGCCACTGGACGGGCGCTGGTACTGGTAGAGCTTGCCCGGGCCGTCGTAGCGCGTGACTTCGACGCGCTCGTAGATGCGGGCCCAGCCGTTCATCCCGTCCGCGAGGTGAGCCACGTCGCGGCCGTTCTCGGCCAGCTTCGCGGCGACGTACTCGCTCGCGCCGCCCTTCGCGCACAGGACGACGAGCGGCTCGCCCTCGGGGACGCGGTCGAGCACCTCCTCCGGAACCTCGTCGTCGAGGAACTCGAAGTACGGAACGTTGGCGATCTCGACGTTCTCGCCCTCGATGTGCCACTCGGAGAAGTCGCTCTCCATGCGGGCGTCGAGGATGGTCACGTCCTCGCCCGCGTCGATGCGGGACTTCAGTTCGGTCGGGTTCAACTCTTCGACGTCGATGTCTATCGTGGGTAACGCGTCAGGGTCCATGCGTCACTCCACGCTTGGGGATGGCCTGCAATAAGTATTGTGGATATTGCGCAAGACACTCAGAAATATCTTCATCAGGCGATGTCCAGCACAGCAACAACCAGCTATACAGCCGCCCTATGCCTTCTATCGGCGTTTGGCAGGAATCCAGGGATGGAGACCAGAAGAGCTTTATTGGACAATTTGTCCAATACACACAATTCTGTCTGCGATGTGGGTACAACCGAAAATAGACGCTCCAGGAAAGTCCGTCAGTCCGCGGCGGCGTGGCTGGTTCCCGACTCCGCGCGCAGCTCTTTGATGCTGCTGTAGACGACCGCACCGCTGACGAGCAGGGCTGCGCCGAGGATGATGGCGAGGCTGACCGTGTCCGCGACGGGAACCTCGAAGACGTTGCCGAGCTTGCGGATGGCGACGGCGATGGCCCCGAGCAGGAGCATCACGCCGAAGTACACCTTGATCTCGGCCTCGTCGACCAGGCTGGTCGAGGCCGCGCCCATGCGGGCCCCGAGCGCGCTACCCGCGAGGAGCGGGACGACGATGCTCAGGTCCACCGCGCCGGACTGGGCGTAGAGGAAGCTCCCGATACCGCCCGAGAAGACGATCTCGAACAGGTCGGTCCCGACCGCGACGGGGACCGGCACGCCGATGAGGTAGAACAGCGCGGGCATCCGGATGAATCCGCCACCGACGCCGAGGAATCCCGATAAGAGGCCCGTGAGGAACGCGACGAGCAGTATCATCCACAGGGAGACGCTGACGCCCCCGCGGAGGGATATCATCGGCGGGACGCGGTAGGACTGTATCTTCTTCGCGATGTCGGGGATGTCGTCGGCCGACAGTTCGGCGTCCTCGTCGACGTCGTGGCTGATGCCACCGTCACCGCCTTTCAGAGCAGTGTAGGTGACGAACACACCGATGCCGCCGAGCAGGAAGACGTAGGCGACGCTGACCACGCTGTCCGCGTAGCCCATGTGCTGGAGCCACTCCAGGCCGAGCTTCCCGACCTCGATGCCGGCGGTCGTCCCGGCGATCATCAGGATGCCAAGCTTGTAGTCGACCTGCCCCAGGTCGCGGTGTTTCAGCGTCGCGATGACGGAGGTCCCGAAGACGAACGCGAGGCCGGACGCGACCGCAACGTCGGTCTTGTACCCCATCACGAGCAACGCGGGCGTGACGAGGAACGAGCCGCCCATGCCGAAGAACCCGAACAGGATGCCGATGAGCACCCCGAAGCCCGCGAACGTCGCGAGCAGGAGGACGCTCATGCCGAGTACCTCCATGGTTCAGGCACCCCGCAGGGCGTCTCTGATGGCTGGTCCGAGGACGCGCTCCAGAAGGCCGTAGCCGACGTAGAGGACCCCGGCCTCAGCGAGCACGATCCCGATCAGTACCGCCGCCTGTGCGTTGCCGCTGAGGGATTCAATCCCGAACATCGTGCACCTCGAACGTTAGTATTGTACACTTCATGAGTTTCTGTACACGACACCGTAGCCGACAGGGTGTAATAACGGTTTTGGGAACACCGTGCAAGACTATATCCCCATACCTCACACATGGTGATGCATAAGTTATGGGTAGCTACAGCGTCGATTGTAGTCAGTTCACAGACAGTTCAGGCGAGGAGCGTTGGTGCCGACTCCGCGCGCCAGCAGGGTGAAGAAGGTTGATGCGCGAAAACAGGTCTGGAAGCCGAGAGAATGGAATCATCGGGCGCGACGCTGTGTCGAACGGGACGGGGGGTCGAGGAAAGAGCGGTCGAAACCGGTGAATCGAGTCGAGAACGAGCCGCAGGAGCAGCGAGTCAGCGTCAGTCCGCAGAACTCGGCGTCGTGCTCGGCTCGTCGTCACGAGAGCGCCAGACGCCCTGGACGTACGCGCCGAGGAACATCCCGCCGATGCCCCAGAGGATGGTGAGGTTCCCGACCCCGAGGCTGGCGTAGGCCGCGCCCGGGCAGATGCCCGAGAGGCCCCAGCCGACGCCGAAGATGGTGCCGCCCACGAGGACGTTGCTGTCGTAGTCCTTCAGTCGGCGGGCGTACTCTGCCCCGGTGAGGGGCGCACGCCTCCCGGAACGACTCATCGTCCAGAAGGCGATGCCGGCGGTGACGCTGGCCCCGCCCATCACGAGGAGCAGGCCGAAGTCCTCCAGCTGGAGGAACCGCAGGACGACCTCGGGGTGGGCCATCTCACTGAGCGCGAGGCCGACCCCGAATATCAGGCCACCCAGCAGGACGAGGCCGTAGAACGCGAGGCCGCGGTCCTGGCTCATATGCCCCACCCCATGGCAGCGATGACGTTCGCCGTCCCGATGGCGACGATGACGAAGGTCGCGACGTTCACCAGCGAGGTCTCAGAGAGCGACCCGACACCACAGACGCCGTGGCCGGACGTACAGCCCTTCCCGACGCGGGTGCCGATACCGACGAGGAAGCCGCCCAGGAGCAGCCGCCACGGGGCGACCTGTGTGGTGAACCAGTCGGCACCGGTGGCGACCGTGTAGCCCGCGGCACCCAACACGATGCCGACGGTGAAGACGACGCGCCAGTCGCGCGAACTGGTGAAGCGGTACTGCTGGAAGCGCGAACGGTCGGAGACGTACGACCACGTCGACTCGAGGAACGTGCTCGCCCCGGCGATGATGCCGGTACCCAGGTAGATGAGTACCGTCCCGAGGCCGATGAGGACGCCCCCGAGGGCGTAGTGCGCCACGCCGTTGGGGAAGAGTTCGATCATCAGTGGCAGAAGCTATCTGCCGGGCGCACTTAAGCGTTCGGATAGAATATCGTGTTTTGTGCAAGACTGTTGCAGTTACTATCTGGTTACTTCGTCGGGATTCGCGCACGAATAGGAGATATGGGCCGCAAGAACCAGTCCGAACACAGCGATAGATATTTATTGTATAGCCCAATATTGTGGAGTACACGCAACAATGAGCACAGACATCAGCGTTACCGAGACCCTCGACGTGAAAGGAGAGAACTGCCCGATGCCCGTCGTCAAGACCAAGCAGGCCATCGACGACCTCGAAGCCGACGACGTGCTCGAAGTGGTCGCGACCGACTCCGGCAGCATGAGCGACATCGCTGGCTGGGCCGACACCACCCCCGGCGTCGAACTGGTCGCCCAGGAGGAAGGCGACGGCATCTACACGCACTACGTGCGCAAGACCGAGTGAACCCATGAGCACCGACACTCCCGCATCACAGGAGGCCGACGCCGCCGTCGACGGTGACGACGCGGCGGCCCTGCTGGCCCGCGTCGACGAGCTGGAACAGCAGCTCGCCGACCTCGAGAGCGAGGTGGCCGACGACCAGCGAAAGATGGTCATCATCGCCACGAAGGGCACCCTCGACATGGCGTACCCGCCGCTCATCCTCGCGAGCACGGCGGCCGCCTTCGGCTGGGACGTGACCGTCTTCCACACGTTCTGGGGGCTGGACATCCTGCACAAGGAGCACTCCCAGAACCTCGGCCTGAGTGCGGTCGGCAACCCCAACATGCCGATGCCGAACGCCATCGCGGCGCTCCCCGGCATGGACCGCATGGCCACGAAGATGATGGAGAAGAAGATCGCGGACAACGACACAGCGACCATCCAGGAGCTCATCGACACGAGTCTGGACATGGGTGTGGAGTTCCAGGCCTGCCAGATGACCATCGACCTGATGGACTACGACGAGGACGACTTCTTCGACGGGGTCACCACCGGTGTGGGTGCCGCGAGTGCCCTCAGCGAGATGGGCGACGCGGACGTCCAGCTGCTGGTTTGAACCGCCTTTCGGACCGTCGACCCACTTTTGTGTGACCCACTCCCCGAGTGGTCACTCGCGCAGTACCGACCCGACAGCCAGCGCGACCCCGAGGAGCACGAACCCCGCCTGCAGCGTCTCGGTGAACGCCCGGAGCAGCGGGCTGCCGACGAGTGACCGGAGGAACAGGGTGTAGGCGACGGCCGCGGCACAGCCCAGGGACAGCAGCGCGCGCGAGCCGAATCGGCTCCGGTAGCCGACGTATAGCAGGCCCGTGAGGAACAGGGAGAGCCCGGCTTCGGGGAGGGGAAACGACATCGTCTCGTGTGCTCGTTCGGTCGCCACAGGTTTCAATCAATTGACCGACTCACGGCTCGATACGTGCCACCACGGCGCAGTGGCTGTCGAACTCTCACCCTCGACGGTGACCGAACACCTATAAAAACTGGAGCGGGCGGTGCTGACGCGGCTCTGCTACTCCTGGGTCGCGCCGTCGGGGAGCAACCGGTGTTCGATGTAGGACTCGGCCTCGGCGATGGCGGCGTCCCGGTCGAACGTCGCGGTCGCGCCCCGGAAGATGGTCCCCATCCCGATGGTCACCAGCATGTCCGCGACCCGGGTGGCGTCCACCTCGCGGAAGACGCCCTCCTCGATGCCGCGCTCGATGATGGCCGCGAACGTGCCGCGGAACGCCCCGTCCATCTCGGTGAAGCGCTCCCGGAAGGCGGGTTCGTTGACGCCCTGGGCCCGGACTTCCACGAGTGGGCCACGCTCTAGCGCGTTGTTCTCTCGAATCGGCGCGTCGGGTGGGACCTCGCCCGGGATCGTCTCGAGTATCTCGCCGGCGATGTCCTCGTCCATCGGGCCAGCCACCATCAACTGGACGTGGAGGCGCAGGTCCTCGACCGGGTCGTCGCTGAACCGGATGTCGAAGCCCGTCCCGAACTGCCCGAACATGAACTCCATGAACGAGAGCAACAGGTCGTCCTTCCCGTCGTAGAAGTGGTAGCAAGAGGACTTGCTCAGGCCGGCTTCGTCGGCGATACGCTGGATGGAGAGACCGGCGTAGCCGTGCTCGCGGAGCGCCCGGAACGTCGCGTGCATGATCTTCTCGCGGGTGTCGGTCGGTTCGGCGGTGAAGGACCCGTCGCTCATACCGACCGAATATTCGGTCGGTCCGTAAAAGCGTGCCGTGAGCGTCCCTCCCGCGGGGAGAGCCGAAAGATTGATTACTTACCGAACGTTCGTTCGACGCATGCCTACCGAACGTTCGTTCAGTAACCGGTCGGGAGGGAGGGTCGACAGATGAGCCGACCCAGCCTCCCCGGCCACATCACCGAGTACAGCAGACACGCCATCGCGGTCGTGCTCATCCTGACGCTGGTCGTCGGGGCGGGCGTCCCCGCCATGGAGCAGTCGACCTCGCTGGAGCAGTACCAGGGTGGAACGGCCGAGAACGATGCGCTCGACTACCTCGACGCGAACTTCTCGGCGGGCGACGGGAACACGACGGTGGCCCAGATAATCGTCGAAGGAGACGACGTGCTCTCGAAGGAGAGCCTCGTGGAGACGCTCTCGTACCAGCAGGCCCTCCGGGCGAACGAGACGGTGAACGGGACCGTCGGCGAGGACGGTATCCGGAGCGTCGCCGGTGTGGTCGCCACGACCGCCATCGCCGAAGAGCGCGCGGCCGACCTGCAGGAACGCCAGCAGGAACTGAACGAGACCAACAGCGCGCTCCGGGAAGAACTCGCCAAACTCGAGGCGAATCCCAACGCGAGCGCGAGCGCCGCGTTCGCGTCGGTCGATGCGAACAGTTCGGTGAACCTGACCGCCACGGACCAGGAGACGTTCGAGAACGCGACCCGGCAGCTCCGCAACGCCTCGAACGAGAGCCAGCGACAGGCCGCCTACCAGCTCGGAACGCAGGGCGTGCTCGCCGACGAGTACGACGCTCTGCGAGAGGACCGGGCGTCACTCGAATCAGGTATCGACCCGACGCTGGCCGAGCAGCAGACCCAGCTCGAATCGATGAACGAGAGTTCGGTCGAGGACGTGGTGTCGCAGGTCCTCGGCGGCGATACGGGCGGCGACGGGAGCCCCACGAATGCCCCGAGCACCGCCCAGATGCTCCGGTTCATGCCCGCGGAGTACGAGCCGGGGAGCACGGAGGCCAACGGGACGCTCCTGCTCGTGAGCCAGCAGACAGACGTCGCCTCGTTCGCGCCGGGTGACGCACCCGCAGAGATCGTCGACTCCGAGCTGGCGATGCAGGAACTCGCCGACTCCCAGGGCGGCGACCTGACGTATCTCGTCTTCGGGGACGGCATCGTCGCCCACGAGGTGTCGGCCTCGATGGACGACAGCATCGCCATCGTCGGCCCGCTGGCGTTCCTGTTCGTCCTGGTCGTGCTGACCATCACCTACCGGGACCTGCTCGACGTGGTGCTCGGGCTGGGGGGCGTCGTCACCGTCCTCGTCTGGACGTTCGGCGTGATGGGCTGGACCGGCATCGCGTTCAACCAGATGTTCATCATGATACTGGTGTTGCTCATTGGCCTCTCCATCGACTACGCCATCCACGTGGTGATGCGCTACCGCGAGGAGTTGGGCGACGACCCCGACGCCGGGCCACTCGGTGCGATGCGGACCAGTCTGGCGACCGTCGGTGGCGCGCTCGTGCTCGTGACGACGACGACCGTCGTCGGCTTCCTCTCGAACCTCACCAGCCCCATCGGGACCTTTCGAACGGTCGGCGTGGTCGCCGCGGTCGGCATCGCCTCGGCCCTGCTCGTCTTCGGCGTACTGGTGCCCGCGGTGAAGCTCGAACTCGACACCTGGCTTGAATCCCGGGGCTGGAACCGCCAGCTGCCCGCCTTCGGCACCGGCGGCGGCCGCTTCACCGAGGCCCTTCGCGTCGGCGAGCTGGCGGCCCGGCGAGCCCCCGTGGTCATCCTCGCCGTTGCGCTCCTCCTCACTGCGGCCGGTGCCTACGGCGGCACGCAGGTCGAGACGAGCTTCAGTCAGGAGGACTTCCTCGCGGACGACCCTGCCGAGTGGATGCAGGACCTGCCCGACGCGCTGGCCCCGGGCGACTACCAGGCCCAGGAAGCCATGTCCGTCCTCAACGACCGCTTCGTCCGCGAGGACTCGAAGGCACAGATACTCGTTACCGACGACGTCACGAATCCCGAAACGCTCGATCGGTTGGCCGACGCCGCCGACGCCGCCGCCGAGAAGGACACCACGAGCAGGCTCTCGAACGGCGAGGCGGCCATCGACTCCCCCGTTAGCACGTTCGAGCGCGTCGCCGCGGAGAACGAGTCGTTCGCGGCGACGCTCAACGCCGCCGACACCGACGACGACGGCCTGCCCGACGAGAACGTCAGTCTCGTCTACGACCAGCTCTACCGGGTCGCCCCTGACCAGGCCGGCGACACCGTCTACCGGACCGACTCTGGCGAGTACGAGGCGCTCCGGCTGGTCGTCTCCGTCGACGGCGACGCCGACGGCGAGACGGTGATGGAGCAGATGCGCGACGTGGCCGACATCGTCGATGGCGACGGTGCCGAGGCGGTCGCGACCGGGCAGGTCATCGTCGACCAGCTCACCCAGGAACAGCTCCTGACGACCGTCCTCCGGGGACTGGTCATCTCGCTCGTGGTCGTCACCATCATCCTGATGCTCGCGTACCGCCTCACCGAGGGCAGCGCCTCGCTGGGCGCGGTCACCGTCCTCCCGGTCGCGTTCACCCTGGCGTGGATTCTCGGGACGATGCACCTGCTCGACATACCGTTCAACGTCGTCACCGGGCTGATAACCAGCCTGACCATCGGCATGGGCGTCGACTACAGCGTCCACGTCAGCGAGCGCTACAACCACGAACTCGCCGAACTCGGGTCGGCGCGGGAGGCGCTCGACGCCGCCGTCACCGGGACCGGCGGTGCCCTGGCGAGCAGTGCCGCGACGACCGCCGGCGGTTTCGGCGTCCTCACGGTCGCCATCCTCCCGTTCCTCCAGCAGTTCGGGTTCATCACGGCGCTGACCATCGTCTACGCGTTCGTCGCGAGCGTCGTCGTGCTCCCGAGCCTGCTCGTGCTCTGGACGCGCTTCGCCCACCCCGAGACGCTCGGAAGCGAAGCCAACGATGCCGAGCAGTCGGAATCCGAAGAGCCGGCGGTGGCGACGGCGACCGGTCTGGAGACGGTCGACGCAGAGAGGACTGCCAGTCACCCTGAACCGCTGGCGACTCGCAGCCTCGACCAGACCCACGTCCGGCCGGGACAGACGCTTCGCGTTCACCTCGCGGTCGAGGCCACCGACGACCAGCGCCTCGTCCTCCGTGACCGCGTCGTCGGGACCGAGACGGCCCTGGTGGACGTCTCGCCCGAACCCACCCAGGCGATGGCCCACGATGGCGTCGTGTTCGTGGCGTGGGACGGTGCAGGGGATGGGGAGCGTCGCTGCACCTACGAGACGACCATTCCCCAGACCGCGAGCGATGGTGACACCGCCCGGTTCGTCGGTGCAATCGAGACGGCTGCCGGCGAGACGCACGTTGCGGGCGACGACAGCGTCCACGTCGTCTCGGACCTGTTCGAACGCGTGGTGTCGCAGGGCCACGCTACTGATGCAGACCTGGCGGTCGCCGCGACCGCGTACGAGCAGGGGCAACTCACCGCGGCGCAGTTCGAGCGCCTCACCCACGCATGGCTCCGGGTCGAAGGCGGGATGGACGAAGACGAACAACCGGCACGACTTCGGTCGTCGGCCGACTGAGGCCCGGAACCTGCTTCGGACGCGGGTTCGTCGCGGAGCCGGTTCGACGAGTCGTGGCCGCCTTCGCAGGTCGGGTGTTCCTCGCGAACCCCGATTTGGTATCGTTGTATGTGGTTTATCGAGTCGGCTGGTGTGGTCTTCACCGACCATCGGAAGAGGCCTATACCTGCGTCTGGCGGTCCATCGAACCCGAAAACAGCCGGTATCGGTGTTCCAGGTCGAAGCGGCGAGAACGGGCACCGGCCGAGGCGGTTCGGTGGTCCTCGCGGTCGACGCAGGGGACTCGACCGCCACCGCCCCCTCGACCATCGATGTGGTTCCGCCAGTCGCCAGACCCAAGCCGCGCCCCACTGGCACTCGCGCGCGCGGGCAGAACCGGTAATTGCTCAGGGCGAACCAGACCAGTACCCTCGAACTCGACCGAGAGTGGTCCTCTCTGCAGACACGGTCCAATCCCGTTCTCGTGGATCCACAGCCCGGACAGCCTCCTGGGGCTGGCAGCACTCGCCCACCACTGCTGCTGGACGAGCGTGGTGACGGACGTCGAACAGAGGATGTGGATGGGTGCCAGTGCACCATACATATCATCTTTCCCGCACAACTGGGCGTATGGCATTCCCGCTCGGGACATCCTCACCCCTCCTGGAGGCCCTTCGAGACGTGTTTCGCGATGTGTTCGAACACCAGTACGACGACGTGGTCGTGTATGCCGACCGCGAGAGCGAGGTCGTCCTCCACGAGGGGTCCGTCAGAATGCGTGGTGACGGCTGGCTCGAACTGCCGACTGGTCGGCTCATCTCCCCGGACGCAGTCCACCACATCGACATCCGGTCGGCGTGATCGACCGGGGGGAGTAACAGCGTTCTTTCCGCCGGAAGCGAGACCCGGGAGTCCACAACAACGGTGCAGCAAGCATCGGTCGATCTGGAGAGGACACGTCCTGTCGCCGACGACCCCCGGAGTAGTGCCCACAACACCCGGTCGTCCCGTCGTGCCCGCGACTCCAATCTAGACGTTCACCCAAGGTCGAGACCGACTGCCAGCCACGCCGACAGTCACGAAGGTCAGCGCCGACTTCAATCGATGACGGTGCTCCTGCGGAGCCGGTTCGGGGTGGAGAGAAGCCAGTGCGCGTCGAATCGGTAGTTCCCTCGATTCGCCCCCAAACGACCGATGAACCCCATTCCACTATACAGAATCATGGCTGGTCTGCAGAAGCAGTGCGACGAAGCGCTGCTCTTCGACGACCACACTAGCTTGTGTCTTCGCGGCCAGCGTCGTCGTGTCCACCCACTCGGAACAGCCCGACACGGTCGTCGAACGCCGCCACGAGCCACCCGGTCAGTACCCCAGCAGGCAGCGTCAGCCAGGCTCCGACCACGAGGCTGTACGAGCTCGCGACCCCCGAGACCAGAAAGACCGCGACGAGCGCGTCGAGAACTCCCGTAACCGTGAGGAGCCCACTGGGGAGGGAACCGCCGGTGAGGTAGTGTGCGGCCGAGGACCAGAGAGAGAAGCCCGGGCCGAACAGCAGGTGTGCCAGCAACACGGTCGCCCCACCAAGTCCGGCACCGCTGTATCTCGCGCCGGGGGCGGGGTCGAAACTGTACCAGAGCCACGAGCCGACGACGAAGGTCGACACCGCACTGATCACGACCGTCGTCGTGAGGTCGACGGTCCTGATGACCTCCAGGTACAGTGAGAGAACGTCCACCAGTGCAGATCGTTCCGGCGCAGATTCGAGAGCGGCCAGCAGCGACAGAAGCAGTCCGAGACAGCCGACCGCGGCGATGGCGAACGCGAGGCCTGCACTCGCGGCCCGCCTGCCTCGTGTACTCGGCCAGTCGACCATACAAGGGCCGATACGGAGACAGACATTAGTTATTTTCAAACACGTTCGGCGCGTCTTCTGGAAGCCGGAAGGGGAATCGACTACCGGAGTGGAGGGGGCGAACCGTGAGTGGGACGAACCCGGTTCGCTCGCGAAACGCTACGAGCGCGACCGCGGTGACAGCACCTGGAACAGCCGGGCGGCCGCCGACTCACCCGCCAGCTTCCGTAACACGTCGAGTTCCTGTTGCAGTGCGTCGTCGCCGAGGGCGGTCATCTCAGTCTCGAAGTAGTCCGAAAACGTGGCGAAGCGCTGGCGGTATTCGGTGGAGACGGTGAGCGGGTCGGACTGGCGCTCCCACTCCCCGAGTTCGTATTCGGGGACCTCGATGCCCTCTGCGGGTGGGTCGCCACCCGACTCGCGTTCGGCGACCATCCAGTTCTTCATCAGGTCGGCGTACCGGGTGAGGAGGACGGCCTTCCTGACTCCCGAGTTCGCGAACTGTTCGGGCCCGCCGTCGGGGAACTGGATGGTCGTCTCGGTGTTCCCCGATTTGCCGGTCCGGTCCTCCCAGCTCGCCCGGAGGCGGAGCTGGCCCGCATCGCCGGTCTTCTTCACCTTCACGAGCACGACCCCACCCTTGGTCTTACCCTCGGACGTGGGCGAGGCGAACAGCGTGTTCACCTGCATGAGTTCGCCGGTCGCCTCCTCGGCGGCGCTGGAGCCGTACACCTTCTCGATGTCGTACCCGTCGGCGTCGAGTTCGAGCGAGAGGTCGAACACGAGCGGCGTGACCATGTACTCGAAGCCGTCCGTGACCCGTTCCTCGAACTGTTTCGCGGAGTGGACGGAGTAGTAGTTCGCTCCGCGGACGCTGGTTATCTGGTCGATTATCTCGGAGTTGAAGTCGACCCCGATGCCCACGAAGGTGCTGTGGACGTTGTTCTCGGCCTCGCGCGCGAGACGGTCTTCGAGGCTGTCCGCGCTGGTTTCGCCGATGTTCGGCATCGCGTCGGTGAGGACGATCATCCGGTTCTCGTAGGTCGTCTGGTCGGCATCGCGGTACTCCTCGAGGAGTTTCGACGCGTCGCTGAGGCCGGCCGAGAGGTTGGTCCCGCCGGTGGCCCTGATGTCCTCTTTGATGTGGCCGCGGATGGCCTCCATGTCGGTCTGTTCGACCGGATTCATCGGCTTTGCGACGGCGGCGGTGCCGTTGTAGAGGACGACCCCGAAGCGGTCGCCGGGGCGGAGCTGTTCGGTGAGGGAAGCGAGGGCATCCTTCGCGACCTCGATCTTCGGGCGGTCACCCGCGTCCTCGACCTCCTGCTTGTTCCCGTACTGGTCGTAGTAGTACTGGCTGAACGGCGACCCCATCGACCCGGAGATGTCGAGGACGACCACGAGGTTCAGGCGCTTGCGGTCGAAGTCGCTCGCGTCCAGCCCGGAGTTCAGGCCGACCGAGAGGTAGCGCTCGGTCTCGCCCGAGAGCGGGTCGGCGGTGACGGCCGGCGAGTAGGAGGGACAGAACAGCGACTCGCAGGGCTTCGAGGAGCCGGTGTCGAAGTAGTAGTCGTAGAACAGTCCTTCGTACGAGAGGTCCGACGGGATGGGCAGGTAGCCCTCCTCGACGTTCTGCCGGAAGTTGTTCACGTCCTTCGCGCCGCCGGCTGCGAGCCCGACCGACCCGCCGCTCTGGGTCGAGGTGGCCATCGCGGTCGCACTGCCACCTGAGCTGCCGGACGCGTTGCCGCCCGAGTCGCCCTGTGCCTGGCTCGGGTCGTACTGCCAGTCGTCGACGAGACTGCCGGGCGGGGCGGTCGTCGGCAGGTCGTCATCGTCGTCGGTTCGCGGGCCGGTACCCGGGAAGACCTGCGAACAGCCGGCGATGGAGGTTGCGGCTGCGGTCGTGGCGAGCGAGAGGAACGCTCTGCGATTTCGCGGGGACATAGGGGACTAGAGGCGAACAAACCGCATAACGTGTGGGCTAGCTGAAACGAGGGTTTCACCGTGACGCGCCGAAACGTCCCACTTTTGTCGGGGGTGACCATTCTCCCGAGTATGCAAGACCTCGACCCCGAGACCTTCGAGGAGGAGAAGTACGTCGAGTACTTCCCGCGCCTCCAGCAGGCGTACAAGAACGCGTTCAACACGTTCAACGAGAAGTACGACTCACAGCTCATCCACGGCATCGACCAGCAGGTGCTCAACGAGTCCGAACCGCACTACGAGGGCGACGGCGAGTTCACCATCGAACTCCCCGAGGACCCGTACGACCGGCTCACGGCCGTCGTGGTCGACGAGGAGAAGTTCGATGCCGTCCTCGAGGAGTACTGTGACGAGATAGAGTCAGAACTGCGTCGGGTCTTCAACATCCGTTAGAAGCGCGGTCGAATCGGCGGTTCCGGTCTGGACCAGACCGTCAGAAGTCCCGCCCGGTGGCTTCCTCCGCGACCTCTTCGACACCCTCGGAGAGGGCCTCCTCGGTGCCGCCCTCGATGTATCCCTCTACCATCTCCATCAGTACGTTGAGCAGTCCCATAGTTATCCTGTAGTCAACCCACTATCGCTTAAGTTTTCGGTGTTCGTGAACGTCCTGCACGGTGTAAGGTCGTGGGGCCGGGGCTGACGGGGGCGAGCGCCGGGGACCCGAGACGACCCGGGTGCGCAAGGTTTAGGGACAGTGACTCCCAAGCCCTATCCATGAGTACCGACGCTCAGAAGGGCGACGACCTCGAGGAACGAGTCACCAACTTCCTCCGTCGCAACTTCCCACAGATCCAGATGCACGGGGGTAGCGCGGCCATCCAGGACCTCGACCGGGAATCCGGTGAGGTCACCATCCTGCTCGGCGGAGCCTGCTCCGGGTGTGGCATCTCGCCGATGACCATCCAGGCAATCAAGTCCCGCATGGTCAAGGAGATTCCCGAGATCACCGCGGTCCACGCCGAGACCGGCATGGGCGGCGAGGGCGGCCACGGCGGCGGCGGTGGCGGCATGTCGCCGTCGTTCCCCGGCGAGACCGTCGACGACGACGCAGAGGACGACGAAGGCCCGCAGGCCCCGTTCTAAACTCGTTCTTCCCCGTTTGCATCTGCTCGGCAAAAACAACAGTACTTAGTCTCCGGTCCCCCGAGCACCAGTATGGAACGCACCGACACGGCCGGACAGAACGTCCTCTTCGTCGTGATGGACACGGTGCGGAAGGACCACCTGTCCGTCTACGGGTACGACCGCCCGACGACGCCAGGACTGGAGGCGTTCGCCGAGGAGGCAGCCGTCTACGAGCAGGCCGTCGCGCCCGCCCCGTGGACGCTGCCGGTTCACGCCTCGCTGTTCACCGGCCTGTACCCGAGTCAGCACGGTGCCAGCCAGGAGAACCCGTACCTCGAGGGGGCGACGACGCTCGCCCAGACGCTCTCGGACACGCACCAGAGCGCCTGTTACTCCTCGAACGCCTGGATCACGCCTTACACGCACCTGACCGACGGTTTCGACAATCAGGATAACTTCTTCGAGGTCATGCCCGGCGACTTCCTCTCCGGGCCGATGGCGAAGGCCTGGAAGACGATGAACGACAACGACAAGCTCCGCAAGATCGCGGACTGGCTCGTCTCGGTGGGCAACATGGCCCACGAGTACCTCGCGTCGGGTGAGGGTGCCGACTCGAAGACCCCACAGGTCATCGACCAGTCCAAGGAGTTCATCGATTCCGCCGACGGCAACTGGTTCCAGTTCGTCAACCTGATGGACGCCCACCTGCCGTACCACCCACCGGAGAAGTACCGCGAGGAGTTCGCTCCCGGCGCGGACCCACAGGAGGTCTGCCAGAACTCCAAGGAGTACAACTGCGGGGCCCGCGACATCGACGACGACGAATGGGACGACATCCAGGGCCTCTACGACGCCGAGATTCGCCACATAGACGCCGAACTCCAGCGCCTGTTCGACTGGATGAAGGCCGAAGGCCACTGGGAGGACACCCTCGTCGTGGTCTGTGCCGACCACGGCGAACTGTTCGGCGAGCACGACCTGTACGGCCACGAGTTCTGTATCTACGACCCGCTCGTGAACGTCCCGTGCATGGTCAAGCACCCGGACATCGAGCCCGGTCGCTACGACCAGCAACTCGAACTCGTCGACCTCTACCACACCGTCCTCGACCACGCAGGCGTCGAGCACGGCGACGAGCAGGCGGTCGACCTCGACCCCGCCCGGTCGCTGCTCTCGGACTCACACCGCGAGGGCGTCGTGCCGCCACGGACCGACGCGGCCGACACCGCGGACGTGGACTTCGGCGAGTACGCGTTCGTGGAGTACTACCGTCCCGTCGTCGAGCTCAAACAGCTCGAACAGAAGGCCAGCGGTGCGGGTATCACGCTCGATACTGACTCGCGGTTCTACTCGCGGATGCGCGCCGCCCGTCGGCTCGACGGGAAGTACATCCGGAACGAACGCATCACCGACGAGTTCTACCGCATCGACGAGGACCCCGGCGAGACCGACGACCGCATCGCTGCCGACGACCCCGTCAAGGACGAGGTCGAAGCGACCCTCTCCGAGTTCGAGGAACTGGTCGGCGGCGAGTGGAAGGAGGTCGACGACGACGACGTCCTCGGCGACATGAGCGACGACGCGAAAGACAGACTGCAGGACCTCGGGTACATCGAATAACGTGACGGACCAGAAGGGCGGGTCGTTTGCCGAGATGTTCGGCCGCCAGACCCTCGTGAAGATGGGGGTGGGCTTCGTCATCGCCCTCGTCCTCGTCTACCTGCTCGGCACCGTCGTCGGGTGGGAGGAGACCATCACGGAGGTCCGGGAGGCCGACCCGGCGTGGATCGCCCTCGGCTGTCTCTCGACCCTGCTCTGCCTGATGATGTGGGGTCGTGCCTGGCAGATCGTCCTGGGCGTCGGCGGCATCAAGGTGCCGTACCACAAGCTCGTCGTGACGTACTTCGCGGCGACGTTCGCCAACTACGTCACCCCCCTCGGGCAGGCCGGCGGTGAGCCGTTCATCGCGTACGTCCTCTCGCGGGACACCGACGCGGACTACGAGCAGAGCCTCGCGAGCGTCGTCACCGCGGACCTGCTGAACCTGCTCCCCTTCTTCAACTTCGCCGCCGTCGGCGTCGCGTACCTCGTGTTCCAGTCGTCGTTCCAGGGGTCCGAGACCGTCGACAACCTCGTTCTCGGCCTCGGTGCGCTGGCGGTCGGCGTCCCGGCCATCGTCTGGGCGGGCTGGCGACACCGGAACGGGGTCGAGGAGGCCGTGGTCAGAATCATCACCCCACTCTCCCGGCTCACCAGTCGCATCAGCGCCGACGGCATCCGGCACCGCATCGAGCGCTTCTACACGGCCATCGAGCGCATCGCCGCCGAGCCGCGGGCACTGGCCCGTGCACTCGGCTACGCCTACCTCGGCTGGTTCTTCTTCACCGTCCCGATGTACACCGCGGTCCGGGCCACCGGCGCGGACATGAACGCCATCCTCGTGTTCTTCATCGTGCCTGCCTCGACCATCGCCGGGCTGGTGCCAACGCCGGGCGGCCTGGGCGCGGTCGAAGGCGCGCTCACGGTGTTGCTCTCGCAGGTGGGAGGGCTCTCACAGAGCAGCGGGCTGGCCGTCGCGACCCTCTACCGCGTCGAGAGCTACCTGTTCGCGCTGCTCGTCGGCGGTATCGCGGCGCTGTGGGTGACGATTCGCGCCTGAAAAGCGTCGTCGAACTCAGTCCGGGCGCAGTCCGCGTCCTTCCTCCCACGCCCGGAGCAGTCGGGTCGTCGTCTCACAGACCGGGACCGAGACGTGTGCGTCCGGAATCTGTGCAGCCTGCTCGACCACGTACCCGGTGATCGCGTCGACCTCGGTCCGCTTCACGTCGTGGATGTCCTGGCGCATCGAGGAGGTGTTCGCAGCCGTGGCCTCGGCGACGGTCTCGACCGCCGCAACCGCGTCCCGGTTGGAAAGGGACACGTCGTGGCCGCGGGCAACCCGGGCGGTCTCTTTCGCCGCGGTCGTCGCGAGGCCGTGTGCCTCGCCGCCGAGGAGGTCACCGTTGTCCACGTCGGCGAGTGCGGTCACCGTGTTGATGCCCGCGTTCACCGCCAGTTTCTCCCAGAGGCGGCGGGGCATGTCGGCCGCGAGTTCCGCGACCAGGCCGCCGTCGGTGAAGGCGGTCTCGAGGTCGGTGTCGAGGGGGCCCTCACCGCCCTCGTATGGCCCGAAGACGACCTCGCCGACCCCGGTGCATTCGACGACGCCGGGCTCGCGCAGGACCGCGCCGTAGGTGACCGTGCCGGCGTAGACGGGACAGTCGAGGTGGCGGGCGAGCGTCGCCTCGTTGCCCATCCCGTTCTGGAACGAACAGACCGAACCGAGGTCGCAGTCGGCGAGGTCGCGGGCCGCATCGGCGGTGTCGAACGCTTTCACCGTGACGATGGCGAGGTCGGCCGACAGGTCCGCTGCGTCGGTGGTCGCTCCCACGTCGACGGTGAACTCGTCGTCGGGCATGACCACCTGGAGCCCCGACTCGCGGACCGCCGAGATGTGCGGATCGCGGCCGACGAGCGTCACGTCGTGACCGTGGTGGCCGAGGATGCCCCCGACGAGGCTCCCGAGGCTCCCCGCCCCGTAGATACAGATACGCATACCGGCCCCTCCGCGGGGCGACGGCAAAAACAGCTAGTCTTCCGTCCAGTAGTAGATGTCCTCCCGGCCGGTGCCGCAGTCCGGGCAGGTGTCCGGGATGTCGTTGTTCAACCGGCCCATCTCGCCACACTCCCAGCAGCGCCACATCAGCTCGCCTTCACCGAACTCGTGGCCCGCCCGGATGTGCTCGATGCTCATCCCCTCGATACCCTCGTCCGCGGTGACGTAGAAGCCGTGCTCGTCGAACCCGCGGATGGTGCCGACCTTCGTGCCGTCCTCTGTGTAGATGTCGGTGCCGAACCGGAGCTTCGTCTGCTGGCTCTCGCTCATACTGTGGTAGACGGTCGCAAGGGGCTTAAAACAGCGTGCTTACATTGATTGGATTCGACGCAAGCGGGTGGTTGGCGACCGTTCCACCCTGATTTCTAAAGGGATTCACAACTCGAGAACCCCGTAGCGTCACATGAAGTCCGCAATACCCAACTTGTTCTTGACCTCCTGCGACCACCTTTTTCCGCGTCAGGGTCGCTCCCCATGGTCGCGACCCCTCCGGCAAAAAGCTGGACCAAAAACTCGCTCGCGGACGACTACATGAAGTCCGCGATACCCGACTGCTTGTTCTTGTCGTTCTCGAATATCGAGTTCAACGCCTTCTCCAGCTTCTCGAGGCGCTGTTTCGTGTAGTTCCGACAGCCGAAGTCGTCGGCGACGTTGATGGCCGTCTGCATGTACTTGTTCACCGAGCCCTGGTGGACCGTGAGGTTCACCCGGCCACCGCACTCCCGGCAGTCACCCGTCAGGGGCATCCGCCGGTACTTCTCGCCGCAGTCGAGACACCGCGTCTCCTGTCGACTGAACGCTCGCAGGTTCCCGATGAGGTCCGGCAGGAAGTGCCCCTCGATGATGCGCTCTGCCACGTCGGTCTCGTCGACCGACCGGAGCTTGCGCGAGAGCAGGAGCTGGGCGTCCATCTTGTCCTGCATCGACCCGAGCGTCTTGTACGCCGACAGCGCCGGCCCGAGGTGGATGTTGGTCGTGTCGTGGGTGTGTGCGAACTCGGTGTACTCGCGGTCCGTGCCGAGTGTCTCCTCGGCTATCTTCATGATGTCCTCGACGTCGTCCGGGTCCGCCATCTCCCGGGTCGCCTCGTAGAACTCCCGCGGGTACTCCCACATGATGTCCATGTTGTGCGCCTCGTCGTCGATCTCCGAGGGGTCGATGCGGCTGGACATGACGAGCGGCGCGTCCATCTTGCCGCCGCGCTTGTCAGGGAGGAAGGACTTGCTGAAGTTCAGCAGGCCGTCGAGCAGGAGCATGACGCAGTCTTCGTCGCCGTCGCACTGCGCTGCCGCAACGCCATTCGCGAACAACGAATGGGTGTCAGCGACCGTGAGACAATAGACGTGGTCCGTCTCACCTGCAACTGGTCCGGCCGATTCGACGGTATCGAGTTCAGTAAGACCACCGTCGGCAGCGAGTGATTCCGCACTCGCGACCTCCGGCGTGTCGTTCGTGATGATGAGCGACTCGCCACCATCGAGGTCCCGTGCTTCGACCCGGACCACGCCGCCCGAATCCCAGCAAAGGACCTCGTGGTCCGGCGTCACGGTCAACTCTCGACCGAGTCGCGTCTCGATGTGGACCATGTGGTCGGGTGCGACGTGCTTCGACACAGCCTCGACCGGTTTCCTGACGACATTCCCGTCGTCATCCACACTGGGAACGAACACGTCGCCATCGAGTTCCTGCACGAGCGTCCCGAAGTCGTCCTCGTCGGCGGTCTCGGGGTCGAGACGCTCCTCGACGAAGCTCTGAATCTCGTCGTAGTGCGTCTCGCCCGACTCGTCCTCGAACCAGACCTTAGTCTCGGGGTGGAAGCAGTTCCGGCGCTTCGCGGCGTGGAAGTACGGATGCGCGTACCCAACTGCTGCACTCGTGAACCCGACGACCCGGCCCACGGTCGCGGCAGAGGTGTGGGGTGCCATCCCGAAGACGAGTTCGCCGATGAGTTCCTCGCGTTCGTCCATCTCGTAGAACGGTTCGACGCCGTAGTAGGATTCGAGGAGGTCGTCGACGAAGTCGGCCGTCTTGAGCATGTGTTCGGCCGCGCCGTCGGAGAGGACGATGTCCTGTACCTTGAGTTCGACCAGCTGGTCGTCGTGGCGCAGGGGTTCGCCGTGGATGTCCTCCTCGTAGCCGAGGCCGCGGAACTGGTCCGCGGTGGCGTCGAGTTCGGCCGGCCGGACCGACGTGACGGGCAGGTCGGTCATGTCGTAGCGGACCGTGCCGTCCTTGAACGAGGTGACGCCGTGTTTCGCGCGGAGGACGCCCTTCTCCATGGGTTCGGGGGTCTTGTTCGCCGACATCAGACCCTTGGCACCCTTGAGAATCTGGAAAGCGTTCTCGCGTTCGCCGACCGCGTCGAGGGCGTCCCAGTACTCGGCCTTGATGTCGATTTCGGTGACGTCGACGCTGGTGCCGTCGCGCTCGCAGCGGTCGCAGTAGACGCGGCCGGCCTCGTCGGGTTCGAGTTCCTGCTCACAGGAGGGACACCAGTAGTGCGGTTCGGTGCGGGCGTCGCACTCCGGACAGCGGACCTTGAAGCTGTGTTCGCCGCACTGGGTGCACTCGCGGTCGCCGACCTGGGCCTCGATGACGCCGGGGGTCGAACGCATGTCGGGGGCGAACTTGGCGGCCTCGGCGACCGAGCGCTGGCTGCCACCGGCCTCGCCGACCGGGAACAGGGTGTGGACCGCGGGCGAGAGGTCGCGTGACTCCGATTTCTCGGGGCGGCCCATCCGGGTGCCGATGCGGGTCGGGGCACGCTCCTGGACCTCGAACGGGGCGACCTCGTTGACCGCTTTCACCGCGTTGTCGCCACCGTCCCACTGACGGGCTTCGGGTGAGAGGTCGTCAAGTTCCCACGGCTTCTCGAGGTCGCGGGTGAGGCCGAGACTCCGGACGAAGGGGACCCAGTCGCGCACGAGGAGTTCCTCGTCGGTCTGGGTGTGCTGGAGGAGAACGTGTTCTGCGGTCTCACTGAGTTCGTCGGTCTGGGGGATGTGCAGGGTGCCGTCCTCGACGAAGCCGTCGGCGACCGCATCGGCGAGTTCCGCGAACTGTTCGACGCCGATGTCGTGCCAGAGGTAGGTGTACTTCGGGTGCAGCGGCGCGTCGTAGGCGTCGGCCCAGTCGAGCGCCTCCTCGGCGCTGGGGTCGGCGAGGTCGACGTGGGGCGAGTCATCGAGCGCCTGAACGTTGCACTCGGTCGCGGCGAGGTCCTGTCGCCACCACTCGACCGTGTACGAGGAAGGGGCGAGCGGATGGTTGTTCTCGACGAACTCGCCGAAGTTGACGAGGTACTCGCCGGCGTCGATTATCTTCTCGACGCCGTTTCGGACTTCGAGCGCCTCCTCGGGGTCGTCGATGCGGCGGACGTCCCCATTGGCGAGGCGGACCGTGGGCCCCTCGATGCTGTCGACGGGGACGACACCCGCGGCCTTCCCGGGTCGTTCGGTCTTTATCTGGGTGCCCGTCGCGAGGAAGTCGTCCACGAGGTGCATCGTCGCGGGGTGGACGCCCGCCGTCGCGAAGCCGTGGTTGCGCGAGCGGCCGTAGCGCAGGCGGAAGCCGCCGGCGCTGCAGGGGTGGCCGAAGACCGGGCGGCCCGCGATGAGGTCGCGCAGGTACTTCGTCGCGGGCTCGACGCGGGGCGGGCCCGACGGACCGGCAGGCTCCGGCTGCTCGGACTCACCGTCTTGTCCCGCGTCGTCGCCGTCTGCCGACTCCTCGTCCTCGTCCTCGGATTCGTCGTCTTCCTTGCCGTGGTCGTCGTCGTAGTAGGTGCCGTCGATGAGGTCCTGGAGCCACGGCCAGTCGACCTCGTCGAGGTTCTTCGTGTAGCGTTGAATCTTCGGGGCCTTGAGCGCGATACCTTCCGCCAGGACGAGACACATCCCACCGCGGGCGGAGTTCGTGTCGACGCGTTCGAGGTCCCGGTACCCGGAGACCTCCTCGTCGCCGGTCGCCTCCCCGTCCAGCATGATGGGCATGTGCTCGGCGATGAACTTCGTCTCCTTGTCCTTCGGCGAGTACTGGAGGCCGGTCTCCTTGTCGTACAGGCCGATCTCCTCGGCGTAGCGCTCGACCTCCTCGGTGCGAGCTTTGAACTCGTCGATGTCGAGCAGTGCGCGGGCGTAGTCGGCAACGAGCACGGACAGCGCCTGGGCGGTCCCACCCGCCGAGCGAATCGGGCCCGCGTAGTAGACGTTGACGAACTCGGTGCCGTCGTCGTTCTGGAGCAGCTCGACGCGGTCGATACCCTCGATGGGGGCCGCGACGACACCCTCGGTGAGGAGCGCGACCGCGGTCCGGACCGCGCCCTCGATCTTCCCTTCGCGGGTCTCGTAGTCACCGACTTCGCCCTCGACGAAGTCCGTGACGAGTTCGAGCGCTGCCTCCTCACGGCTCATCTCGCCTTCGAGTTCGCGCACACGCTCGGCGACACCCTCGATGCCGAGGATGTTCTCGACGCGGTCCGCCATGTCGCGGGCGGTCGGAATCTCGACCTCGGGCTGGGGGTCGCCGCCGCGCTGTTTGGCGCGCTCGGCGAGCTCGAACGCCTCGTCGAGGCGGGATTCGATGCGCTCGAAGTAGCGCTCGTCTTCCTCGCGCATTCTACAACCAGAGGTCGAGGTCGGTGGTCTCGTCGTGTTCGCGCACGAGCGGCTCCTCGAACTCCCGGACGTACAGTTCGCCGGCCCAGACGGTCGCCGCGTCGAGGTGGCCGGCCAGGGCCTGCCCGCTCGGTCGTGAGAGGACCGCGTGCGTGTGGGCGAACGGTTCACCGTTCAGCTCGGAGACGTTGCCGACGCAGGCTGCGACCTCGAGGGGTTCGTCGAAGGTCGCGGCGTCGTACTCCTGGCGCTCCTGGTCGTAGAACCAGACGTCCGCGTCCTGGACTGCGCCGAGCCCGGTGAACCATGCGGCGTCGAGGTCCTCCCGGGCGGCCAGGTCTTCGATCTGCGCGCGCCAGTCGCCACCCGTCTCGAGCCGAACGACGAACTCACGCGAGGTCGCGACTTCCCGGTAGTGCATACCCACGTGAAAGAGGGTAGATGGGAAAAAAGTAGTGTCCTCGCGCTGGCACCGTTCGACGTGTCACAGCCGGGGGAACGGAAGCACAGCCGTGGGAACGGGAACACAGCCGAGCGGTAGCTGTTGCTCGACGACGAAGAACGACAGAGAACGACCGGCGGTTACCGCCAGTCGGGAAGGTCCGGGGCGTCTTCCGCTCGCATCGAGAGCCAGGCTCCATCGTCTGTGATGTCCGCGATGACGTACTCCTTCGAGGAACCGTCACCGTCGACAGACGCTACCACATCCCGGTCGTCGGCTGAACCCGACGGGCCTGACTCGGATGCTGCCATATGAGTCACTGTCTCATGGTCAGGTATAAACTCATCGACTCGACAGTCGAGTTTCTGAAGTGTATATGTCTAATTTAATATATTTAATCAGAGATTGTCGGTGTGGAGTGGTATCAACCATCATGAAGGTGCATGCCAAGAGTATATAAACCATCGTTTGTTCAGAAGCCAGCTGCCGTTCATCTATCCACGAAAACGAGATGATTGGAATCGGGAATGCAACAACGAATACGGAGTGGGCACCGCACCGGGAGTCCACCGACAAGCGGCACGTCTGGTGGTTTCGGAGCGTACGTAGTCGCTTCCGGCACCGGCCCAACGTCACCCGAACCAGATAAACAGTTTACAATTTGTTCTCAGTTCTTCGTACATATACCTGCCCCCTCATGGTAATTGTTACCGTCGTAAGCTCGGTATTCTATATATTCATTCCGCGCGCCAATTTAAACGTTTGGGTATGTAAAATAGCTGCAGACCATAACGGTAATTTTAACCATACCGTCTCCAAAGGGGTGCGTGGGATGACAGACAATACCAGCATCGACCGTCGTCGCTTCCTACAGGCGACTGGCGGCGCAGCATCTGCAGTGGCGGTTGCGGGATGTCTCGGCGGCGGTGGCGAAGGCGACACCGACACCCCGACGGACGAACCGACGGACGAATCCACGGAAACGGCGACCGAGAAGACGACACGGCCGCCGGAAGACCGTGAGAAGCTCGACAAGACGTTCGAGCTCATCAACGCGACGATGAGTACGCTCGACCCCATCAAGGCGACCGACACGGCCTCTGGGACGGTTATCCAGCAGGTCTTCGACGCCCTGATGAACTACCCGAACGGTGAGGTCGAGGTCGAGCCGCTCCTCGCAGAGGACTTCGAGGTCTCGAGCGACTTCCGTACCTACACGTTCAACCTCAAGGAGGACGTCAAATACCACAACGGTGACACCGTCACCGCACAGGACGTCGTCTACTCCTTCGAGCGCCTCGCAGCGTCCGAGAACTCGCGGCGTGACTACTTCATCCTCTCGTACGCGATGAACGTCGAGCACGAGACGGACAGCGACGGCAACTACGTCTCCGGCTCCCTCAACATGGAGGCCGTCGACGACACGACGTTCGAGATGACGCTGACGAAGCCGTTCGCGTCCGCCGTCGAGATGCTCGCATACACCTCGTTCTCCGTGATCCCGGAGGGCATCGTGGGCGACATCGACGGCTACGACGGCGAGATGTCCCACTCCGAGTTCGCGACGCAGAACCCCGTCGGCGCGGGTCCGTTCGTGTTCGAGAACTGGGAGACGAACACCCAGGCCTCCGTCACGCGTAACGACGACTACCACGGCCCCGTTCCGTTCGTGGCAGGCGTCCACTGGCAGGTCATCACCGACCCCGACGCGGCGTACAACTACGGCCAGAACAAGAACTCCGACCTGGCCTCCATGCCGACGTCGAAGTACGACCCGAGCAAGGTCAGCATCGAGACCGAGGACGACAAGGGTCGTAAGATCGGTACCTACGGTCCGATGCGGAACGGCGAGACGGCCAACTACCTCCAGTACGCGACCATCAACACGTTCTACATCGGCCTGAACGCCAAGAACGTCCCCGGTCCGGTCCGGAAGGCCATCGCCTACGCGATGAACCAGAAGGAAGGCGTGGACCAGGTGTTCAAGGGTCGCGGCAAGGCCGCGTACCACCTGACGCCGCCGGGTATCTACCCGGGTCAGGGTCCCGCCTACGACAAGCACGCTGAGGAGAAGTACCCCTACGGGTACAACACGACCGACCTCGAGTCCGCACGCCAGGTCATGGAAGACGCTGGCTACGGCCCGAACAACAAGTACGAGGTCACCTTCACGACCTACCAGTCCGACACCTGGCAGGGTCTCGGGAAGATCCTCCGCGACAAGCTCAGCAGTGCCCACGTCAACATGAAGCTCGAGGAAGCACCGTTCTCGACGCTTCTCAACCGTGGTCGCTCCGGCAACCTTGCCGCGTACTCCCTCGGCTGGATCATGGACTGGCCCGCAGCAGACAACTTCCTCGGCCAGATGGTGCCGGAACTCACCGACACCACGGACGGGGCACAGGGCTTCTACCTGGACTGGGACGACGCAGAGGGCGACGCGTCCGACCGCGCTGCCGAAGCGTGGCAGAAGATCCAGGACAACCCCGAGCCGACCGAGGACGCGCAGCAGGTCCGTAACGAGGCTTACATCGCGATGGAAGAGGCCATGTGGGAAGACATGATCCTGCTCCCGACGTACCACAGCGTCTCCGAGCGCTTCGCGTACGACTGGGTCGACATGCCGCGCACCGGTGCCGCCGGTGGCAGCCGCATGAAGTTCAACAACGTCTACCTGAACGACCGGAGCTAACCGGGTCTCATCGGAACCCGATTTTCCATTTTTCGACCGTCTAGCCCCTGCTATAACCTCAATTAACGTAGGAAAAGAACGCAAGACATAACCATGGGTGCAAAATACACTATGAATAGAACAATGGTGATGGAAGTGGATCACCGGAGGGACATGTCATGAGCAGGTGGGGATACTTCGTCCGCCGCCTACTGCTGGCTATCCCTGTGGTACTCTTCGGTACGACAATCACGTTCCTGGTCCTTCGCATGGGTCCACTGGACCCCGTGGCTGCGATTCTCGGGCCGAACGTCCCCGCATCGAAGTACGAACAGATAGAACAACAGCTCGGGCTGAACCAACCCTTGTGGGAGCAGTACATCGACTACATGATCGGATTGCTCACATTCGATCTTGGTGAGTCCTACGTCATCAAGGACGGGACCACCGCCATGACGCTCATCGTCCAACACGCGCCACGGACGCTCTGGCTCGGCTTCTGGTCGGTGCTCATCCCGCTGTTCATCGGTATCCCGCTCGGTTTCTACGCAGGTCTCAACCCGAACACGTTCAGCGACTACATCGCGTCGTTCGGTGGGATCGTCTGGCGTGCGATGCCGAACTTCTGGCTCGGTGTCATCCTGCTCTCCGTCCTGAGCCAGTCGAAAGACTACTCCGGGATGTTGACGTTCGGCCTGTTCGAGTTCGAGTGGGCCAAACTCTTCGTCAATACGAAGATCATCGGGCAACCGCCGCTCGACTTCTACGACCCGTCAGGGACGACCGCCATCGCGCTCGGCGGGACGACGCTGTTCAACTTCCCGCTGTTCGAGTTCGACAGCACGAAGTTCCTGCAGGCCGTCAAGATGGTTCTGCCGCCCGCCATCGTCCTCGGTTCCTCGTCGATGGGGAACGAGATGCGCCTCGGGCGGACCGCCGTGCTCGAGACGGTGAACTCCAACTACGTCGAGACCGCTCGCGCCAAGGGGCTCTCGAACCGGAAAATCGTCTGGAAGCACGTGTTCCGGAACGCACTGATTCCGCTCGTCCCGATCATCCTGAACGAGGCGTTCCTGCTGATCGGCGGGTCGGTCATTCTGGAGACGATCTTCAGCATCAACGGGCTGGGCTACCTGTTCTTCCAGGCGGCCCTTCAGGGCGACGTGCCGCTGGTCGGCTCGCTGATGTTCATCTTCATCCTCATCATCGTGTTCATGAACATCCTTCAGGACTTCATGTACACGATCATCGATCCACGTGTGGGGTACGAATAATATGAGTCAGGTACAGGAGAACGCGACATTACGAGAGCGGATCTTTGCTCACCCCGAACCGGCACTCATCTGGCTCGGTGGGGCACTGGTGCTACTCGCCCTGGAGTTCGGGGCGTTCGCCAAGACGATGGTACTCTTTGGCGACCAGTTCAATCCGCTCATCAACGGGAGTACAGAGATCGGTGGCTGGTACGTCGACCAGATGTTCAAGACGTTCGGTACCGCCGGCGGCATCGTCATGTCCGCCCTCGGTGCCATCATCGTCCTGGCCGTCATGTCGGTGTTCGTCAAGGCCATCTTCATACCGTTCAATCTGGTCGAGAGACTCGGGCTGGAAGACGTCCCGATGTCCGTCGACCTGCTCGAACGGCTCATGATCATGAGTGGCCTCGCCGTCATCTGGGCCATACTGATCTACGAACCGCTCGGGATGCTGCTCCCGGCGCTTCCGGTCATCGGTGAGCCCTCGTTCGCACAGCTGTTCCACGGGTTCGCCCAGACAGCTGCGGGCGTGGGTAACTGGCTCGGGGACACCTTCCCGACGCTGCTCTCGCGGGACCTCATCCCGAACAACGGCTTCAAGCCGCCGGCGAGCGCGACGGACCAGTACCCGACCGGGGCCCTCGGCCCGTACCACGGGACGTTCCTCGGCCTCGCACCCGCCTACGCCTGGGCGATCCGCGTTGGGCTCGTCTACGCCTACGCGTTCATCTGGATGGCGTGGCTCTGGTTCGGCTACAAGACCTTCCGACGACACTACCGCTACGCCGACTGGACGCCGCGTGACGACATGATCGACCGCCTGAGCAACCACCGCTGGGGCCAGTTCGGGTTCCTGATGGTCTCGATGTTCATCGTGATGGCGTTGTTCGCGCCCGCACTCGGGCCGGTGACGACCCAGGAGAACATCTACGACCCCTACAGCTACACCTTCAAGTACACCGAGGACGGCCAGGTCAAAGAGATCAGTCACGGGACCGCCAACCTCGACAGCGTCTCACAGGGTGATCCGAACAGAAACGTCGGTCCGATGAGCTACGACGAACACGGCAGGTTCCATCCGTTAGGGACCTTGACAACGGGGAAAGACTTGTTCACCTTCATGGCTGATGGGGCGAGGGTGTCACTGTTCATCGGCCTCCTCTCCATCGTCCTCGGCGGGTTCATCGCGACCGCACTCGCGATGGTGACCGCCTACTACAAGGGGCTCGCAGACCTCCTCGTCGTCATCACCAGTGACTCGATCCAGGCGATGCCAGGGTTGCTGATCTACATCATGCTCTCGGTCGTCTTCGGGAGTCACCCCATCTCGAACGTGTACAACGGTGGGTTGCTCCTGTCGCTCATCTTCGCAGCGACCGGCTGGCCGGGACTGTGGCGCGCCATCCGTGGCCCCGCGTTCCAGGTCTCCGAGCAGGAGTGGATCGACGCGGCCCGCTCGTACGGGCAGCGCCCGACCGAGACGATGAAGAAGCACATGCTCCCGTACGTGGCAGGCTACCTGCTCGTCTACGGGTCGCTCATCCTCGGTGGCATCATCATCAGTGTCGCCGCACTCTCGTTCCTCGGACTGGGTGTGTCGCCGCCGACCCCCGAGTGGGGCCGCGCGGTCAACGAGGGTCGGTCGTACGTGACGACCGTCTCCTGGCACATCTCCACGATTCCGGGCCTGATGGTCGTGTTCGTCGTCACCGGCTTCAACGCGTTCGGTGACGGTATCCGCGACGCCATCGACCCGCAGTCCGGCGGGGCAAGTGCTGACGAGGCCGCAGCCGCAGGGGGTGGTGGATGATGTCCCTGCAACAGCAGCGTGAGGAGACCATCCTCACCATCAAGAACCTGCAGACCTCCTTCTTCACGGACAAGGAGGTCATCCGCGCCGTCGACGGCGTCGACTTCGACATCCGCGAGGGTGAGACGGTCGGTATCGTCGGCGAGTCCGGGTCCGGGAAGTCGGTGACTGCCCGGTCCATCATGGGCCTCGTCGAGAGTCCCGGTCGGACCCTGCGCGGGAGTTCCATCCAGTTCCGCGACACCGAGACGGTCGAGCGGTTCGCGAACACCTACACGGCTCGCACGGTCGACCTGACGAAGCTCGAGCAGAAACACGACCTCGCGACCGTCGTGGCCGACGCGATGGACCAGTACGGTGCGAAGCCGGGTGAGCTCACCCAGCACGAGAAGTACGCGAACCTCCCGCCCGAGCGCATCGACCCGACCCAGATGGTCGCAGACGGTGCGGTCCACTGGGACGACCTCATCGCGTCGGGGTACGCCGACGAGCTCAACCTCATCGACGAGACGGACTTCGTCTTCGTCGAGGAGGGCACCAGCGACTCGAAGGGCATCCGCGTCGACCGCGGCTTCGTCGAGGTGACGCGCGCACACGAGCGTGGTCTTCGACGCCTCCGCGGCGGGAACATCGCGATGGTGTTCCAGGACCCGCTCACGTCGCTGAACCCGGTGTATACCGTCGGGAACCAGATCAAAGAGGCACTGCGGCTCCACCAGGGGCTCCGCGGTTCCGACGCGACCGAGGAGGCCGTCGAGCTGCTCGAAGCAGTCGGTATCCCGGACGCTCGTCGCCGTGTCGGGGAGTACCCCCACCAGTTCTCCGGTGGGATGCGCCAGCGCGCCGTCATCGCGATGGCACTGGCGTGTGACCCCGAGCTCCTCATCTGTGACGAGCCGACGACGGCGCTCGACGTGACCATCCAGGCACAGATTCTGGAACTCCTGCAGGAACTGCAGGACGAGCGCGACCTCTCGATCATGTTCATCACCCACGACATGGGTGTCATCGCGGACATCGCGGACCGCGTGAACGTGATGTACGCCGGCGAGGTCATCGAGACCGCGCCGGTCGAAGAACTGTTCGGCAACCCGAAACACCCCTACACCGAGGGGCTGCTCCAGTCGATTCCCGGCCGACAGCAAGGTGACCGCCTCGTCACCATCGAAGGTGACGTGCCGACACCGAACGAGGAGCCGACGTACTGTCGGTTCGCGCCACGGTGTCCGAAGGCGTTCGACGAGTGCCAGGCCGTCCACCCCGAACTGGTCAAGGCCAACGACGAGGCCGAGGACCACCGGGCCGCCTGTCTCCTCTACCCCGAGGACCAGTCGCAGACGGAGGCCATCGAACTTCATAAGGCCAAAGGAGGGAGCAAAGAATGAGCAAGCAAGCGATGTCCCACGCCCAGCAGACAGCACAGACCGAGTCGATGATAGAGATCCGCAACCTGAAGACGTACTATCCGGGTGGCGGCCTCATCAACGACCAACCGGTGAAGGCAGTCGACGGCGTGAGTTTCGACATCAAGAAGGGCGAGACGCTCGGTCTCGTCGGTGAATCCGGGTGTGGGAAGTCCACGCTGGGCCGGACGCTGGTCCAGCTCGAGGACGCCACCGCCGGCGTCAGTCGCTTCCACAAGCCGGACGTGGTCGAACGGATGGCCAACACGTACGGCCGCCGGACGGTCATGCTGGCCGAGATCTACGACTCGAACGACCCGGTCGACCTCGTGACGAAGCTGTTCGCCGACGACGTGCCGCCGAAGGCCGTCGCCCGCGAGAGCGGCTACGAGAACGTCAGCGCCGACGACATCGACGCCGCACAGTTCGTCAACGAGCAGAACCTCACCGTCCAGGACATCGTCGACGAAGGCTTCGGTGCCAGACTCGGCCTGTTCGGCGAGAAGGACTTCGTGTTCGTCGAGAACGGCCACCGCGACGGCGACGAGATCCGCGTCGAGGAGGGCTACATCGACGTCACGGCCGCGCCCGGCCGGGCACTGAAGAAGCTCCGCGGCCGACAGCTCGGTATCGTCTTCCAGGACCCCGAATCGAGCCTCAACGACCGTATGACGGTCGGAGAGATCATCCGCGAGCCGCTCGACGTCCATGGCTGGGGCGACCCCCAAGAACGACGCCAGCGCGTCCGTGAGCTGCTCGAGACGGTCGGGCTGCGCCCGGAGCACTACTACCGCTACCCGCACCAGTTCTCCGGTGGGCAGCGCCAGCGTATCGGCATCGCCCGGTCGCTCGCGCTCGAACCGGACTTCCTGGTGCTGGACGAGCCGGTGTCCGCGCTGGACGTCTCGGTGCAGGCGAAGATCCTGAACCTGCTGGAGGACCTCCAGAAGGAGTTCGGACTCACCTACCTGTTCATCGCCCACGACCTCTCGGTCGTCAAGCACATCTGTGACCGTGTCGCGGTGATGTACCTCGGCAACATCATGGAAATCGGGCCGACGGACGGCCTGTTCGAGAAACCCGGGAACCCGTACACGCACTCGTTGTTGTCGGCCATCCCGGAGCCGGACCCGACCTCGACCAAGGACCGGATCACCCTGCGAGGGACGCCGCCGAGTCCGCGCGACCCGCCGGTCGGCTGCCCGTTCAGTACGCGCTGTCCGGTCAAGATCCGCCCCGACGACTACCAGCACCTGGACGACGACGTCTGGGAGCGCATCGAGGTCTTCCGCGAGGTCGTCCGCGAACGGTCCCGTGCGGATCGGTCGCTCACCGACCGCGCCAAGGAGATGCTCGGCCAGCAGACCAGGTTCTCCGACATCACGGAGATCACCGACGAGCTGTTCGGGGACGTGGACGTGCCCGCCGAGGTGTCCGAACACCTGCGCGAGGCGTCTGGCCACATCGAGAAAGGCCACGACAACAAGGCTCGCGAGTACCTGTTCGAGCAGTTCGGGAGCATCTGTGACAGGGACCAGCCCAAGCACCACGTCGTCAGCGACGACGGCCGGACCAGCTTCTGTCACCGCCACCAGGACCGCTACGACGAACCAGCAGTCGCGTTCGACCAGCTCCACGACTGATCGATGAGCGACGCTCCGCCCGAAGTGGTCGCCGCCAAACGGCTGGCACGGAAGACCCTCGAAGCCGTCGTGTACGGCCTCGTCGTCGCCCTGTTCGTCGCGGGCGCGTCGGCCTTCCTCGAACTCTCCGGGCGGGGGACGCTCTACACCACGAAACACGTCCTGTTCTGGGTCGGATTCGCCCTGCTGGCGTACGCCTCCTTCCAGCTTCGCCCACCGTCGCCGCGAGGGTCGAACCGACCGGACTCTGACCGGTTCGTCACCTCAGGTGACGACCGCCAGAAGAAGGCTGATACGACGGTCGGGGGGCGTCGCGAGACTCGCCTCGAACGGTTGGTCTCGTGGCTGCCGCCGGTGCGGTGGTTCGCCATCGCGCCGGACGACCGCTTCTCGGTCCACGCGAAGCTGTTCCTGGCCGCGGTGTTCATGCTCGCGCTGTCGATGGCGATGGAGTTCGTCTTCGGCATCGCACGGCCCGGGGTCGCCAGCGTGGCAGCTGTATTCATCGGCTGAGGCGCTGCGAGAAACAAAGACACCCTTATCAGACTCCACACCATGTGTGTGGACATATGCCAGACGTGCCCAAGTCCGGTGAGGACATAGATTACGCCGAGCGAATCGCGAGCAACGCGGACGTCCTCTCGAACGCGTGGGAACAGGCACTCGAGGAGATGGAACTGATGGCCGAACAGCGCCGCGAGGAGGGCTGGGAGGCGGTCACGGTCATGGCGGCGAACACCGCGCCCCGGAACCGTCGTGCAGGCGACGACGACGACAACCGGTTCGGCCTGGTGTACGTCGTCCCGTCGAACATGGGTGAGGACTTCAGCGAGGCCTTCGAGGGCAAGCAGTTCCCGAAGTACGAGGTGTACCGCCGCGAGATGAACGGGAACGTGTTCCTCGTCGCCGAGTACATCGACCCCGACACGGAGACAGTCATCTTCATCGCCAGCCAGTACGAGCTCCGCCACGCGGCCGGGATGGTCCACGACGCGGAGGAGGAAGGCGAGTTCTACACGTACGTCCAGACGCTCCCGGGCGACATCCTCGGCGTGTTCAAGCACGACTCCCACGAGAAGTTCGTCCCGCACGCCGAGCGCATCGACGACTGGAGCCCGTCGGCACCCGGCCCGGGCGAGGTCGAGAAGAACTGACGGCGACCCGAATCGCGGCGCTCGTTCCCGCTACCGGCTGGTTCGTCGTTCGAGCCTGACATACCCGGCACTGTTTTATATACGTCGTCGCGAGCGAGGGCGTCACGGTTCCGCACACGAAACAGGGGCTTTATGCGGCGATTGAACCTATAGAGCCGATATGAAAGTAGCCGACGCGATGACCCCCCGCTCCGAGCTGGTGACGGTCGAGTTGCCGGGTACCCGTGACGACGTCCTGTCGTACCTGCAGGAGCACGGGTTCTCTTCGGTTCCAGTGGTAAAGCCGTCCGACGACGGCGAGGAGTACCGCGGTCTCGTCTCCCGAGACAGCCTCATCGAGCGACCCGACGAGGACCAGTTGGCCCTCCTGATGGAGGACGTGCCGACGACGACCGACGACACGTCCATCGCGGACGTCGCCCGCCTGATGGTCGAGGAGCGCGCCCGCCGCGTGCCCGTCGTCGACGGCGAACTGGAAGGCATCATCACGGTCACCGACGTGGTCCACGCCATCGCCCGCGGGGACGCCGAGACCGACGCCGTGGTCGGCGACCTCGCGACGAAGGACGTCAACACCACGTACTCGGGCACGCCGCTGCCCGTCGCCGAGCGCGAGCTCTACTACGCGAACGTTCCCTACGCGGTCGTCCTCGACGACGAGGCCGACATGGCCGGCATGCTGACCGAGGTCGACATCATCGAGGTCGCCCGCATCGTCGAGGGCGAGGACGACACCGGCGACTCCATCGCCAACGAGGACGACGAGTGGATGTGGGAAGGCATCAAGGCGGTCGGCGGCCGCTACCTGCCGACCCGGAACGTCGAGATTCCGGCCGAGCCGGTCTCGGAGTTCATGACCGAGGACCTCGTGACGGTGTCGACGAAGAAGACCGCCGAGGAGACCGCCCAGCTGCTCATCCGCCACGACATCGAGCAGGTCCCGATGGTGTCGGGCGACCAGCTGGTCGGCATCGTGCGGGACCTGAACCTGCTGGAGGCACTGTATGACTGAGACGGCCACCGTCGTCGAACTCGCCAAGCGCCGGGGCTACTTCTTCCAGTCCAGCCGCGCGTACGGCGGTGTCTCCGGCTTCTACACGTACGGTCCCCAGGGTGCGGCCCTCAAGGAGAACATCGAGGACACCTGGCGCGAGCGCTTCACCCTGAAGGAGGGTAACTTCGAGGTCGACGCACCCATCGTGATGCCCGAGCCCGTCTTCGAGGCGTCGGGCCACCTCGACGGCTTCGACGACATGCTCGTCGAGTGCCCCGAATGTCACGCCAGCCACCGCGCCGACCACATCATCGAGGACAACACCGGCATCGAGGAGGCCGAGAGCCTCCCGATTCCGGAGGTCGAGAACCTGCTCGCCGAGCACGAGCTCACGTGCCCGAACTGCGGCGCGGACCTGGCGGGCCAGGCCATCGAGGAGTTCAACCTGATGTTCCAGACGAGCATCGGCCCGGGCTCCTCCCAGCCCGGCTACCTCCGCCCCGAGACGGCACAGGGTATCTTCGTGGAGTTCCCCCAGTTGAAAGAGTACGCCCGGAACCAGCTGCCGTTCGGCGTCACGCAGATCGGTCCTGCCTATCGAAACGAGATCTCCCCGCGGAAGTCGCTGTTGCGCCTGCGCGAGTTCACGCAGGCCGAGCTCGAACTGTTCATCGACCCCGAAGAGGACGAGCCGGCACTCGACGTGGTTCGTGACGTGGAAGCGCCGCTGTACTCGGCGGAGATGCAGGAATCGGACGACAGCGAGCCCGTCACGATGGCCATCGGCGACGCCGTCGACGAGGGAATCATCTCGGACGCGTGGGTCGCGTACTACCTCGGCCTCGCGAAGCAGTGGTACACCCGCATCGGCATCGACATGGAGAAGTTCCGGTTCCGCCAGCACCTCTCGGGCGAGCTCGCCCACTACGCGGCGGACTGCTGGGACGCCGAGGCGCTGGTCGACGGCGACTGGATCGAACTCGCCGGCTTCGCCAACCGCGGCGACTACGACCTCTCCAAGCACGGCAGCTACAGCGACGAGGACTTCACGCTGTTCAAGCAGTACGACGAGCCAAAGCACGTCGAGCGCGCGACGGTCGACCCCGACATGAGCTACCTCGGTCCCGAGTTCGGTGGCGCGGCCGCCGACATCGGCGAGGCGCTGCAGACGCTCGCCGAGCGCGACCGGAGCGCCTTCGACGGCGACAGCGTCGAGGTCGAGGTCGACGGCGAGGCCTACGAGATCCCGTCCGAGCACGTCAACTTCGAGGTGAGCGAGGAGACCGAGGCCGGCGAGCACATCGTCCCACACGTCATCGAGCCGTCGTTCGGTGTCGACCGTGCCCTGTACACCGTCGTCCACCACGCCTACCGCGAGGACGAGGTCGAGGGCGAGGAACGCAGCTACCTCGCGCTGAAGCCGGAGGTCGCCCCGACGTTCGTCGGTGTCTTCCCGCTGACGAGCAAGGACGGGCTTCCCGAGACGGCCCAGTCGGTCGCGACGGAACTGCGCGAGCGTGGCCTCTCGGTCGCCTACGACGACTCCGGCTCTATCGGTCGTCGCTACCGGCGACAGGACGAGGTCGGGACACCGTTCTGTGTGACCCTGGACGCCGACCCGGAGGGGACGGCGACCATCCGCGAGCGCGACTCGACCGAGCAGGTCCGCGTCGACCTCGACGAGCTGGCCGACGTGTTGACCGCGCTCAGAACCGGCGAGCGGACGTTCGACACCCTCTGAGATGCGCGACGAGGTGGCCCGACGACTGGTGCACGCGACCGGTGCGGTCCTGCCCACCGCGTACCTCGTGAGCCAGCTCGACGGCGTGCCGACCATCCCCTGGCGGGCGGTCCAGGCGTTCCTGGTCCTCGCGATGGGGGTCGCACTCGTCCTGGAAGCCGTGCGGCTGTTCGTCGGCCTGGACTGGGCCATCTTCGATAAGCTCACCCGGGAGTACGAACAGGACAACCTCGCGGGCTACGCGCTGTACATGATCGGCGGGGCGTTCGCCGGCCTGCTGTTCCCGCCGGCGGTCGCCATCCCCGCGATGTACATGCTGACCATCGGCGACCCCATCAGCGGGTTGCTCTCGTCGGGCGAGCTGCGGAGCGTCAAGCAGCCGCGGGTGCTCGTGGCGATGTTCCTCGTCAGTCTCGCGTTCGCCCTCCCGTTCCTACCGGCGTTCGTGGCCGTCTCGGCGGCCGTCGCGGCGACCCTGGCCGACGGCGTGAAGCCGGTCATCGCCGGCTACGTCATCGACGACAACCTCACCATCCCCATCGCGGCCACGGTGACGGCGTGGGTGATGCTGGCGCTGACGGGCTCGCTGCCGGTCTGAGCCGCACCGCCCGCCGTCTAGTTGTGTAGGCCCGACGTATTCGATTTTGCAGCGATCAGTCCCTGGTATGACACTGCTCGAACTGCTCGTCGTGGCACTGATCGTCCTCGTACTCCTCGCGATCGTGGCGGCCGTTATCGGCGAAGAGGAGCTACTGCTGGAGCTCGTGCTCGAACTCGTTGACTGAGGGACTCGGCAGATTTATTACGGTACGCGTACTTCCCATTTTTTAGCCACGACGACACGCCGATATCTCCGGCGTTCTTGGCGACTTCGTCGCCCAGTCACCGTCGTGGTGAGACGAACGACACCGTGCGGCGGACTCCCCCCAACTCTCCCCCCAATCCGCCGCCTGTCGTTTCACACGGTTGACCGCGCCGTCTCCACTTTCATCGCGGTCGGCCCTTTCCCGTCGAGGAGCGGCCGGACCGTCATCGGCGACTCGCGCTTCACTTTCACCCCGGTCGGCGAAGTCTTAAACGGCGGGACGACGAATTTCCCCCCGATGGCTGCCACCGACGAGGCGTCCGTCGAGCACCCGCTGCTCGCGCCGAACTTCCTCCAGCGCCGGCTCTACCAGTTACAGCTCGCAGGGACGGCGACCGAGGACCACACCCTCGTCTGCCTGCCGACCGGGCTCGGGAAGACGACCGTGAGCCTGCTCGTGACCGCCCGCCGGCTCGACGAGGTCGGCGGGAAGTCGCTGATGCTCGCGCCGACGAAACCCCTCGTGCAACAGCACGCCGAGTTCTACCGCGAGGCCCTCGAGATTCCGGACGAGGAGATCGTCGTGTTCACCGGCGACGTGCGCCCGGACGACCGCGCCGCCCTGTGGGAGGACGCGACCGTCGTCATGGCGACACCGCAGGTCATCGAGAACGACCTCGTCGGTGGCAGAATCTCGCTGCGCGACGTGACACACATCGTCTTCGACGAGTGTCACCGCGCGACGGGAGACTACGCATACAACTACATCGCAGAGCGCTACCACCAGGACGCCGCTGACCCGCTGGTGACGGGCATGAGCGCGTCTCCCGGTGGTGACGAAGAGGAGATTCTGGAGGTGTGTGAGAACCTCGGCCTGCGCGAGGTCGAGGTGATGACCGAGGACGACGCCGACGTCTCGGAGTACACCCACGACACCGAGGTCGAGTGGAAGAAGATACAACTTCCAGACGAGGTCATCGAGATTCGCGACGCGCTGAACGAGGTCATCGCGGACCGTCTCGGCAAGCTCAAAGAGATCGGCGTGACCAAGGCGACCTCGCCGGACCTCTCGGAGACCCAGATAAACAAGATCTCGGCGCAGCTGCGCCAGATGATGGACAACGACCAGTCGGCGGGCTTCAAGGGCATGAGCCTGCTCGCCGAGATCCGCAAGCTGCGGACCGCGGTCACCTACGTCGAGACCCAGAGCGTGGAGGCCACCCGCAGATACTTCGAGCGCCAGCAGAACGCCGCCCGGGCGTCGGGTGCGTCGAAGGCGAGTCAGCGCATGGTGTCCGAGCCGAAGGTCAGAGAGGCGATTCGACGGACCGAGTCATTCGACGATATCCACCCGAAGTACCGGGAGGCACGCATCCTGCTCGCCCAGACGCTCGGTATCGAGGACGGCGAGCGCATCATCGTGTTCACCGAGTCCAGAGACACCGCCGAAGCCCTCACGGAGTTCCTCTCGAACCACTTCGAAACGCGGCGGTTCGTCGGCCAGGGCGACAAGGAGGGCTCGGACGGGATGACCCAGAAGCAGCAACAGGAGACCCTCGAGCAGTTCAAGGCGGGCGAGTTCGAGGTGCTCGTCTCGACCTCGGTCGCCGAGGAGGGGCTGGACGTGCCCGAGGTCGACCTCGTGCTGTTCTACGAGCCGGTCCCGACGGCCATCCGGTCCATCCAGCGCAAGGGGCGGACCGGCCGCCAGGACGAGGGGCGCGTGGTCGTGCTGATGGCCGAAGACACCCGCGACGAGGCCTACTTCTGGATCTCCCGGCGGAAGGAGAAGCAGATGGAGAACGAGCTTCGCAAGCTCAAGGGCGTCGCGAAGAACGTCGAGGAGCAACTCGACGACTCCCAGCAGAGCCTCGCCGCGTTCGCCGGTGGTGAGTCCGACGGGGGCGACGCGGAAGCCGGGGGCGGGGCAGCCGCCGACGGTGGCGCGAGCGCGGATACCCAGCCCGGCCTGCAGGAGTTCGGGGCGGGCGACGACGCGGACGGCGACGAGGAGGCCGACGCCGACGCGGGCGCAAACGACGGCGAACAGGCGACAGAGACGGCCGCCCAGTCAACCGCCGACGACGGTGTGGTCGCCGCCGCCGAACCGCAGGACGACGACACCGTCGAGATCGTCATCGACCAGCGCGAGATGGACTCCTCGATTCCGCGGGACCTCTCGACGCGCGAGGGCGTGACGACCCGGCTCGAGACGCTCGCCGTGGGCGACTACGTCCTCTCGGACCGCGTCGCCGTCGAGCGAAAGTCGGTCTCCGACTTCCTCGATACCCTCACCGGAAGCGACCGCTCGGTGTTCGAGCAGGTGCGCGACATGGCCGGCCACTACGCCCGCCCAATCCTCGTCATCGAGGGCGACGACAGCCTGCTCGGGTCGCGGGACATCCACCCGAACGCCATCCGGGGCGCACTCGCCTCCCTCGCCGTCGACTTCGGCGTGAGCGTCCTGCGGACCGAGGGCGAGGCCGACACCCGCGACCTGCTCGCCGTCATCGCGAAACGCGAACAGGAAGCGAGCGGCCGCGAGGTGTCCGTCCACGGCGAGAAGTCGAAGAAGACGCTGTCCGAACAGCAGGAGTACGTCGTCTCTGCCATCGCGGACATCGGCCCGGTCACGGCCCGGTCGCTGCTGGCACACTTCGGCACCGTCGAGGAGGTCATGTGCGCGAACGAGGACGACCTCCTCGAAGTGGACGGCGTCGGTCAGGTGACCGCCGAGCGCATCCGGGAGGTCATCGGGAGCCAGTACGAGCCGTGAGCGACGCGTTGCGCGCCGCCGTCCGGAAGACCTTCCCCGGGCTGGTGGTCACGCTGCTCGTCCTGCTCGCGGGGCAGGTGTTCGACCTGCACTGGAGCATCGGCTACGGCGCGGCGCTCGTCGCGTTCACGCTCTGGATGGTCTGGTTCGTCGTGACGTTCGTGCGCTGGTTCGAGTGGGGCGAAGAGAACTGAGGACCTACCGCCGGAGCGCGCCGAGCGCTTCTGCCGCCTCCTTCACCGCGGCGAGGCACTCGCGAGCGCGGGCAGGGTCGTCCGTGTTCGCGGCGGCGTCGCTGAAGTAACGGATGGTCTCGGCGATGGAGGCCTCGGCGTCGCCGAACTCGCCGGCGAGGGCGGGACGTGACGCCTGTCTGCTGGGGGCTCGCGACGGGGTGTGGCTCTGGACCTGCGAGCTGAAATCGTCGCCGGACTGTGACTGCGAGACGCCCTGGGCCTCGACGTCGGCGACCGACTGGGACGGCGTGGACTGGTCCGGGGAGTCTGCCTGCTGGTTCTGGGCCTCCTGCGCCTGCTGTTGTTGCTGCGCTTGCTGGGCCTGCTGCTGGCGCTGTGCCTCCTGTCCTGCGGCCTGGCAGCTCGGGCAGAACTGCTGGCCCTTGTGGCGGAAGATGGGGTCGCCACAGGTGTCGCAGTGCTGGTTCGTCATCGTCGCACCCTGCAGGAGCAGTTCGCTCATCCGCTGTGTCGTCTTGCGGTCTTCCTCGTCCTTCGCGAACTTCTCTCGCAACTTCTCGCGCTCTGCCTCCTTGTCGAACTCGCTCATGTCGGGATAGACGACTTTGGGAGAGGAAAGTCCTGCGGGACCGGTCAGTGGTGGCGGAGGGGGTGCCGAACTGTGGAGTTCTCCGTCAGATATGGCTCTGAGACTGCCCGAACGTCAGGGTCGAATGGGCCGTGGAACCGGTATCGGTGCCCAAGCCGTACTGCCGACTTCGACACGTTTAACCCGGAATCGGGAGCAGTTTCGAGTGTTATGGCGAAAGTTAGCGTAGTCGGCGCGGCCGGCACCGTCGGGGCCGCCGCAGGCTACAACCTCGCGCTTCGTGACGTGGTCGACGAACTCGTCTACGTGGACATCCCGGACCAGGAGGACGTGACAGTCGGCCAGGCCGCGGACGCCAACCACGGCATCGCGTACGACTCGAACACGACCGTCCGTCAGGGCACCTACGCCGACACGGCGGGCTCTGACGTCGTCGTCATCACGGCCGGCATCCCGCGCCAGCCCGGCCAGACCCGCATCGACCTCGCGGGCGACAACGCGCCCATCATGGAGGACATCGGCTCCTCGCTCGCCGAGCACAACGACGACTTCATCACGGTGACGACGTCGAACCCGGTCGACCTGCTCAACCGTCACCTGTACGAGGCCGGCGACCGCGACCGGAACAAGGTCATCGGCTTCGGCGGCCGACTGGACTCCGCGCGCTTCCGCTACGTCCTCTCCGAGCGCTTCGACACGCAGGTCCAGAACGTCGAGGCGACCATCCTGGGCGAGCACGGCGACGCACAGGTCCCCGTGTTCTCGAAGGTTCGCGTCGACGGCGCAGACCCCGAGTTCTCCGACGACGAGAAGGAGGAGATCCTCGGTGACCTGAAAGAGTCCGCGATGAACGTCATCGAGCGCAAGGGCGCGACCGAGTGGGGTCCGGCGACGGGCGTCGCCCACATGGTCGAGGCCATCCTGCGCGACACCGGCGAGGTCCTGCCGGCGTCGGTCAAGCTCGAGGGCGAGTTCGGTCACGACGACGTCGGCCTGGGCGTCCCGGTCAAGCTCGGCTCGAACGGCGTCGAAGAGGTCGTCGAGTGGGACCTCTCCGAACTGGAGCGCGACCAGCTCGGCGAGGCCGCCGACAAGCTCTCCGAGCAGTACGACAAGATCTCGTAAGCACTACAGCGGTCTCAGTTCTCGCGGTCGCCGGGCCGCCGTGGCTCGGCGGTACTGCCGTTCGCACGAGTATCGATAGCGTCCGGAACCTGTTCCCCTATCAGTTCCGCCCACTCCCGAATACGGGACGTGCGGTCGTTTCCCGACATGGTAGTCATGGGATACGTCAACACGGACGTGTATAACTTTTTTCTCGACGTTCCTACAGCTCTGGCGACGTGAACGGGGGCACTCGGCGTGGCTACCAGACGCCCTGCCGGCGGTCCAACAGCGTGACGACGACGACGTGCGGGAGCGTCAGCACCGCCAGCAGGACGAGGTAGATGGCGACGAGACCGATGAGTCCGGCCGGGGTCTGCGGGACCGTGATGGCGAGGCCGGCGAGGACGACGAGAGAGATGGCCGTCGTCGGGGTGGCGTCACGGGCGAAGCCTCGGACTGCGCCGACGAGGTCGCCCCGGGCGAGCGCCGCGACCGAGGGCTCGTCGAGGCCGACGACGCGGACGATGTGGCGCAGCGAGTGCCAGACGCAGAAGTACACCCCGATGGCGAGGACGGGCGGGACGACCGCGAAGAAGAACGAGAGCAGCCCGACCTCGGTCGCATCGCGCTTCCAGGTCGCCGGGTCGGGCGAGCGTGCCCCGAGCACGAGCGAGCCGGTGACGAGCACGGCGAAGCCGACCGCGACCGCGATTCTGGTTCCTGGCGTGAACGCCCACGCGACCGTGGCCGGGTCGGCCCCGAAGAGGCCGACCGTGGCCGCGAGAACCGACTCGTACGCGCCCGGAAACGCGACCAGCGGGACCAACATGGGAAGCGCCCCCCGGACCGCGACCGTCAGGAGCCGGTGGACTGGCGTCGTCGGGTACCGACCGTCCGAGAGCACGTGTAGGCAGTAGAGGTCGCCCTGGCCCCAGTGGGCCCACGTGAGCAGGATGAAGAAGGCGAACGCGGCGACCGGCGCGAGGAACCATCCCAGGAGGTAGATGCCCCCGAGCAGGGCGTAGAGCCCGCTCACGAGGACGACGGACCGGCGGACCGACGTGCCGGAATCGACCCGGGCCGGGACGAGGTGGTCGACCGCGCCGTGGGGAAGCCCGAGGACGAGGATGCTGACGAGCAACGGGAGGTACTCGGCCCACGCTGGGACCGAGAGCCCGAGCGCGAACGGGAGGGCCACCACCCCGAGCAAGAGCCACTCCGGGCGCAGGAGCCGGTCGACCGCGTGTCGGACCGGACGGGGAACGGCTACTGCCATCGGTCCACCACCCAATGATAGAGGACGATACCCTGGACGACGAGCAGGGTCGTGACGAGGAAGAACACCATCTCCTCGACGGGGAGCCCGAACAGCCCGATGCCGGTCGTGTGGTCGGCCGAGATGGTCCAGATACCGAGCTCGATGGCGTACCAGTCGACCGCCCAGAGGTACGCCACGGGGAGGACGACGACGGGCGCGAGCGAGCGCCGGGCCGCCCAGAGGTAGTGGCCGCCGACGGCCCACTGCAGGGCGACGACGGGACAGGCCCACGCCAGGATGGCACCGAGGTAGTACGTCGACGGGTCGGTCAGGAACCAGACGCCGAATAGGGAGACGAGGAGCCAGCCGACGGTCCCGACGAGGCGCGCTCGCCCGGGCAGCGGCCCCTCGGGGTGGACCGGCGGCCAGCGGAGCGTGTAGAACCACAGGGCCGCGAGCACCGGCTGGAAGGCCATGAAGAGGTACTCCTCGAGTGGGGCGAGGCCGACGGTGAGCGCGACGGTGTCGGGGCCGTACCACCAGACGCCCTGGCCGATGAGGTAGTTGTCCCACGGGGTCGTGTACGCGAGGGCGACGACGACCATGAGCCCGGTCGGGAGCAGGCCCTCACGGGGAAGCGGGAGGCCCTGTCGCTGTGCCGCGACCGAGAGCCCGAAGATGGGTGCCACTACGAACAGCACCAGGAAGGTCGCGTAGGTCAGGGTCGTCGACATCTACCCCGCTCTAGGGGATGCAGAGAGATGGCATAGACGGCGGAGCCCTCAGCGAGCCGGAACGACGGCGACCCGTCGGGCCAGCGCTCAGGGCCGGTCGAAGAACTCGCCGACGAGCTTGCGTTCTGCCGCCCGGAGGTGCTGGTGGTACGTCGACCGGGCGATACCCATCGAGTCCGCGAGGTCGTCCCCGCTGGTCGGGCGGGGCCACTCGAAGAAATCGCCGAAGTACGCCCGCTGGAGCGCCGTCAGCTGGCGCTCGGTGAGCTGGTCCTCGAGCGCCGCGATGAACTCCTGTTTGGTCGTCGCGGGGCGCTCGCGCTCGCGGTACGCCGTGAGGTCGATGCCGTCGAACTCGGCCTCGATGGTCTCGACGATGGTCCGGGCGTTCGCGTCACGCGGGAGTTCGACCTCCACGCTCGCCGTGCCGGGTTTCGCCGTGATGGCCTTCACGTCCGCGCCGTAGGCCGCGAGCGTCGAGAGCAGCCCCTCGTTGGCGACGGTGAACTCGATGAGGCTCATGCCCTCGTTCCGGGTGATTATCTTCGTGTCGAGGACGGTGTCGGACTCGCTCGCGATGTCGGCGACCTCGTCGGGGTCCTCCGCTTCGACCGTGAAGAACATCCCCAGCGAGTCGTCGTCGCGGTAGACGGAGCCGGCGTACGTGAGCGTCGCGTTCGCGCGTTCGGCCACGTCCACGAAGAACACCGACCGGTCCGTGACGGTGAAGGAGAGCTGGACGATGTTGTCCGCGGTGAGGGTGCGCCGGGTCTCGGCGGCCGAGATTGCCGTCGCGACCATGCGCCCCAGTGCGGCGAGGATGGTCGCCTCGCGCTCGTCCAGCGCCGCCGGGTCGTCGGTGTAGACCGTCAGCACGCCGTAGCGGGCGTCCCGGTACACCAGCGGGATGACCGCGACCGTCGAGAACGGCTCGTCGGTCCGCGCCTCGTGCCACTCGCGGTCCGTGAGGTCGTCTGCGGCGACGACCTGCACCTCGCCGGTCTCGACCGCCTGCTCGACCACGCCACCGCTCCCGTCGAGCACCATCGCCTCACCCTCCGCGGAGCCGCCGACGATGGCGTTCGGGCGGACGGTGTTGTCCGCGAGGTCGGGTTCGCCCGTCCAGGCACAGGTGAACGGGTCGGTCTCGGCGAGCAGCTCGCACATGTTCGTCTCGATCTCGTTCCGGCTGGTCGCCTCGACCAGCGCGCCCATCGTCTCCTGGATGAGTCCGTCGATACGTTCGAGCAGGTGTTCGAGCCCCTCGCGCTCGGCGGCGAGCTGGGCGGCGCGCTGTTCCGCGGTTCGCTCGGCCTGCACCCGGTCCGTCACGTCGGTCTGGAAGCCCACGTAGTGCGACACCTCGCCGGACTCGGCCCGGATGGGGGCGATGTCGACCTTGTTCCAGAAGCGCTCGCCCGACTTCGTGTAGTTCACCAGTTCGACCGACACCGGCTCCTCGGCCTCGATGGCCTCACGCATCTGCCGAACCGCGTCGGGGTCGGAGTCCTCGCCCTGCAGGAACCGGCAGTTCCGCCCGATGACGTCCTCGCGCTCGTAGCCGGTGAGGCGCTCGAACGCGTCGTTCGTGTAGATGAGCGGCATGTCCGGCGCGTTCGCGTCCGCGATGGTGATGCCGACCGGTGCCTCGTCGAGCGCACGCTCTTTCAGTTGCTGGTCGGTCGGCCGGACCGACTGCGACTCGCACACCCGTTCCAGCAACCGGTCCTTCCAGTCGCTTCCCTCCCGCCGGACGTACCCGTCGACGTCGGCGGCGACCGCCCGCTCTGCAATCGCTTCGCTCCCGTCTGCCGTGCACAGCACGAACGGCACGCCACCGTGGACCGCCCGGACCGTCCGGAGGAGTTCGACACCCGTCACGTCGCCGACGTCGAACTCGCAGACGACACAGTGGGGCAGCGCCCGGCCCATGGCCGAGAGCGCCTCGTCAGCGTCTGCGACGACGTCGACGGCGAATCCTTCGGTCACGAGCACGTCGGCCGTCTCACCAACACGGCCGTCGTCCCCGTCGACCAGCAGGACCCGCGTCTCTGAATCCATGGCTACTGATATTGACTGACAGGGTAAAGAGGTTCCCTCAAACAGGGGGGTGGTTCAACAGGGAGTATCAGGTTCGGTATTTAATCTATCTCAGGGGATGAGCTGTTCGCCGTCGTCGTCGTACACCCGAATCGCGTCGACCGGGCAGACCCGGGCGGCGAACTTCGCGTCGAACTCGGCGTCCTCGGGAATCTCGCGGACGAACAGGTCGTCGTCGGTCTCCTCCCCGTCGACGAGGACGGCCTTGCCGGCGTCGCGGTCGGCCTCGAAGCCCTCCTCCCACTCGGCCACGCACTGGAACATCCCGATGCAGGTGTCGCGGTCGTACTCTATCTTCATGTAGCGGGGGTTCGCTCGTGGGGTGTAAATCGTTGACGGACGGTGGTGTCGTGGGTTGTGGCGCGAACTCGTGTTGGTTCGGGTGCGTTCAGGACCGGTGATGGTGACCTGTCAGCGGACGATTTGGCTCCATCGAAACCCTCCGTATTTGTGCCCGAGGGGGCCCTGATACTCCGTGACAAACACCTATCTCAGTGGCGAACAAAATATACGGAGCATGTCTTAGCCCGATGGACCATCTGGGTCGAACGGTGTCGGCTACGGTATGCAAGAGGTACTCCGATGCCGACGTACATCATGCTCGTTACGCTCAACCAGAAGGGCGCAGAGAACATCGAACAGAGTCCTGACCGGCTCGAGATGGTGAAGGAGCGGACCAGATCGTTGGGTGGCGAACCGAAGGAGTTCTACATGACCTTCGGACGATACGACTTCGTATACGTCGCCGACCTGCCCGACGATGAAGCAGCTGCACACCTCGCGCTCACGTACGAGAGGGGTGGTGCTGGTAAATTCGAGACGGTGAAAGCCTTCACAGAAGACGAATATCGCGAGGTCATCAGAAATCTCCCCGAGTAGACTGAACACTTGCAGAGACGCTCCACCATTGCCGCGCTGTTTTGCTCTGACTGAGAGATACGCCCTCTGTATGCAGCACACTCCCTGGGACCACTCACCGATTGAGCAGTTCAACGAAGCCGATGATTTCGATATGCGATTGGCGACTGGTGTCAGCGACGACAGGTGGCGAACTCGCGCTGGTGGCAATGGGACCGCACCGCTCCGCACCGCACCTCGGCCTCCCCAGCCGACTCTCTCCGTTCTGCTTCGCTTCACTCCGGTCGTCCCTCGCGCGTTTCCGCCGTCGCGGTCTCGCTGTCGCTCGACACGCCCGACCGCACGCGCCGTGGTGATTTATCGGGGTTCTGGTCGTATCCCGAGACGATGCCCTCCGAAACCGACGCCGGTCCCGGTCTCGCAGAACGCTACTTCTGGGCGGGCCACGCCAACCCCTGGAGCGTCTGGACGTTCGTCGCGACCTACCCACTGCTGGTGCTGGCCATCTACCGGCGCGAACAGCGCCTGCTGGCCGCGATCCTCGTGTTCGTCGCGGTGAACCCGCTCCTGTCGCCGGAACCCGAGGACGACTCGGCGTGGGCGACGCGGGTCGTGTTGGGGGAGCGCGTCTGGCTCGACGAGGGGCTGCTGTCGTCGGTGTCGAACCTGCTGTTCGTGGGTATTTGCGCTCCGGTCCAACTATACACGCTCCGCGCCGCGATGAAGCGTCAACCCGCCAGAACGGCGGCCGGGACCGCCTGCTCGCTCGTCCTGATGTTCGTCTTCTTCGGGCGGATGGCCCGGCTGTACGAGGAACGCGCGACCGGGTCGCGGGAGATGACGACAGTTTAAACCAGAGCAGGCACCACTCTCCGTCAATGAACACGGCGGACGTGCCCGGCATCCCTGCACCCTTCGTCGAGCACCTGCAGGGCCAGGGCATCGAGGAGCTGTACCCGCCACAGGCGCAGGCGGTCGAGGCGGGCGTCACCGAGGGCCAGAGCGTCGTCGCCTCCATCCCGACGGCGAGTGGGAAGACGCTCATCGCGACGCTGGCGATGCTCTCGGCGGTCGAGCGGGGCGGGAAGGCGCTCTACATCGTGCCCCTGCGGGCGCTGGCCTCCGAGAAGAAGGCTGAGTTCGAGCAGTTCGAGGAGTTCGGCGTGAGCGTCGGCGTCTCGACGGGGAACTACGAGTCCGAGGGCGGCTGGCTCGGCCAGAAGGACATCATCGTCGCAACCTCCGAGAAGGTCGACTCGCTCGTCAGGAACGGCGCGCCCTGGATAGACGACCTGACCTGTGTGGTCGCCGACGAGGTCCACCTCATCGACGACCGGAGCCGGGGGCCTACACTGGAAGTGACCCTCGCCAAGCTCCGGCAGGTCAACCCGAAACTCCAGGTCGTCGCGCTCTCGGCGACGGTCGGGAACGCGGACGACCTCGCGGACTGGCTGGACGCGGAACTCGTCGACGACGACTGGCGACCCATCGAGTTGCGCAAGGGCGTCCACTTCGGGAACGCGCTGTCGTTCGACGACGGCTCGCAGAAAGAGGTCCCGGTGCGAGGCAGCGAGAAGCAGGAGGCTGCACTGGTCCGGGACGTGCTCGAAGACGGCGGGGCCTCGCTCGTCTTCGTCAACTCCCGGCGGAACGCCGAGGCCGCGGCGCGACGGCTCGCCGAGGTGGTCGAACCGTTCCTCACGCCCGCCGAGAAGGACGACCTCGCGGACCTCGCCGAGGAGGTCCGGGGCGTCAGCGACTCCGAGACCAGCGACGATCTGGCCGACGTGGTCGCCAAGGGTGGCGCGTTCCACCACGCCGGCCTCGCCAGAGAGCACCGTTCGCTGGTCGAGGACGCCTTCCGCGACCGGAAACTCCGGGTCATCTGCGCGACGCCGACCCTGGCGGCGGGTGTGAACACGCCGAGTCGCCGCGTCATCGTCCGCGACTGGCAGCGCTACGACGGCAGCGGGATGGCCCCCCTGTCGGTGCTCGAAGTCCACCAGATGATGGGCCGGGCGGGTCGGCCGGGCCGGGACCCCTACGGCGAAGCGGTCCTACTGGCCTCGAACCACGACGACCGCGAGGAGCTGTTCGACCGGTACGTCTACGCCGAGCCCGAGCCGGTCCGGTCGAAACTGGCTGCCGAACCCGCGATGCGGACCCACGTCCTGGCGACCATCGCGTCCGGGTTCGCCCGCACGCGGAGCGGCCTACAGGCGTTCCTCGAGGAGACCCTCTATGCCGCCCAGTCGACCGAGGAGGGGCGGCTGGAGCAGGTCATGGACTCGATGCTGGACTACCTCGAACACAACGGCTTCATCGAGGTCGACGGCGAGGAACTGTCGGCAACTGCAATCGGCCACACCGTCTCGCAGCTCTACCTCGACCCGATGAGCGCGGCGACGGTCATCGATGGCCTGCGGGCCTGGGCCGGGCAAACCCCTGGAACGAGCAGTTCGGCGAGCAGTTTCGATGCCAGCGACAGCAGTGCCGGGTTCCAGACGTACAGCATCGGTGACGACGACAGTGAGGACGGCGAGCGTGACGAGGCCGACGACGAACCCGCGAAAGTCGAGAAACCGACCGCCCTCGGCCTCTACCACCTCGTCTCCAGAACGCCGGACATGTACGAACTCTACCTCAAGTCGGGCGACCGCGACGAGTACTCCGAGGTGTACTACGAGCGCGAAGAGGAACTCCTCGGCAGTGCCCCCTCGGAGTACGAGGAGCACCGCTGGGAGGACTGGCTCTCGGCGCTGAAGACCGCCCGCCTGCTCGAGGACTGGGCGAGCGAGGTCGACGAGGACCGCATCACGGCCGACTACCAGGTCGGGCCGGGCGACCTGCGCGGGAAGGTCGAGACCGCCCAGTGGCTGCTCGGGGCGGCCGAGCGCATCTCGGGCGAACTCGACTTGCCTGGAAGCGTCACCCGCGGGGTGCGGGACGCGAAGAAGCGGGTCGAAGACGGCGTCAACGAGGAACTCCTCGAACTGGTCGGGGTGCGCGGCATCGGGCGGAAACGCGCCAGACAGCTGTTCGAGGCCGGAATCGAGACGCCCGCGGACATCCGCGACGCGGACAAGAGCGTCGTGCTCGCTGCCCTGAATGGCCGGCGCAAGACCGCCGAGAACATCCTGGAGAACGCGGGCAGAGAAGACCCCTCGATGGACGGGGTCGACGCCGACCCCGAGACCGAGGCGGTGTTCGAGCGGGCGAGTGAGGACGAGACCGAACCGGACGACGAGACGGAAGAGAGCCAGACGAGCCTGGGTGATTTCTGATGCACGTGATAGAAGGGACGGCGACGGTGGACGACATCGACGACTTCGTCGCACGAATCGGCGAGATCGGAACCGAACACGACTGCGTGGTCCAGGCGTTCGACGCCCGGTACGTGGTGGACCGCGCACATCTCGAGGCAGCGGTCAGGCAGGCCGCCCGGGCGTGGCTGCGCGACGAGGCTGTCGCCCGTGACGCCGCGGTCGAGATTCTGCTGTACGCGGCGGGTCGCCGCCAGATATCGGAGGCGCTGACGATGGGTGTCGGCGAAGGGGAGACGCCCGTCGTGGCCGTCGTCGTCTCCGATTTCCCCGATGCGCCGTTCGGGACCGACGACGCAGAGATGGCCGCCGCCGAAGCCCTCGCAGGGCTGTTGGAACCGGCGGAGACCCTCGGGGACGCCGCCGACGAGGCCCGCATCTGCGAGTTCTTCGAGGTGGGTGGGGCGGAACGGGCAGCCACCGACGCGACGCTCTCGGAACTGGTCCGTGAGCGAACCGTGTTGCTGACCGTGAACAAGTAGGTCGCCTCGCCGGGAGATGCAGAGATATTTGCCAGATAGTATGACAATATTCCCGCATTAGCTTGCAAGTACCCCACATTTCGCTTGAGGAAGCAGTTCCTTACCCCGAGTTTTCGAACTGGGTTTCGATTCTGATGTGTCACAGATACCGGTAGTCGAGAGACCCAACCCGACGAGTTGACCCCTGTGCATGATATACTCTATCACATGAGCAACGCCCACCAGCCCGACGACGAGACCCACGCCGACCACGAACACCACGCTGGCCACGGTGACCACGCCCATCACGAGCATCACGAACACCACGGGCCCGGATATGCCACACCGCAGGCCGCCATCGAGGAGGGCGACCGCGAGAAACTCGCGTACGTCATGGGCCTGTACGTCGGGACCGACGTGGACGCGCCGGACTTCCTCGCCGTCGTCGACCTCGACCCCGACTCCGACACCTACCAGCAGGTCGTAAACCGGGTCGAGATGCCGAACAAGGGCGACGAACTCCACCACTTCGGGTGGAACGCCTGCTCCTCGTCGTGTCACATGGAGGGACTGGCCCGGAGCCACCTCCTCGTCCCCGGCCAGCGCTCCTCGCGCCTGCACGTGATCGACGCCACCGACCGCCTGAACCCCGAGCTGGCGAAGGTCATCGAGCCCGAGGAGGTGTTCGCACACGACCTCTCGGCCCCACACACCGTCCACTGCGTGCCCGAGGGGAAGATCCTCGTGAGCATGCTGGGGAACGCCGACGGCGACCTCCCGGGCGGGTTCCTCGAACTGGACCACGACTTCGAGGTCGCGGGCCGGTGGGACGCCCCGGGCGACATCGGCATGAACTACGACTACTGGTACCAGCCCCGTCAGAACGTGATGATCTCGACCGAGTGGGCCGCCCCGAAGACGTACTACCCCGGCTTCGACCTGGAGGACGTCGAGGCCGGAAAGTACGGCCACAAGATCAACGTCTGGGACTGGACCGAACGTGAGGTTCTCCAGACCATCGACCTGGGCGAGGAGGGCCAGATTCCCCTCGAAGTCCGGTTCCTGCACTCCCCGGTGTCGACCCACGGGTTCCTCGGGGCGGCGCTGTCGTCCAATGTCTTCCACTTCTACGAACAGGGAGGCGAGTACCGCGCCGACAAGGTCATCGACGTCGAACCCCGCGAGCACGACGACTGGGACTTCCCGATGCCCGGCCTCGTCACCGACCTGCTGGTTTCGATGGACGACCGCTACCTGTTCTTCTCGAACTGGCTCCACGGCGAGGTCCGGATGTACGACATCTCTGACCCGGCGAATCCGCGCCACGTCGACAGCGTCTGGGCGGGCGGGAACTTCGGCCCGCGCCGCCCCACCGGCGAGGACGACCGCCCCGTCTTCGGCGGCCCGCAGATGCTCCAGCTCAGCCTCGACGGCGAGCGCCTCTACTGGACCACCTCGCTGTTCTCCTCGTGGGACAACCAGTTCTTCCCCGACGAGGGCACGCAGGGCTCGGTGATGCTGAAGGCCGACGTGAACCCACGGAAAGGGACGATGGAACTCGACACCGACTTCATGGTCGACTTCGGCGACATGCCCCACGGTCCCGCGAGGGCGCACGAGATTCGCTGGCCCGACGGCGACTGTACCAGCGACGTGTGGTCGTGAGCCGGCAGCGGTTCACCGTCACGTTCGAGTGGGAGTCTGGCCGAAGCGAAACCTGTGTACTCCCGGACGAGACGGACCTGATTTCGGCGAGTGAGGAACAGGGCCTCGGCCTGCCCTTCGGCTGCCGGACCGGGGCGTGTGCGACCTGTGCTGCGGAGCTGTTGGAGGGTGAGCTCGAACACGTCAGGCCACCCCGCGGGCTGAAAGACAGGCATCTCGATTCGGGGTACGTGTTGCCCTGCATCGCCCAGCCCCGGAGCGACTGCACGCTTCGGGTCGGCAGCGCGGTGCAGGCCGAACTCGTCTCGAACCCCTGGAAGTAACGACGAGGGACCATCCCCCGGGCGCCGAAACGCACAGCCCCAGAGTGCTTTTATCGAGCAGTCGTCTGCACCACGTATGGCCAAGTTCCAGAACACGGGACAGCCGGACCGCGACTGGTGGAGCGCGCTCTGGCCCGACCCCGCCGGCACGCTTCGCGACCTCGGTCTCGAAGCAGGTGACAGCGTCGCCGACGTGGCCTCGGGGAACGGCTACTTCACGCTCCCGGCGGCCCGCATCACCGGTGAGCCGGTGTACGCGGTCGACATCGATTCGGACCTCCTCGGTGAACTCGCCGACCGGGCGGCCGATGCCGGCCTCGACCGTATCGAGACCATCGAGGGCGACGCCAGGGCCCTGCCCGAACTCCTACCAGAACCGGTCGACGTGGTGCTGTTCGCGAACACCCTCCACGGGGTGCCCGAACCAGAATCTTTCCTTCAGAGCGCCCGCGAGGTCCTGACTGACTCGGGACGGCTCGTCGTCGTGAACTGGCACGACCTGCCCCGCGAGGAGACGACGGTGCTCGAGGCGGTGCGTGGCCCGCCGACCGACCTGCGGCTGTGCGAGGCCGACTGCATCGACCTCGTCCGCGAGGCTGGCTTCGACGAGATTCGGACGGTCGACCTGCCGCCGTACCACTACGGTCTGGTCTGCCAGTAACCGCCGCCCGTCGGTGACAGCTTCTTGGCCGTCCCGCGCGAACCCTCTCACATGCCGCGGCTGGACGACCCCGTCACCATCGGCCCCCTTGAGGTACCGAACCGGCTGTATCGCGCGCCACTGCTCGAATGTGCCGGGAACGGCGAGGACGCCGTCGACATCCTCGTCGCGGACCTCGAACCGGCCGCCGAGTCGGGTGTCGGACTGGTCTTCCAGGGGGCGACCATCGTCACCGAGGACGGGGGGTGTGCCGCCCCGGGGATGACCCGGGTCCACGACCCCGAGTTCGTCTCTCGCCTGTCGAACCTCACCGACGCCATCCACGACCACGGCGGGACGATCTTCGTCCAGCTCGAACACGGCGGCCTGCGGAGCATGGAAACCTGGCACGCCGGCTACCGCGAGCAACATCCCGGCGAGCAGCAACTCGCCGTCTCGCGCCCGCCCTGGCAACTCCGACTGCTGGACCGGCTGGGATTCCTCGATTTCGACCCACACGTCATGAGTACGGAGGAGGTGTACGACCTCGCCGAAGCCTTCGGGAACGCCGGCGAGCGCTGCGTCGAGGCGGGCTACGACGGCATCCACCTCGCTGGCGCGAACATGGGCATCATCCAGCAGTTTCTCTCGCCCTTCTACAACCGCCGCGACGACGAGTTCGGCGACGGCGTCCGGTTCCTCGAAGTCGTCCACGACGAGTTGCGCGAGCGGGTCGGCGACACACCCATCGTCACGAAGGTCCCCTCGGAGGCCCCGGCCCCGCCCGTCGTTCGGAGAAAGCTGGGTGACGACGACGCCGTCGACATCGCCCACCGGCTCGCCGACATCGGCTACGACGCCATCGTCCCGGTCCGGACCTCCGTGGTCTGGGACATGAGCATCGTCCGCGGGGAGTACCCAAAGCGGGCGTGGCGCGACGAGTCCTTCCAGGGTGGCTACGCCGAGGCGTTCGGCGGCCGCCTGCGAACCAGGGGCGTCCGGTTCATGAACTGGCTCGAATCGTTCCAGTTCGACTTCGAGCCCGCCTGGAACGCCGACCTGGCCCGGCGGATTCGCGACGTGGTCGACGTCCCGGTCCTGCTCGAAGGCGGGGTCCGCGAACGCGGCCAGATGAACCGCCTGTTGGGGGAGTCGTGCGACATGGTCGGGATGGCCCGCCCGTTCTACGCCGAACCGAAGCTTGCGGCCCGGCTGCTCGCCGACGAGGCGGGCGACGGTACCCGCGTCGTCTGCGAGAACTGCAACAACTGCACCGTCCCGCAGGTCACCGGCGCGGTCGGCCAGTGCCGAACCCCCTCGGTGTTGCGAAGACGCGGGAAATTCGAGGAATCAGGCGCCTACGACCGGGATTGAACGGTCTCGAACCAGTCTGAACGGCCGACAGTTCAATAATCATTGAAGACCCAGTTCCGTGTGACCACGGCTCATGGCCGGCGATGGGTCGCCTGCCTGCGGCCCCGGGGGTCACCAGGGTGACACAAAACATGCCACAATGTAACGTCTGCATGGACGACATCGACGAGGAGGAAGACACCCACATCGAGGTGGTCAAGCCGATGGAGTTCAAGGGCGCGAAACAGGAGATACGACACTACTACTGCACGATATCGTGCCTGCTCGACCAGGCACGCGAGTAGCGGTACGGTACCGACACGACGAGCACAGCAGGGGCACTTCTTCGGGGAGACCACCACGGAGCGGCTGGTATCGGCGTGTCGCAGCCTCCCTCGAGATGGAGTGTGCAGCGTAAGCGAGGTGCTACCGGCCGCGTCCCGGCGCGAGCAGTTCGACCGGGTGGAGCGGCCGTTCCCCGAACAGGTCGTCTATCTGGTCGGTACAGGAGGTGCCCGAGGCGACGACGTGGTCGCCGTCAGCCTCCCTGAGCTGCCCCGCAAGGTCCTCACCGAGGTCGACCGAGAGGTCGTAGTACTGTTCCTTGTAGCCGAAGCTGCCGGCCATGCCACAGCACTCGACCTCGCTGGTGGTCACGTCGTAGCCGCACTCCTCCAGCACCGCGATGGTGTGCGCTTCGAGCCCCATGCTTCGCTGCTGGCAGTGACTGTGGTAGGCGACCGTCTCGTCGCCCGTCGCGGTCGACAGGACCTCGGCGTCGGCCCCGTTCGCCAGCATCCCGAAGGCGTACTCCAGCACCTCGTAGCTGTTCTCTGCGAGGGGTTCGAACGCCGGGTCGGGCAGCAGGTGGTCGTAGTCCTCGCGGAACATCGCGAGGTCGCTCGGCTCGATGACGACCACGTCCCAGCCGTCGTCGAGGTAGGGCGCGAGCGTGGCCGTGACGCGTTCGGCCTTCTCGGTCGCGGTGTCGATCATCCCCTGCGAGAGCGGGGCGCGACCGGCACCTGGGACCGAGGGCACCGCGACCTCGACGCCGAGCGCTTCGAGCAGGTGGACCGCGGCCTTCCCGCGCTCGACCAGCATGAAGTTCGTGTAGACGTCCGGGTAGAGGACGGCCTTGCGGTCGGTGTGGTTCGGGGCCTGCGAGTCCCGGTTCGCGAACCACTCGACCAGCGTCTCGCGCTCGAAGCTGGGGAACTCGCGGCGGCGGTCCACGCCCGCGGTCCGCTCCAGCAGTGCCTTCGCCGGCGACGAGTTCGCGACCCAGTTCGAGAGGGGGGCGAACGTGCTGCCCGTCTTCGCCAGGGTCTCGAAGTTGCCGAACAGGCGCTTCTGGAGCTCCGGGCCGTCGTCGCCCTCGGCGTCCGGGCTCAGGCCGTCGACGAGGAAGTCGAACTTTTCAGACTCGCCCTCGCGGTTGATGCGGTCGCGGACGACCGTGTTTATCCAGGGGATGTCGATCTCGACCGGGCAGGCGGGTTTACACCGCGAGCAGCCGGTACAGAGGTCGTTGAACTCGGCGGCGGTGTCGAGGCCCTCGATGCCGGCTTCCCAGCCGGTGGCGATTCCTCCCGAATAGGTCTCGCCGCCGAAGCCGTGCCCACCGATGCCCTGGAAGTTCGCACACGTGTTCGAGCAGGCCGAACACCGGATGCAGTACAGGGTCTCGCGGAGGTGCTCGTCCTCGCGCATGTCGAGGCGGCCGTTGTCGATGAGGACGAGGTGGAACTCCCTGTCCGACTCGCCCGCCGTGATGGGCGTCTCCGGGTCGTCGAAGTCGACCGGCGGGGAGTCCACCGGCGGCGTGAGCAGGGAGATGTAGCTCGTGATGTCCTGACCGGTGCCGGAGCGCCCGATGAGTTCGACGAACGGCTGGAGGTCCTCGACGCTGGGAATCACCTTCTCGACGCCGGCGACGGCTATCTGCGTGTCGGGGACCGTCACCGACTTCCGGGCGTTGCCCTCGCTGGTGACCAGCGCCATCGTCCCCGAGTCGGCCGCGAGGAAGTTCGCGCCGGTCATGCCCACGTCGGCCGCCTTGATGTGCGCCAGCAGCTTCTCGCGGGCGAACATCGTCAGCTCCTCGGCGGTCTCTAACTCCTCCTCGGGCTCGAAGACCGCGTTGAACAGGTCGGCTATCTCGGCCCTCGATTTGTGGATAGCGGGCGCGACGATGTGGCTCGGGGCCTCGTCGGCGACCTGCAGAACCCACTCGCCGAGGTCGGTCTCGGTGACGCCGACGTCCCGGGATTCGAGGTGCTCGTTGACCTCGATCTCCTCGCTGGTCATCGACTTCGACTTGACGACGCGCTCTGCGTCCTGGTCGGCACAGACCTCGGCGATGTACTCGTTAGCGTCCGCGGCGTCGTCGGCGATGTAGACCGTGCCACCGTTCTCCTCGACCGCCTCGGTGAGCTGGTCGATGAGCTCGGGGAGGCGCTCGATGGCGTCCTCCTTGATGGCCCGGGCCTCCGATTTGAGGTCCTCGTAGTCGTCGAGTTTACCGACGGAGTCGTACCGGCCCTGGTTGAAGCCGCGGGCGTTCTCGCCGACGGCGGTCCCCTCGGTGTCGAGCAGCTGGCGGATGCGGGCGGCCTTCGCCTCGCGCGACTCCGAACTCATCGAATCACCACCACGTGGACCGCCTTCGGGCCGTGGGCCCCCTTGACGAGGGCACCCATGTCGGCCGTGGCCGAGGGGCCGGTCGCGAGGATGGCCGAGTCCCGCGTCTCGCGGAGCTCGTCGCCGAGCCACTCGAACGCCGCGGCCATGTCGGGGACCACGTCGTCCGCCCGGAGGACCGCCACGTGGAGGTCCGGGAAGACGCTCGCCGGTTCGCTCCCCTCGGGCGTCTGCCGGAGGACGAGACTGCCGTACTCGGCAACGGCGAGGTCGGCCGCCGTGACGCCCGTCTTGGCGGCATCGAGCGCGGCTGGTGTCGGGTCGGTCTGGACGCCCTCAGGGAGCGACACGTCGTCCCAGGGCAGCGGCGCACCGACCGCCGGGTCGTCGACGAGGTCGGCGATGGCGGCCGTCGCCTCGTCGGCGGTGGTCCAGGTCACCTCGACGCCGAAGTCCCCGGCGCGTGCGGCCCACTGCTCGGCGACGTCGCTCTCGACGCCGGTCATCGTCTGTCACCCGTGTGAATCGGGTCGTGCATATCGTGTCTCATGGCTGGAAGTACGAAAAAACGGCCTCCGTCAGAAGGCCCCGGGTGCGACGACGTAGGCGAACAGGATGGTCAAGACGCCCGTCATCGCGGCGTAGTACAGCAGCGGAATCAGTTCGAGGCGGATGACGCGACCCTCCTCGCCGACCAGTCCGACGACGGCCAGCGCGGCCACGACGTTGTGGATGGCGACGAGGTTCCCGATGGCCCCACCGACGGCCTGTGCGCCGACGAGGATCTGGGTCGGGACGCCGATGTTCTGTGCGGCGTTGAACTGGAACGTCCCGAACAGGATGTCACTGACCGTGTTCGACCCGGCGATGAACGCGCCGAACGCGCCCACGAGCGCCGAGAAGAACGGGTAGACGCCACCCGCGAGGTTCGCCGTGAAGTCCGAGAGGATGACGAGCATGCTGTCGGTGCCCGCCGCCTGCCCGGAGTTGATCATGATCTGGACGGTCGCGACCGCGAACCACAGCGCGATGACCGCCGGCAGTATCTTCTGGGTGGTCTCCTGCCAGGAGTTCTTGACCTCCTGCCCGTCCATCCCGTGCAGCAGGTACGTGATGACGCTGACGAACACGAAGATGGCACCCGGCAGGTACAGCGTGCGGAACGACCCGTCGAGGCCGGTCCCGAGGATGTTGCTCCACGCGATGACGAGGTTCTCGTTCAGGAAGCTCTGGAGCGGGGTCCAGACGCGGGTGACCACCAGCAGCGCGGCGGTCATGATGTACGGTGCCCACGCCATGCCCAGCGACATGTCGCGGCTCTCCTGGACGACGCCGCCATCGGCGGCGACGGTCTGGTCACCACCGCTGACGGACTCGCCGGGTTCGATGTCGCCGACCCAGTGGCTGGGCCACTGCTCGCGGGGCGCGAAGTCCCACTCCTCGTCGGGGAGCAGGAAGCCCGCCTTGAGCGTCCCGGCCGTGATGAACAGCCCGACCATCGCGCCGAGCAGCGCGGGGAACGTCGGGCCGAGGAAGTACGCGGTGAGCCAGTACGGAATCGCGAAAGAAGCCCACGCGAAGATGGTGAGCGGGAGCACCTGGAGCGCCGGCTTGATGGAGCGCTCCTCGCCGAAGAAGCGGGTCATCATCGCGACCCCGATGAACGGGAGCACGATGCCGACGATGGCGTGGATGGAGGCCGCCCAGACCGCCGCGTCCGCGACGTACTGGGTGACGGTCATGCCCTCCGTGTTGATGGCCTCCTGTATCGCCGTGTTCTTGCTGAAGACGTCCTCCAGCCCGATGATGAGCGGCGTCCCGACTGCCCCGAACGTGATGGCCATGATGTTCCCCGTCAGGGCGACCACGACGGCCGCCAGCGGCGGGAAGCCGAGGCCAACGAGCAGCGGGCCGACGATGGCTGCGGGCGTCCCGAAGCCGGCCGCACCCTCGATGAACGAGCCCATGAGGAATACGAGCAGGACGACCTGCACGCGCCGGTCGTCGCTGATGGACGAGAAGCCGGCGTTGATGGCGTCGAACGCGCCCGATTCCTTCAGCGTGAACAACAGCAGTATCGCGCCGAACACGATCCACAGAATCTCCGTGGCGGTGAACACGCCGGCGATGGTCGCCGCCGCGATGAGGTCGGGCGACATGCCCCAGCCGATGAGCCCGACGGCCGCGGCCGTCACCCACGCAATGGGCATGGTGGTCGTCGCGGGCTGGTAGAGCCCGACCATCAGGACCGTGATGGCGACCAGCGGCAGCACCGCCAGCAGTATCATCAGCGGGTCAGCCATCGTGGCTCACCCCCGTGGTTTCGATCTCGCGCAGCTGTTCTACAGCCCCAGTACCAGGGCAGGCCGAGTACCTGCCATCCCGTGTCCATGAATCTGGCATGAGAAAAAGATGATTTTACTCCGTTAAAGAATCACGGTAGGTTGGCAAATCTCTGTGATGGTCGAAACATTCAAATGTGTAGTATCGGATTCAGCGCCCGTCTTGGGGGTGTTTGACAGCGTACTGGAGGGTTCAGGCCGGTATCATGGCACCTCCAGGGGCCCGGACAGCCTTTGCACACGACTGAAATACCTCTTCACACGTGTGCAAAACACCAGTTCACACGTCTGTAAAGGACGTGTTCGAGTGGAAGCGAAGGGGTTCGGGTGGGGCGCGCCGGATGTGCCGGGACCGTCAGTCGTCCGCCGCCGGAGCCGCCGGTATCTCGTGGTCCGCGAGTTCAGCGGTCGGCGCGAGGAAGCGCGCCGGGTCGAACTGGTCGAGCTCCCGGTCGTCGGCGACGCGGGTCGGCCAGTCCGGGTTGGCGAGCGCCCCGGTCCCGAGCGTCAGGAGGTCCGCCCCGGCCTCGGTCGCCTCCCGTGCGGCTTCGGGGTCGCCGAGGCCGCCGTTGGCGATGACGACCGTGTCGTCGGTGACGTGCTCGACCGCCGCCTCGGCGAGCGTTGGTCCGTCGTCGCCAAACGCGGGCGAGGTGACGTCTGGTTCGGTGACGTGGACGTAGTCCGCACCGGCCGCCGAGAGTTCCGGGAAGAACACCGCAGCCGCGTCCTCGCCCTCGGGCCACTCGTACTCGGGGTCGGTCACCTTCGTCTGGGAGACGCGGACGCCGACGACGAAGTCGTCCGGGACCGCCTCGGCGACGGCCGAGACGACCTCGGCGGGGAACCGGACGCGGTTCTCGGGAGCCCCGCCGTACTCGTCGTCGCGCTGGTTCGCGTCCGCGGCGAGGAACTCGTTGAGGAGGTAGCCGTTCGCGCCGTGGACCTCGACGCCGTCGAAGCCGGCATCGTGGGCGTTCTTCGCGGCCTCGACGAAGCCCTCGCGGATGTCGTCGAGGTCGTCGTGGGTGGCCGCGTTGGCGACCGCGAACTCCCCGCTCCCGCCGTACGGTTCGGCCTTCTCGCCCTGCGGCTGCCAGGCCGAGGGCGCGATGGTCTCCTCGCCGTCGACGTGCGGGTTGCCCTGCGTCTGGGCCCCGGCGTGCATCAGCTGGGCGAAGATGGGAGCCTGGGCGTCGTGGACCGCCTCGGTCACCTGGGTCCAGGCCTCGACCTGCTCGTCGGTGACGAGGCCGGGCTGGTTCAGGTAGCCCTGGCTGTAGCGGTCGTCGGTGTAGACGCCCTCGGTGACGAGGAAGGAGAACCCGCCCTCGGCGAACCGGGTGTAGTACCGGGCCATCTCGGCGGTCGCACGCCCATCGTCGGTGGCGCTGACGCGTGTCATCGGCGCGAGGCCGACGCGATTGTCGAGTGCCAGTTCGTTCAGGCTCGTCGTATCGAACAACATGTGGGCCTCGGTATGGCGCAGAGACCGGTAATCCCCAGTTTGCCATATGCCAAACGCTCTGTGGATGGTTCGCACACCAACGAGCTTATTTGGCGATAGCCAAACTCTGTGCCATGCGCGAGTTCGCGTTCACCATCGAGTACGACAGGGGGGCGGACCCACTGATGGACGTCTTCATCGAGCACCCGGAGGCCCACGCCCGGACCATCAACTGCCACGTCTCGCCCAACAGCATGTGGCGCATCGACCGGATCGCTGGCCCCGAGGACGCTCTCGAACGCATCGACGACCTCTACACTGCCCCGGAGCACTGCAACGAGTGCATCGGCTCCCGGCACTGCCACACCGACTGGGAGCACGAGTTCCTCGAACGCGCGCCCTCGCGCCGGACCATCTACACCTTCCGTCCCTCCCCCGGCGATTGCTACTCCATCCCCCAGCTCGCCTGCATGTACCTCGGCGAAGGGTACCTCTGTGCCGCCGAACGCCGCAACAATCGCTACGAGTGGCGCATCCTCATGCGCGACGACGGCGACGCGATGGGCCTCCACGAGGCGTTGAGCGAGGAGTTGCGCGATGGGCTCTCGCTTTCCTTCCGCCAAATCGGCGGCCCCTCCTACTGGGCGGAGGAGGCAATCACGCTCGCCGAACTCCCCTACGAGCAGCGTGAAGCCATCGAGACCGCGGTTCGGATGGGCTACTACCAGACCCCGCGTGGCACCTCGATGGCGGAGGTCGCCCAGGAACTCGAGATTCCGCGGTCGACGCTGCAGTACCGGCTCCAGCAGGCCGAATCGTGGATCATCGGCTGTTTCGTCTCCCGGTCGGTGTCGGACATCGGTGAGCAGTGCTCGCGCCAGCCAGCCGCACCCGAGGTCTGAAGACGCGCCGCGGGACGCCAGCCCGGAGTCCAGTTTATGCGTCTGTAGTCCCGAGAGACGCTCGTGCTCGGATTGCGATACTTCGCCTGTGCCCGGTGCGAGACCGTCTTTGCGTTTCCAGAGTCCGAGTCGCGGTGCCCCAGCTGCGACGGTGGGACGCTCGAGGAGATAACGAACCGCCTGCACGACGACGCGTACTTCGCCCCGGCGACCGAGCCTGGCGCTCGATGACGGGTCGACGACACGCGCAAAGAATTCGAATCAGGGCTTGCAGGAACACGTCCGGGTCGACTCGGCCCACCGGGACCGGGTCACGCGACCGGTCAGGCGGGCGAGCCGAGCCCTGAGACCCTCGACGGCAGTGCTCGCGCGCTCCTGTCCGTTCTGCTGGGCCGTCTCGCGCAGGTAGAGATACGTCGCCGTCGGCAGCATGAGGCCGCTGTATATCAGCCCGACCGCGACACCGGCCTGGAGGGGATGCCCGGCAGGAACCGCCAGCCACGCCGTCGCGGCGACGACCAAGAGCGCGAGTCCCGACAGGACGGGGGCTCGCCACTCCGACGGTGTCGATGCCCCGGCCTGCGTCCGGTTCCGGTCCTCAGTCGCCATCCTCGACTCGCAGGCTGGAGAGTCGCTTCTGGCCGACGACCTCGAACAGCTCCTGGTAGCGGTTGCGGATGGTGACCTCGCTGATGTCGGTCACCTCGCTCACCTCGTCCTGGGTCAGTTCCTCGCTCGCGAGCAGGCTCCCGGCGTAGATGGCCGCCGCAGCGAGTCCGACCGGGCTCTTGCCGCTGTGGACGCCCTCCTGCTTGGCCGCCTGGAGCAGCCTGCGTGCGGGGCGTTCGACGGTGGCCCCGGCGTCGAGCTCCGAGAGGAACCGCGGGAGGTACTGCTCGGGGTCGGCGGGTTCGACCTTCAGGCCGAGTTCGCGGACGACGTAGCGGTAGGTCCGGCTGAGTTCCTGCTTGTCGACGCGGGACACCTCACCCACCTCGTCGAGGCTGCGGGGCACGCCGGCCTGTCTGGCGGCGGCGTACAGGGACGCCGTGGCGACGCCCTCGATGGACCGGCCCGGGAGCAGGTCCTCTTCGAGTGCGCGGCGGTAGACGACGCTCCCCGTCTCGCGGACGTTCTTCGGGAGCCCGAGGGCGCTGCCCATCCGCTCTATCTCGCCGAGTGCCTGCTTGAGGTTGCGCTCCTTGGAGTCACGGGTCCGGAATCGCTCGTTCCAGGTGCGCAGGCGCTGCATCTTCTGGCGCTGGCTCGACGAGAGCGAGTTCCCGTACGCGTCCTTGTTCTGCCAGCCGATGTTGGTCGACAGCCCGTCGTCGTGCATCAGCTTCGTCGTGGGTGCGCCGACGCGGGACTTCTCGTCCTTCTGTTTCGCGTCGAAGGCGCGCCACTCCGGGCCACGGTCGATGACTCCCTCGCGGACGACCTCGCCGGTCTCGGGGTCGACCCACTCGCCGTGACGTTCGTCGTAGACGAGGTCCTCCTCGCTGGGCTGGTCCGACCGCTCGTCGCTCGTCTCGTGCTGTTCCTCTCCGCTGGTCGTCCTGACGCCGGTGGAGGCCGAGCGCCGGGCAGTTCGGGTTGTCTCCGACATCAATCGTATACACAGTCGTTGCGGCGTCTCCCCCTTGGAGCCTCGTTTGGCATATGCCAAGACAAGTGTCGCCAGTGGCACGAGTAACGTGTGGATAGGGAGCGCGAACGCGTCGGTACCCAGTCCCAAAAGGTCGTTTTCTGGACGGAGGACGACGCTACACGACGGTTCGCAGCACCTTCGTCTATCACCAACCAGTGAGACGGTAGTGCCGACCACCGCCACCGGCGGTCACTACCAGAACGTGAGAACCAACAATCGAGGTTAACCCCTCCGCAGACGTATCAACAGATACGCATGAGTAGTCAGGAGCCAGTCACACAGCGAGAGGTACCGCCCGACATCGAAATCGCGCGCGACGCGACGCGCCGACCCATCGAGGCGGTCGCGGGCGACCTGGGCCTCGACGCCGTGGACCTCGAACCGCGGGGGAACGAGGTGGCGAAGCTGACCTGGGACGCCATCAGCCGGACGCTCGAGCAGCCGGCCGACGGGAAGCTGGTACTGGTGACGGCGATGACGCCGACGCGCCGCGGGGCGGGCAAGACCGTCACGACGGTCGGACTCGGCCAGGCGCTCGGGCAGCTCGGCGCGTCAAACGCGGTCGCGGTCCGGGAGCCGTCGCAGGGGCCGGTGTTCGGCATCAAGGGCGGCGCGGCCGGGGGCGGCTACAGCCAGGTGCTCCCAATGGAGGAGATAAACCTCCACTTCACGGGCGACATCCACGCCGTCACGTCGGCGCACAACCTCATCGCGGCGATGGTCGACGCGAGCCGGCACCACGGCAATCCGCTGGACATCGACCCCGACCGCGTGGTCTGGGGGCGGGCGCTCGACGTGAACGACCGGGCGCTGCGCGAGACTGTCGTCGGCCTCGGTGGGACCACGAACGGCCCACCGCGGGAGGACTCGTTCTGCATCACCGCCGCATCCGAACTCATGGCGGTGCTCTGTCTCGCCACCGACATCGCGGACCTCAAGGCCAGAGTCGGACGGGTCATCGTCGCCTACGACACCGACGGCGAGCCGGTCACCGTCGCGGACCTCGACGCCGTCGGGGCCGTGACCGCGCTCCTGAAGGACGCCCTGCGGCCGAACCTCGTCCAGACCATCGAGGGCACCCCCGCGTTCGTCCACGGTGGCCCCTTCGCCAACATCGCAACCGGGACGAACTCGGTGCTGGCGGACCACCTCGGCCTCCGACTGGCGGACTACCTCGTCACCGAGGCCGGCTTCGGCGCGGATCTCGGTGCGGAGAAGTTCGTCGACATCGTCTCGCGCGAAGGGGTAGCCCCCGACGCGACGGTGGTCGTGGCGACGGTCGAGGCGCTGAAGAGACACGGCTCCGCGACGGTCGACGACGAGGACTCCATCGCGGCACTTCGCGCCGGATTCCCGAACCTCGACCACCACGTCGACAACCTCCGGGCGATGGGCCTGCCGGTCGTCGTCGCGGTCAACCGGTTCCCGGGCGACACCGACGAGGAGATCTCGGCAGTGCTGGAGCACTGCGAGGCACGGGAGGTCCCGGCCGCGGTCTCGACGGTCTACCAGGACGGCGGCGAGGGCGGGCTCGACCTGGCCCGGCTGGTGAAAGCCGCCGCCGACTCCGGCGAGGCCGACCTCCAACCGACCTACCCGCTGGACGCCCCGCTCGCCGAGAAGATCCGGGCGGTGGCCACGCAGGTGTACGGGGCCGACGGCGTGGAGTTCACCCCGGCTGCCAGGAAGGACCTGGAACACATCGAGTCCCTGGGGCTGGACGACCTGCCGGTGTGCATCTCGAAGACCCCTGCCTCGCTCTCCGACGACGCCGACCGGGTCGGTGTCCCGCACGGCTGGAACCTCACGGTCCGCGAACTCTACCCCTCCGCAGGTGCCGGGTTCGTCGTGGCCCTGACCGGGAACGTGCTGACCATGCCCGGCCTGCCCGCCGAGCCCGCCGCGACCGACATCGAAGTCGACGACGACGGCACCGTGAGCGGGCTGTTCTGAGCGCATCGCGGGCGGCACGGGACACCATCCGGAGCCGGGTTCGGCTGCCCGGAGCCCCATCCGATTCCCACGGGTTCGGGACCTGCGCTGGGGCAACCTCTTGCTTTCGCACCCCTTACGTCCGATAGAGATGAGTGCGGAGGGAGACCGGGGAACGGGGCAGCCAGTGAGCCGGAGCCGTCGAGTCCACGTGCTCTGTGTCGACGACGAGCCCGACCTCGTGGAGCTGACGTCGACCTTCCTGGAACAGGAGAGCGACCGCATCGTCACGACCGCGACCACGAGCGTCGACGACGCCCTCGACCACCTCGCTTCGGCTCCAGTCGACTGCATCGTGAGCGACTACCAGATGCCCGGACAGGACGGCCTCACGTTCCTCGACGCCGTCCGCGCCGAGTACGGCGACCTCCCGTTCGTGCTGTTCACCGGGAAAGGGAGCGAGGAGATCGCCAGCGAAGCCATCTCCAGGGGCGTGACCGACTACCTCCAGAAGTCACAGGGCGCCGACCAGTACACCGTCCTGGCCAACCGCGTCCAGAACGCCGTCCGGGGTCACCGGTCGGAAAAGCGGGCCGAGAACTACCTGGAAGCGACTCCCGACGCTATCGTCATCGTCGACCCTGATGGGCGGATTCGCCAGGTGAACGAGCGGACCGAGTCGCTCTTCGGCTACGACCGCTCGACACTGGTCGGCGAACGGGTCGAGCTGTTGATTCCCGAACGGTTCCGCGAGACGTACGACACCTACCACCAGGAGTACGTCGAGTCACCGTCTCGGCGGGTTCTCGGCGCTGACTACGACCTCGTGGGACGACGCCGTGACGAGACGGAGTTCCCGATCGACGTGACACTCAGTTCGATGTCGGTCGACGGCCACGTCGAGGTCATCGTCTCGGTCCGGGACGCGACGGTCCGACACGAGCACGAACGTGCCCTCGCGGAACTGAACCGCATCAACCGGACGATCCGGGAGACGACGAGCGGCGTCATCGCGGCGTCCACCCGTGAGGAGGTCGAACAGTCCGTCTGTACGACGCTCGCCGAATCCGAGCCCTACCTGTTCGCGTGGGTCGGGAGAGTGGGCGACGAGCGAGAGGTCCTCCCGACCGCCTGGGCGGGAATCGAGGAGGGCTACCTCGACTCTATCATCGTCACGACCGACGAGACCCCGACCGGGCAGGGACCCGGCGGGCGGGCCGCCCGGCTCCACGAACCCCAGGCGATGCAGAACGTCAACGAGGACCCGACGTTCGAGCCGTGGCGCGAGGAGGCCGGAAAGCGCGGCTTCGAGTCGGTGGCCTCGATTCCCATCCTGCACGACGACACCTGCTACGGCCTGGTGAACGTCTACGCCGACAGACCGGAGGCCTTCGACGAGCGAGAACTGTCCGTGCTCGCCGACCTGGGCCGGACGACCGGCCACGCCATCCACTGTCTCGAACTGGCCGACCGACTCGACAGGGCCGGCGACGCACCCGAGGAGTCGCCCCTTCGGTGAGCCAGCGCGTCCGAGGTCATCGCCGACGGGACCGCCGTGACGCTCGACCGACCGGTCACGACAACCGGTCGATGGCCCAGGTCGCCTGTTCTCGCACCGTCTCGTCCGGATCGTTCGACGCCAGTTCCCGGAGTCGCTGCAACTCCACCGGACCCCCGGCCTTTCCGATAAGCACGCAGACGTTCGCCCGGACATCGGGGTTCGTGTCGTTCAGCGCCGTCCCCAGACTGTCGGCGTGGCCGGCGACTGCGTCGGGGTCAACCGACGCGATTCGCCCGAGGGCGGTCGCGGCGTTCGTCCGGACGGTCTCGTTCTCAGCCAGCAGTGCATCGACCAGCGACCCCACCGCCGGTGTCGCCGCTTCGGGTTCCGCGGCCGTCGCCCGCGTCAGCGCGTACACTGCGAACCGCCGGGTCCCACCTCCTTCCGCCTCGGCGACGGTGGCCAGCGCCGGGACGGCGTCCACCACCGCAGCCGGGTCCGCCGCCGCGACCTCCATCAGGGTGCGGCTGCCCTGCTCTCGATAGACGGGACGCGACGCGACGAGCGATGCGAGGTCCGAGACGTGCGGTATCAGCGGGTCGGGGTCGTCCGCGGCCTGCGTCGCGACGGCATGGAGAACCGCCCGCCCACTCGGGAACCGCTCGCGAGCCAGCAGGTCGAGCGTCGGCTCCACGAGCGGTTCGACCGCGTCGCCGCGGTTCTCGACCAGCCAGAGCGCCAGTTTCAGCGCTTCGACCATCCGGTCTCGGTCCCCGGACTCTCGGGCGGCGTCGAGGGCTCGCCGGGCAGCCGAGAGCGAGACCGTTGTGGGGTCGTCCTGGGCCTCCGACAAGAGCGACTCGGGCTGGCTGTCGGCGTCGTCCGGCGTGTCGAGCGGGAGCTCGCCCGCTCGAATCGCGGGCATGAACTCCCAGGAATGGTAGTGGTCCCAGCCGTCGACGTGCGAGAGCTCGAGGTCGTCCACGACGACGTACCCCTCGGCGTCGGGGAACAGCCCCGCGAGTATCTCCAGTCGTCGTTCTCGGACCGGCCACCACTCGTAGCGACCGCGCTCGTCCTGCTCGCCGAGTGCCGAGATGTCGCCGTCGCGGCGTCTGATGGACTCGACCGTGCCGGGGATGTCTGCCTCCGCGACGAGGTCCTGGTTGCCGATGGCCCAGACCTCGTGGTCGGTCTCGTGCGCCCAGTAGCGGACCCACTCGAGAGGAACCGCCTCTTCGTGCGGGTGTGGGTTCACGTCGACGGTCCAGTCGCGGTCGAACGCGAGGACGTACATCAGGGCTCACCTCGGGCGGGTGTCTCGGTGAGGTGGCTGCGGCCGGACGGGACGCCGGGACGTCTCGGAACAGCACTGGTTTGCATATTGTTGACAATGGTCTTCCCGCGTCAAAAAGTGTGGGTGGGCGTGAACTATCAGGTGGCTCCGTTCCCGGGCGCGGTTCCCACAGCGAGGGATACCGGGTCCGCAACCTCCATACAGATGCAAGCGTATATTCTTACATGTCACAGTCGCTGCCGAAGCCACCGGACGCAGGCGTCATCAACGCGGCCCGGTTCGGCACGGACACGTTCCGCTTCATCGAGGGGATGCAGGCGCGCTTCCCCGACATCGTCGGGATTCCCATCCCGGGCAGACCGCCCATCGTCCAGGTGACGAACCCCGACCTCATCCACGACGCGCTCTCGCGACCCGACGAGTTCAGCCGCGTCCCCGCCCAGAAACCCGCCTCCCTCATCGCCGAGCAGGGCCTCGTCCAGAGCGAGGGCGACCTCTGGCGACAGCAACGGACCCTGATGAGCAACGCGTTCGCCGGCGACCAGGTGCGCGCCTACGCCGACACGGTCGGCGAACGCGTCGAAGCCCTCTGTGGAGAGTGGCGCGACCGGCTGGCGAGCACCGACGAGGACAGCTTCGAGACGAACCTCCACTTCGACATGACGGCGCTGACGGTCCGGGTCGCCTCCGAGATACTGCTCGGGGAGGACATCGGCCTCCAGCGCGCCGAGCAGTTCTCCGAGTGGATGCAGGTCGCTGGCGACGAGTTCGAGTTCGGCCTCAGTGCCGTGTTGCCCGCGTGGGTGCCGACCCGGACCTCGTCCGAATTCAAGGCGGCCGCAACTGGCATCCGCGAACTCTCCGAGGAACTCATCGAGCGCCGCCGCGAGTCGATGGCCGCCGGGGAGAATCCGGACGCGAAGGACATGCTCTCGCTGCTCCTCCGGGCCGAGTCCAACCCCGCCGTCGACTTCTCCGAGAACCAGATCCGCGACGAGGTCGCCACCTTCCTCATCGCCGGCCACGAGACGACCGCGCTGAGCCTGACCTACGCCCAGAGCCTGCTGGCCTGGCATCCCGAAGCCCGCGAGCGCGTCCGCGAAGAGGCCGAGGCGGTCATCGGCGACGACGAACCGAGACACGAGCACGTCGAGGACCTCGAGTACACCGGCCGGGTCTTCACCGAGGTGCTCCGGCTATACCCCGCCGCCTGGGCCGTGTTCCGGCGTGCATCCCGGGACGTCGACCTCGGCGGCTACCACATTCCGGACGGGGCCGCCGTCATCATGCCCCAGTGGTCGGTCCACCGCGACAAGCGGTACTTCGACGACCCGCACACCTTCGACCCGGACCGCTGGCTCGACCGCTCACCCCAGTCCGTCCCGGCGTACTTCCCGTTCTCCAGCGGCCCCCACGCCTGCATCGGCCGGCAGTTCTCGCTCACGGGTGCGCGACTCGTGCTGGCCCGCATCGCGAAAGAGTTCGCCGTGGACGTCCCCGAGAACGGGCTGGACGACCTGCGAGCGACGCCGACGCTCCGGCCGGGTGGCGGCGTGACCGCGACGGTGTCTGCGCTGGAAGAGGCGAGACCAGTCACCCAGTGAAGAGCAGCAGGAGCGAGACGGCAATCTGGCTCAGACTGCGAACGCGGGTATCAGAATAGCTGACGGATAGCGGGACTATTCGAGCGTCCGAACCGACTCCGCCGTCACGACCTGCTCGGTCAGCGCCCCGAGGGTCGTCTCCAGCTGGTAGTCCGGAGCCTCCAGCGAGACGACCGAATCCGCGGTGACGCCACTGAAGTGGACCGTGATTGCGTACGACCCGTCCTCCTGGATGGGCGCTGCCTCGAGTGGCTGTGTCTCGCCGTCGGCCTGCAACCAGAGCATGACCATCTCGCCAGCGTACGACGAGTCCGTCTGTCCGCGAATCTCGAACTCCTTCCTGGCGGACGAGCCGGTCACCGGGTAGCCGCGCTCCACCCACTCGTAGAAGCCCTCGTCGATGACGTACACGTTCGTGTAGCCCGCCTTCTGCAGTTCCGCCGCCCGGAGCGAGGACAGGTGATGGGGGCAGCCACAGTACGACACGATTCGCGTGTCCTTCGAGACACCCTCGATCGGCTCTGCCTCGATGGGCGTCTGGACGGGGCTACTCATCGCATTCGTGATGTGCCCCTGGTTGTACGCGGAGGAGCCACGCGCGTCCACGAACGTCGCCTCCTCGTTCTGGTGCCACTGATGCGTCTCGTCGACGGGGACCAGGGCGATCTGCTCGCCCTCGACCGCGATCGTCTCGTAGCCCTCGGGTGACGTGCCGCTACTCTGCGTGCCGCCGGACCCGGTGAGACCACCGACACAGCCAGCCAGCGCTGTCATCGAGAGGCCGACACCGGAGAGGAACGCCCGTCGTTTCATGTGGCGGATGCTATGGCGTGGATGGAAATAGGAGTGTTGGTGAAGAAAGCAACCCCTTCGTTTCGACTGGAGAACACGGGAGGGCGCTGTCGCTCCGGTCGAGTTGAAACGTGGAACAGAAGTAGTTCCACCAGGATTCGAACCTGGGTCGTTGCCCCCAGAAGGCAACAGGATTGGCCACTACCCCATGGAACTTCGTCGGTCGGGTCTCCCCGAATCCATCATACAGTATTGCGCTTGGATATTTGAGTGTTGCGAAACGGTAGGAGGGTGAGACGACGTGACGGGTCCTCACCTGTGCCATGGACTCGGGGAGCGTCTCAGGTCGTCAAGAGCTTCGCGACCTTCCCGCGGTCGATGTTCGAGACGAACACCCCGTCGGGTGCGCCGGCGACCCCGACCCGCCCGTGAGAGTCCGCCTCGTACGTCCAGCGCGTCTTTCCCGTCTCCCAGTCGAGTGCGGTCAGCGACCGGTCGCTCGCGGCCACGGCCGCGTAGCCGGACACCACCAACCGCTCCAGTGATGGCATTTCGGTCGTCGTCTTCCAGCGGCGAGTTCCATCGTTCCCAAAGCAGTCGACGCGGGCGAGGATGCCACCGTCGGGGTCGTCGACTTCGCTCCCGACGAAGACGGCGTCGTCGGTCGGTTCGACGGCCGCGACGCGGTAGCCGGCGGTCCGCCGCCAGCGGACCTCCCCGGTCTGTCGGTCCAGCGCGACCACCTCGTTCCCGCCATCGCCGTGGAAGGAGTGGAGGTACACGAGCGAGCCCAGCGCGACGTTGTCGAACCCGTCGCGGCCGGTGACGGTGGTCTCCCACCGGACAGTCCCGTCGGCCGGGTCGTAGCCCGTCACGTCCGGGCCGCGGGCCGCCACGAGCAGCCGGCTGTCTGCACCGACGTCCGGATACAGTCGCGACGGCTCGGTCTGCCACCGGACGCTCCCGTCCTGTGCGAGGACGGCGAGGCGGTGCCGGTCGTCGGTCTCGGCCGGGAGCACGACCGCGATACCGTCGTCGGCCTGCTCGGGTTGACGGTAGCCGGCGTGCTCGCGTTCGAACCGTGGTTCGCCCGTCTTCACGTCGTAGCCACGGAGCAGGTCGTCGGTGAGGTCGAGGTCGACGACGAGCGAGCCGTACCGACCGAGGACGCCGCGTTCGTGCAGTCCCTCGACGTGCCAGCGGCGCTCGCCCGACTGGCCGACGGTGTAGAGGTCGCCGTCGGTGCTGTGGACGTGGTAGGGGCCGCCGAAGTCGGGCGCGACCGGGCGGGCCTCGATGGGGCCGCCGGTCTCGACGCGGAACTGGGTCGTTCCGTCGTCGAGCGCGAGCCCGTAGAGGGCCTTGTCCTGCCCGCCGACGAGGAGGTGCTGGCCGCCGACGGTCGGCGGGGAGGCACCACTCGCCTGCTCGAGGTCGCGTCGCCAGACTGGGTCGACGCTGTTGTCGGGCAGGACCGACGAGACACAGCCCGCGAGCGCCAGCGAGCCGACACCGGCGAGGGAACCAAGCGCCTCGCGGCGAGAGAGTGGGTTACGCATCGTCGAACACCTCCTCGCTGGCGCGAGAGAGCGACCACTCCTGCCCGACGTAGACCGCGTCACCCATGTGGGCGACCCACATCGGGCCCCCGCCGTCCTGGTAGCCCTCGAAGCGATACTCGTTCACCAGTTCGCCAGCAGTGTCGTGGACGTACACGGCCTCGGGCTTGAACGGAACCGTCCCGCTCGGCCCGCGCTGGTTCATCCGACCGCCGACCATGGTCACGAGTCGGTCGTCGACCATGACGGGGCCCGACGTGAACGCGCTCGCGGCCTCGGTCCGCCACAGTCGCTTCCCGCTCCCGGCGTCGAGGGCGTAGAGGTAGTAGTCGGCTGCGGCGACGTACACCCGGTCGCCGGCGACCAGCGGGCGGGTGAAGACGGTGTTCTCGAGTGGGGACCGCCACTGTACTTCGCCGGTTCCGGCATCGACGGCGAGCAGTTCCTCGGTCGCGCTCCCGACGTAGACAGTTCCATCGGCGACCGCCACGTCGGACATCGCTGCGCCCAATTCGAGCCGCCAGTCCTCGGCCCCGTCGGGGGTGATTCGGCGGAGCGTCCCGTCCAACAGGGGTACGACGAGGCCGGTGCGGTCGCGGGCCGGTGCCGCGGCGAGCGACGCCGAGAGGTCGTGGGCGAACCGGGTGTCGCCGTTCGCTTTCGCCAGGCCTTCGACGCGGTCGGGCACGTCGTCCTCGGTGCCGGAGATGGGGACGAACACCTGCTCGCCGGCGGGGACCGGGGCGAACTCGACGACGCCGGGGTCGGCCTCGTCGACCGGTCCCACGTTCGTTTTCCAGGCGATATCGCCGGTCGCGTGGTCGACGGCGAGGGCCTGCTCGGCCTTCGAGAAGACGTAGGCGAAGCGATCGTCGGCGGTCACGGGGGACCCGCGGCCCTTCCCGCCAGGGACCGACCACCGGTCCTCGCCGGTCTCGGGGTCGAAGGCGGCGAGCAGCGGGTCGTCGCGGAAGGGGCTCCGGGACCCGACGAGCAGTGGGCCGCCGTCGGGCTGCGCGCCTGGAGCCGGGTCGAACCGTTTCGTCTGCCACGCGGTCGGTACTGGGCTGTCGTGGTCCTCCTCGGCGAGGGCGCTACAGCCGGCGAGGCCGACCGCGAGCGCGGGGAGGCTCTTCAGGGCGTCGCGTCGCGTGAGGGAGGGCATCTGTTCGGGCTTCCGATTCGAGCGATATCAGTCTTGTCACGATACCCGACCAGTCTACGGGACCGCCGCCAGCACGACGTGTTCCGCGCCGGTGGCCCGTCGCTCGACCCGGTCGAACCTGGTGAGGGAGGGCCGCAGGTCGAGTTCCCGGTGGTGGACGAGCAGCAGGCTGCCACCGGGTGCGAGCACATCGTGCGCCCCGGCGAACAGGTCGCGAAGGACCCCGTCCCCGGCGTGGGTCGGGGGGTTGCACAGCACCCGGTCGAAGGTCCGGTCGGCGACACCGGCGGTGCAGTCCGCGGTGACCACCGTTGCGTCGACCCCCGACGCGTCGAGACTCGCCTCGGCGCAGGCCGTCGCCACCGCGTCGTCGTCGGTGAGCCAGACCTCGCAATCGGCGGCGAGGCCGGCGTACGTCCCGACCGGCCCGTAGCCACAGCAGAGGTCGAGCACGCGCTCGCCGTCCTCGACTGCCGCGGTCTCGACGAGGAGCCGGGTGCCGTGGTCGACCGACGAGGCCGAGAACAGGCCCGGACGGGTGACGAACGTGCAGTCGTGGCCGTCGAGCGTCGCATCGATACGGCCGAGTGGGGCGTACTCGGGCGGGTCGATGGTGGATGGACGGGTGGACCGGATGAGCCGATAGTCGCCCTCCGAACCGACCGTCTCGACCGTCCCGGCCAGCTCGCGCAGGCAGTCCTCGTAGCGCGAGAGGCCGGTCCGAGTCGCCGCCGCGAGGTAGAACGAGCCACCGGGGCGGAGCAGGGAGAGCCCGGCGGCGAGACGGCGCTTCCCCATCGCGATGGCGGTGTAGGGTTTCGGCGCGTAGGTGACCGTGTCGAAGCAATCCGGGAGCGTGGCGGGGTCGGCCAGGCAGTCGACCGCGGCGTCGACCCCGTTCTCCTGGCAGTTTCGCTCGCAGAGGGCGGCTGCCCGGGCACTCGATTCAGTCGCCTGAACGGTGTCGGCCTGGTTGGCAAGCACGACGGGTGGAACGCCGTAGGTGGCTTCGAGACAGCAGAGGGCTCCGAGATCTGCGTCCCAGAGGTGTTCGAGCAGGAGCAAATCTGGCTCGCGGAAGGCATCGCCGGAGTGGACGCCGTCGGCGGTCCGGAAGCGGTAGCGGTCCGGACCCTCGGCGACCTGTGCCTCGAGGGCGAGGTCGGCGGTGGACCGGCTCATGGGTTGCACCCCCATGTCGGTCGGGCCAGGAGTTGTGGGCGGTGTCGGCAGTTCGTCGTTCGTGGGCGGTGCTGCTGGTCGGACGTCGAGCGAGTCGACGGTGTGTTCGGCATTGACGTGGGTTCGGCGGCTGCTGGCGGTCGGAGAACGAGACGACCCACGCCTGGCTAGCGGTGTGACGAGAGCGAGAGAAACGGCTCACGCGCACCGCAGCGCAGGCGTGAACCGGGTGCCGAACAGCGTGACCGCACGGTGGGTGGCGACCGAGCGCGATTCCGGTCGGGCCACCGGACAGCCCACAGTCGGCAAGCCGGCCGAACCACGTCCCGGGTTACCGAAGGGACGCCGAGTCCGACCTCGGGCTCGTGTTCAATCTGGTCGGTGTTTCGCCGCCGTGTCATAAAATCGTATCGCCGACGCCCGGGTCGGTGTCCACGTCGATGGCCGGGTCGCAAAACCGTTTTGTCGACCGAAGTACAACGAACTGACACGGTGGTGGGCTCCCTGCTGGACGACCACGACCCGAGCGAGGTGTACACGGCAGTCCTGCCGGTCGCGATGGGCCTGTTCACCACGGTGCTGGTGCTGGCCGACGACCAGACCGCGCTGGTGTTCGGGGTCGGCTTCGGCATCTCGCTGGTCCTGTTCGCCACGGTCCTCGGCGTGCTGTACGCGCGACGGGACGACGACGCCCCTGCATAGCGACCCTTGCTATCTTGGCCCCACAGCCAACGGTCTCGAAATCGAACCAGTTCCCGTATGCTCGAATCAGAATTCGAGGTGTGTACCGACTGCGGGAACCTCCACATGGAAGGCGGTGCCGCCCCGAAGCACGTCGACGAGTGCGCGGCCTGCGGCGGCCGCGTGACCGAGGTGGAACTCGACGACCTGGTCGGGCTGTAGTCGGCACCGTCGCCGCCAGCCAGCATCGCCCCGGAACCGACCCCCCAAACTGTTTGTTCCTGTATACGAAACGGTCGGGTATGGTCCACTGCCCCGCCTGCGAGACGGCCCTCGCGGACGCATCGGACGTCGAGTTCACCGAGACCGACGCGACGACCGGCTTCCTCGAAGCCTCCAAGCGATTCTACGTCGCGAGCTGTGCCGAGTGCGGCGAGACGCTCGGGAGCGGCGTCGCCGGTGCGAAGGCCGGTGGCGGCGGTGCCGTCTGAGAAAAAGACATTTATCATACCCGTCAGAAGGGAGGAATATGGCACACTGCCCTGAATGCGAGACAGCGCTCTCCGAGAAGACGGACGTCGAGTTCGTCGAGATGGACGCCACGACCGGCTTCTTCAAAGCCTCCAAGCGGTTCTACCTCGTGGCCTGCAACCACTGCGGCGCGGCAATCGGGAGCGGCGTCGCCGGCGCGAAGGCGTGAGGAAGTCGTCTCACGCATGGACGAGATAGCGAAGCGCATCGTCGCTGTCGACCTCTTCGTCGCGCTGACGAACGTCGGCACCGGCCTCGTGGTCGCCGGCTCGGTCGCGGACCCTGCCGCGTACGCATGGGTCGGTGTCGCGGTCGTCGCGATGGCGTTGCCCCTCGCCGTCGCCTCCGACCGAAGCGAGGCCGGCATGTGGGTACTCATCGGCGTCGGCAGCCTCGGCATTCTCGGCCTCCTCGTGGGATGGGCGACCGACACGGTGCCGATCAGCGTCGTGCCCGCGCTGCTGGTCGGGCTGGGCATCGCGCTCGGGATGCACCGACTGGTCTTCGGGGTCCTGCGACCGGTCCCCGACGCCCGGCGGGCCCGCCTGCAGTCCGGCTGACCCTCTCAGGTCCGGACGAACCGCGGCGCGACCATGTTCTGTACCGTGAGTCCGTCGCGCTCGAACGCGAAGAACGCCGGTTTCTCCTCGCCCAATCGGATGGTGACCTCGCCAGCCATCTCCGAGACGATCCTGTCCGTGTAGTCCAGCGAGAGGATGGTCTCCGTCTCGGCGGTCGCGTCGAGGGCGACCAGTCTGTCCGTCCCGTAGGTGAACTCCAGGTCGTCCACGTCGGCTTCGGCACGGAAGCTGACCGTCTCGGCGTCGGGGTCGACCGTGACGCGAACCGTGTTCGCCAGCCGGTCGCAGGCGCTGATGGCGCGCTGGAGGTCGCTCGCCTCGATGGTGAGTTCGTTCGGGAGGTCGGCCTGAGGCACGTCGGGCACGTTCCGGACGCTATCGGGGTGCAATGGCGCGATGGCGTAGGAGAAGTCCGCGCCGTCGATGGTGAGCTTGCGGGCCTCGGGGTCGAGCGCGAGCGAGATGACGGGGTCGTCGGCGTCGGCGAGCGCGACGGCCTCGGCCAGTTTCGCGATGTCGATTCCGAGCATTCCCCCGCCGCTTTCGTACTGCTCGAACGCGCTGGCGGGAAGGTCGCTCTCGACCATCGCCACCTCGGCGGCGTCGATGACCCGGACGAACAGCCCGTCCTCGCGGAGCTGGAACAGTGCTTCGTCAGCGATGGCGTCGAGTACCTGCAGTTTCGCGTCGAGGACTGTCGCGTCGACGGTGGCGGTGAACCGGGAGACCTGCTCGGTGTCGTGCATGGGAAAACCGACAGCCGTCGGCCGGGTAAACCCGAGCCATGGGCGGCGTGAAAGTGAAAGTGGACGTGGCAGCGAGCGTGGTTTGCTCGCCCGTCAGAACTCCCGGAAACCCTTTCCGATATAATTATGATTCCAACAATTGTGAGAGTGATATGAACACCATCGAATCCGCCGTTCTCGGCGTCCACATCTTCGCCGGCTTCGTCGCACTGGTCACCGGGGCCGGGGCCATCGTCACCGAGAAAGGCGGTCGTCGTCACCGCCGGCTCGGCCGGACCTACGTCTACGGGATGGCCGTCGTCTCCACGACGGCGCTGGTGCTGTTGGCTATCGAGCAGTCGGTCGGCCGCATCTTCCTCGGCCTCGTCGCCATCTTCAGCTTCTACTTCGCGTACTCGGGCTACCGGGTGCTGTCGCGCAAGCGACCCGCCGACCGGGCCGAGACCGAAGACTGGATCGCGGTGGCCCTGCTCGGCCTCGCGGGTATCGGCCTCGTCGCCATGGGTGGCTGGTTCTACCTCGAAGGAGAAGCGTTCGCCATCGTCATGTTCGTCTTCGGTGCCATCGCGTCCGTCGTCGCCGCCCAGGACGTCCAGCGCTTCCGGTCGGAGACCGCCGAACCCCGTGAGTGGTTCTTCGAGCACCTCCAGCGCATGGGCGCGGCCTACATCGCGACCGTGACCGCCTTCGGCACGGTCAACTTCACGTTCCTGCCGACCATCGCACGCTGGCTGGCCCCGACGCTCGTCGGTGGCATCGCCATCTGGTACACCGCCCGGCAGTACAGACAGCAGTTCGGCACCGAGCGCCCCGTCAGCGCGGACTGAGTTCAGTCACCAGTCGTCGGTGCAGACGCCGGAAAATAGCCCCACCGTGCATACATCGACACCTTCTTACCCCGAATGTGTGCACACTCGTGTATGTACATCGGACGATTCATCGTCGTCGGCCCGAACGTCAGCGCGTATCGAGTCTCCTCCCGGTCCTTCCCGAACCGGCAGGTCTCGGCCCGCGGGGAGGATACCCTCACGGTCGGCCCGACCGAAGACGCCCCCGAGACGGACAACCCCTACATCGCGTACAACTGCGTTCGGGTCACCGAGAACGGTGCCGTCCTGGGCAATGGCTCGCACGTCGACCCCGCCGCCGAGAAACTCGCCATGGGCTACCCCGCCCGCGACGCCCTGGCGCAGTCCCTGCTGGCGCTCGACTACGAGAAGGACGACTACAACACGCCCCGCATCGCCGGCATCATGACCGACGATGGGCAGGCATTCATCGGCATCGTCCGCAAGGACGCTCTGCTCGTCGAGCAGGTCGAGGAGCCGACGCTGGTCGCGACCTACGAGGAGGACGCGCCGACCACGTACACGCTGGACTCGGACACGGCCGCCGAGGCCGCCGCCGAAGTGTACGACGCGGACTACGAGCACGCCGTGTGTGCGGCCGGTATCGGCCGCGACGGCGACGGCTTCGAACTGGCCGTCGAGAACGGCGAGTAACTCAGTCCTCGCGACGGGCCTCGCAGAACTCGCTGGCCCTGTCGTGCCCCCGTCGCTCCAGTTCTTCGAGGAACTCCGGTGACCGGTCGAGCTTCGAGGAGGCGTAGAACTGCTCGTCGATGGCGATGCGGTGTATCTCCGTCTTCTGGAAGTCCGTCTCGGGCAGGTGGCCCTCGTCGATCCAGGCGTTCACCTTCTCGATGAAGTGCAGCTGCTCGTTCAGCGAGATGTTCCCCGAGAGCTCGTTGCGCCGGTCGTATATCTCGCGCAGGCTCTTCGGTTCCTCCTCGATGCGCTGGGGATTTATCTGGATGATCCACAGCTCCTCGGGCTTGCGCTCGGCGGGAAGGTGAAACAGGTCGCGGATGGGTGGGTTGTGGGAGAACAGCCCGTCCCAGTGGGTGTGGCCCTGGATCTCGACCGCCGGGTAGAGGTCCGGGATGGCCGCGGAGGCGAGGATGGCCGTCGAATCAACCTCGCCGTCACAGAAGGTCTCGAACTCCCCCGCAGTGACGTTGACCGTCCCGACCGCGAGCCGGGGGGCATCGCCGGTGGCGAGCGCGGGAAAGCGGTCGAAGTCGATGTGGCGGTCGAGCAGGCGCTGGAACTGTCGCTGGCCGGCCCGCGCCATCGGGTTCTGGTAGGGGCTGACCTTCACCGTCGGAAAGCCGCTGGACTCGACGGCCGAACTCATGACGACCCAGTCGTTGAGGAAGCGGTCGGTCGGGGACTCGGCGGTGAGGTCGGCCCAGATGTCGTCGAGCAACCCCTGTGGCGTGTGCTCCTCGGAGAGTAGTCCGTACCAGGCTCCCGCGGCACAGACTGCACCGCCCGAGGTCCCCGAGAGGCCGACGACCTCGTACTCGTCCTCGCACTCCGTGAGCAGGCACTTCAGCGCCCCCGCGGTGAACGCGGTGTGGCTCCCACCGCCCTGGCAGGCGATGGCGACGCGGGTCCCCATCAGTAGGTGGTGAGGTGCCCGCCGTCCCAGGTGAGGTCGCCGCCGTCTAAGTGGCGGCCGTGCTTCGAGAAGCCGAGGACGAACAGGTTCGCGACCTCGACCGGCTCCATCATCTCCTTGACCCGCGCGTCGCCGAGCATCACGTCCTCGACGACCTCGCGCTCCGTGATGCCGCGCTCCTCGGCGGTGTCGGGGATCTGGTCGGTGACGAGGGGCGTCTTCACGTAGCCCGTCGAGATGGTGAACGCCCGCAGGGTGCCCTCGCCCTCGGCCGCGATGGACTGGGTGAGCCCCCGCAGGCCGAACTTCGAGGTGATGTAGCCCGCCTTGTCCTGGGTGGCGATGTGGCCGTGAATCGAGGCCATGTTCCCGATGGCCCCGACCTGGTCGTCGGTGTCGCGGATGTGGGGCATCACCAGTTTGGAGAGGTAGAACGGGGCACGGAGCATGATGTCGTGCATCAGGTCGTACTTCTCCATCGGGAACTCCGGAAGCGGGTCGATGTGCTGGAGGCCGGCGATGTTCGCCAGGTAGCGAACCTGGCCGTACTCGGCCGACTCCGCGACGATGCGCTCGATGTCGTCGTCGTTCGTGAGGTTCCCCACGACCGTCTCGACGGTCCCCTCGACCTCGCACCGTTCGGCCTCCTCGACGGTCTCTGCGAGGCCCTCCTCGTCGATATCGGTCGCGGCGACGGTGAGTCCGTTTGCCGCGAGCGCGACCGCTGTCGCCCGGCCGATACCGGACCCCGCACCCGTCACGATAGCGACGGAATCCGCCGTGAAGTGGTCGTCGTCGACTGTCAGGACGTCCTCGCGACGCAACTCTGCCGGTTGAATGGAATCGTCCGCCATCGCCCGGAAGTGCGTTCCGGGTTACCAAGAAACTAGGTCCGCCCGCCACGGTGAGAACTATACTGCTGGAGCTTCTGTCATAATACATGAAGTTCGGCGTCATCTCGGACATCCACGGGAACAAGGTGGCCCTCGACGCGGTCCTGGGGGACATGCCGCCGGTCGACGGCCTGCTCTGTGCCGGCGACGTCGTCGGCTACGGCCCCTCCCCCGCCGAGTGCGTCGACGTCCTGCTGGAGCGCGACGTGCCGACCGTGATGGGCAACCACGACCGGGCGGTCGCCCGCGACACCGGCTTCAACTTCAACGAGATGGCACAGGCCGGGGTCGCCTACAGCCGCGACCACCTCGAGAACCGCCACATCGAGTGGCTCGGCCACCTGCCCGACGAACGCCGCGAGTGCGACGGCTACGTGAAGATCGTCCACGGCCACCCCGGCGACCCCGACCACTACACCCGCCCCCACGAGTTCGCCCCGAACCTCCTGCGGGGCGAGGCCGTCCTCATCCTGGGCCACACCCACGTCCAGCACACCGCCGAGTTCCCCGAGGGCGTCGTGATGAACCCCGGCAGCGTCGGCCAGCCCCGCGACGGCGACCCGCGGGCGGCCTACTCGGTGCTCGACATGGAGACCGGGGAGGTCGAGGAGCGCCGAGTCGAGTACGACATCGAGCAGGTACAGCAGGCGATTCGTGAAGCCGGCCTGCCGGAACGCCTGGCGACCCGGCTGGCCGTGGGGGAGTAGACTCGATATTTCCCGGAGGCGCGCGCTATGGGCAGTCCCGAACGGGAGTGAGGGCTGCCGAATAGTCGCGCGAGGGCTGACCGGAGCGAACGGAACGCAGTGAAGTGATGCGAAGGGAGGCGGCTGGGGAGGGCGTGGAGCGGGGCGGGTGCGGTGCTGGGCGGTCATGGACGCCAGCACGAGTGAACTGCCTGTCGGCATACCGACCGACGATGCGACTAGCCGAATCGTCAGCAGGCGACGAAACGTCTCGCATCGCCTACTCTCCGAACAACCGGTCACCGACCGCGACCAGCTCCTCCCGGTCGACCGCGACGAACTCCTGCAGGCCGTAGCTCTCCTCGTTCAGCAGTTCCTCCCCGAGTCGATACGCCAGCGAGTAGCCGTACCCGTGCGGGTAGCCACCGGGTTCGGGGTCGATGAACAGCGGCCCGCCGTCCTCGTTCTCGGCGTCGAACTCGTCGTCACGGACTGCGGGCCAGTACTCGGCGAGGACGGGTTCGCCGTGTCGCGTCCACCACGGCGAGTCGTACTCGGGGACCAGCCGAGCCGCGACGTGCTGGGTGAACGCCTCCTCGAGGACGTACTCCCACTTCCGGTCGGCCTCCCGTCCGCGCTGCTCGAAGCACCAGAGGTGGGCGTGCTCGTGGGCCGCGGTGGAGGCCAGCGACGCCTGCCACTCCTCGGCGTGGGTGTTGAAGGAAATCTCGATGGTGTCCGGGTAGTCGGCGTACCCGGCCGCTCCGTCGACCTCGCGGGTGACGAAGTCGCTGCCGTCCCAGCCGAGTTCGACCGACACGTCGGTCTCCAGTGGAAACGAGACGTTCGCGCTGGTCAGGGCGTCCTTGACTGTCTCTCTGGCTGCGCGCAACTCGCTGACGGTCGGGTGAATCTCGCGGGACATGGGCTGGCGGGGACGGCCGAAGCTACACGACCACGCGACAAAATGTCACACCCTTAGCAACCGTGGACAGCGATGGCTGGCGTGCGATTTCAGGCCCGCGGTTCGAGTTCGGCCGTGAAGTGCCGAATCTCTTTCATCTCGGGTTCCTTCGTGATTTCGAGGCCGTCGACCTCCTCGCGGTGGGCCCAGACCTCCTTCGCGGTGTCCACGATGTGCTCGATGTGCTCCTTGTGGTAGGTCCGGCGCGGGACGGCCATTCTAACCAGTTCGGGGCGGTCGCTGTCGGGGAACGCGAAACTACCCAGCTCGACACAGCGGACGCCACCCTCGCGGTAGAGTTCGCAGACGAGCGCCTGGCCGGGGAACTCCTCGGCCGGGATGTGCGGGAAGAACTCGCCCGCGTCGAGGTAGACCGCATGTCCGCCGATGGGCTGGAAGACGGGGAGGCCCTCTTCGGCCATGAGCTGGCCGAGGTACTGGACCTGCCCGACGCGGTCCGAGATGTACGCCTCCTCGACGGCCTCGCGGAGGCCGACGGCGAGCGCCTCGATGTCGCGCCCGGACATCCCGCCGTAGGTGGCGAAGCCCTCGTAGAGGATTCCGCGCTGTTTCACCTGCTCGTACAGGGTCTCGTCGTGGCAGGCGACGAAGCCGCCGATGTTCGAGAGGCCGTCCTTCTTGCCCGACATGACCGCGGCGTCGGCGTAGGAAAGCTGCTCGCGGGCGACCTCGGCGACCGACGAGTCGGTGAACTCCGCCTCGCGCTGGGTGACGAAGTAGGCGTTCTCGGCGAACCGGCAGGCGTCGAGGACGAACGTCGCGTTAATCTCGTCACAGAACTCGCGGACCTTCCGGGTGTTCTCGACCGAGACTGGCTGGCCCGCCGCGGAGTTGTTCGTGATGGTGAGGACCACGGCAGGAACGTTCTCCGCGCCGACCTGTTCGACGACCTTGCGTCCCTCCTCGATGGAGAAGTTCCCCTTGAAGTCGCCCTCGGCGTCGAGGTCGCGGGCCTCCGGAACCGGGCAGTCGACCGGGTCTGCGCCCTGGTTGGCGATGTGGGCGCGGGTCGTGTCGAAGTGCGTGTTGTTCAGGACCGTGTCCCCTTCCTCGACCAGCGCGCCGTAGAGGATGTTCTCCGCGCCGCGGCCCTGGTGGGCCGGGACGACGTACGGGAAGCCCATCACGTCCTCGACGGCCGATTCGAGGTTGTGGAAGCTGCGCGCCCCGGCGTAGGACTCGTCGCCGCGAATGAGTGCGGCCCACTGCTGGTCGGACATGGTCCCCGTCCCGGAGTCGGTGAGGAGGTCGATGAACACCGATTCGGAGTCGAGGTTGAACACGTTGTAGCCGGCCGCTTCCAGGTTGGCCTCGCGCTCCTCCCGGGCGGGGAGGTGGATGCGCTCGACCATCTTCGATTTGTACGCTGTCATTGACCCAGTATTGGGGCGAAAATGTGAAAGTCCTAATTGGCGCTGTCTGGCCCCGAATCGACAGAATCACCGATGGATGTACGAAGATGGTGAGCCGAGAACAGGAGTCGACACCAGCGGGCTGAGTGGAAGACGAACACGGCCTCAGTCGACCAGTTTCGGCGGTCCGACCGGCTCGATTCCCCGCTCGTCGAGGAACGACTCGAGGAAGTCTGCGCGCTCGCCGATCTCGTTCGGGCGGTGCGAGTCCGTCCCAATCGTGACAGCCACGTCGTACTCGCGGAGGATGTCGAGGAATTCCGGGTCGGGATGGACGAAGCCGGGGTCGCCCAGGGCGCGCCCCGCATTGATTTCGGGGACCGTTCTGGAGTCGGCGAAGGCCTGTGCTGCCTGCTCGTAGTGCTCGGTCGTGGCGCGCCCCCGAAGGTGCTCGGTACGTTCGATGAGGTCCGGATGGGCGGCGATGTCGAACAACTCCGAGTCGGCGAGCGCGACCAGCGCGTCGAAGTAGTCGTCGACGAAGGCATCGAGTTCGTCATCGGAGAGGTCCTCGAACTGCGGCGGGGCCTGCACGTTGTACTCGCCGACCGAATGGACGCTCCCGATGACGTAGTCGAAGCCTGCCTCGTCGAGGAACGCGCGAATCTCGGCCTCGTCACGCGGGTCGTAGTCCATCTCGACCGCGTCGTAGATGTCGATGTCAGCCCGTTCGCGCACCGTCTCGATGCCGTGCCGGCGGCGCTCGTACGTCATGTCGAGGTTGAAGCCGTACGCCGCCCGGAACGTCCGGGGGTCCTCTCGCTGCGAGACGTTGCAGTGGTCCGCGAAGCCGATTCCCTCGAGACCGGCCTGTGTCGCGGCGTAGACCATCTGCGTGAGGAAGCGGCCGTCGGAGTAGGTCGAATGGACGTGGAAATCTCTCACACAGTGTCTTCGGCCCCGATGTGATTTTAGCTTGCGGGGCCGTCGCCGGGTCGAGTGTCGCGGCGTCGAGCCTCGCCGCTCCGAAGGCGAGACACTGCAGGTCTGGGCAAGGCAGACCGACTTCCGGGGACGGAAGGCCCATCCGTCCGACACACCGAGCAAGGCCATGGACGAATCCAACAGAGCGTGGTATCTGGCGGAGCGGCCCGAAGGCGAGCCGGACGCCGACAGCTTCGAACTGCGAGAGGACGACGTTCCGGAGCCAGCGCCGGGGGAACTCCTCGTGCGCGTCCGCTATCTCTCGGTGGACCCGTACATGCGCGGTCGGATGCGAGACAGGGAATCGTACGCGGAGCCGTGGGACGTCGGCGACGTACTGAAAGGCGGCATCGTCGGTGAAGTCGTCACGAGCGAGAGCGACCAGTACGACGCCGGTGACCTCGTGACCGGCGAGGGAACCTGGGCCGACTACAGTCTCCTGGATGCGGACGACGTCGCGCCAGTGGACACGGACGTGGCGGACCTCCCGGCGTATCTCGGGGTTCTCGGGATGCCCGGACGGACGGCCTACTTCGGCTTACTCGAGGTCGGCGAGCCGAAGCCCGGCGAGACGGTCGTCGTCTCCGGGGCTGCCGGGGCCGTCGGGTCCGTCGTCGGCCAGATCGCGAAGCTGAACGGCTGTCGAGTGGTCGGCTTCGCGGGCTCCGACGAGAAGACCGAGTGGCTCACCGAGGACCTCGGCTTCGACGCCGCCATCAACTACAAAGCAACCGAGGACTACGGCGCGGCACTGGACGACGCGGCCCCCGGCGGGGTCGACGTCTACTTCGACAACGTCGGCGGCCCCATCACGGACGCGGTCTTCACGAAGCTCAACCTTGATGCGCGGGTCGCCGTCTGCGGGCAGATCGCCCACTACAACGACGAGAGCGTCCCGATGGGACCGCGAAAACTCCCCATGCTCATCGCGCCCCGGGCCAGAGTGCAGGGACTCCTTATCAGCGATTACGTCACGCGGTTCGGTGAGGCAAGCGAGCAACTGGCGACGTGGGTCGCCAGCGGTGAGCTCGCCCACCGGGAGACGGTCGTGGAGGGGCTCGAACAGGCGCCGGACGCGTTCCTCGGCCTCTTCTCCGGCGACAACATCGGGAAGCAGGTGGTGCAGGTGTCGGCGGGCTCAGAGTAGGACTAACCGGTCGGCACCGTTTCTGAGAGGGGACTGGCCGTATCTGGGCGAGAACTCCCCTCAGCGAGGCGTAAGTCCGACGCCGTCGGCCAGGAGTTCGTGCGACCGGAGTGCGTCGTCGTGGTCTGCGACGACGTGTTGAATCATCGCTTCGTCGACGCCGACGCGCTCGGTGAGCTGTTCGAGCAGGCCGGAGAGCGTTTCGGGGCTCCCGGATATCGCCCGCGGCCACTCGTCGGCATCCAGCGTGGCAGGGGTCGGCTCGGGCACACCGCCGAGTTCGTCGATGGCCTCCTCGATGGACGGCGTGGTGCCGATGACGCCACGTTGCATCCGTTTGTACGATGCCTCTGCCATCGCCCGGAGCCGCGCCGCCTCCTCGTCGGTCTCCGCACAGACCGCGTTCACCGCGACCATCCCCTGTGGTTCGTCGATACCGCTGGACAGCTCCGACTGCTGGAAGTGCTCGCGGTACTGCTCGAACGCGTGCGTCGCGAACTGGGGCCGGATGAACGCCGCAAAGCAGTATCGTAAGCCGAGTTCGCCGGCGAGCGCTGCGCTCGATGGGCTCGACCCGAGTACCCAGGGCACGGGTTCGTCGGCACCCGACCGGGGAATCTGGATGTCGCTGTAGGCGTGTTCTGCAGGGTAGTCGTCGTAGAGATGGTTGACGACGGCCGTTATCTTCTCGGCGTGGTCCTCGTCGGGATTCTGGACGTGCCGTTCGGTGCCGAGGGCGCGGTCGACAGCCGGCGAGCCGTTCGCCCGGCCCAGGCCCGCGTCGATACGGCCGGGAGCCAGTGCGTCCAGCGCCCCGAACTGCTCTGCGACCTTGAACGGACTGTAGTGATTGAGCAACACCGCACCAGAGCCGAGTCGTATCGAGTCGGTCTCGGCGGCGAGATGGCCGAGCAAGACTTCGGGTGTCGTGCCCGCAAGGACGTCTGCCATACCGTGGTGTTCGGCGACCCAGAGCCGCGAGTAGCCGAGTCGCTCTGCCTGCTGTGCGATCTCGACGGTGTTCGCGTAGGCGTCGGTCGCGGAGCCACCGTCCGGGACCGGAGACAGGTCGACGAGGGAGAGGTCCATACCCGGGTTCTGCGACTGCGAGTGAAAACGGTTTGGCTAGCAGTGGATTCACCCGGCGGTAGTCGTCCGTGAGAGAACAGTCCCGTCGGGGGCCGGAAAACGACTGCCTTCGGTTCAGTACAGGTTCTGGAGGATCTCCAGCGTCTGCTCGCGGTCCTCCCAGGTGACGAAGATGGCGACGCTGGTCGCACTCGTGATGATGTCGTGGACGTTGATGCCCGCGTCGGCGAGCGGGTTGACGATACCCGCGATGACGCCGGGCTGGTTCGGGAGTTCGCCGCCCGTGATGCGGACGACGGCGATGTTGTCCTCGACGGTCACCGAGGAAAGCATCTCGTCCTCGACGACCTCGCGGTGGAGGATGTTCTCGGAGCGCTCGGCCTCGCTCTCGTCGACGTAGAAGGTGATGGAGTCCATGCCGCTGGCGACCGCGTCGATGTTGATGTCGGACTCGGCCAGGGCTTCGGAGAGGCGGTGGAACACACCGGACTGGTTGCGGATGGCCCGGCCCGCGATGGTGAGACAGGCGAGGGGCTCTTCGAGCATGTCGACGAGGTGCTTGAACTCGCCGGTGATCTGGGTCCCGCCCGAGAGCAGGTCGCCGTGCTGGTAGTGGACGACGCGAACGTCGAGGTTGTCGTCCTTGTAGGAGAGCGCAGACGGGGCGACGACCTCGGCCCCGCGGAAGGAGAGGTTACGGAGTTCGTCGACCGAGATCTGGCCGACGTTCCGGGCACCCTCGACGACGTGGGGGTCGCCGGTCATGACGCCCTCGACGTCGGTCACGATGACGACCTCGTCGGCGTCGAAGTACTTCCCGAGCATGACGGCCGTGGTGTCCGAGCCACCGCGACCCAGCGTCGTGATGTGGCCATCCATGGTCTCGGCGAGGAAGCCGGTGATGACCGGGACGACGCCGTCGAGCTCTGCGGCGATCTTCGCGGCGCGCTTCTTCGTCTCCTCGACGTTCACCTCGCCGTTCTCGTTGGCGACGACCGGCCAGTCAGGGTGGCCGGGTTCGAGGAACACGGCGTCGATACCGCGGGCGGTGAGGGCGGCCTTGAGCATCCGGACCGAGGTCCGCTCGCCCATGCTGACGATCTCGGCGCGGTCGGACTCGTCGGCCTCGAAGGTAATCTCGTCGAGCAGGTCGTCGGTCGTGTTCCCCATCGCGCTGGCGACCACGGCGATCTCGTGGCCCTCGCGGACGGCGGCGGCGACGGAGTCCGCGGCGCGGTTGATACGGTCACCGCTGCCGAGACTCGTCCCACCGAACTTCGCGACTACTCGCATACGTTCACCTCGTCGGTGCGAAATCGGTTCATACCACCACCTTTCCTCGTCGGCGGCATAACTATGTCCCTCGTGGGAAAAACCTGCCGCCGAGTGGAAGGTGCCACGAGCGACCGGGTACCGTTGTCATGTTTTATACCGAATCGGGTCCAACGTGTGACCGATGCACGTACGGGACGCGGTGGAGGCCGATGCCCCCGCACTGGCCGCCATCGCCGATGCACCGACGGACGTGATGCGTAATCTCGTCCACGACCGAACCGTGAGAGTCGCCGAAGACGAAGGAATCGAGGTGAACGACCCGAACGCCGACGTCGAGGAGACCGACACACCGGAACTGCTCGGGTTCGTGAGCTTCGACGCCGCGACGGACACCGTCCACATCACCCAGCTGGGCGGCACCGAGGCTGCATGCGAACGATTGCTGGAGGAGCCGATGCGGTTCGCCCGGACCGAGGGCATGGCCGTCGAGTTGCTCGTCACCGACGAGGGGTCGCCGGCAGCCGTCGCGGCCGAACAGGCCGGCTTCGAGCAGCAGGGGACGGGGCCGCGCTTCGAGCACAAACAGACGCTCCGGTACCGGTTCGGAAGCGGCGACTGACGGTGGACGAAGAGCGCCGCGAAAAGAGTGTGGCGAGGCTCAGGAGAACTTTCTGACGGTCACGTCGAGCGTGTCGAGGTCGACGATGGGCGCGTAGCCGGAGTCGGGATTGATGTTGACGGACTTCTGGAAGTCGGTCTGTTCCTGCCAGCAGCCGGAGTTGATGGCGAGGACGTTGTGGTACTTCCCGAAGCCGAGCTTGTGGACGTGGCCGGTGTGGAAGATGTCCGGCACGTCCTCGATGACGAGGTAGTCCTTCTCCTCGGGGGCGAGGCGGGTGTGACCACCGTACTGCGGCGCGACGTGGCGCTTCTTCAGGAGCTGGTACATCGCCTTGTGTGGCTCCTCGTAGCTCGCCTTGTCCTCGGGGAGCTCCGCGATGACCTCGTCCAGGGAGACGCCGTGGTACATGAGAACGGAAACGCCCTCGATAGTCACCGTCGAGGGGTTGCCCGTAATTCGGGCGTCGTGGGCCGACATGATGCTCCGGAGCTCGTCGTCGAACCCGGGCTGGGGTTCGGCGAGGCGAACCGCGTCGTGGTTCCCCGGAATCATGACGATCTCGAGGTCGCCGGGCACCTGCTTGAGCTTCTCGTTGAACGTCTCGTACTGCTCGTAGATGTCGACGACGTCGAGTTCCTCGTCCTGGTTCGGGTACACCCCGACGCCCTCGACCATGTCGCCCGCGATGAGCAGGTACTCGACGTGTTCGGCCTCCTCGGTGTAGAGCCAGTCACAGAAGGCGTCCCACTCGTCGTGCATGAACTCCTGGCTGCCGACGTGGACGTCCGAGATGAGCGCGGCCTGGACGTGGCGGTCGGCGTAGGACGGTTCGTAGGTGCGGGGCACGTCGGGGAAGTGCATCGCGTCGACGAACACGATGCCCGCGTCGTCAGAGAGCGTCCCCTCGATGGCGATGACCTCGTCACAGAGGAGCTCGTCGACCAGTTCCGCGATGTCGCGGTCCTTCATCACGAGGCAGGGGAACGTCCCCTTGGTGTCCTCCAGTTCGACCAGCCAGTGGCCCGAAGCGGTCGACCGGATGTCGTTCACCATCCCGACGATGGCGACCTCGCTCCCCGGCGCCATCGACTCGATGGCGGTCGTGGGGCGGTGGTTGACGCGACCCCGCAGCTTGCTGGAGAGCTTGTCGTAGCGGTCGCGGAACACCTTCACGAAGTCCTTGTACTCGCCAGTTCCGGTGCTCTGGCCGGTGATGTCGCCGGCGATGTCGAGCGAGCGGTGGGAGCGGTCGCCGGAGCGTTCGAACGACCCCCCTGTTTCGACTGGAGCAGTGGCCCCATTCGTTGGTTCGTCGGTGGAATCTCCACCCGAAACGGAGGGGTCGGTGTCTGCAGTCTCGGCGTCCGTGGTCGCGGTCCCCTTCGGGTCCGGAACCGGCGCAGAGGAGGGCGCTGCGTCGCGGACCGTCTGGACGTCTTCCGCGGTGATGACGATGGTGTCCGGGCCGGCCGCATCGACGACTGCGCGGAGGGTTCCAGTCGGGTCGTCGGCCGTCGCGATGAGCGTCACAGCCTCGCGTTCTGCGTTGTAGCCGTGGCTCGCGAGCTCGCCGACGATGCGTGCGGACCCCTCCAGTGGCACATCACTCTCGAACTAGCCGGGCGGGCAAAAGGGTGCCGAAAATCCCGACCGATCGAACGAAGGCACGGCCAGAATCCGCAACAGAAGGTTGATTGGCCGCGGGTGACAACCCCCGAGCAGATGACCGGACCCGGCAACGCCGACGACCCTGACGACGCCGACCGGCCCGACGGTCGCGACGGCGACCCGGCCGCCCCCGGCGACGACCAGGGTCCGACAGACGAGTGGGAGTGGGTCAGTGACGAATCGAGTCCCGACGACGCCGACGGGTCCGAACCGCTCGGAACCACCCCCGAACAAGACCGGGTCGTCGACGCCGACGCGGACGCCGCCACTCCGCCGCCACAGCCGAACGGGAACGGCGACGACTCGGAAGAGTTCGACGGCCCCATCGACTGGTTCTTCAACACGAGCGACCCGTGGGTCCAGACGATTCGCGACATCGGCAGCAGTGTCCTGACCGTCGCTCTCATCGGGCTCGTCCTGTTCGCCGTCAGCGGGGTCTGGCCGCCACTCGTCGCGGTCGAGAGCGGGAGCATGGAGCCGCACATGCACAAGAACGACCTGGTCTTCATCGTCGACCAGGACCGGTACGCACCCGACGGGGGCATCGAAGGCACCGGGGTAGTGACGTACCAACACGCCAGGACCAACGGCGGCTACTGGAGTTTCGGTGACTACGGGAACGTCATCGTCTACCAGCCCTACGGGGACGTCCGGCGCACACCCATCATCCATCGCGCCATGTTCTACGTCGAGCGTGGCGAGAACTGGTACGACCGGGCGAACGAGAGCTACCTCGACGGCGCGGACTCGTGTGCCGAGATCGCCAATAACGCCTGTCCGGCCCCCCACGCCGGGTTCATCACCAAGGGCGACAACCAGGTGACCAACGACCACTACGACCAGGTCGGCGGCCAGTCCAACATCGTCCGACCCGAGTGGGTTCAGGGGAAAGCGAAGGTCCGCATCCCCTTCCTCGGCTGGGTGCGTCTCCAGTTCGCCAATCTCGCGAGCGCGACCGCCAGCACCGGGCCTGCGACGCTAGCCGGGCTTCGCCTGCAACTCGGGCTGTTCGCGGCCGGGCTGGGGACCGTCGTTTCGCGTCGACGCGGCTGGTTGTAGGGCGGGGTTTCGGGTTCGGTTTTTCGCGGTTTCATCGATTTCTGCCCAGCTGGCAGGCGCGTGCTCGTGAGCGTACCGAGTGAAACGAGGCCGCGAATCTGAGCCGCGCGAGGGATGAGTACCGCAGGGGAGTGACGTGAAACGGAACGTACCGAGGAACGGAATCGGCTGGGGAGGGTGTGGTCGCAGTACTGTGCCGTGGCGGTCTCCAGTGCCATCGGCGCGAGTCAGCTACTCCCGAGACAGCCACCCTTCGGTTCGACTCGAAACGGTGACCACCGGCGCGAAATGGCAACCACCAGCGCATCAAAAACAGCAACCGGAATAAGAACAGCAACCGCAATTAGAACAGCAACGAGAAGGAACGCTTTCAGTTGTTGAACCGGGCCTGCACGAACGGCTGGATGTTCTCGATGTCGCCCAGCCGCGAGTCGCTCATGAGTACGGCCTCGGTCTCGTCGATGGGCACGGACAGACTGATCTCCTTGGTGCGGCCGTACCGGCCTTTCGAGACGACGACCGCGTTCACGATGCCGAGCATGTCGAGTTCGGAGATGAGGTCGGTGACGCGGCGCTGGGTGAGCACGTCGGCGTCGATCTCCTCGCAGAGGCGCTTGTAGATGTTGAACACCTCACCCGTGTTGATGTTGTGGACGCCGTTCTTCTCCAAGAGGATGATGGCGAACAGGACGAGTTTGCTCTGCGTGGGGAGGGTGCGTACCACCTCGACCACGCGGTCGAGCTCGATCTTGTCCTGGGCCTGCCGGACGTGCTCCTCGTCGACGACCTCGGACTGCGAGCGCTCGGCGAGTTCGCCGGCAGTCCGGAGCAGGTCGAGTGCCCGACGGGCGTCACCGTGTTCCTGTGCGGCGAAGGCGGCACACAGCGGGATGACGTCACCCGTCAGCGCACCCTCTTTGAACGCCACGTCGGAACGGTGCTGGAGGATGTCCCGGAGCTGGTTCGCGTCGTAGGGTGGGAAGACGATCTCCTCCTCGCCGAGGCTGGACTTGACGCGGGGGTCGAGGAAGTCGGTGAACTTCAGGTCGTTCGAGATACCCATGATGCTCACACGGGAGTTCTCGAGTTCGGAGTTCATCCGCGAGAGGTTGTACAGGGTGTCGTCGCCCGATTTCTCGACCAGCTTGTCGATCTCGTCGAGCATGATGACGACCACGCGTTCCTCGTAGTCGACCGCGTCGAAGAACACGCTGTAGACGCGGTCGGTCGGCCACCCCGTCATCGGGACGCTCTCGAACTCGTCCTGGTCCTCGCGGAGGGACTCGATGCGGTCGCGAACCGCCTCCCTGGACTCGAACTCCGTCCCGGTCAGTGGGTGTGACTGCCCGGCGCTGCCGTGGCGGTCGTCGGCCGAGTCAGCGACCGACCCCTGCTCGTCGAGGGCGTCCAGCAGCTCTTCGAGCTCGTCGATTCGACGGTCGATTATCTCCTCGTTCTCGTCGATGAACTTGTTCGCGAGCTGGGCCAGCACGCGGTACTGGGTGTCCGTCACCTCGCAGTTGATGTACTCGACGGAACACGGCACCTCGTACTTCTTCGACGTGCTCTCGAGTTCGTTCGAGACGAACTTCGCGCTGGCGGTCTTCCCGGTCCCCGTCTTCCCGTAGATGAGGATGTTGGAGGGGGTCTCGCCACGGAGCGCGGCGACGAGGATGGTCGCCATCTTGTTGATCTGCTCCTTCCGATGAGGGAGCTCGTGTGGCGTGTAGGAGGGGCGAAGCACCTCCTTGTTCTCGAAGATGGGTTCCCCGCTGAGGAGGTCGTCGAACAGCCCCTGTGATTCCTCCTCTTCCTCCTCGTCGAGGACGACGTCGTCGAGGTCGACGCTGAAGTCTCGTGAGGTCTCTATCTTCCCGGGTCGCTCCCGGTCTGGCTCGTCATCGCCCGCCTCTTCTTTATCGGTCATCTGTTACTTAACCCCCTTGTTTCAGCTGGAGATTATCTGCTCATGTCGCGCGAGAGGACGTGACACCGCAAATCAGTAGGTCTACAGCGTAGAACGCGATGTCGGTTCGTCCAGTTGATGCAAACGAACCAGATGAACAGGAGGGTAATAATAGTTGTCCTTCACCGACCAATTCAGGGGGTGTTCCACCCGAAGAAACCGGGGTCGATGTCGGTGTAAATCGGTTACACGGGCGGTAGCGGGCTCGAAAAAGGATTTTAGATGCGCTCCGTGAAACATGGTCCCCGTCGGTTTCAGGTCGAACGGTAAATCACGGTGGGTGTAGGCCGGTCGGAGCTGTTCTTGCCTCGACGACGGGTCCCGTCGTGGTGGGGATGGGTATGACACTGGGACTGGCTGTGGCCGGTGGATCACTTGTGGGAGTAGTCTCGAGGGTGAAAGCCGGGTGGACGGGAAGCGAAGGGGTTCGCCGGCGAGGGAGTCGAGGAATCCGCCCAGTGTTTCCGGTCGAACAGGGGTGAGCACAGAATCCGCTGAAATCGCTGGCGGGGCTGTGTGGTTCTTACTCGGTGATCCTTACTGCGCTTTTACTATCTCATTATTCTAGTTAGAATGCGCGTGATTGCGTGTGTAGACGGGAACTGAGAAACTGAGCACTGAGAAACTGAGCACTGAGAAACTCGTGGAAGAGAACGTTCTCGGAGGATGACCGGGCTCTGCTCGTTGTTCCAGACCGCGATACGAGCCTAGCATCTCGACCCTCTCGTGTTCTGGTCTGACTCCCCTGTGCGGTCGAGTCCGATGAGGACCTCGTATCTGACCTAGCTCGGGGGCGCAGATTCAGGTGGGCTTCGGTTCGTGACCAGCAATCGGAGCTGCCCACCCATGGCGGTAGCCGCCCGACAGTTGTCGTCAGGGTTGGACCGACGATAAGATCGAGATGTGTCTCCACGGGAGGTCGGGTTTCCACGGCAGTCTGGGGGCGAGTCAGGGCGATGGACCGGAAACGAAGGGGTGCTAGCACGTGTCTAGGAACCCCCCCACCCCTTTGTTTCGGGTGGAACGGGAGAAAGGTGGGTGGGGGGTCGAGAGGGACTTCTAGTCCCGGAATGTTTAAGACATTACTCTACAAACAATATCCGTAATGCCGCATTAATCCAAATGCTACTAGAACTAGTTATATTGTAGACTAGAGGTTGGACGGAACGTGTTTTCTAGCTAGAACGAAATCGCCCAGCTTCCGCCCTCCCACCCCACCACCTCGACAGTTTCCACTCGAAACGAAGGGGTGGGGGGCTCTCACTGGTTCGTGCTACCATACCCCACAACCACTCTCTCCGAGTTACTTCGAGTCGCTTCGAGTCGAGTCGCTACGAGTTGCTACGAGTCGCTCTGGAATCCGCTCCGAGTCGGACCGAGGTTCTCCCGTATCGACCCAGGTCGTCTTCTCGACTCCGCCCTGAACCACGGCAGCTGGGACCAGCCACCTCCTGGGGCCTGTTTCGGGTCTGGTCCAGGAGGACCGCCAGTCTCTCATATCGCGATTCCGTCTTTCGGTTTCCGACTCCAGCACTCCATAAAAGTCACTCTCATTATATGTCTGACGTAGGCTTAAGTGAGTCGAGTCCGCTACTATGGTCAGACGCACGTGAATCACGGGCCCACAGGCCCGTCGCGTGTGGGAGGATAGAACAGGATGGGACTCATTTCAGGACTGAAAGACAGCCTCACTCGCGTGAGGGAAAGTCTGTTTGCAGAAGAGGAGCAGCAGAAGCGAATCGGCATCTACGGACCGCCGAACGCTGGAAAAACAACACTGGCGAACCGTATCGCTCGCGACTGGACGGGTGACGCCGTCGGGCCGGAGAGCCACGTTCCACACGAAACGCGCCGCGCACGGCGCAAGGAGAACGTCGAGATCGAGCGCAACGGGAGCTCCGTCAACATCGACATCGTCGACACGCCCGGTGTGACGACGAAGGTCGACTACGAGGAGTTCATGGAGTTCGACGACTTCGACAAGGACGAGGCCGTCCGTCGGTCCCGCGAAGCGACCGAGGGCGTCGCCGAGGCGATGCACTGGCTCCGCGAGGACGTCGACGGTGTCATCTACGTGCTCGACAGCTCCGAGGACCCCTTCACGCAGGTGAACACGATGCTCATCGGCATCATCGAATCGCGCGATCTGCCGGTGCTCATCTTCGCGAACAAGATCGACCTCGACGAGTCGAGCGTCAAGCGCATCGAAGACGCGTTCCCACAGCACGAGACCGTCCCGTTGTCGGCACTCGAAGGCGAGAACATGGACGAGGTCTACGACAAGATTGCGGACTACTTCGGGTGAACAATGCCAGAAGCAAAAACCTCAGACGGCGGCGGGGTCCAGATCGACCTCATCAGTGGCGAGCGGATGGCTAACCTGGCGAGCATGGAGAAGATTCGGATGATTCTCGATGGGGTCCGCGATGGGAACATCGTCATTCTCGAAGAAGGGCTCTCGCCCGACGAAGAGTCCAAGCTCATCGAGGTCACGATGACCGAGATCAGCCCGGACGAGTTCAACGGCATCGAGATCGAGACGTATCCTCGCTCGAAGACCAACGACTCGAGCATCCTCGACCGCATCATGGGTCGCGAGGAGACGTCGAAGCTCACGGTCATCGGACCGGCGAACCAGATAGAGACGCTGCACAAGGACGAGAACCTCATCAGCGCGCTCGTCTCCCGGAAATAATGCCGCACCAGTGTACCGAATGCGGGCGAACGTTCGAGGACGGCTCCAAGGAGATGCTGTCGGGCTGTCCCGAGTGTGACGGGAACAAGTTCCAGTTCATCCCGAAGGGAGCTGTGAACGACGCGAACGCGTCCGCCAGTCCACCGGAACCGCCGGCTCGCGGGTCCGAATCGAGCGCCGTGAGTAAGGCGGCGACGACGGTCCGCGACTGGGTGAACCGGAACTCCCAGGACGAAGACAAGGCCTGGCCCAAATCCGCGACCGAGGACTACGATACGCCCGCGGAGAAGGCGGCGGCTCGGTCGAACGATTCACCGGCCCCGGCGGACCCGGCTCCACAGGAAACACCGGCGTCGACCACCGGGGACACCAGCTCGCCGAGTGCAGCACAGCCCGACGCACCGAGTGCAGGTGAACCGGAGGCTCGGAGTGCAGGCGAACCGGAGGCGCGGAGAGCTGGCGAACCCGAAGCGCGGAGTGCTGGCGAATCCGAAGCGCGGAGTGCAGGCGAACCAGAGGTGCGGAGTGCAGGAGACGCGGATGGACTCGAAGCAGGCGAGGTCGGACCGGCCCAATCGCCGGAGGAACAGGAAACCACCGGCGGGATTTCGGCGCGAACGATGTCCACCGAGGACAACGCGCAGGCGAGCGCCCGGTCGGACGTCGTTTCGCCGGACGAACTCCCCGACCCGAGTGAACGGTCGCACCCGGCGACCAGTGGTGACTCCACGCGACGGACAGCCCAGGCGACCGAGCGAAGCCAACAGCCACAGCCGACCGACGGCCACGTGGTAGCCGAGCCGAGCGACACCGAGGTCGACGACCGCCCGGACCTGGACGAACTCCGCGAGGAGCTCAACCAGCAGTTCGAGAGCATCAAGATCCTCAACCCCGGCCAGTACGAGCTGAACCTGATGGAGCTGTACGACCGCGAGGAGTACATCATCTCCCTGCGCGAGGACGGTCGGTACGTCATCGACGTGCCGGACAGCTGGCGCGGGAGCGAGTGAGCAGCGCTTCCACCTGAACCCATCCGTCACCTCTCACCGACGACTCGCTGTCGACTCCTCGTTGCTGACCGTTCTCCCGGTTTGTCTCGTTTCGTTTCGTCACGCCACGTCTCGTCACGTTTCGTTTCGGCACGCCTCGCCACGCCACGTCTCGTCACGTTTCGTTTCGGCACGTCTCGTCTGCTTCTCGTATCGTCTGCTCCTCGAGCCTGAGCACTCCGACCACCCCTCTATTTCTTGTCGAGAATCTCGATAGAAGGTTCGAAAACACGATTCATAGTTTTATCCGATTCCACTCGAAACGGTACTGTAATCACTCACTCTCCCTGAAACGGTGCTGTCCTCGCTCGGGGGTCACCTGCGCACTCACGCGAGTGGTCGAGACGAAATCGATACCGGCGAGACGAAATCGCGGCGGTTCCACGCTCGCGGCCGGAACTGGTGGTTTTAAGCGTTCCCGCTCGTACCTCCCGCACATGAGTGACGCCACGAAGATCGTCCTGACCACTGTCGGAGTCTCTGGAGTGCTCGCTATCGCCCTCGTGCTCGTCTCCCTCGGCGCTGGCGGCGTGTGATGTTCAGCGAACGCGACCTCTCTCCTTCGGTCGAAGCAGTCCGCGACGAGCACGCCCCGGAGGCGCTCGTCCTGGATGCGGGCACCGACTTCGAGACGATTCCGCCAGCACAGGCTGAAGACCTCGGTCTGCTCGTCGACTCGCTCGCACCGACCGAGTACGACCCCGCGTGGGTGCCCGAAGCGGGCCCGGAGCTCTTGCGACGGCTCGCGGGGAACGAGTTCACCATCGGTGCCCCCGGCGACGGCAGCGTCGCGTGGACTCACCAGACGAAGCCACCGGTCGTCATCGTGAAACCGCGCGTCGAGGGCTCACCATCGGCGTTCATCGATTTCCTCGTCGCGGAGGCACTGGTCGAGGTCGGTCTCGACGTCCCCGAGCACTTCCTCGGGTTCTTCGGCGAGCACTACCGCGAGCTCGCCGCGGCCACACCGCTCGACCCGAACGCGACCTACCAGGTCGCCGCGGCGCTGTACGACGGCTGGCTCGGCCTGCAGACGCGGGACGTGTTCGCGGAGTGGCTGACGAGCCACCCCGACCTCGGTGACGCCTGGCAGGACGCCGGCTCGCGACTCGAAGGCAGACTGGACGGGCTCGCCCGGGAAGTCGCGCTCGGCCAGACCGACTTCGCGGACGCGACCGAACTCGCCTGTAGCGGCCTCAAGCACGCGGTCGAACTCCCGGCTCCGTTCGGGGCACTCGACACCGATGCCTACCGGGACCGGGGTGCGCCCTACGCGGTCAAGTGGGCCGAGAAGACGTTCGACACGCTGCAGTAGCGGAAGTAGCGGTTTCAGCTACGACTCGTTCTCGCCGTCGCCCAACACACGCTCCAGGACGATGCCGTCCTCGAACCCGCCACGAGCCGTCCGTTTCTCCCGTCGTTCGGTCGCGACGGTTTCGGCAGAAAAGCCCTCGGCAGCCCGTATCGCGTCCACGAGGGTCAACACGTCGGCCAACTCCTCGGCGCTCGGGTCCTCTCGGAACTCCTTCGCCTCCTCGACGAGTTTCTCGCGGAGTCGCGCCCGGTACTCGTCGCCCTCGGCGACGTGGGTGACTGGGGTCTGACCGTTCGCGCGGATTACGGCTGGAATATCGTCACGGACGAGTTTGTCGTAGTCGGGCATCGAATCGTCCCAGCGGGAGAATCAGTCGTCGAACTCGACGTTGCCCTCGACGTCCAGGTCGATGACGCGGTCGAACAGCTCGCGGTAGCCCTCCTCGACGTCGTCGTCGTGGACCTCGTCGGAGAGGTGGAACAGGCCGACTGCGTCGTGTTCGTCGATGAGTTCGAGGATGCGTTCGACGGCCTCGCGGGCTTCGTCCTCGCCGGCGTAGTAGGCGAGCTCGGTGACGGAGTCGAAGCTGACCCGGAGCTTGCCGTCGTATTCGTCGAAGAAGCGCTCGGTCTGTTCGATGATGCCGTCGAGATCGTCCGGGGCGGAGACGTAGTGGACGTTCTTGCTGGAGCGACGGGAGTAGCCTCGCTCGACGCTCAGGGTGTCGAGGATGACGGCTTTCGTCTCGTCGACGTCGTAGTACTCGAGTTTCTGGCTGACCTCACGTGCTGTCGTGCGTGTGGAGATGACGAAGAAGTGGTCGGTGTCGGTCTTGAGGAACTCCGTGTCGATTCGGTCGGTTTCGCCTGTCGAGGGGTGGACCAGCAAGATGTTGGTACCACCTGGAATCGTCTCGTCGAGTCCGTCTACCGTGAGCTGATAGTCCATATCTTCGGAAACCGGCGGGACGAACTTAATCTTGCGGGTGGAAACTTGAGATACGGTAGCGGGGCGCATTCGGGCCGCTACGTCCGGTCGCCGCGCCGACCACGATGCCGTCACAGCAGGGAGTCGGCGGTCGCCGCGCCGACCACGCTGAAGATGGCACCGACGCTGATCGCCTTCAGGGTCGTGACCGCGATCTCGGTGTCCGTCGGGGGGGTGCCCGCCGCGGTCGTCAGGATACCGTCGCCGTCACCCACGAGGAACGTGTCGGGTGCGGTGAACGCGAGTGCCAGTATCGCGACCGAGCCGAACGAGACGAGCATCAGGGAGACGAACCGGAGCGGGATGCCACCGACCTCGAGCTCGCGGTCTGGGTTGCGGCCGTCGTCGGCCTTGTAGAGAGCCCCGTAGCCGATGGCGAACACGATGGCGACGGTGATGAGGCCATGTATCGTGCTCATGTTCGCTGCGAGGACCCACACCTCCTCGGTGACGACGAACGGTCCGGCGAGCAGGAACCCGCCGACGACCTGCTGAGCGCTGTCGGCGAGTTTGTACCGCTTTCTGGGACCAACCATGGGAATAGATGATACCCGACTCCGGATAAGCGGTACGTTCTCGTGGCTCATGAGTGGCTATCTCCCGAACGGGTTTTGTCCTCTCGCGTCTGAGGGGTTACCCATGAGTGTCCGTGAAGAGTTCGACGCGTGGGCTCAGGACGGCCGCGACAAGGGCATGGAGGACCGCCACTGGCACACCGCGAAGCACGCGCTGGCGCGGGTGCCGGTCGAGGCAGGCGACACGGTCGTCGACCTCGGCTGCGGCTCCGGCTACGCCGGCCGTGCGCTCCGCGAGACCAAAGACGCCGGGCGGGTGTACGGGCTCGACGGCTCCCCGGAGATGGCACAGAACGCCAGGTCGTACACCGAGGACGGCTCGCTCGGCTACCTCGTCGGGGACTTCGACGAGCTCCCCTTCGCGACCGATAGTGTCGACCACGTCTGGACGATGGAGGCGTTCTACTACGCACAGGACCCCGAGCACACCCTCGAAGAGGTCGCACGCATCCTCCGCCCGGGCGGGACGTTCACCTGTGCGGTGAACTACTACGAGGAGAACGTCCACTCCCACGAGTGGCAGGAGTTCATCGAGGTGGACATGACGTTGTGGAGCGCGGCCGACTACCGCGAAGCGTTCCGCGACGCGGGGCTCCACGTGGCATCCCAGGACAACGTTCCCGACCGGGACATCGACATCCCGCCGGCCGGCGAGTTCCCGACGGACGACTGGGACAGCCGTGAGGACATGGTCGAGCGCTACCGGACCTTCGGCACGCTGGTGACTGTCGGGGTGAGTCCGTGAACGTCCTGGAACTCCTGCTCGGTCTGTTCGGGATGGTCGCCATCCTCGGTGTCGGGCTCGCGTTCGTCGCGTTCCCCGAGGAGATGCTGAAGCTCCGGTTCGCCCACCTCCGCTCGACGCGACGGTACGTCACGAGCACCAGGGTCACGTTCTACCGGCTCGTCGGCCTCGGCGTGGTTGTGATGGGGCTGCTCGCGCTGTTCGGCTACCTGTTCTGAACCGTTCTGGTCATCTCTCTCCTGTCGATACGCTGCTTCTTCACCCGGCCGCCGGACCCCGGTTTCTGTGGTGGCCTCAGTAGCGCTCGCCAGCCTTGACCATCACATCCAGCCAGTTCTCCTCGGGCGGCAGCGGACAGGAGAACGTCTCCGAGAAGGCACAGAACGGTGAGTACGCCAGGTTGAAATCGAGCGTCACGGTGTCCACGTCCTCGAGGTCGCCGTCGACGTGCAGCTCCATGTACCGGCCCTTCTCGTAGGTCTGTTGGCCCGTGGTCTTGTCGCGGAAGGGGACGAACAGCGGCTCGGGCTGGCCCTCGCCGAGGCGCTGCTTGTAGCCGTGGAGTTCGTACGATTCGCCCTCGAGTTCGAAGCTGAGCGTCGCGACCCGGACGTAGCGCACCTCGGGGCCGCTCGTGGTCTCCATCGGCACGGGTTCGGGCTCCGCGTGGTGTGTTAGCTCGGCCTCGACCCGAAACGAGGGGTCGGGGTCGAAGTAGGCGACGCCGTCGAAGTCGTCGCGCTCTTCGGGCGGAATCGGGGACTGCGGGTGCTCGGCGAAGAACTCGTCTTTCTCCTCGCGCTTCTGTTCGAGTTCGGTCCGCCAGGTAGCGGCGTCGAAGTCGCTCATACCCGTCGTTTCGGGTCGAGTCGGGTAGTCGTTGTGCTCTGTGGTTGTGGGTTCGTTCAGGTGTGGGCCGATGGCTGGTGGCGACGAGCATATGGCTCGCGCCGATGGCAATGGAGACCGCCCCGCACAGCACCGCAGCCACATCCTCCCCAGCCGATTTCGGTACTCCTGTCACTCCACTGCGTTCCGTTCCAGTCAGTTCCTCATCCCTCGCACGATGCCGACTCGCAGCTTCGCTGGCGCGAAGCACGCTCGCCAGCGCGCGCCACTAGTGGATTGTGCTCCTGGAATCTTTCTGGAGCCATTCTGGGGCCCTCTGGCGGTCCTCCACGGCCGGTCCGGTCGGCGGCGTCGCTGTCGGCGGTGACACCGACCACGTCGACCCCTCCGGTTCCACTGGAGATGGGTCTCGTCGATCGACTGTTCGGACAGCCCGTCCCGGGATTTATCACCGATACCGCGGCCACCAACGACAGGCCTATGGACGGAGGACGATGAAGCAGAGACAGATGAGCGCGCCGTGGCGAGCCGTCTTCGGACACGCGGAACCGTACGACGACCAGGTCGACGGGATAGAGACCGCCATCGAGACGGCCCGAAACGACGGCTTCACCGTCGTCGAGGGTGCCTGCGGGACTGGCAAGACCATGTTGGCGCTGACCGCCGGCATCAACCTCGTGCGCGACCCCGATTCGGACTACGAGCGCGTCCTCGTACTGACGAGCGTGAAACAGCAGCTCCGCCAGTTCGAGGAGGACTTAGAGACCATCAACGCGAACCTCCCGGCGGACTGGGACCCCGTCTCGGGGCTTACCCTGGTCGGGAAATCGGATGTCTGCCCCTACAACCGGGAGAACGCGGGCGGCATCGACGACGGGAACGTGTACGACCGGTGTGACACGCTCCGGGAGAAGACCCGGGACCTCACGGGAGAAGGCGGGGACACCACGGCGGAGGCGCTGACCGCAGTCGCCAGAAGCCAGCAGATAGACCTCGCGAGTTCGGGTGCGGGCGGGGGAGCCGCGTCGTACCTCGAGAGCGCGGGCGAACCGTCGCCCTACCCCCGCACGATGCCCGAGTACGACACCGGGACCACGGACATCGAGTTCTGTCCGTTCTACGCCCGCTTCCTCGCCGATATGCCCGACGACGGCGACCCGGCCGAGGCGGTCCCCTTCGACTTCTCCGATGCCGGTTTGCTCCGCCCCGACGACCTCGTCGGGAAGGGGATGGAGTACGGCACCTGCCCCCACTCGCTGATGGGTGTCCTCCTCGCGCACGCCGAGGTCGTCGTCGGGAACTACTACCACGCGTTCGACCCGACCACGACCTCGTCGTTCACCGGTCCCCTACTCGACGACTCGACCTTCCTCGTCTGCGACGAGGCACACATGCTCGAACCGCGAGTCCGGGACCTCGTCAGCGACGGTGTGGCCGACCGGACCCTCAGAGACGCGGAGGCGGAACTCACCCGCGTCATCCAGCCCGTCGCCTTCTCGGAAGGGCGAGGCACCACGAGCCGGCAGACCACCGCCGACGCCGATTTGGTCCGTGGCGAACTGCACGATACGGATATCGAGGTATCCGACCTCGAACACGCCCGGGACTTCGTCGTCGACCTCCGGGAGGAACTGGACCGGCGCGTCACGGCCCATCTCGACCGCGAGCATCGCGGCTGGAAGTCGGACCTGAACGACCTGCCGGACGCCGAGATTCCGCTCCGGGACCCCGAGCATCCTGCGCCCGACGAGATAACCGAGTGGGCCGAGGCGGCGGGGTACGACGGCCGCACCTGGACCGATCTGCCGGACATCGCGGCCGTCACCGCCAGGGTGCTCAACGAGGCCGAGGACGAGGAGAAGTCGAGAGCAGTGGAGAGCATGGCCCGCGCGCTCTCTGCGTGGTTCCACCGCGACCACACCGAGTACTTCCGCGAGATCGAACTCGAACGAACCTGGGACGACATGGAGCCCGTCGACTCCTGGCGTCGGGCCTACAACGCCCGGCTGGCCATCCAGAACTGCGTCCCCTCGAGTGTCATCGCCGACCACCTCGCGGAGTTCGGCGGCGGCGTGCTGATGAGCGCGACGCTCGCGCCCATCGACATCTTCGCGGAGGTCACCGGTCTGAACCACCTCGAGAAGGAGGGCCGGCCGGTCGAGCAGCGGACCTACGGACTGCACTTCCCCGAGGAGAACCGCGAATCCTTCGCGGTGGCCGCCCCGAAGTATACCTACGACAACCGGGGCGACGCGGGCGAGGAAAATAGAGTACGGCAGACCTACATCGAAGCCATCTGTTCGGTGGCGTCCTCGCCGGGGAACGTCCTCGTCGGGATGCCGAACTACTACGAGGCGGAGTGGGCAGCCGAACAGTGCCGTAAGCGGCTGGACAAGGAGGTGCTGCTCGACGAATCCAGTGCCGACAGCACGACCGAGGACCTCAAGGACGAGTTCTTCGCGGGCGAGGGGAAGGTGCTCGTGACGAGTCTTCGTGGAACCCTGACGGAGGGCGTGGACTACAAGGGCGATAGGCTGTCGGCCGCCGTGGTCTGCGGCGTTCCACTCATCAACACCGCGAGTCCTCGAACCCGGGCGGTTCGGAAAGCCTACGACGAGAAGTTCGGCGACGGCTTCGAGTACGCGCTGACGGTGCCTGCCGTTCGAAAAGCGCGGCAGGCCATCGGGCGCGTGATTCGCGGTCCGGAAGAAGTGGGCGTTCGGGTGTTCGTCGACGAGCGCTACGCCCGGGAGTCGTGGGATTCGGTCCGCGAGTACCTCCCCGAGCCAGAGCGCGAGGAGTTCCAGCCGGTGAGTCCGGACATGCTGGACTTCGGGTTGGAGCGGTTCTGGTCTCAACAGTGAGTTCTGGGTCGGTCCGGGGAGCCTTTGATGGAGACGGTTCGGCGAGAAACACGACCACTATCGCTAGCGTCCATGACCGCCACCGCACAGCACCGCAACCACACCCTCCCCAGCCGACTTCCTCCACTCCGCGTTGCTCCGTTCCGGTCGTCCCTCGCGCGGCAATGACTCGCGGGCTTCGCCACACTCGTCAGCACGCGCCACCCGGGTGAATCGAAACAGTCGAACCCTCACACCACGGTCGCATCCGCGGGGTCGAACCCGAGCTCGATACGCTCGGCTTCGGGCACCGAATCGGTCCGCCAGACGACCTGTCGCCCACCCCAGTCGCAGTACACGCGAACCGACTCGCCGAGGAACTCGGTCTGTGCGACGGTCACGGAGAACTGGTTCTCGGGGTGGTTCTCGCGCAGGTGTTCGGGCCGGACACAGAACGTCACCGAGTCACCCTGGACCTCCTCTCCAAGCACGAATTCACCCTCGCCAACGCGCACGCGAACCCCCTTCGTTTCGACTGGAGATGTGGCACCAGAGAAGACGTTGTTCTCCCCCACGAATTCCGCGACGAACCGGCTCTCTGGGGCGCGGTAGACCTCCTGTGGCGTCCCGACCTGTTCGACCTGGCCGTCGTGCATGACGGCCACGCGATCCGAGACGGCGAGGGCTTCCTCCTGGTCGTGGGTGACGTAGACGGTCGTGACGCCGAGTTCGGACTGGATGCGGGCGACCTCGCGGCGCAGGGTCTCGCGGAGCCGGGCGTCGAGCGCGCTCATCGGTTCGTCGAGCAGCAACACGTCTGGTTCGGGGGCGAGGGCGCGGGCGAGGGAGACGCGCTGTTGCTGCCCACCGGAGAGTTCGTCGGGAGCGCGGTCCTCCATCCCGGCGAGGTCCACGAGGTCGAGCAGTTCCGCGACCCGGGCGTCGTGGTCCGAGTGGTCGGTAAACCGCAGGCCGTAGCCGACGTTCTCCGCGACGCTCATGTGCGGGAACAGCGCGTAGTTCTGGAAGACGACGCCCACGTCGCGGTCTTCGGGTGGGACCCCGGCCATGGACTCGTCGCCGAATCGAACCACGCCGGCACTCGGCTCCTCGAACCCGGCGATGGTCCGCAGGGTCGTGGTCTTCCCACAGCCGGAGGGGCCAACGAGGGTAAAGAACTCGCCGTCGTCGACGTGGAGACTCACGTCCTCGAGGGCGGTCGCGTCACCGTATTCGACCGACACGGAATCGAGGTGGAGGTCGCTCACCGGCTCTCACCTCCACGGCGGTCGACCTGCCCACCTAGTCGCCCGACGACGACGAAGCTCGCGGCAGTCACGGCGAGTAGCACCGTGCCCATGGCCATGGCGGGCCCGAACCGCCTTCCGAGGTAGCGTTCGACGGCGACCGGCATCGTGTAGCTGGCCGCGTCGCTGGCCAAAATCACCGTCGAATCGAACTCGCCGATGCTGATGGCGAACGCGAAGGCGGCACCGGCGACGAGCCCGGTCGCCACGAGGGGGAGTTCCACGTCGAGCAGCGCCCGGGTCCGGGTCGCGCCCAGACTCCGGGCGGACTCGACGAGCCGGCGGTCCACCCCGTCGAGCTGGGGCGCGACGTTCCGGACCACGAAGGGGTAGGCGGCGACCGCGTGGGCCGCGACGATGGCGATGGTGCCGGTCACCTGGATCCGCCAGCCGCCCCACAGCGGGATGCCGAAGACGAGCCCGCGGAGCAGGCCGACCCCGAAGACGACCCCCGAGACTGCGAAGGGGAGCATCGTCAGCGTCTCCACCACGGAGCGTCCCCGGCCGCGATTCTCACCGGTCGTCACCACCGAGACGACGATACCCATCGGGACCGCCACGAGGACGGTCGCGGCGGCGAAGAACAGCGAGTTCACGATGGCGGGCAGCGGTTTCGTCTGGAAGCTCGCGCCCGTCGCCTGGCGTTCCAGCAGGAACGCGTAGTGTTTCAGGGTCAGGCCGCCGCCGTCGGTCAGGCCTTCGAGTACCATCGCGGCCAGGGGACCGACGAACAGCACGACCACGAATATTCCATAGAGCACGATGGCCGCCCGTTTCAGGTCGAGCCCGCCGAACAGCGGCTCACGGCTCGTGCCGGCACCACCACCCATGGCGCGCTGGGCCGCCTCGTACCGCAGGTAGGCGTAGGTCAGCACGAGGGAGATGGCCGTCTCGAGGACCGCGAGCGTCGCGGCCTCCTCGAACTTGAGGTTCGACACCCGGTCGTACACCCACACCTCGACGGTCGCGAGTTCGAGGCCCCCCAATGCGAGCACGATGGGGAAGGTGAGGAACGTGAAGATGAAGGTGAGAAGCGCCCCGGTCATGATGGCGGGCTTGAGCTGGGGAAGCACCACGTCGCGGAAGGCCCGGCGGCGACTCGCCCCCAGACTCCGGGCGGTCTCGACCGCGCTCTCGTCGACGGACTCCCACGCTGCCGTGGTCACCCGGGTCACGAGCGGCGCGTTGTAGAACGCGTGGGCGAGGATGACGACCGCGAGGGGGTGGTTGCCCAGGAAGTTCAGCGGCCCCACACCCACCAGCCCGAGCAGCCAGTTCGCGAGGCCATCACGGCCGAAGGCGGCGTAGAAGCCGCTCGCGACCATGATTCCGGGGAGCACGAACGGGAGGATGGTCAGCGAGCGCAGCGTCCGCCGGCCGGGGAACTCGAACCGGGCGAGGACATAGGCTCCAGGAAGGCCGATGGCGACGCTCGCGAGCGTCGAGAGGAACGCCTGCCAGGCGGTGAAGCCGAACAGGCCCTTTCGGAGGGGCGGCAGCGAGAGATTCCAGAGACCGACCTCGATGGCGAGAACCCAGTCCACGACGTTCTCGACGTGGGTCCCGACCGCGAGGGGCCGGGCGAAAATGCTGGCGAGCACGCCGGTGTAGAACGGGTCGGTGAGAACCGCCGCGAAGGAGTCGAACGGGGCCGCGCCGCCGAAGGCCTCCTCGAAGACGAGGGCGACGGGGAGAAAGAGCATCACGACCAGCACGAGGGCAGTCCCGACCGTGAGGCCGGGGAGGCCGTACTGGTCAAGGACGCCTCGAAGGCGGTCGCTGGCAGTCTGCGTGGAATCGTCCGCGGTCGCCGACCGGCCGAGAACCTGCTGGAGCCGGTCGGATTCGGACATCTAGTTGCTGGCGATGGTCTTCGCCCACTCCTCGGTCCACGTCGAGAGGTTGCCCTTCAGTTCCTCGTACGTGTACGCGACCGTCTCGGGCGGGCGGAAGGCGTAGTCGTCGAACGACGCGGGGAGCGAGACGTGGTCGTCGCTGACCGCGGGGAACTGGACGTTCCGGACCGCGAGTTCGGCCTGGGTCTCGCTCGCGAGCATGAAGTTCAGGAACTCGGTTGCGAGGCGCGGCTTATCGGTGTTCTGGAACACGGCCATGCCTTCGGGGTTGGCGTAGCCCTGGTCGTTGAGGAAGCCGACCTGGTGTTTGCTCATGTCGAGGTCGTCGCGGTTGGCGTACACCTGGTCGGTCGAGTACGAGACGACGATGGGGCGCTCGCCGTCGAGGTACGCCGAGTACGCGCTCCACCACGAGCCCAGAATCTTCACGTCGTTGTTCTGGAGTTCCTTCCAGTAGTCGATGTAGCTGTCCTCGCCCATGGTGGCGACGGTCCACAGCATGAACGCCTGCCCGGAGTCGGTGTTCTGGGCGTTCTGGGCGAGCAGCGTTCCCGAATACGGGTCGGTCGTGAGGTCCTCGAAGGTCTGGGGCGCGTCGACCCGGCCCTTGTCGTAGACGAGGCTGATGTAGCCGGTGTCGTACGGGAGGACGCGGCCCTTGGGGTCGTCGAACTCCAGTTCGGATCGGACGCGGGCAGCGTTCGACACGTCCGAGCGCGGCAGTTCACCGAACAGGCGCTTTTCGCCGAGCGTGTCGTCGATGGTGACGAGGTCGTCGACGTTGAGGCCGACGTACACGTCCGCATCCACCGAGACGCCCTCGCTCCGGCGCTGGACGTACTCGGTGACGCCGTTCTTCGGCGTCTTCCACTCGATGGTCACGTCGTCGTACTGCGCCTCGAACTGCTCTTTGATCCACGCGCCGGGGCTGCTGGACGGCGATTCGACGAACGACTCGTAGGTCGCCACCGTCAGCGTCCCCGACGGTTCGCCGGTCGTGGTGGTCTTCTGTGCTGCCTGGCTGGTCGTCGTCGCGGTTCCGCCACCGTTTCCATCCGTGCCCCCGCTGCCGTCGTTGGTCAGGCACCCGGCGAGGCCGAGTCCCCCGGCAGCAGCGACTGCAGATACGAAGTCCCTCCGTCTCATTATCCGGTGGTTCCACCTTGTGGTAGTTAAAAGAACTGGATTGTATTGCCGGGTGATTTGTAGAGAAGAAGTACGTGGGGCCCGGTCAGCACGCCGACAGCGCCAGTTCGATGCGCTCCCGGTCGGAGTCTCGGATCCGCTCCGGCGAGTGTAGTACCTCCTCGATGGGGACGAACGCGGCCTCGAACCCCTCGGCTTCGGGTGTGAGTTCGCCCGCGGTCTTCGCCCGGTCCAGGCGGTACGTGATGAAGTAGAAGCCGCGGTCCGGCAGTTCGACGTGGAGGATGGTCAGGAACTCCAGGTCGTCGGGGTCCGCACGTAGCCCGGTCTCCTCGTCGAGTTCACGCAGGAGCGACGCTTTCGGACTCTCGTCGTACTTCGTGTAGCCGCCGGGGAGGCTCCACAGTCCGTCGTGCTGGGGGACCGGCTCGTCTAGCAAGAGGACCTCCTCGTCGTCGTGGACGATGACGTGGACGGCCGGTGAGGGGAGCTGTGAGAAGACCACGTCGCACTCGGGACACCATGGAACCTCACGGCCTTCCCACTCCTCGGTGCCGAGTTCGGTCCCGCAGCGATGGCAGTACGTCGGCACGACGGTGACGGAGTCGATCTCGCTGGGTTCACGCTCGACCATGACTGATGCTACCACGCAACGTGTCGAAAACCTTGCTACATCACGAACGACCGGGTGGGACTGGTCCCTACCTTTTTACCTGTCCACGAAGTGAATAAACTGTGCAACTGAATCGTCGCGTCGTCCTCGTCGCCCTCGTGCTCGTCGCCGGGGTCGTGACGTGGATCACCCTCTCGGCCGTGTTCGCGACGGTCTTCTTCGCGCTCACCGTCGCGAGCGTGGTCACGCCGGTCCACCGCTGGCTGGTCGGTCGTGGGCTCCCCAACTACTGGGCGGGTGTCGTGACGACGATACTCACCTTCGTCGGCGGATTCGCGGTGTTCGCGCCCATCTTCATCATCGCCTACGTGCGCCGCGACGGGCTGTTCGCCCTGGTCCGCCAGCTCCCCGAAGAGCTCGTCATCGACGCGTTCGGCTTCTACTACGCCGAGAACGTCGCCGACATCCAGGACGCCGTCATCGACTACCTTTCCGACCTCGCGGTCGTCGTCGCACGTGCCAGCCCGGACCTCGCGTTCAAGGCGACGCTGTTCGTCATGGTGCTGTTCTCCTTCCTCGTCGCCCAGGACAAGGTCTATCGGGCGGGTATCGCGGTCGTCCCGCCGAAGTACCACGACATCGCCCACGCCCTGCAGGAGCGGACCAACGATACGCTGCTGGCCATCTACGTGCTCCAGCTCGCGACCGCGCTGGGCACCTTCCTCGTCGCGGTCCCGGTGTTCTGGGTGCTCGGCTACGACTACTGGGTGTCGATGGCGGTCATCGCGGGCATCCTCCAGTTCGTCCCCATCATCGGGCCGAGCGTCCTCATCGGTGCGACCGCCCTCTGGCACCTGAGCCTCGGCGAGATCCAGAGTGCCGTGATAATCGTCGTGGTCGGTGGCCTCGTCATCGGCTACCTCCCCGACGCGGTCATCCGGCCACGGCTGGCCAGCGTCACCGCGGACATGCCGGGGAGCCTCTACTTCATCGGCTTCATCGGCGGTCTCCTGAGCGTCGGCCCCATCGGGGTCATCGCGGGACCGCTCGTCGTGGCGCTGTTCTCGGAGACGATGACGCTGCTCGCGAACGAGGTGAACGGGGCGGCAGAGCTCGGAGAGGGCGAGGACGAGACTGGCGAGGCAGCCGCGGCTGCAGACGCCGAGACTGTGCCAAACGACAGCCCGGCTGCCGACGAACCGGTCGAATCAGGCGAGACCACCGACGGACTCGGCGAAGGGTCGCCCGACGGGACCGCTGGCGACGACTGACTGCCCTGGCACGGACTCAGGCGGTCGGGACCGGCAGTTACGCAGTCTCGACCGGGCCGTCTATCTTCTCCCACTCGGTGAGGCTGCCCTCGTAGAAGTCGACGTGGTCGTAGCCGAGGTGGCGGAGGACGACGTAGGTGTGGCTGATACGGCGGGCGGTGTTGCAGTAGAGGATGACGCGCTTCTCGGGCGTGACGCCCATCGATTCGAGGAGGGTACGGAGTTCCGCTTCCGACTTCACGCCACGGCTCTCCTCGTCGACGAGGTCGCGCCAGTCGAGCACCTGCGCGCCGGGGATGTGGCCCTCCTCGTACTCCCAGTCCTCGCGGGTATCGAGGATGACGGTGTCCGGCTCGTCGAGCGCGTCGAGGACGGCCTCGGCCGAGATGAGCGGGCGGTCGTCGGGAATCGTCGCTTCGTACTCGGTCGGCTCGACCTCGGGAGCCGCGTTCGTCGTCTCGTGCTCGCGATTCCAGGCGCTGTAGTCGCCGTCCATCAGGTGGACGTCGTCGTGGCCGTAGTTGAGCGCGGTCACGACGAACCGGGCGGCGAACACGCCATGGGTGTCGTCGTAGGCGACGAGGGTGTCCTCTGGCTCGATGCCGGCCTCGGACATGAGCCGGTTCCACGTCTCGACGCCGGGGAGTTTCCCCTCGTCCTCGTCGCCGTCGCTTCGGTACTCGTCGAACGGGATGCTCACGGCGTCGGGGATGTGGCCGATGCCGTCGTACTCCCACGCGTCGCGGACGTCGACGAGTCGGACCTCGTCGCGGTTGGCGGCGAGCCACTCGCGCGAGACGACCCACGGAAGGTTCGTCATAGCCTCGATTTCGTCGGCCCACCTGTAAGGTGTCTCGGTCCCGGCGGATTGGGCGGCCTCATAGATACGAGAAAATTTTGCTGGTTCTCGCCGGTCCGGCAAATATATCTGGTAACTGCCCGGTTAGCGCCGACCTGCCGCACGGTACCCGTCCGTGTGAGCCGAGCACACGGGCGTGACCGTACCAACTCCCGGCGATTCTGTCCGGTTCGACCGACGACCGGCGGCACCTGCCGGGTTGCCATACTGATATACCCCTAGGGTGAGAAGTAGAGGTGTATGACGGAATACGCTAAAGACGTACTCGTTTCCGCGGACTGGGTCGAGAGCAATCTCGACGAATTCCAGAGCGACGACCCCGCCCACCGACTGGTCGAGGTCGACGTGGACACAGAGGCGTACGACGAGAGTCACGCGCCGGGCGCTATCGGCTTCAACTGGGAGACGCAGCTCCAGGACCAGACGACCCGTGACATCCTGACGAAGGACGAGTTCGAGGACCTCCTCGGCTCTCACGGCATCACCGAGGACTCCACGGTCGTCCTCTACGGTGACAACTCGAACTGGTTCGCGGCCTACACCTACTGGCAGTTCAAGTACTACGGCCACGACGACGTCCGTCTCATGGACGGTGGCCGCGACTACTGGCTCGAGAACGACTACCCGCTCACGGACGAGGTCCCCTCGTTCAGCGAGCAGGAGTACAACGCCAGCGGCCCGCGCGAGTCCATCCGCGCCTACCGCGAGGACGTCGAGAACGCAATCGAGCGCGGCGTTCCGCTCGTCGACGTTCGCTCGCCCGAGGAGTTCTCTGGTGAGATTCTCGCGCCCCCGGGCCTGCAGGAGACCGCCCAGCGTGGCGGCCACATCCCCGGCGCACAGAACATCTCGTGGGCGGCCGTGACCAACGACGACGGCACGTTCAAGACCTACGACGAGCTGCAGGAGCTCTACGGCGAGCACGGCATCGAGGGCGACTCGACGACCGTCGCCTACTGCCGCATCGGCGAGCGCTCCTCGGTCGCCTGGTTCGCGCTCCACGAGCTGCTCGGCTACGAGGACGCCATCAACTACGACGGCTCCTGGACAGAGTGGGGCAACCTCGTCGGCGCGCCCATCGAGAAGGGCAACTAACGCCGCGAATCCATAGCGAATCTTTCTCTTCGACGTCGCCCCGCGAGCGGCGGCACCGTCTCGCATCCCGCGTCACAGCCCCCGGCTGATTCCGCCAGCGGCGGTGGTTACAAGCACCGCGACGGCGAACCATCTCGCATGGATTCAGACGACTTCCTCGACACCGTCCGCGACGAGAACCAGACCGCACTCTCCCGGGTCGGCTCCTCGAAATCGCTGTACGCCTTCACCGGCGGCGAGATGAACAGCGACGACGTGGTCGGGGTGGCCGCGACGATGGCGACACAGGGCGCGGCCCGCTTCGGCGACTGGGCCGGCGACGGCCCGGCCGGCGAGTTCTTCGCGGCGGTCGCCGACGCCGAGACCGAGTGGGCGGACTCCCTCGACGCTGAAGCCGCAGACGAACCGTACGCGCTCCACGAGGTGCTCGACGACTACGACAACCCGGTCGAGCGCATCGGTGCCTTCGCCGGATACTCGCTGATCGCCCGGAAACTCGCCGACCAGTTCACGGGCTTCTTCGTCGGGAACGCCGATCCGCAGACGGCCCAGACGTTCCGCGGGCGCAAGGGCGACCTGCAGGAGCGCCTCGACGACCTGGGCGACCAGCTCGCGGCGGTCTGTGAGACCGACGACGACTGGGAGGCTGCAGCAGGCGCAGCGGGCGCTGTGATTCAGGCAGCATACGAAGAATACACCGACCGGCTCGAAGCGATGGGCGTGAACCCGAAGCCGGTCTGTTGAGGCGGCAGTCGTTCAGACGCCCGCGAGCGTGCTGCGGTACTCGTGAATCTTCTCGATTGCCTCGTCGATTTTCGCCTCGACCTCGCCACCTTCCGCGTCGGCGACATCCTTGAGGATGCGCTCGTGCTTCGCGAGACGGCCGTGGTCCGGGCCGCGGTCGGACTCGGCGTGCTTGGCGAACTGGTCGGCCTGTGTCTGGAGTCGTTCTTTCGACTCTCCGGAGGCGGCGTCGGCGGCTTCTCGCAGCAGGGCACTGGCGGACTGGAGTGCGTCTCGTACCATGTTCCCTGATACGTCGGCGAGTGGATAATCGTTTGTGGTGGTGGTACGGTTCGCCGTGGTCGGTGACGGGGATTTGGCTGATGGTCTGTGGTTCGGGTGACGTGCGTGGAATCAGTAGTCGACTCCGGTGACCGAGCAACAGCTTCGGAACCGCCCCGGCATCTTCGAGTACACCCACGCCGGCGACGGCAGGACAGGGACTGGCTCACTTTCGCGTAGCGGGATGCTACAGTGCGATGGGAATGCTCGGAACAGGCAGGCTGCGCCTTGGTGACCGTTTATTCCTCCCACCTGATAAAAAGGGCCGGCCGGGGCGACTCACACGCCGTTCAGGTCAGACCAGCCGTTACGATGGCGGAGTGTGGGAACACCGAACTTCACGAATTCTCACTGACACCATGCAGCGAGATACCAATTCATATAGATTGAGTTTCTATCATTATTAGTGTCAGTACCATAACCATAGTCATCATCAGATGGATCTTCTATGAAGGCAGCCTCGTTTCTCGTTAGCATCATGTATTCGTAGGGCTTGCTACAGTCTAGGGCTTCTTGACTGGCGCCACTAGCGACGTGGCACTCATAATCATCCCGCCTGAGGTCCTCGTGTACAAAGTCGGATATCCATTTCACCCAACCACCATCATCTAACCTGCTCCTTCGGATGTCGACGTCAACGCCATCCGAAATGTATTTGGTTTTTGACGTTGTATACGTTATATCACTTAAGCTGACGGAAACCTCCTCGCTCGTAGTAACGGTTTCTCCGTCATTCTTTGGGTCAACTTCCCCCAACTCGTGTATGGTGAGATTATCCTCACCCGAGAGCTCCTTGTTCCAAAGGTGATCTACTTTCGAATAGTTGTTTTTCCAGTCCTCATCATAGCCGGCCCCAGGGTTGTCTCGATCTTGTGCATGTCCACATTTCTGCCACAACCTCGTTTGAATCTGGTATGGATCGTACTTCCCCCCGCTGTCCACATGGTACCTCCAAATATACAACGTTGCAGCGCCCCAGTCAGGGTCTTCTTCATCAACTTCGCTGTGATAGAACGGAGAGCCCATGTCCTGGGAGTAAACTCCTCCCATGGAACGTGAGGCATCATACCCTCGCCGGGATGGCGAGACCTCCAACTCTGCTGCGTATCTCTGAAGGCTCTCGTTGCTGATAGGCGTCACGCGCCCGGCCTTTCCTACGCCGTTCGGACGCATCGTGTCCACGCGGCCGTTCGGCTTGTGGACTTCGATCTCCGAGCCGTTCTTCTCTGCAAGCAGCTTTGCTCGCGCCATTGCACTGCCGTGAGCGGAGCTCGGATCGTTCTCTGCCAGTCCATAATACTGTCGCGGAACCCCGTCGTCGGTGACGGTGCTGACGTACGCAACGGTTGGGTTGGTTTTTTGATCTGCCCGTTTGATTCCACCCTTTACTCTCGGTGGCTCGCGTCCCCGGTCGATTGCCTCCTCGTGAACCCGGTCGGTAATATTCCGACGCCGTTGGGCTCCCACGGGGTTGTTAGGCGTCCCCTGGACGACGACGACCGGCGCACCGTTGTTGTTGAGTCCCAGGGGTGAATTGGCCTTCGTGGTGAGACCTTCGAAGGGGATGACCGTGGCCGCGGCGGCCCCGCCAGAGCCTTTCAGGAGGTCGCGTCTCGATACTCTCGACTCGCTGGTCGTGTTCGCCCGATTCTGCTGCGTCTCTTGCCCATGTCTACAGTGTGGGTCGTTCTCATCCGTCATGAGTATAGTTCACACATCTGGGCCTACAGTCATCTATGTATCTAGTTACCTGATAATTACTCGTCCTCGGTGGGTTGTAACTCTATTAGCAGGGGGACAGGTATGTTGTCCCTCTCGTAACGGATCTGATGCTGAACAGAGTGAACGGAGGGCAACCGATTCGGAACGGGCTACGAACCCCCGTCTCCTGCCGTGGTCGCCGTCGGGGCGTCGGTGGCGGGTATCGTCGTCTCCGGTGCGTCCGAGGTGCCCGAGCAGCCCGCCAGCCCGACGCTGACGGCGCCGAGAACCACGAGGAGGGCTGTGGCTCTGTGCATCGTCGACCGGGACTGAAGGAAAAAGATTGTAAATAATATTTTATTTCCGACATTCGGCGCGACCGCGGGACGGGCGAGCTAACAGCTGTTGTAGTACCAGTGGTACCAGTTCTCGCTGATGGACTCCTCGACGCCGAACCCGTTCTGGAACACGCCCTGGTACCAGGCGCGGAAGATGGTCGTGTCCTGGTTGCAGTACGGAGCGTTCTGCTTGGCGAGGCTCGAGGGCTTGAACGAGATGGTGTTCTCACGGACGTCCGAATTCTGTCCGCCGTCGACTTCCATCAGCAACCGTGCTTCCTCCTGGTCGTCGCTGGTCCGTGTGTCGTCGATGACCTTGAGGTTGGGCTGGGAGTACGAGTAACTCAGACCGACACTTCCCCCAAAGGAGTCAGACGAGATGTTCCCCGAGATGCTCACACTGCCCCCGTGGCTGCCTTCCTGGGTGCCGTGCGGTTCCCAGTCCAGGACTTGACACGTATGCGCTTCGGGGAAGTCACTGTAGCTGTGCTGATCGAGGCCCCAGTCGTGATGCACGATACCCGTCTCGTTGGCCCACCAGTTGTCGTGAAGTTGCGCGCCGGGGTTCATGGTGAACCGTTCGAGCAGTGCGTACCCCCACTCGTCAGAATAGGGGTCGTCTTCCTCGTACCGGTTCTGCGAGACGTACCACCGTGTCCAGGTCTCCCACCGTCCCCAGTCGTCGTGTTCTTTCTCGCGGATGTCGTCGTAGATCGGGTCCGACTCCATCCCCTCGGTGCTGACGGTCTCCGCCGTCTTCGCCCGGATGTCCTGGATGTTCTGGACGGTGGTCTGGTCGATGGTGGCGGTGGTGGTGCCATCGGCCACGAGAGACATCGGTTTGGCGCTCTTCCCAGCGCCAGCGTCCTTGCCGACGTCGTCGGGGCGGTGGGTGACGACCTCGCCGTTCGGCGTGTGGATTTCGAGAGTCGAGTCGTTCACCTTCGCGTACTCACGGCCGTACGCCATGGCCCGGCCGTGGATAGCCTGGGCGCTCTGGACTCCCGGCGCTCCATCCGTGGACGAGGTCTCGGCGGTGGACGCGATACCCTGGTAGCCCTGGACGGTGCCGTCAGGGGCGACCGCCGTGACGAACCCGACGAGCGGGTCGTCCGAGCCGTGTGCCGAGGCCGGATATCCATCGAGGGGGTCGTTACCCTTGTCGACGCGGTCCTGCCGGGTGACCGTCCGCGCTTGCGCTTGCTGCTGTGGCGTCACTGGATTCTGTGGCGTTCCCTGGAGGACGATGACGCGACTGCCCTTCCCGGGTGACCGACCCAGGGTCGGGCTGTCGGTCAGCTGGTTGAACGGTATCGCGCTGACCGCGCCGACTTTCCCCGCGCCTTCGAGGACGCTCCGACGCGAAACGCCGTCGGACTGGTCGTTCGAGTGCTGTTCGCCAGGCGACCTGTGTGGGTCAGTATCTCCTGACATTGCACTCGTCGGTTCGGTACAGGGGTGCATGATTGAACCGAGCAACCTGGGAAGTACGACGGTAAAATCTGGCCTAAAGTCCTTCTCTGTTTACTGCAAATGGCAATAACCGTTAGCTACTTTTTAGGTTCTCTGGTGGGTGCACAACGGTCTTGTGTCCCAAGCAACCTAGCTGAACGAACTCATTATTTTTACCTATCACCATCCATTATGGCCAAAAGTTTAATCACCATTGGTTATATTTTGCCGGTAGGGGGTGCATTGATTATTCTACCCTTGGTCGGCCCTCGAAACAGAGGTACTCGACTACCACACGGTACCACTCATGACTCAGTCCAACAACCGGACGCCGGATGACCAGACGGGTTCACCACACCCACCGTTCGAAGACATCGTCGTCTCGCTCTCCAAGACGGTGGACTTGCTCACGTCGCTTCGAGACGGTCCAGCCGGGAAGGCCGAACTCGCCAGTGAACTCGACGTCTCGAAGTCGACCGTGTACAACTGGACCACCGAGCTGGAAGACCTCGGCATCTGCGAACGGACTGCCGATGGCTACGCCATCACCCGGGTCGGCCGGGCACACCTGCGGCTGTACCGTGACTTCGCTGACCTCTCGCGGCGTGTCTACCGGGACGACGAGCTGCTCGACGAACTCCCCGAGGACTGTGTCCCACCCACGCCTGTCCTGATGGACACGACGGTGACCACGACCGAGCACGACCCCTACGCGCTCGCGGAGCAGTTCACGGCCGCCGTCCGTGATGCCGGCCATGTCTCGTGTCTCCTCCCGGCGGCGTGCTCGCCCATCCTCTCCGCGTTCTCCCGTCGACTCGACGCGGGTGGGTTCGACCTCGAACTCGTCGTCGAACCGCCCGTCTGTGAGTACGTCGAAACGACCCATCCCGAGTTCTGCCGGGCACTCGCCGACGCGGAGGGTTCGACCCTCGTCGAGACCACGGCCACGGTAGCGGTCGCACTCTGTGTCTACGACGGCGAGCCCTCGGGCTTCGTCCTCGCCACGTGCAACGACCACGGCTACCTGACCGGCGTCATCACGGCCGAATCCTCCGCCGCCCACGCCTGGGCGAGCGACTTCTACGACCGACACCGGGACGCCGGTGACCCGGTCGACCTGGTGTAGGGTCCTCACCAGCCCGCCGGTTCGACCCCGTCCGCCGAGCGCACCACTGATACTCCTCGCCCCCATAGCGAAGTCACGAATGAGCGACGCCAACTCCGGCCCCCTCTCACCGGACCGACCGGACGCCCAGAAACCGTTCCGGGTGGACGCCCCCTTCGAGCCGGCGGGCGACCAGCCCGAGGCCATCGCGGAACTGGTCGACGGCTACCAGTCCGGAATGCAGGAACAGACGCTGCTCGGGGTCACCGGGTCGGGTAAGACGAACACCGTCTCGTGGGTCGTCGAGGAGGTCCAGGAACCGACGCTGGTCATCGCGCACAACAAGACGCTGGCTGCCCAGCTCTACGAGGAGTTCAGGAACCTGTTCCCGGACAACGCGGTCGAGTACTTCGTGTCATATTATGATTACTACCAACCCGAGGCCTACGTCGAGCAGACTGACACCTACATCGACAAGGACGCCTCCATCAACGACGAGATCGACCGACTTCGCCACTCCGCGACCCGGTCGCTCCTGACGCGGGACGACGTCATCGTGGTCGCCTCCGTCTCGGCCATCTACGGGCTCGGTGACCCGCGGAACTACGTCGAGATGGCGATGCGCCTCGAGGTCGGCGACGAGATCGGTCGCGACGAGCTCCTCGGGCGGCTCGTCGACCTGAACTACGAGCGCAACGACGTGGACTTCACGCAGGGGACGTTCCGGGTGCGCGGCGACACCGTCGAGATATTCCCGATGTACGGTCGGTACGCGGTCCGCGTGGAACTCTGGGGCGACGAGATAGACCGGATGATGAAGATAGACACGATGCAGGGCGAGGTCAAGAGCGAGGAACCCGCCGTGCTGGTCCACCCGGCTGAGCACTACTCCATCCCGGAGGAGCGCCTCCAGAACGCGATGGACCAGATCCGCGACGACATGGCCGACCGGGTCCGCTACTTCGAGCGCCAGGGTGACGCCATCGCCGCCCAGCGCATCGAGGAGCGTACCACCTTCGACCTGGAGATGATGCAGGAGACGGGCTACTGTTCCGGTATCGAGAACTACTCGCTCTATCTGTCGGACCGCGAGGCAGGAGAAGCGCCCTACACCCTGCTCGACTACTTCCCCGACGACTTCCTCTGCGTCGTCGACGAGTCACACCAGACTCTGCCCCAGATAAAGGGCCAGTTCGCCGGCGACAAGTCCCGGAAGGACTCGCTCGTGGAGAACGGCTTCCGGCTTCCGACGGCGTACGACAACCGCCCGCTGACCTACGAGGAGTTCTTCGAGAAGACGGACAAACGTCTCTACGTCTCCGCGACGCCCGGCGACTACGAGCAGGAGAACTCGGAACGCATCGCCGAGCAGATCGTCCGGCCCACCCACCTCGTCGACCCGAAGGTCGAGGTCGCGCCCGCGACCGGGCAGGTCGACGACCTGATGGACCGCATCGACGAGCGCGTGGAACGCGACGAGCGCGTGCTGGTGACGACGCTCACCAAACGCATGGCCGAGGACCTCACAGAGTACCTGGAGGAGTCGGGCGTCAATGTCGCGTACATGCACGACGAGACGGACACGCTGGAGCGCCACGAACTCGTTCGGTCCCTTCGTCTGGGGGAAATCGACGTGCTCGTCGGCATCAACCTGCTGCGTGAGGGGCTGGACATCCCCGAGGTGAGCCTGGTGGCCATCCTCGACGCCGACCAGGAGGGCTTCCTGCGCTCGGAGACGATGCTCGTCCAGACGATGGGGCGGGCGGCCCGCAACGTCAACGGCGAGGTCGTCCTCTACGCCGACGACCCCTCGGACGCGATGGAGTCGGCCATCTCCGAGACCCAGCGCCGCCGGCGCATCCAGCAGGAGTACAACGAGGAGCACGGCTTCACGCCGACGACCATCGAGAAGGAGGTCGGCGAGACGAACCTGCCCGGCTCGAAGACAGACACCGGCGGCATCAGCAGTTCGGGCGAGCCAGAGGACGCCGAGGCCGCCGCCGCCCAGATTCAGCGCCTCGAAGAGCGCATGCAGGAGGCCGCCAACAACCTGGAATTCGAGCTCGCGGCGGACATCCGCGACCGCATTCGTGACCTCCGACAGGAGTTCGACGAACTCGAAGCGCAAGACGACGGCATCGAACCCGAGCCAGACCCCGACTTCTGACCGCAGGACCCAAAATGTTTTTTGTCGATACGTCGAGTGCGAAACGTGCTTGGTGAATCACTGAAGTTCCCCCTGCAAGGAGAAGAGTCGACGAAGACGGTCGCCATCGGTGGGCTGTTGAACCTCGTGGCGCTGTTCATCCCCATCATCCCGCAGCTGTTCATCTACGGCTACGCGCTGCGAGCGATGCGAGCCGGGCTGAACGGTGACCGGACAGCGCCCACGTTCAGCGACTGGGAAGGGTTGCTCAAAGAGGGCGCGCTCGTCTTCGGCGTGATGCTCATCTACGTCGGCATCCCCATCTTCCTGTTCGCCATCGTCGTCCCGATATTCGGTGGCTTCGCCATCGGCCTCGGGGGCGAGGCCGGCGGGAGTGCCGGCGCGGGTGCCGGCTCGATGGTCCTGTTCGCCCTCCTCGGCGTCGGGTTCCTCGTCACGTTCCTCGCGTACTACATGGTGCCGGCGGCGCTGGTCGGCCTCGCCGCCCGCGGTGAGTTCGGTGCCGCGTTCGACCTGCAGTCGGTCAAGCGCCTGGCGTTCAACAGCACCTACTTCGTCGGCATCGTCGTCTCGTTCTTCGTGTTGCTGTTCGGGAGCCTCCTGTCGATTCCGCTGTACATCATCCTGGTCGGCTTCGCGGTCCAGTTCATCCTCATCGCGGGCATCTTCAACTATCTCGGTCGGATTGCCCGCAAGGCCGCACCCGGGACCGACAGCCGGCAGCCCGAGGGCCGCCCGCAGACGAGCCTCTGAGGACAGGCGCGAGCGGAGAACAGACTGACGACCCCTCAGGGGTCGAGCTTCTTCTGGAGACGGCGGACACCGACGACCACGAAGCCGACGCTGCTGAGCGCGGCCACGACGAGCAACGGGAGCAGCCGCGACGAGTAGGCTGTGCCCTCGAGCGTCGACACGGCGGCGAAAAGCAGGGCCGCCCAGATAACCGCGTTCGCCACGATGAGGTCGTCGCCCTGGGTCCGGAACAGGCTGCTACGTTTGAATCCCATACACCTCTGACACCTGTCGCGACGATAATGGTATCGTGGCGACGCGGGGTGGTATCGTGGGGATGCGGGGTGGTATCGTGGGGTCGCGGGGTGGTATCGTGGGGATGCGGGGGAATCTGGGGTCAGTTCAGCACGTCGACCTCGTCCGTGAGGTCCTGCGGGTCGTCGATGGGGCCCCTGACGAACAGGCCGTGGCCGATGATGGCCGCGGCGACGAGGCCGGTGCTGACGATGGCCAGGGACATCGAGACCGTGGTGAGCGTCCCGATGCCGACGCCGGCGAGCATGCTGGACGCGACAGCCAGCAATACGAGGTCGTAGTACTGCCAGGTGTACATGTCTGGGCGTTGTGGACGTGGGTAGAAAGTGATTGGGCCTGATTCTATTCGGTTTTCTGTGTGTTTCGGTGGGAGGGTGATTTGGTGAGAGATGATTCAGTGGGAGGTGCTTCGGTGGCAAGTTCCGACGAGCAGTTCACTCGCGCTGGTGGCAGTGGAGACCGCACCCGCCCCGCACAGCACCACGCCCTCCCCAGCCGATTCCGATGCTCGGCCAGAGGCCTGCGCTTCTCATCCCTCGCGCGCTTTCGTCTGCAGTCTTCGCTGACGCTCAGACTGCCGACTGCACGCGCCACTCGGAGATACAGAAAACAGCTGCCAGCCAGCCCTTACTCCTGGTCCTCGCGCACCGTCATCACGGGCGCGGGGCACTGGCGGACGACCTTCTCGGCGACGCTCCCGATGAGGTAGTGGTCCAGCCCGGTCCGGCCGTGGGTCGCCATCACGACGAGGTCGATGGGGTTCTCGTCGACGTACTCGAGGATGGCGGTCTTGGGCACGCCTTCCCTGATGACCGTCTCGGTCCGCACGTCGTCGGGGAGGGCCGCTATCGTGGACTTGACGGCGGCCTCGGCGCGCTCGCGTTCGGTCTCCTCCCAGACGGCTGCCGAGATGCCGGCGCTGGGGCTCTCGAACCGGTTGCGGGTGTCGACCACGGAGAGGACGTGGACGGTGGCGTCGTAGTTCGAGGCGAGTTCGGCGGCGTGTTTCGCGGCCGCGCTGGTCCCGTCACTCCCGTCGGTCGGCAAGAGGATGTGCTCGTACATACTTAGGAATCGTCGGTGAATCCCTGAAAAAGCCCGGGATTAGAGCAGGCCGCTGAGAATGTCCAGCATCCCACTGCGGGCGATGATGAACAGTGCGAGCGCGATGATGCCGAACAGGATGCCGACGCCGTGTTTGATGGTCTCGGTGTCGAGGGCGGACGCGACGTAGGGCGCGATCTGGCCGCCGGTCACCGTCGCCGGAACCGTCCAGACGACCATGTTCCACGGCGTGCTCGCGATGTCGATGGAGTGTGCGCCGGGGACGAACGAGCCGCCGAAGACGTGGACGAGCGAGGCCAGGATGGCCGTCGAGGCGACGACGATGTGGTTGGTGCCGATGGCGACGCGGACCGGGATGGACGAGCGCAGCATCGAGATGATGCCGAGCTCACCGATACCGAAGCCGGCGAGGCCCTGGAAGACGCCACCGATGCTGTAGTTCGCGAAGCGCTCGGTGTACCCGGAGCGGTCGTAGGTGTAGTCCTCGCCGTCGCGGTCGACGCGGGTGACGATACCGTCGTCGTCGGTCTCGACGCCGGCCGGCCCGAGCTTGTCGTCGTCGTTCGGGAGCGCCGACCCGCCGTCGGCGGCGGTGGCGTGGTCATCGTCGTCGTCGGCCGCGCCGGGCTCTTCGTGGGCCAGGTCGGCCTTGAACAGCAAGAACGCGGCTGCCAGCAGGGCGATGCCCAGCAGCGTCTGGAACACCGCCTCGGGGATGAAGAAGGAGAGCACCGCGCCACCGACGACGAACGGGACTGCCCCGCCGACGAGGGTGAGCGCGAGTTTCCGGTCGACCAGCCCGTACTGGACGAACGCGAGCGCGGAGCTCGACAGGCCGAAGGACTCGCTGATGAGACCGACGGCGACGAGCGTCTGCGGTGTCAGCGTGGACCCGTCGATGAGCGGGAAGATGAAGATGAAGAAGGGCACGAACAGTGCCGAGCCGCTGATGCCGACCGTGTTCACGGTGGTCGCCCCAAGCACGAAGAACGGCAGGAGCCACCAGTATTCGAGCCAGTAGCTCGTGCCGCTCCCTTCCGTGGGAGCGAAGAAGAACACGCCGAGGATGAAGACCACGGGTGCCAGGAACACGAATACGTGCTGGTACTTTAGAAACGTCTTCTGGATGTTACTGTACGATGAGGACGAGCTCATGTGGTGGTTGAAGCCACGGTTTGGGAGTCAAGTATAAGAGCGTTACCTTCTCCCGAAAACCGGGTGTTTTCACCTGATTCTGTCCAGATTTCCGGTAGTTCGGTGTCGAATACTCGGCCGATATGTCGGGCGCGCATACGTCGTTGTCGTCTCGTGAAGGTCGAAACCACCCCGTAGCTGTATCCCTAATGTTTATTGGGTATGCACTGGTATGCGTATACGTAATGAGTTTTCGAGAGCGACCTCCCGAGAGAGAGCCAGGTCGATCCGTGCGCGAAGATGCCGATTCGATGGAGCCTCTCGAAGACCCACCCGAGCCCGTGCCCACAGGACTCGTCGGTCGGCTTCGGCACCACGTCCGGACCTGGCCACAGCGGTACATCGACATGCAAGTAGACGCGCTCAGCGGCTGGGCGCGCTGAGTCGGTCCTGTCAGGCGACGAGTGTGGTCCGCCGTTTCTCACGCCGTTCCAGTGCTGCCTCGTGGAGCGCCTGCTCCATCTCCGTCTCGCACGCGAGGTCGGGGACCGAGGTCGGGTCACCGTCTTCGCCGAGTGCGACCATCGTGAAGTAGGAGGTGGCGGTCTGTTCGTACTCGCCCTGTTCGGGGCGTTCGGAGCGTACCTCGACCTTGACGTCCATGCTCGAGTCGCCGGTCTCGAAGACGTAGGCGGTGACGACGACCACGTCACCGAGGTCTATCGCGCCCGTGAAATCCACGTGGTCCATCGCGGCCGTGACGACCTGCCGGCGGGCGAAGCGACGCGCAGCGATGGCGGCACAGATGTCCATCCAGTGCAGGATAGCGCCGCCCAGCGCGCGGCCCAGGTTGTTCGTGTCGTCGGGCATCAATATCTCGCTCATCTCGGTGTAGGACTCTGCGAGTGAGGCGGTGTCGGAGTCGTGTTTGTACATGTCCGAACCGCCGCTCCGGCGAACGATAAATCCAGTGGATTTTCCTTATCTCAAGTTGGGTTGTTCTACGGTCTGTGGTGCGGTATATCGCCCCGTGGGTGGGTCTCTCTTGCTGTTTCACTCTGGGAGACCTGTCTTTGTTCGATATCTTGTGGTAATACAACAACGGACTTTAATGCATACTGGGAATACACCCGGCCGATGACAGACCTCTCGTTCGAACCAATCACGTACGACGACATCCCGGCGGATCGACGCCCGTCGCTCGGTCAGGCGCTCGTCCCGCTGCTCGGGATGGTCGTGTTCCTGAGCATCGGCGCAATCGTCCTCGGCCTCGACCCCCACCTCCCGATCATCTGGGGCGCGGTTCTCACGGCGGCCGTCGGGCGCTACTGGCTCGGCATCTCCTGGGAGGAGCTGTTCGAGGGTATCGTCGACGGCATCCGGATGGGCATGCAGGCCATCCTCATCCTGTTCACCATCTACATGCTCATCGCCACCTGGACCTCGGCGGGGACCATCCCCGGGCTCATCTACTATGGGCTGGAGATACTGACGCCGACCGTGTTCCTGCCGGCGACGGCCGCGCTCGCGACCATCGTCGCGTTCTCCATCGGCTCCTCGTGGACCACCGCCGGCACCCTCGGCGTCGCGTTCATGGGCATCGGGGCGGGCCTCGGCGTCCCCGCGCCGATGACCGCCGGTGCCATCCTGACGGGTGCCTACACCGGCGACAAGATCTCGCCCCTCTCCGACACCACCAACCTCGCGGCCGCTGTCACGAACACGGACCTGATGGAGCACGTCCGGACGATGCGAGTCGGGACGGGCCTCGCGTTCGCCATCTCGCTCGTCCTCTACGCGGCACTCGGGCTCTCCGCGACGGGTGACATCCCGGCGGGCCGCATCGAGACCATCCAGTCGGCCATCGGTGGGAGCTACGCTATCTCGCCCCTCGTCTTCGTCCCGCTGCTGGTGACGTTCGCGCTCGCTCTCTACGGCTTCCCGGCGCTCCCGTCCCTCCTGTCGGGTGTGTTCGCGGGCGTGGGCACGACCATCGCGGTCCAGGGCGTCGGCTTCACCGCCGCCTGGGACATCGCCCAGAACGGAACCGACCCGGCGACCGGCTCCGAACTCGTCAACGGCCTGCTGGGCTCCAGCGGCCTGATGGGCTCGACGTGGACCATCACCATCGTCGTCGCAGCGCTCGCCCTCGGTGGCCTGCTCGAACGCACGGGCGTCATCGCGACCATCGCCCACCACATCGCAGGGTTCGTCAACAGCGTCACCAGCCTCACCCTGGGCACCGGCGTCGCGGCCATCTCGATGAACGTCCTCGCCGCCGAGCAGTACATGAGCATCGTCGTCCCCGGCATGACCCTGCGCGGGCTGTACGACGACTTCGACCTCGAATCCCGGAACCTCTCGCGCGCGGTCGAGGCCTCCGGGACGGTCACCTCGGCGCTCATCCCGTGGAACGCGGGCGGCGCGTACATGTGGAGCGTGCTGGGCGTCCACCCGTTCGAGTACGCCCCGTACTACTTCCTCGGCTTCCTCGCGCCGAGCATCCTGGCCATCATGGCCGTCACCGGCTGGCAGATAACGACGAAGGACGAGGCTCCTGCGGCCACGAAGGGCCGCGGCTCGCCGGCGGACGACTGACCCAAAAATTCTTTTTCGCCGCCTCAGAGCACGCCGAAGCCGAACTCCGGCAGCCCAAGCACCGGCCCCCAGACGAGGTGCAGGGCCACCCCGACCACGATGGCCGGGACGGTCGTGTAGATACTGGCGACGATGGCGGCCTTCTTGTCGATGGCGATGAGCGGGAACAGCGCGTCGCCGTCCTGGCTGATGGCGTTCGCCGTCAGCGCCGAGAACGGGATGCCGCCGTTGGCGTACACGCCCGCGAGCACGATCTGGGGCCCACAGCCCGGAATCAAACCGACCGCGGCACCCGCGATGGGTGCGATGACCCCGGCGGCCTGTGCCGCCGCTGCGATGTCGGCACCCGTCACGAGCAGGAAGTACTCGTACAGCAGGTACGCGGCGATGACCCAGACCGTGACGAAGCTGGTCTCCATCGCGGCGTGCTGGAACGTGTCGTATGCGTTCTCGAACGATTCCTTGGCACGGCCAACGTGGCCTTCGCCGATGTAGTGCCGGCCGACGAAGTACAGGTAGAACGACAGCGTCGTCCCGAGCAGACCGACCACGGTGAACAGGCCGTCGAAGCCGAGCCCAAGCGTCAACGACACGTCGGGTGCGCCGCGGACCAGGTAGGTGACGCCGAGGACGACCGCGGCCAGCGCGGCGACCCACCAGACGATGTGGGCAACGTGCGACAGCGGCGTCAGGACGGGCGAGTGCCGGTCCGGTCCGAGTTCGTGGGCGTGGGTCGGGCAGTCACAGCCGTAGTCGTGCGCCGGGTTGGGCGTGACGGTGCTGCGGCGGCCGACCACCGCGGTCCCACCGTCGGTCGTCGCCGGGTTCAGCCGGGCGACCGCGGCGTCGACCCGACTCACGCCGAACCCGACCGTGTCGACGAGGTAGCCGAAGACGACCGCCACGGCGAAGGCGATTCCGTAGGCCCACAACGCAGCCTCGGGTGCCAGCACGAGGATGACGAAGGCGGCGTCGCCCGCGGTCGCGATGAGCGTCGCGACGACGGTCCCGAACGAGACCGTCCCCCGGATGTACAGCGGCATCATGACGATGGCACCGCCACAGCCGGGCGTGAGGCCCATGAGCGCGCCGAACAGCGGCTGGAGGCGCTCGTTCTCTTCTATCTTCGTGAGCAGCGCGCCGCCGGTCCGGTACTGGATGAGCCCGAACAGGACGACGGTGATGGCGACGAACGCCGACACCTGCACGTAGCCGTCGCGCAGGGACGCGAGCGTCACGTCGAGGTACTCGTTCATGGCCGATTTCTCCTGTTTTCAAAACCCGCAGAACCGAATTTAGACGCATCTAACAATTTCATTGCTCCTTACCAGAACTACGCTGAGCGAGTTCTAATAGATGCCGGTGAGCGTGCAAGCCGGCCGTGGCGAGCCGGGTGTCACCGACCGTGACTGGTCACTCCCCGCCGAGTGCCCGGTGGATGGACTCGGCGGTCTTCGCGCCGACGCCCTCTACCGACTGCAGTTCGTCGAGGCTCGCCTCGCGGACGTTCTCGACGCTGCCGAACCGACGCAGGAGTCGCTTTCGGGTCTCCGGCCCGACCCCGTCGACCCCATCCAGGACCGTCTCGACCGAGTCCCGCAGGGTCTGGTGGTACTGCACCGCGAACCGGTGGGACTCGTCGCGCACGCGCTGGAGCAGGTGGAGGTGCGGGGCTTCGTCGGCCCAGTCGTAGCTGCGGTCGGGCGTGACGACCTGCTCCTCTTGCTTGGCGAGCGCGATGGCTGGCACGTCCCAGCCGACTTCTTCAAGAGCGTCCAGTGCGGCGTCGAGCTGGCCTTGTCCGCCGTCGATGAGCAGGAGATCCGGGTCGGGCCGGTCGTCCCGCCCCTCGACTGCTCTGGTGGCGCGCCACCGCAGCAGGGCGCGCATGTTGGCGTAGTCGTCGTTCTCCTCGGTGAGCTTCTTGCGGCGGTAGTCAGATTTCTGGGGCGAGCCGTCGACGAAGGTGACGTTCGAGCCGACGACCGCCTTCCCCTGGGCGTGGCTCACGTCGAAGCCCTCGATTCGGGAGACACGGTCGAGCCCGAGGGCGTCCGCGAGTGCCGCCGATTCGTCCCGGCGGCCGACGTTCCGGCGGGCGTTCTTCAGCGCGAGTTCGACCAGCTTGGCCTCGCGGCCCGCGCCGGGAACCCGGACTGCGACCCCTTCGGCGTCGAGCCACGCCGCGACCTCCTCGTCGCCGTGGTGTTCGGGGAGGAGCACCGCGTCGGGGAGCCGGCGCTCGGCGTAGAACTGCACGAGGAACGCCGCGAGGACGGCCGGGATGGTGTCGCGCTCGTCGGCCGTCTCCTCGTCGCTCGCGACCTCGGGCGCGTCCAGCGTGTGGCGGTCGCGCTCGACCAGTTGCCCACCCTCGGCGTGGAGCCGGGCGACCGTCGCGTCCGTCCCCTGGATGGCTACCCCGAGCACGTCGACGCTGCGCTCGTCGCTCTGCCCGCTGACGGCCTCGCCGCCGCCCCCGTGGAAGGAGTCGACCACGCTGAGGCGGTCCCGGAGGTTCGCGGCGCGCTCGAAGTTCTGGTCGGCGGCGGCGGCTTCCATCTCGGTTCGGAGAGGGTCAGCCAGCACGCCCGTCTCGCCGGCGAAGAACCGTTTCACGGACTCCACGTCGCCGAGGTAGTCCGGCTCCGATATCTCGGCGGTGCAGGGGGCGGTACACAGCCCCATCTCGAAGTCGAGACAGGGGCGGTCCCGGTTGGCGAACTTGTGGTCCGAGCAGCCCCGTACCCCGAACGTCTCCCGGAGCGCCTTGACCACGGTCTCGACCCGGCCCTTGTCGGTGTAGGGGCCGTAGACCGTCGCCTCCTCGCCGGGGTCGCGGGTCACCTCGATGCGGGGGAACTCGTGGTTCGTGAGTTGTACGAGGGGGTAGGACTTGTCGTCCTTCAGCCGGACGTTGTACCGCGGCTGGTGTCGCTTGATGAGGTTCGCTTCGAGGAGCAGCGCCTGCGTCTCGGTGTCCGTGACGGCCACGTCGAGGTCGTCGGCGCGGTCGACCATCCGCCGGATGCGGGCCGAGCGCGGGTCGGCGTACGACCGGACCCTCGCCCTGAGGTCGACTGCCTTCCCGACGTACAGGGTGGTGTCGCCCTCCAGGAACTGGTAGACGCCCGGCTCGGTCGGGAGGTCGGCGGCACGGTCTCGGAGCCTCGCCGGGTCCATGCTGGTCGCGCTAGGGCGCGGGCCCAAATGGGGGTTTCGTTGGTGGCTCGACTCCGTCCCCGGCTTGGTCCATAAGGGCTACTCGCTATCCCCGTCGCAGATTTATAATGATTCGTCATGCAACTCGGGAACCTCGAAGCGTACCTCGAAACAGAACTGCAGTACCCCGTCGACCTCGATTCGGTCCTCGACCACATCGGTTCGACCGAGGTCGAAGCGCCCGACACGACCGGGTCCGAGACCATCGAGACCATCCTCCGCCCACTCGGCACGGACACCTACAACTCGGCGACGGAACTGCTGGAGACCATCCTCGGGAACCTGAGCGACGAGTACATCGGCCGGAAGTTCTACGACGACCGCGGCGGGAACCAGCTGGAGGTCAAGATGGGCCCGACCGACGAAGCGGACGTCTCCTTCTGAGGGTTTCCGTCGGGTGCGGCAGATACAAACCCGCGCCGGCACAACTCGCCAGCTATGACCGACACGGTCCAGTGCTGGCTGGTCGAGCGGACCTTCGACGACCGGAACCTCGTGACAATCGTGTACGCGACGCCCGACGGCGAGCGCTATCTCCAACAGGAGCGCTCGGCGAACTCACTCACCCGGAACCCCGTCACAGCCGGCAAGGATGTCCCGGCAGAGAATCTCGAAGCGACGGAAGACGAGGCGACCCGCGAACGCTACGAGAAGGAGGCGACGCGGACCGCGGAGCAGTACGACGAAGACGAAGCTATCTGATATTTGGCTGTTCTCGGAACTGGCTGAAACCTCTATTCGAGCACTGAGTCGCGTGCTACGACACATCAGTGTATCTCTAAATACTTGTCGGCTGTAGTATGCGTATGGTTCCTGCGATTGAACTTTCTGGAGTCACGAAGCGATTCGGCGAGGACGTCGTCGCGCTCAGTGACCTCGACCTCCGGGTCGAGGAGGGGGAGATATTCGGTTTCCTCGGCCCGAACGGGGCCGGGAAGTCGACGACCATCGACATGCTGCTCGACTACATCCGTCCCACAGAAGGGACCGTCACCGTCCTCGGGATGGACGCCCAGGTCGACAGCATGTCGGTCCGCCAGCGCGTGGGCGTCCTGCCCGACGCCTACCACGTGTACGACCGGCTCACCGGCCGCCAGCACGTCCAGTTCGCCATCGACTCGAAGGGCGCGTCGGACGACCCGATGGCGCTCCTGGAACGGGTCGGCATCGCCGAGGCCGCCGACCGGAAGGCCGGCGGCTACTCGAAGGGGATGAAGCAGCGGCTCGTCCTCGCGATGGCCCTCGTCGGTGAGCCCGACCTGCTCATCCTCGACGAGCCCACCACCGGGCTGGACCCCAATGGCGCTCGCGAGATGCGCGAGATCATCCGCGCCGAGTCCGCCCGGGGTGCGACCGTGTTCTTCTCCAGCCACATCCTGGAGCAGGTCGAGGCCGTCTGTGACCGCGTCGCCATCCTCAACAAGGGCGAACTCGTCGCGGTCGACACCATCGAGAACCTCCGCGCCAGCATGGGCGGCGGGTCCACGCTCACCGTCACGGTCGAGGGCGAACTCTCCGACCGGGCGCTCGACACCGTCGAGCACCTCCCGGGCGTGACTTCGGTCACCGCGTCGGGCTCGACGCTCACCGTCGCCTGTGACACCGGCGCGAAGACGGCCGTCCTCGACGCCATCGAGTCGACCGGCCTCGCCGTCACCGACTTCGCCACCGACCAGACCTCGCTGGAGGACCTGTTCATGAGCTTCACCGCCGACGCCCCGGCGACCGAAGCCGAACTTCGGACCGACGGCGACGGGGAGGTGCGCGCATGAGCTTCACCGTCGTCGCCCGGAAGGACTTCGCGGACGCCCGCCGCTCACGGGCGCTCTGGTTCCTGACGGCACTGTTCGTGCTGTTCGCGGGCGTCATGGCGTACGCCTACGCCACGCTCGACATCCCGATTACCGTGGGTACGGAGACCTACGAGGGCTCGACGCTCGGACTGGTGTTCTTCCTCGTCGCCCCGGCCTCGCTGTTCATCTCGATAACCGCCGTGGTCATCGCGAACAAGGCAATCGCCGGCGAGCGCGAGTCCGGCCAGATGAAGCTCGCCCTCGGCCTGCCGAACTCCCGGTTCGACTTCGTCCTCGGGAAGGTCGTCGGCCGCGCCGCGGTCCTGCTGGCCGCGGTCGTCATCGGCTTCGTCGTCTCGCTCGGCGTGGTCGTCGCGACGCTCGGTGAACTCGCGCTCGTCCCGTTCGCGACGTTCCTCGGCGTGACCGTCGTGTACGCGCTGGTGTACGTCTCGCTGGTCGTCGCGCTCTCGTCGATGTTCGCGTCGGCCGGCCAGGCGACCTCGGCCGCGGTCGGTCTCTGGTTCCTCCTGGAGGTCCTCTGGGACGTCGTGCCGCTGGGTCTGTACTGGGTCGTCAACGGCTTCTCACTGGACGGGCAGCCCCCGCAATGGATCGGCGGTATCGCCGGCCTCTCGCCGTCGACGGCGTACAACACCGCGCTCACCGCGGTGATGCCCAACGTCAGCCCGATCGCACAGGGCGACGCGTTCTACCTCCAGCCCTGGTTCGGGCTCGTGGTGCTCGCGTTCTGGCTGGTCGTCCCGCTCGCGCTCGGTGCGTGGCGGTTCAACAGCGTCGACCTCTGAGCCGGTTCCCGTTTCCAGTTCAGTGTTCGGGCCTGCGGTCGAATTTTATTACGCCGGTTTTCGTATTTCACGCTAGCAATGCCCGCCATCGAACTCGACAGCGTCACCAAGCGCTTCGACGAGGTCCTCGCGCTCGACTCGCTCTCCATGACCGTCGAGGAGGGGGAGGTGTTCGGCTTCCTTGGGCCCAACGGGGCCGGGAAGTCGACCACCATCGACATCCTCCTCGACTTCATCCGCCCGACAGCCGGTGGCTGCCGGGTCCTCGGCATCGACCCACAGCAGGATTCGGAAGCGGTTCGCCAGCGCGTCGGCGTCCTCCCCGACGGCTACCACGTCTACGACCGGCTCACGGGCCGCCAGCACGTCCAGTTCGCAATCGACTCGAAGAACGCGAGTGACGACCCGCTCGACCTGCTGGAGCGTGTCGGCATCGCCGAGGCCGCCGACCGCAAAGCCGGCGGCTACTCGAAGGGGATGACCCAGCGCCTCGTCCTCGCGATGGCCCTCGTCGGTGAGCCGGACCTGCTCGTCCTCGACGAACCCACCACAGGGCTGGACCCCAATGGCGCTCGCCAGATGCGCGAGATAATCCGGGAGGAGTCGGCCCGCGGCGCGACCGTGTTCTTCTCCAGCCACATCCTGGAGCAGGTCGAGGCCGTCTGTGACCGCGTCGCCATCCTCCGGTCGGGACAACTGGTCGCCGTCGACAGCATCGACAACCTCCGCGAGGGGATGACCGGAACCGCCGAGACGCTGACGGTGACGACCGCCGAGCCGGTCGACGAGACGGCCCAGGACGCCGTTCGAGAGATAGAGGGCGTCGCCTCGCTCTCGGCGGCCGGCCGGGAACTCATCGTCTCGCTCTCGGCCAACGTGAAGATGGAGGTGCTCGGGACGCTGGAGGAGTGGAACGTCGACGTGCAGGACTTCTCGACCGAGGAGACCTCGCTCGAAGAGCTGTTCGTGCGGTACACGGAGGCCGAAGCATGAGCTGGCTGGTCGTCGCGAAGAAGGACTTCCAGGACGCGGTCCGGTCGAAGGTGCTCTGGGGTATCTCGGCGCTGTTCATCCTGCTCATGGCGGGGACGGTGGCGGTGTTCTCGCTCACGGAGGGGCTGTTCGAGGCGGGCGGCCCGGGCGGCGGTCCTGCCGGGCCGGGTGCCGCCGGCGTCAACTTCGGCCCGTTCCTCTTCCTCGCCAGTGCGACCACGCTGTTCGTCACCATCACGGCGCTCGTGACGTGTCACAAGTCGGTCGCGGGCGAGCGTGACTCGGGAAGTCTGAAGCTCCTGCTCGGGCTGCCACACTCCCGGCTCGACGTCCTGCTCGGGAAGACGGTCGGCAGAACCGCGGTGCTCGCACTGCCCATCCTGCTCGGGTTCGTGTTCTCGTACCTCGTCGCGCTGGGCTACGGCGTCGACTTCCCGCTCGGGGAGTACGTCCTGTTCGCCCTCCTGACCGTGTTGTTCGCGTTCGTCTACGTGAGCATCGTCGTCGGCGTATCGGCCACGACCGGCTCCAGCTCGCGGGCGACCACGCTCGCGATTGGCATCTTCTTCGTGTTCGAGATTATGTGGGACGTGGTGCCGACTGGCATTCTCTTCCTCGTCAGCGGCTTCTCGCTCCCCGTCAACCCCGCGAACTACCCGGCGTGGTACTACCTCGTGACGTGGCTCGCCCCCAGCGGCGCGTACAACGCGGCCCGCGAGGCCGTTCTGCCGGAATCCGCGGCGGTGTCGCTCCCGGCCGAGGCGTGGTTCCTCGAACCCGGTCTCGGCTTCGCATTCCTGGGGTTCTGGGTCGTCGTCTCGCTCGGGCTTGGCTACCTCCGGTTCGAGCGCGCCGACCTCTGACGGTGCCCGACGCCGGCACCGCGACCCGGAAGAAGACCTATACAACCGGCGAGAGATGACTGGCGCATGGCCGCCATCGACTGCCGGGGCGTCACCAAGCGCTACGGCGCAGTCACCGCCCTCTGCGACCTCGACCTCACGGTCGAATCCGGCGAGGTGTTCGGCTTCCTGGGCCCCAACGGGGCCGGGAAGTCGACCACCATCGACATCCTGTTGAACTACACCTACCCGACCGCAGGCGAGGTGGAAGTCCTCGGGATGGACGCCGAGGCGGAGACTGTCGCGGTGCGCGAACGGACCGGCGTCCTCCCCGACGGCTACGGCCCGCTCGGGGAGATGACAGGACGAGAGCACGTCGAGTTCGCCATCGAGGCGAAACAGGGGTACGAGGAGCCGATGGCCCTGCTGGAGCGCGTCGGCATCCCCGACGCCGCCGACCGGCCCGCCACGGGCTACTCGAAGGGGATGCGCCAGCGCCTCATGCTCGCGATGGCGCTGGCCGGCGAACCCGACCTCCTCATCCTCGACGAACCGTCGACCGGGCTGGACCCGGCCGGCGCACGGGAGATGCGCCAGATCGTCCTCGAAGAGGCAGACCGCGGCGCGACCGTGTTCTTCTCCAGCCACATCCTCGAACAGGTCGAGGCGGTGTGCGACCGGGTCGGCATCCTGAGCGAGGGCCGCCTCGTCGCCATCGACACCATCGACGGACTGCGAGATGCGGCCGGCGCGACCGGGCAGGTGACGGTCCACCTCGATTCGGTACCCGACAGCCTGCCGGGGAGCATCCGGGCGCTCGACGGCGTCTCTTCGGTCGAGGCGTCGGACCGGACCCTCACCGTGGGCTGTGAGAACCGGGCGAAGGGGATGGTCGTCCAGGCCTGCTACAACGCCGGTGCGACCGTCGAGAACCTCGAGACGAGCCAGGCCTCGCTGGAGGACCTGTTCGTCGCCTACACCCAGGACGGCGGCGGTCGGCGCACCCGCGAGACCGCCACCCCGGAGGCAGAGCGATGAGGTGGCGACTGGTCGCCGAGAAGGACTTTCACGACAGCCGGCGCTCGCGGAGCCTCTACGTCGGTGGGGTGCTGTTCGCGCTGCTCGGCCTCGCCATCGGCTACGCCTACGGGAGCAACCTGACACCCGCCTCGACCGGCGCACAGCTCGTCTCGATACTGCTGGCGGGGTTCGTCTACATCACGCCCCTGCTCGGGCTGACGTTCGCCCAGGGCGACATCGTCACGAAACGCGCCGACGGCGAGCTCAAGGTGCTCCTCGGGCTGCCGTTCTCCCGCGGCGACTTCCTCCTCGGGACGTTCGTCGGCCGTCTCGCCGTGGTGCTCACGCTCACGCTGACCCCGTTCGTGCTGTCACATCTCGTCGCTGCGCTGTTCCTCGCCCCGTTCGACCTCCCCTACACCGTGCTGTCGCTGCTGACGCTCTCCGTGCTGGCGGTCATCTTCGTCGGCCTCGCGACGGCCTTCTCGGCCGCGTTCAGCGGTCGCGCACTGACGGTCACGGCCGCCTTCGGCGTCTTCTTGCTCTTCTTCCTCCGCATCTGGCGGTTCATCCCGGTCGTCGCCCTCTACCTGGCGAACGGGTTCTCGTTCCCGACGACGACGCCCACCTGGGCCCGGGTGTTCGTCGAGTTCGGCCCCCTCGTATCGCTCCGGAATCTCGTCGTCGCGCTCGACCCGAAGCTCGGGTTCGGCTTCGGCTTCGTCGGGACCACCGTCCCACCGAACCCACCCTGGTACCAGCAGCCGGCCGTCGCAGCCGTGGTTCTCGGCCTCTGGGCCACTGTCCCGCTCGGACTCGCGTACGTTCGGTTCCGGAATGCCGACCTCTGAGTGTCCGGCCGAACCCCTCTATTTCCACTGGAGGTTGAGAGCTCTTGTCACGGGCCCTGAAAGAAAGTAGTGGGGTCAGCCACCGACGATGTCGGCCACCCCGTGGAGGTCCGTCACCTCGTAGGTCGCCGCCTCGGTGAGTTCCGTGTCCCGGCTGTGTTCGCGCCGGACGAACACCGAATCCATGCCGGCGCGGTGGGCCGCGAGTACGTCGGTATCGCTATCGCCCACGTAGAGCGCCGAGTCGCCGCCAATGTCGGCCATCGCCCGGTCGAGGTAGTGCGTGTTCGGCTTCTTCCTGGTCAGGCTGTCGATGGTCATCTCGCGGCCGTAGTAGGTGTCGAAGACGTCGTGGAGGCCGAAGTGGTCGAGGATGAATTCGATGGTGCTGTGGTGGTTGCTGCTCACGACCCCCATGGGCTGGTCGAGGTCGGTGATGGCCGTCACGTCGTCGTAGGTGTCCCGGGTGCCGTCGCGGAACTTCGCGAACTGCGAGCGCTCGTCGTACTCCTCGCGGGCCGTCCACAGCTCCGCCGGGTCGAGGTCGTATTCTGTGGCGATATCGCGGAGGCCATCGGGAAACACGCCGCCGCAGAGGTACTCGACGTGGGCCTGTTCCGGGGAGTCGACGCCGACCGCCGCGAAGGCGTCCCGGATGGCCGCGGCCTGCGTTTCCGCGGCCGGCGGGTCGACGAGGACGCCGTCGTTGTCGAAGAGGACCGTATCGTACGCTGTCACGTGTCGAGGGTACCGGGGGGTGGCAGTTGGGTGTTTCGGGGGTGTCCGTGGTTCTCGACGACGAGGACTATGTAGCCCGACGCCGAGTTCCCACCATGGCAATCGTCGCAGAGATACTCCTCCGGTCGCAGGACCTCCCCCTGGTCCGCCTCGCAGGCTCGCTGCCGAACGGCGAGATATCGCTCTCGAACGCCATCCCGATGGAAGACGACACGTACCTGTTCATGGTCAGCGTGGAGGAGACCTCACACGAGGCGTTCCAGTCGGGACTGCATCGGCAACCCGAAATCGACGACTGGACGGAGATCGGCCGGACTGCGGAGGGCTGGTTCTACCAGGTGTTCGTCGACGCCGACCCGTCCCTGTTCGACGCGCACGACCCGGCCGAATTCGCGGGCGTCATGCTGGAGGCGACCATCACCGGTGAGGGCGTGGTCGAACGGAAGGTGTTCTCGGACTTCGACTCGTTCACTACGTTCCAGGACTGGTGTGCCATGGCCGACCTCTCGCTCGACCTGCTGAACATCGCCACGGACCCCGAGAATCCCGAGGAACGCGCCCGGTTCGGCCTCACCGACAGACAGTACAGAGCGGTGTCGCTCGCGTTCGCTGGCGGGTACTACGACTCGCCGCGGGGAATGTCGACGCAGGAACTCGCCGACGAACTCGGTATCTCGGCGGCGTCCGCCTCCGACCTCCTTCGCCGGGCCGAACACCAGTTGCTGAGCCAGACGCTCGGACCGAAGCAGCACTTAAACACGCTTACTGCCTAGCAGATGACTCTCCCGTCCGACGCCGGTAGCGATACGTGATGTCAGACGAGACAACTTCGACAGGACTGGCCCAGCGCTCACTCGACGACGACGTGGCAATCGTGACCGGTGCGTCCTCCGGAATCGGTGAGGCGACCGCCGAGGCGCTTGCTGCGGCGGGCGCGACGGTCGTTCTCGCGGCCCGCCGCCTCGACGAACTGGAGACCCTCGCGGACCGTATCGAATCCGATGGCGGCGACGCGCTCGTCGTCCAGACCGACGTGACCGAGGAGGACGACATCGACGAACTCGTCGAGACGACCACCGACGAGTTCGGGCGTATCGACATCCTGGTCAACAACGCGGGTGTGATGCTCCTCGAACCGCTCGAACGCGCCGAGCGCTCGAACCTCCGCCAGATGGTCGAGGTCAACCTCCTCGGGCTGATGAACCTCACCCACGCCGTGTTGCCGACCATGCAGGAGCAGGGGACGGGCCACGTCGTGAACGTCTCCTCCGTCGCGGGCCGCCGCGCCCGGGCCAACGTGAGCGGGTACAACGCGACGAAGTTCGGCGTCAACGCCTTCACGGAGGCGGTCCGGCAGGAGGTCACGACCGAGAACATCCGGACGACCATCATCGAACCGGGCGCGGTCGAGACGGAACTGCCGACCCACATCACCGACGAACAGGTGCTGGAACAGCTCGCGGAGATGGAGATGCCGACGCTCGCGCCCGACGACATCGCCCGCTCCATCGTGTACGCGACGACGCAGCCAGAACACGTGAACGTGGCCGAGCTGATGGTCATGCCGACCGGACAGGAGTAGACTCGATACCTACCAGACGACCACTCTTCTTCGGGTCGCCAGTAGCACCGGGAGCGAGGTCGTTCCCGCTACGCTTCGACCCACTCTGTCACGCCGTGGTCTTCCAGCACCTCCCTGAACCCATCCTCGTCGATGGTCGGCACGTCGTTCGCGTCGGCGTCGTCGCGCTTGGACTGCCCCGGATTGTCGCCGATGACGAGGTAGTCGGTGTTGCCCGACACCGAGGAGGTGGCGCTGCCGCCGTGGCGCTCCACGAGGTCCTGGAATTCGCTCCTGGATTCCGAGAGCGACCCGGTGAACACGAACGTCAGCCCCTCCAGTTCGTCGGCTCCCGCGACTTCGTAGGGCTGTGGGTCGACACCCGCCGCGTGCAGGTCGTCGAGGACGCGCTGGTTCGCCTCGCTCTGGAAGAAGTCGACGATGGTCTCGGCGACGATGGGGCCGATGTCCTCGATACCCCGAAGACGCTCCTCGTCGCCGGCTTCGGCGGCCTCGCGCAGCGCCTCGAACGTCTCGAACTCGCCGGCGAGGGCGCGGGCGGTCTCCGGGCCGACCTTCTGGATGCCCAGTGCGGCGAGGAAGTCCGGTAACTCGGGTTCCTTCGTCCGCTCTATCTCCGCCAGTAGCTTCTCGGCGCTGCGCTCGCCCCAGCCTTCGAGTTCGACGAGTTCCGACTCGGTCAGGCGGTAGAGGTCCGCGATGCCGTCGGTGACCAGCCCGGCTTCGGCGAACTGCTCGACGGTCTCCTCGCCGAGTCCTTCGATGTCGAGACCGGTGTCGCTCCCGTAGTGCTCCACGGAGCGTTTCAACTGCGCCGGGCAGCCGAGGCCGCCCGAGCAGAACGCCATCGGCCCGTCGCGCTCGATGACGCTGTCACAGACCGGGCACGTCTCGGGCAGCTCGAAGTGGCCCTCGCTGTGTTTCTCGACGACCTCGGCGACGTAGGGAATCACGTCCCCGGCGCGTTCGAGGCGAATCTCGTCGCCGACGTTCAGGTTCATCTCCTCGATCTCGCTCGGGTTGTGCAGGCTGGCCCGCGAGACCGTCACGCCGCCCACGTCGACCGGCTCGAGCAGGGCGACCGGGGTGATGCGCCCGGTCCGGCCGACCTGCACCGCGATGTTCGCCAGCGTCGTGACCTCGGTCCGGGCGGGGAACTTGTAGGCGTAGGCCCACCGGGAGGCCCGGGCGGTCGCACCCAGTTCGTCCTGTTTGGCCACGTCGTCGACCTTGATGACCACGCCGTCTATCTCGTAGTCGAGGTCGTCGCGTTCCTCGAGCAGCCGGTCGCGGTAGGCGATGGCGTCCTCGACGTCGCAGTCGGTCTCGACCCGGTCGTTCAGGGGCAGGCCCATGTCGGGGAACGCCGCCAGCGCCTCGGAGTGGGTCTCCCACCCGTCGGAGGCGTCCAGCACGTCGAAGAAGAAGATGGAGAGGGGGCGTTCCGCGACCACGCTCGGGTCCTGCTGGCGGATGGTGCCCGCGGTCGCGTTTCGGGGGTTCGCGAAGGGGTCGTCGCCGCGTTCGACGCGCTCCTTGTTGTACGCCTGGAACGCTTCCTTCGGCATGTATACCTCGCCCCGGACCGCCAGATAGTCGGGATAGTCCCCGCGCAGGCGCTGGGGGAGCGCGCCGATGGTTCTCGCATTCCTCGTCACGTCGTCGCCCTCGTAGCCGTCGCCGCGGGTCGCGGCCCGGGTGAGCGTCCCGTCCTCGTAGATGACCTCGAGGGAGACCCCGTCGAACTTCGGCTCGCAGACGTAGGTCACGTCGCCGACGGCCCGGCGAACCCGTTTGTCGAACTCCCGTACGTCCTGTTCCTCTCCCGACGAATCGATGGAGAGCATCGGCGCGACGTGTTCGACCGTCTCGAAGCGGTCGACCGGTTCGCCGCCGACCCGTCGAGTCGGGGAGTCCTCGGTCTGGAGGTCGAATTCGTCCTCGAGTTCTTGCAGGCGCGAGAACAGCGCGTCGTAGACGCGGTCCGGAATCAGGGGGTCTGCCTGGACGTAGTAGCGCTGGTCGTGGTAGTGAAGCGCCGCACGAAGCTGGGCGGCCTGCTCGCGCGCTGTCTCTTCGTCGACCGCCGAAACCGGCTCGAAGTCTGTCGGTGGGTCCGAAACGTAGGGATTGTCCGCGAGTTCGGCCTCGTTCATTGGTCTCGCCTTCGCTTTGGTCGAATGTAAATGACCCTTCTCGTCCCGACCGTCAGCGGTGCAGCCACCGCCCCAGCACCAGCAGTGGCACCCACACCACGCCGAAGAACAGCGCCGCGACGCCGGCCCCGAGGACGTTGTCGATTGCCCTGTCGAACGACCCCGACAGCAGCTGCTCGGGGAGCGTCGGGAGCGCGAGACTCACCGGGAAGAACATGACCGGGAGCGCCAGCAGCTGCAGGGCGAGGCCGACCGCGTCCCGCAGGGAGTCCTCGCGGGCGACGAGGAAGGTCCCGACGACCCACGCCACGAACCCGACCGGAAGCGCGACCCAGCCGAGCGTGATGGTCGCGAGGAACGTGGCGGGCCCGAGGACCAGACCGGCGAGGACGCCGACCGCGCTGGTCCCGAGTTCGGTGCCGAGGCGCTCGTCACCCGGCGAGTGCGACGGCCGTTCTCGGGTCAGCGCGGCTTTCAGGCGTTCCGCGTCGTCGCGCGGGCCGAAGTCGACCTCGCAGTGCATGCAGTGGCGGCTCGTCGTCCCGACACGACCGCCACACTCCGAGCACCGGTAGTCCGCAGTCACGTGGGGTCCCCCCGCCATAGTTACCGACAGTTCGTGTGCCAGGGTCTTGAGCGTGAAGGGGAGTCTCGCACCCCTCTACAGGCGTGCTACCGTCGCAGCAACCAGCCCGCGACCAGCAAGGGGACCCACACCACGGCGAGGAAGAGTTCCAGGAACACCAGTGCGGTGAGCCCGCCGACCAGCCCGGCGATGACGCCGACCACGAGGGATTCGGTGTTCCAGGCTGAGGCTGTGCGCCGGACGCCCGGTACAGGGTAATCGGAACTGGTTACTGCTGTGGCATTAATTGCCATCCAGTAAACCTAATTGGCTTGCTTTCGAACCGCCGGACATGTCCTACGACGGCCCGACACAGCTGTACATCGACGGCGAGTGGACCGACGCCGCGTCCGGCGAGACCATCGAGACGTTCGACCCGGCCACGGAGGAGCAGTACGCGGAGGTTTCCTGCGCCGGCCGCGAGGACGTCGACCGCGCCGTAGACGCTGCAGAGCGCGCCGCTTCGCGCGACTCCGAGTGGCGGCGCATGGGTCCGGGCGAGCGCGGCCGGAAGCTCGACGCGATGGCCGACGCCATCGAGGAGATGAAAGACGAGATCGTCCTCGTCGAGTCCCACGACAACGGGAAGACGCCGTTCGAGGCCTCTATCGACGTGGGGATGGTCGTCAAGACGTTCCGGTACTACGCCGGCTGGACCGACAAGGTGACCGGCTCGACGGTCCCCGTCGACGGCCCGCGCCTGAACTACACCCGCCGCGAACCCCTCGGGGTCACCGCCCACGTCTCGCCGTGGAATTACCCGTTCCAGCTCGCGGGGCGCTCGCTCGCCCCGGCGCTGGCCTGCGGGAACACCTGCATCCTGAAACCCTCCAGCCAGACGCCGCTGTCGGCGCTGTACTACGCGAAGGCCGCCGAGGAGGCCGGCCTGCCCGATGGCGTGATGAACGTCCTGCCTGGCGAGGGTAGCGAGGCGGGCGACGCCCTGACGACCCACGAGGGCGTCGAACACGTCGCGTTCACGGGCTCGACCGAGATCGGCAAGCGGGTCATGGAGTCCGCCGCCGAGAACGTCACCGGAGTCACGCTCGAACTCGGTGGGAAGGGTCCACAGCTCGTCTTCCCCGACGCCGACCTCGACGACGCGGCCGGCGGCGTCCGCAACGGCATCTTCATGAACTGCGGACAGATGTGCTGGGCCGGCTCGCGCCTGGTCGTCCACGAGGACGTCCACGACGAGGTGGTCGACCGGGTGGTCGAGATGGCCGAGTCCACGCCGCTGGGCTCCGGCATCGACGACGACGGCCGGATGGGCCCGCTCGTGTCCGCCGACCAGTTCGAGACGGTCGCCGAGTACGTGAACGAGGCGAAAGCACAGGGTGCGACCATCGCCACCGGCGGCGGTCGCCCCGCCGACAAGGAGGACGGCTACTTCTTCGAGCCGACGGTCCTCACCGACGTCACGAACGACATGACCGTCGCCCGTGAGGAGATATTCGGGCCGGTCCTCTCGGTCATCGAGGTCGAGAGCGAGGAGGAGGCACTCGAAATCGCCAACGACTCGCCGTTCGGGCTGATGGCCGGCATCTGGACGAACGACATCACCCGCGGGCACCGCCTCGCGGAGAACCTGGACTACGGGATGGTCTCCATCAACGAGTACCCGGTCACGTTCCCCCAGACGCCCTTCGGCGGCTACAAGCAGTCCGGCAACGGCCGCGAGCAGGGCGAAGAGGCCATCCGCGAGTACACGCAGGTCAAGAACGTGAACGTCAACCTCGGCTGAGCTAGAGCACGACCAGTGATTCGGTGCGCTCCTTCAGCGCCTGGTTCATCGCCTCTATCCCGTCACGAATCGACGCCTCGCTGAACATCTGGTCGGCCGAGATGCCGGTGAAGGAGACGCGCTGGACGACGCGAGTCTCTGCGTCGTCACTCGGCTCCAGTTCGATGGTGTGACGCTCGTGGAACAGCCTCGGTGCGAGGTACTGGGCGCTCCACTCGAGCACCTCGTTCTCGATGACCGTGTCGAGCTGTGGTGCGAGTCGAATCGTCCGTCCACCCTGTGCAGTGAGTCGGATCTCGACTCGGCTTCCCTCCGTGGCGGCCCCGCTCGCGGCCGTGATGTACGGGTTCCACTCCGAGTACTGCTCGAAGTCGGTCAGAACCGTCCAGACGACATCGACAGGGGCATCGATTTCGATAGCCGCCTCGACTTCGTTCATACCTGAGAGAGGTGCCGGGAGATGATGACGATACCGAACCGGGCGTGGAACGACCGGAGATGTATACGATTCCTGTCGTTCCAAGGGACTGGGAATCGGCGTGTCACTCTTTGTCCCTGGCCGGTCGTTTCCTAGCTGGGCCGCGACGAACCGTTCGGTGCTCACACCCACCCCGAACTGCCACCGTCGCCCCACCGAAGCCACGCGATACCGGGGCCCTGCCCGATGTCGCGCTGCGAACCCACCGAGCTACCACATCTCTCTCACCTTTTGGCTCTTCCATCGCTTGCCGAGCCACGGCCGTCGGTCCCATCCAATATTGCCGTAACTGTGGGTTATACGAGCATAGAGAAATATGCACCACGTACATGAGCAAGGACGAGGACTCTCGCTTCGACACCCGCGCAGTCCACGCGGGGCAAGAGCCAGATTCGGACACAGGGGCCCGAGCCCCGCCACTGTACCAGACCACGTCGTACGTGTTCCCCGACGCCGACGACGCCGCGGCCCGCTACGCGCTCGACCGGGAGGACTTCATCTACTCGCGTATCTCCAACCCGACCGTCGAGACGCTCGAGGACCGTCTGGCCGCGCTCCACGACGCCCCCGGCGCGGTCGCCACCGCCAGCGGGATGGCCGCCCTTGACGCCATCACGTTCGTGCTCGCCGAGGCGGGCGACAACGTCGTCTGCTCCACCGACACCTACGGCGGCACGACCTCCTACCTCTCGAAGGCGGCCTCTCGCCGTGGCATCGAGGCGCGCTTCGTCGACACGCTCGACCTCGACGCCTTCGAAGAAGCGGTCGACGAGAACACCGCCTACGTCCACCTCGAGAGCATCGGGAATCCGTCGCTGGTGACGCCAGACTTCGAAGCAGTCGCCGACATCGCCCACGAGGTCGGCGCGCCCCTCGTCGTCGACAACACGTTCGCCACCCCCGCGCTCTGTCACCCCGTCGAGCACGGCGCGGACGTCGTCTGGGAGTCCACGACGAAGTGGCTCCACGGGTCGGGCACGACCGTCGGCGGCGTCGTCGTCGACGGCGGCACCTTCGACTGGAACGCCCACGACTACCCCGAAATCGGCGGCAAGAACCCGGCCTACCACGATATCGACTTCTCCGACTTCGACGCGCCGCTCGCCGCCGCGGTCCGCTATCGCTCCGTGCGGACCCTCGGCAACCAGCAGTCGCCGTTCGACGCCTGGCAGACCCTGCAGGGCCTGGAGACGCTGGGCCTGCGGATGCAGCGCCACTGCGAGAACGCCACGATTCTGGCCGAGCACCTCTCGGACCACGACGAGGTGGCGTGGGTCACCTACCCCGGTCTCGAAGACCATCCCACCTACGACAACGCCAGCGAGTACCTCTCCGGCTACGGCGGGATGATCGCGTTCGGGCTCGAGGACGGGTTCGAAGCCGGGAAACGGTTCTGCGAGAACGTCGAGATAACCTCGTTCCTCGCGAACATCGGCGATGCGAAGTCCCTCGTCATCCACCCCGCCAGCACCACCCACGCACAGCTCGCCGAGGAGGAACAGCTCGCCGCCGGTGTCAGGCCCGACATGTTGCGGTTCTCGGTCGGCATCGAGGACCCGGCTGACATCCTGCGTGACGTCGAGGCGGCCATCGACGCGGCGACGGAGGAAGCATGAGCAACGAACAGGACACGACCTCGCTGGGCGAGTTCACCTTCCAGTGCGGCGAGTCCATCGAGGACCTCGAGATCGCCTACGAGACCTACGGCGAGTTCAACGGCTCGAACGCCGTCCTGGTCTGTCACGCCCTCACCGGCAGCCAGCACGTCGCCCGCCGTCCGGGTGCCGACGAGGGAACCGCCGGCCAGGCCCGCGCCTGGTGGGCGGACGTGGTCGGGCCGGGCAAAGCCATCGACACGACCGAGTACTACGTCGTCTGCGCCAACGTTCCGGGGTCGTGCTACGGCTCCTCCGGCCCGGCCAGCGAAGGCCCCGAGGGCGAACCTTACGGGACCGACTTCCCGCCGGTCACGGTCGGCGACTGGACCCGCGCCCAGCGCCGCCTGCTCGACGATTTAGGGGTTGGCCGCCTGCTCGCGGTCGTCGGCGGCTCCGTGGGGGGCATGAACGCCCTCGACTGGGCGGTCCGGTACCCCGACGACGTGCACCGAATCGCCGCGGTCGCGACCGCGCCCAGACTCGACGCCCAGTGCCTCGCGCTCGACACCATCGCCCAGCGCGCCATCACCTCCGACCCCAACTGGAACGGCGGCCACTACTACGGCGAGGACCAGCCGAAGCCGGACCACGGGCTCGAACAGGCGCGCCGTATCGGCCACGTCATGTACCTCTCGAAGGCCTCCATGGAGCAGAAGTTCGGCCGCCGGGCCGCCGGCCGCGGGCAGTCCCGTGACTCGCCCGACCCGGCCGGGGCGTTCTTCCCCTACCGCGACGTGGAGTCCTACCTCGACTACAACGCCGAGAACTTCGTCGAGCGCTTCGACGCCAACAGCTACCTCTACCTGACCCGCGCCATGGACGACTACGACATGTCGGCGGGCTACGAGTCCGACGCCACCGCCCTGGGCGCGTTCGAGGGCGAACTGCTCACGCTCTCGTTTACCGGCGACTGGCACTTCACGACCGAGCAGGCCGAGGCGCTGGCCGAATCGGCCCGCGAGGTCGGTGTCGAATGTGCCCACCACGTCGTCGAATCCGACCACGGCCACGACGCCTTCCTCGTCGAACCCGGCAAGGTCGGCCCGCCGCTCGCGGACTTCCTCGACGATGGCGTCGACGGTAAGTCGGTCACCGATACCGTGGAATCAGACGACGAGGGTGACGTGCACGCGCCGGTGCACACGAGCCTGTTCTCGTAGTCAGAAGACGCCCTTCTCCGAAAACAGCTCCTGCAGTTCCGCCATCGTCTTCACCGTCTCGTCACACGACGGGGCGACGGCGGGCTTGGGTTCGAAGCCGACTGCGAGCCCCGCGACTTCGAGCATCGGCAGGTCGTTCGCGCCGTCGCCGACCGCGACGGTGTCCTCGATGGCGACCTCCATCTCGGCGGCGTAGTTCCGCAGCGCGGTGTCCTTGGTGCCCTCGATGAGCGGCCCCTCGACCCCACCCGTGAGGACGCCGTCCTCGACCGGCAGGCGGTTCGAGACGATGGCGTCGACGCTGACGCCCTCGCGCTCGAGGGCGGCCTTCACGCCGCGCTGGAAGCCGCCGGTGAAGATGGCGACGACCACGTCGTGGTCGTTCAGTTCGCGGATGAGGTCGGCCGCGCCCTCGCGCAGTTCCACCTCGTCGAAGGCGGCCTGTGCCTCCTCGTCCGCGAGGTCGGCCAGCAGGCCCGCGCGCTGGCGCAGGCTCTCGGCGTAGCCGATCTCGTCGTTCATCGCCCGCTGGGTGATCTCCGTCATCTGGTCGGCGACGCCCATGCGGTTGCCGAGCAGGACCGTCATCTCCGAGTCCGAGAGGGTGCCGTCGAAGTCGAACGCGACGAGTGTCATGTGCGCCAGTGTGTCGCGGGGGTGCATGAAAACCTCGGTCCCGGCGACGTTTCGCGACGCTCAGAACGCGGTCCAGTGCCGGGGACCGGCGTCGATGCCCCGGACCCGGAGCTGGCGGCCGTCCTCGCCGTCTCTGACCTCGACCAGCCCGTCGAACACCTGCTTCAGCACGTCGAGCGCGTTGTCGGCCGTCGGCGTGTCGAGGACGAAGACGCCGGTGTAGCCCGCGGACTCGACGCGGCCGGTCATGACGTGGAAGAACTGGAACACGCGCCGGAGTTCGGTGTACATGAGGACCGTCGAGGAGGTGTGTAGGCCGACACCCGCGGTGTCGACCGCGTCGTCCTCGTGGAACCGGCGCATGAACTCGCTCGCGCGGATGCCGATGCCGGTCAGGTCGCCCGCGTTGGTCACGTAGCGGCGGTCGGTCGAGTCCCGCGTCCCGTCGAACCCGCGCTGGCGGCTCACGCAATCGACCAGCCCGAGCTGGGTCACGTCGGGGTCGACGCTCCGGTACTCGCGCTCGATGGTCTCCGCGGCCTTGCGGGTCGTGACGATGGCGGTCGCGCTGGCCGCGTCGTCGTCACGGCTGAGTAGCTCGTACATCAGCTGTCGCTTGCCGGTCATCGCGGGACCGGCAATGAGCAGGTTCGTCCCGGGCGAGAGCGACTCGGCGGAAAGCGACAGGTCGGCGCGTTGGCTCACTGCTGCGTGTTCGTGCAGGCCCCCTTTCAAACCTGCTCCTACGTCGGTCCCCTCGGCAGCGTGAGTGCTGCGAGGCGTTATCGGTCACCGTCGCCTACCGTCCCCCAGTGTCCGCGCTGGCAGGAGACCTGCGACCGGACGGGGGGAACATGGCTATCCGACGACTCACGCAACAGCTCTATCGAATCGTCCACTGGTCGGCCCACGACGCACGGGCCGGCCGGGAACCGACGCGGGCGCTCGACGGCGAGCGCGACCTGTACGAGGTATCCACCTGGGAGCCACGAACCGCCGTCGACCGGTTCGCACTCAGTGCAGAGCGGCTCGCCGGCGGGTACTGGAAGGTGCTGTTCCTCGGCATCCTCTTCCTGCTCGCCGCGCTCTCCGTCGTGGCGGCCCTGCTCGTGCTCTGGCTCGTGCCCGGCCTCGGGCGCTACACGCTGCTGTCGGTCCTGCTCGCGTTCGCCATCACGGCCTATCTCTGGTACGCCTTCGCCAGCCCGCAGTTACCGGTGCAGCCGCTGGTGGTCACCTTCGCGCTCGCCCTCCCGCTCACCATCCTGGCGGGGTCCTGGAACACGGCGTTCGCGGGCGTCGAGACCTTGCCGCTGCTGGGCGTCGTCCTGTACGCGTTCCTGATCGTCGCGCCCGCCGAGGAGGTCGCGAAACTGCTGGCGGTTCGGCTGTACGCCTACGCCGACGACCGCCAGTTCTCGCGGGTCGTCGACGGGGCCGTCTACGGGGCAGTCGCGGGCCTGGCGTTTGCGACCGTCGAGAACTTCAGCTACATCTTCCAGGAGGCGGTGTACGTGGTGCAGCAACAGCCCTACGCCCCGCTGCAGTTCGTGCTGGGTGACGTGGCTGCAACCCGGCTGCTCAGCGCGCCGGGCCACGTCCTCTACAGCGCCTTCGCGGGCTACTACCTCGGGCTCGCCCGGTTCAACCGCGAACACGCCGGCGCTATCGTGGTGAAGGGTCTGCTGGTCGTCATCCTCGTCCACGCGACGTTCAACGTCGTCATCGCCGAGGCCCTCCCGGACCTGCTCGGGCTCGGTGACGTGGGCTGGTCGCTGCTGGTACTCACCTACGACGGGGCGTTCGGGTACGTGCTGTACCGGAAACTGTCGCGGTACCGGGACGCCTACGAGGCCGCGTCCGACCACGGCCGCACCCCGCCGGGCGCGCCAGGGGAACCGCCCGAACCCGGCGTACCGGGTGTCCAGACCGACAGCAGCTAGACGACCGGGTACTCGAGCCGGAACGATAGCTCGACTTCGTCGTCCGATTCCGGGAACCCCACAGCCTCCGTGAACACGTACTCTCCGTCGGGTGCGCACCCGTCACGCGACGACAGGACCTCGTACTGCTGTTCGACCGACTCGTCTGGCTCCAGGCGCTCCTGCTGGAGTATCGCAACCGGGGAGAAAGTGTCTTCGACGACCCAGCAGGTCCCGTCGTACCGTTTGACCTCTATCTCGTCGTCGCCGTTCGTATTCGAGATTCCGACACGCCCCTGCGAGTCGAGCGGAAAGAGCTGGATGCTCCCCGTCCCATCGACCTGCGCTCCCCTGTAGTTCGTCAACGGTGGCGTGGCCCCGAACAGCAGGGCGACCGGTTCGGGTCCCGCGTTCGTGAGCGAGAGTTCGACGACCGCCGGCGTCTCCGCGCTGGCCGTCCGTATCGTCTGGCTCTCCGTTTCGAGCGAAACCGGACTCGCGGCCGACTGCGTGGTCTGGGTCGTGGTGCCGGTGTCCGTCTCTGAGGACGGAGGGGGCGACGACGTTGTTGCGCTGGGTCTCGTCGCGGTGGTCTGGGCTGGTCCACCACGGTCGCCCTGACTGAGACAGCCCGAGAGGACGAGGACCGACGCGTGTGCCAGCAGGGACCGCCGATTCATACGAGTCCGTTCTGCCATCGTGGGTGAATGCTTTCCGGTCATCTCGAACGCCAGACAGGATCGTCAGTCGGTCCCTTCTGTCTGCCAATCAACCCCCAGAGAACCGTTCACATCTATCGTGACACAACCTCTCATTCTACGAAATTCAACCGTTACAGGAAGCGTTAACACTGCCGAGGTGGTTGCCACGCGCATGAAGGTACTCGTGACGGACCCCATCGCGGACGCCGGCCTGGCCGTGCTCAGCGATGCGGGCCACGAGGTCGAGACAGCGTACGACGTGGAGGGCGACGCCCTCCTCGAAGCAGTGGCCGACGCCAACGGGCTCATCGTCCGCTCCGGGACGGACGTCTCCCGCGAGGTGTTCGAGGCCGCCGAGGACCTCGTCATCGTCGGGCGCGCCGGCATCGGTGTGGACAACATCGACATCGAGGCCGCGACCGACCACGGCGTCATCGTGGCGAACGCGCCCGAGGGCAACGTCCGTGCCGCGTCCGAGCACACGGTCGCGATGGCGTTCGCCGCCGCGCGCTCCATCCCGCAGGCGCACATCCGTCTCAAGGACGGCGAGTGGGCCAAGAGCGACTACCTCGGCACCGAGGTCAACGGGAAGACCCTCGGCGTCGTGGGCCTCGGCCGCGTCGGCCAGGAGGTCGCCAAGAAGTTCCATAGTTTAGGAATGGACCTCGTCGCGTTCGACCCGTACATCTCCGAGGAGCGCGCCGAACAGCTCGGGGCCGAACTCGTCGACCTCGAGGAGTGTCTCGAGCGCGCCGACTTCCTCACCGTCCACGTCCCGCTCACGGACGAGACGGAGAACATGATCTCCGACGACGAACTCGCCAAGCTCGAGGGCGGCTACGTCGTCAACTGCGCCCGCGGTGGCGTCGTCGACGAGGACGCGCTCGCCCGCGCCGTCGAGGACGACGTGCTCGCCGGGGCCGCGGTCGACGTGTTCGCGGAGGAGCCGGTCCCCCAGGACAACCCGCTGCTCGACATCGACGACGTCGTCGTCACGCCCCACCTCGGCGCGTCCACCGAGGCCGCCCAGGAGAACGTGGCCGTCTCGACCGCCGAACAGGTCGTCGCCGCCTTTGCGGGCGAGCCAGTCATGAACGCGCTCAACGCCCCGTCCATCGACGAGACGGCGTTCCCGCGTCTCAAGCCGTACGTCGAACTCGCCGAGACCGCCGGCAAGGTCGCCGCCCAGCTGCTCGACGACCGCATCGAGAACATCTCGGTCGTCTACCAGGGCGACATCGCCGACGAGGACGTCGACTTCGTCACCGCCAGCGCGCTCAAGGGCGTCTTCGAGCCCCTGGAGTGGCAGGTCAACGCGGTCAACGCCCCGCGCATCGCGGAGGAGCGCGGCGTCGAGGTCACCGAGTCCAAGACCCGCTCGGCCGAGGACTTCCAGAGCCTCATCACGGTGAAGGTCTCCGACGGCGACGAGGAGGTCTCGGTGTGTGGAACCCTGTTCGCGGGTGACGACCCGCGTATCGTCCGCGTGGACGGCTACCGCGTCGACGCCATCCCGCACGGCCGCATGGTCGTCGCGCGCAACGCCGACGAGCCCGGCGTCATCGGTCTCATCGGTAGCGTCATGGGCGACTACGGCGTCAACATCGCCGGGATGTTCAACGCCCGCGAGACCATCGGCGGCGAGGCGCTCACCGTCTACAACGTCGACAGCGAGGTTCCCGACGATGCGATCCAGGCGCTCCACGACGACGACCGCATCATCGAGGTCCGCCAGATCGTCCTGAACGGCGGGGAGTAAGGGTCCGAAACCGCTGTTCTCGTCTCTGTTCTACCGGCCGACTCAGGTGAGTAGCGACCGGAGTCGGGAGAGGACGCCCGGTCCGGGGGTCGGGTCGGACCGGGCTTCGCTCCCGTCGGTCCCGTCGAGAATCGTCTCGTAGCGCTGTCTGAGTGCCTGTACCTGCGACTCGCGGGCTTCGAGGTCGCGTTCGAGTTCGTCGATGCGGGCTCTGAGGGCGGCGGCGTCGTGGTCGTCTCCGGCTGGCGACTGCTCGGCTGGGTCCGCGCCACTGGGAGCTGGGGTGGCGTGCTGTGACACGTATGTGACGAAGTACCACGGGTACAAGAAACGGTGGCAGACCGGCGACGGACGGGCGTCAGACGGCGGCGGTCACTCGCCGAGGTGTTCCAGCACGCCCGCGGTGTCGCCCGGGACCGGTTCGGGGTCGGCTCCGGCCTCGGCGGCCGCGTCGGGGTCCTTGAGCAGGTGGCCGGTCGTGAGGCAGACGACGCGCTCGTCGGCGTCGACGTCGCCCTGCTCGCGGAGCTTGCGCAGGCCGGCGACGCTGGCGGCCGAGGCGGGTTCGACACCCACACCTTCGCCGGCGAGGTCGCGCTGTGCCGCGGTGATCTCCTCGTCGCTGACGGCGACGGCGGTGCCGCCGGTCTCGCGAATTCCGGGCAGGGCCTTCGGGGCGTTCACGGGGTTGCCGATGCGGATGGCGGTCGCGATGGTCTCGACCTCGTCCCAGCGACGGGTCTCCTCGGCACCGTTCTCGATGGCCTCGACCATCGGGGCCGCGCCCTCGGCCTGCACGCCGGTGAGCTTCGGGACCTCGTCGGGCTCGATGGCCCCTGCCTGCACGAGTTCGCGGAAGCACTTGTATAGCGCCGAGGTGTTGCCCGCGTTGCCGACGGGGAGGACGATGCGGTCCGGGTACTCGCCGTAATCCTCCTTGTGCGCTTCGAGAATCTCCAGCCCGATGGTCTTCTGGCCCTCCAGCCGGAAGGGGTTGAGCGAGTTCAGCAGGTACGCCTCGCCGCGCTGGGCGAGGTCCTGGACGATGTCGAGGCAGGTGTCGAAGTTCCCGTCCACTTCGAGGATGCGCGCACCGTGGAGGGAGGCCTGCGCGACCTTCCCGGCGGCGACCTTGCCCGCGGGCAGGAGCACGAGCGTCTCGAGGTCGGCCCGTGCCCCGTAGGCGGCGAGCGCGGCCGAGGTGTTCCCGGTCGAGGCGCAGGCGAGGCGGTCGACGCCGAGCTCCTGGGCGACGCGGACGCCCATCGTCATGCCGCGGTCCTTGAACGAGCCGGTGGGGTTCATCCCCTCGTGCTTGATTCGGAGGCTCTCGACGCCGAGGTCCTCCTCCAGCCGGGGCACCCGGTGGAGCGGGGTGTCGCCCTCGGGGAGCGTGACACCGACCTCGAACGGGAGCGCGGCCGAGTACCGCCAGACGCCGCGACCCTCGAACTCGTCCCAGGTGGGGAGGTCCGCGTAGCGGACTTCGAGCAGCGCGTCGCAGTCACAGGTGTATCGGATCTCGTCGAACGGTGCGTAGGTGTCGCCGCACTCGATGCATTCGAGCCAGACGCCGTCGTCGGCGTCGGCGGGGGCGGCGGGTGCCTCCGCGGTCAGCGAGAGAGAACTCATTATCGGCGGATTGCGCTACGCGGGCAAAAAGGCGCAGGTTTCCGCGAAACGCTGCCGACTGGTTGACGTTACTCTGCCAGTTCGCCGTCGAAGTCCTCGATGACGTCGTGGACGTTCTCGACCCACTGGTCGAGCGCGGTGTGGAGCATCTCCTTGGCCTCGGGCAGGGGTTCTGCGGTGTACTGGTAGACGTACCCGCCGGAGTCGAGCAGGCGGCGTTCCCGGGTGACGAGGCCGCGTTCGAGCAGGGTCGACAGCGACCGGTTCACGTTGCTGCGGTCGCGTTCGAGTTGCGTGGCGAGTTCCTCGACGGTGCTGCCCGGCTGGTCGATGAGCGAAAGGTACGTCCGAGTCTCGTGCTGGTGGATGCCGAAGACGCAGCTCATGACCTCGCGGAACCCGGGGTCGGGCTGTTCCATGAGGTCGCCGAGGTCGTCCGGCGTCGCATCTGCCATGGCGGAAAGAAGGAGTCGCGCAGTCTAAAGATTACTCCCCGCGGTCGATATCGATGTACCCCTGCTTCTCGATGCACATGCGCATCTCGTCCTCGGATTCGTGTTTGTGCAGGGTCGTCGGGGTGTCGCAGTAGAATATCCGGCCGTCGTGGCGCAGGGTCACCTCGTGTTCGACCCCCAGCATCTCCGTCGTGATGAGGACACGTCGCCCCTCCTTCATCGCGTCCAGTATCTCGTCCGCGCTGAGTTCCCCGGCGCGTGCACGCAGTGGCTCCGCCATTGGTGTTCGATTCGTACTCCGGCGGGGCCCTACCTGATTCTTTCGACCCGACCTGTCCCGGTAACCTCATGCGCATCTGGGGAGTGCATGTGTCATGCCAACAAGCACCAGTGCTTTCCCGTATCCGACGCATATCTTATACTATGGGACCGCAAACCACAACTCCTACGAGCGTTGAAAAGACCACGAAAATGAAACAATGGCAGGGGGGTGTCGTCGCGGGGCTCCTCGGCGGTGCAGTGTTCGGTATCCTCATGACGATGCAGGTGCCGGGCGTCATCGAGCGGGGAATCCCGGCGCTGCTCGGGCTCTCGGGTGGCCTGGCGGGCTGGATAATCCACATGTCCATCTCCGCCACGCTGGGGGTCGCCTTCGCGGCCATCCACCAGCAACTGCCACAGCTCGGCGCTGACGTCCAGAAGAACGTCGCCGCGGGGCTCGCCTTCGGGGCCGTCCTCTGGCTGGTACTCGCCGTCACCGTGATGCCGTTCTGGCTGCAGGCGGTGGGCTTCGCCGGCGCACCGGCGTTCCCCAACATCAGCATGACGAGCCTCATCGGGCACCTGGCCTACGGTGGCGTCCTCGGCGCGGCGTACCCGCTCGCGACGTTCACCACCGGGAGCATGGAGTCGGAGACCGGCACGCAACCGCAGTAAACGGCGGTAATCGCCGATAACGCGTGCATCTCCGACACACGACCGGGTCACGTCTTTTCATACCCACCCAGTTGTTCACGGTATGTCCATATCGACTGACGGTATCGATTCGATAGAGAGTCGCAACGCGATGGTACTGGGGGGCGGAATCGCGGGGCTGGTCGCCGGGGTCGCGTTCGGCCTGCTCATCCAGTTCCAGCTCGGCCGGATGACCGCAATCGGCGCGATGTACACGCTGGGCGAGCCGAGCCTGAGCCTCGGCTGGGTGGCCCACCTGGCTCACAGCGCCCTCTTCGGTGCGCTGTTCGGCGTCGTCGTCGACCGCGAACCCCTCCGGGAGAAGATCGGCGCGTATCACGTCGGTGCCGGCACGGCCGTCGCCTTCGGTGTCGCGCTGTGGGCACTCAACATCGTGTTCCTCTGGCCGCTCTGGCTGAACAACGTCGGCTTCGGTCAGGGGCTGCCCATCCCGAATATCGCCATCATGCCCCTCGTCGGGCACGTCGTCTACGGGCTGTTGCTCGGAATCGCGCTGGCGATCCTCGTCAGAACCCGCGCACTACACTAGTCAACAGTGCCTTCTGGGCGTGCATGCGGTTCTCCGCCTGCTGCCAGATGAGTGAGCGCTCGCCCTCGATGGTGTCGTCGTCGACCTCCTCGCCGCGGTGGGCGGGCAGGCAGTGCATGACCTTCGTGTCGGAGCCCGAGAGGAGGTCCTCGTTGAGCTGGAAGCCGTCGAAGGCGGCGACCTTCTCCTCGCGTTCGTCCTCCTCGCCCATGCTGACCCAGACGTCGGTGTAGACCACGTCGGCGTCGGCGACGGCCTCGGCCGGGTCGTGGGTGACCGTGGGCTCGTCGCCGAGGTCGGCACACGCCTCCAGCGTCTCGTCGCTGAGGCCGTAGCCCTCGGGCGTCGCCACGGTCAGGTCGATGCCGGTCATGGCACAGCCCTTCGCGAACGACTGGGCGACGTTGTTGCCGTCGCCGACCCAGGCCGCCGTTACCTCGGAGAGGTCGCCGAACTGCTCCTGGATGGTCTGCAGGTCCGCGAGCGTCTGGCACGGGTGGGCGTCGTCGGTGAGGCCGTTGACGACCGGTACGTCGGCGTAGGCCGCGAGTTCCGACAGGTCCTCGTGGTCGAACAGGCGCGCCATGATGACGTCCACGTAGCCCGAGAGGGCGCGCGCCGTGTCCTTGATGGGTTCGCCGCGGTCGAGTTGCGTGTCGTCCGGGCCCAGGAAGACGGCGTGGCCGCCGAGCTGGGTCATCCCGGTCTCGAAGGAGACGCGGGTGCGCGTCGAGGGCTTCTCGAACACCATCGCCAGCGTCTTGCCGGCGAGGTCGGCGTGGGACTCGCCCGACGCGAGCTGTTGCTTGTAGGTGGCCGCCTTCTCGAGGACGGCGTGCAGTTCGTCTGCGGTCAGGTCGTCGACGGTCAGGAAGTGCTTCGTGTTCGGTGCTGGCATCGGTGTGGTGGAATCGGTGTGGGTACTCATTGCAGTTCGTCGGAGACGGTCTCGAGGACCGCGATGGCGTTGTCGTAGTCGGACAGTGCGAGGCGTTCGTCCGGCGCGTGGTCCAGTGCCGAATCGCCCGGGCCGTAGGTGGCCATCGGGCAGTCCCACGCGGCGGCGTACAGGTTCACGTCGGCGGTGCCGGTCTTGCGGAGGAGGCGGGGGTCGCCCCCTCGTCGGCGGATGGCGACGCGGAACGCTCGTGCGACCTCGCTACGCGGGCTGGCCATCACGGGCGGGATGTGGTCGTCCCACTCGATGGTGCCCGTCTCGAGCGCGTCTTCGACCGTCTCCTGGATGCCTTCGGCGTCCGCGCCGGGGGGAATCCGGAACTGTGCGTCTATCGTCGACTCGTAGGCGAGCCCGTCGTCGGTGACGCCCCCGTCGATACTGACGGGCTTCGCGGTCACTGAGTCGAACACTTCGCCGTCTGCGGCGGGCGGGAAGGCCGCCTCGATGCGGCCCCACCAGGCCATCGCGTCCTGGATAGCATTGGGCTCGGGGCGCGAGGTGTGTGCGGAATCGGTGTGTGCGGTGTATTTTGCAGTGAGGAAGCCGCGGTAGCCCAGCGTCACGCCGTCCCAGCCCGAGGGCTCGCCGTTGATGACGGCCTCGGGTTCCTCGCGGTCTTCGACGAGGAAGCGTGCGCCGCGGGAGTCGGACTCCTCACCGACGACGCCGACGAAGGAGACGCCGGTGCGGACGGCCGCGACGGCCATCGCACACAGCGGCCCGGTCGCGTCGACGGTCCCGCGGCCCCAGAGCACGTCCTCGCCGTCCTCCTGCTCGATACGGACCGGGATGTCTCCGGGCACCGTGTCGATGTGCGAGGTCAGCAGGACCGAGTCGTCGGCGGGTGCGCGGACGTTCCCGACCTCGTCGATGTACGCGTCCCGGTCGTGAGCCTGGAAGAAGTTCCGCAGGCGCTCGGCGGCCGCCATCTCCTCACCCGAGGGCGAGGGGATGGAGACCATGGATTCGAGCAGTTCGCGGGCGACCCCGTCGCTGATCTGGGTTGCCATGCTCGTGCTCATTCCTCCGTCCCCAGGATGTCGCAAAGCGCCTCGACGACCTCGTCGGCGTGGGCTTTCGTCATCGTCAGCGGCGGGAGCAGTCTGACGACCGTTCTCCCGGCCGGGAGCGCCAGAATCTGGTGCTCGATGGCGAGGTCGCGCAGGACCTTGTTCGCCTTGCGCCCGACCTCGATACCGACGAGCAGGCCCGAGTTACGGATGTCGCGGACCGGCAGGTCTGCAGCCTCGAGTTCGGACACGAGGTAGTCGCCCACTGCCTGGGCATTGCCCGGCAGGTCCTCGTCCACGATGACGTCGAGGGTCGCGGACGCGGCGGCGGAGACGACCGGGCCGCCGGAGAACGTCGAGCCGTGCGGGCCCGCGTCCTCGGCGATCCAGTCGGCACACAGCGTCGCGCCAAGCGGCAGGCCATTCGCCAGCCCCTTCGCGCTCGTCACGATGTCCGGGGTGACGCCCGCGGCCTCGCAGGCCCAGAACGAGCCAGTGCGGCCGAGGCCGGTCTGGACCTCGTCGAAGACCAGGGCTGCGCCGTGGTTCTCGGTCGCCTCGCGGGCCGCTTCGAGGAACTCCGTCGTACTGGGATTCACGCCACCCTCGCCCTGCACGGGCTCGAGGATGACGGCCGCGGTGTCGTCGTCCACGGCTTCAGCGAGTTCCTCCGCGTCGCCGTAGCTCACGAACTCCACGTCCGAAAGGAGCGGCTCGAACGGCTTGCGGTACTTCGGTTTCCAGGTTGCCGAGAGCGCGCCCATGGTGCGGCCGTGGAAGCCACGCTTGGTGGCGACGATTTTCGTACTCTCGGTCGCACTGCGTGCGAACTTGAGAGCCGCCTCGTTGGCTTCGGTCCCCGAGTTACAGAGCCAGACGTTGCTGATTCCCTCGGGCCCGAGCGCGCCGAGTTTCTCGTAGAGCTCGTCGCGCGAACTGGTCGGGTACGAGCCCTGGACGAAGGTGAGGTCTGCGACCTGCTCTTGCACCGCGCCGACCACGTCCGGGTGGGAGTGGCCGGCGGGCGTGCAGGCGTAGCTCGCGCCCATGTCCAGGTACTCGGTACCGTCGTCGGCGTAGAGGAACACGTCCTCGCCGCGTTCGATGCTGATGGGTTTGCGTGAGAAGACGAAGTCGTTGGGCATCTACTGGGTCACCTCCTGCTCGTCGTCGGCTGTGTCGGCGTCGGTCAGTCCGAGGGCACTCGGCAGAATTGTCGTGCCGTCGCCCGCGAGTGCGGACTGGATGGGTTCGTCGTTGTTCGCGGTGGCGACCACGACGGAGGACGCTCCCGTCTCGAGGGCTTCCTTCGTCGCCATCACCTTCTTCGTCATGAAGCCTTCCGCGGCGGCTTCGAGGCCGTCCCAGTCCTCGGCCGTCTCGACCGTGTCGATGCGGGTCGACTCGTCCTCGGGGTCGGCGTAGACGCCGGAGACGTCGGTGAGGACCACGAGGTCCGCGCCGAGTGCGCCCGCGACGTGAGCTGCGGCACGGTCCGCGTCGGCGTTCACCGCGGTGAGCGTTCCGTCACGCTCCTCGCCCAGCATCGGGACGGTCACGACCGGTGTGTAGCCGCCCGAGAGCAGAGTGTCGAGGAGGTCGGTGTTCACGGACTCCAGCTTCCCGGAGTGGTCACCGCGCTTGATCTTCTTCTTGCCGTCCTCGAGGACGCGAACCGCGGACTTGCGCTTCCCCTTCAGGAGGCCGCCGTCGACCCCGGAGAGGCCGACCGCGTTCACACCCTGGTTCTGGAGCCCTTCGACCAGCTGCGTGTTGAGCTTGCCCGGCATGACCATCTGGAACACCTCCATGGTCTCTTCGTCGGTGAAGCGCCCGACGACGCCGCCGGGGGTCTCGACGTAGGTCGGCTCCTTGCCGAGGGCTTCGAGCGTCTCGTCGACCGCGGTCGAGCCGCCGTGGACGACCACGACCTCCTCGCCGGCGGCGACGAGGTCCTTCACGTCGGCGAGTGCCCCTTCCGGGTTGACGGCGCGGGCACCGCCGATCTTGACGACCGTCGTCATTTCAGGGACTCCCCACGGGGTGCAGCCCCGTGAACTCTAGTCCGGCAGTCTCCTCGAATCCCAAAGCGACGTTCGCGCCGTGGATGGCCTGGCCGGCCGAGCCTTTCATCATGTTGTCGATGGCCGAGAACACGACGATGCGCTTGTTCGCGGCGTCGAGCTCGAAGCCGACGTCGCCGTAGTTCGTCCCGGCGACGGCCTTCGGTTCGGGGTAGCGATACGAGCCGGAGCCGCCCGCGACGAGGCGCATGAAGGGTTCGTCCTCGTAGGCCCCGCGGTAGGCGGTCCAGAGGTCGCGCTTCGACACCGGCCCGTCGGGGAAGACGTGGCAGGTCGCGCTCGCGCCGCGGACCATGTCCACGGCGTGGCAGGTGAACGAGACCGAGAGGCCGAGCCACTGCTCGATTTCCGCCTCGTGGCGGTGGCCCGTCGGCGCGTAGGGACGGACGACGCCGGAGCGCTCGGCGTGGCTGGAGGCCTCGCCGCCGCCCGCGCCGCCTTCGCTACTGCCCACCTTCACGTCCACGACGACGTGTGCACCGTCGAGGACACCAGCATCGGCGAGCGGTTTCAGGCCGAGGATGGTGGCCGTCGCGTTGCACCCACCGGAGGCGATGATGTCCGCCCCGGGCAGGTTCTCGCGGTTCACCTCGGGGAGCGCGTATTCGGCCTTCTCCAGTTTCTCCGGGCACGCGTGCCCGTCGTACCAGTCGTCGTACTGTCCCTCGGTGGCGAGACGGAAGTCCGCCGAGAGGTCGACGACCGTGTCTGCCGCGTCCTCGAACTCGTCGATGTGCTCCATCGTGACGCCGTGGGGCGTCGCCGCGAACAGCACGTCGACCGATTCGAGGTCGTCAGGTTCGGTGAAACGGAGTTCCGAGCCGCGGAAATTCGGGTGGATGCTCCCGATGGATTTACCAGAGTACTGGCGGCTCGTCGCCTGCGTCAGTTCGAAATTGGGGTGGCCGGCGAGCAGGCGGAGGAGTTCCCCGCCCGTGAAGCCGGAGCCGCCGACGACGCTGGCGGAGACGGTCTCACTTTCCTCGTCCGTGGCCGTCGTCACGCCCATCAGGCTGTCACCTCGGCCACGTCGTCTGTCTCGGCGTCCGTCTCGACGACCGATTCGAGCCAGTCGACCACCTTCGCGGGCACGTCGACCTTCGAGGCGTCGTTCAGCGACTTGAACTCGACCGTGTGGTTGACCTCGTGGACGGTGTAGCCCTCGTCGGTCTCCATCAGGTCGATGCCGAGCAGGCCCCCGCCGACCGCCTCGGAGGCGCGCTTGACCAGCGCCTTGGCCTCGTCGTCGAGTTCGAACTCTTCAGTCTCGGCGCCCTTGGCCGCGTTCGTGAGCCAGTGCTCCGAGGAGCGCGCCATCGCCGCGACCGGCTCGCCGTCGGTGGCGAGGACGCGGATGTCGCGGTCCGGCTTGGCGACGAACTCCTGGATGTAGAACACCTTGTGCTCGTAGTGCCCGAGCGTGGCCTTGTGCTCCAGGATGGCCTCGGCGGCCGAGCGCGAGTCGATCTTCGCCATCAGGCGGCCCCACGAGCCCACGACGGGCTTGAGAACGCAGGGGTAGCCGAACTCCTCGATGGCTTCGAGGGCCGCGTCCGTGGTGAACGCGACCTTGGTCTCGGGCGTCGGGACGCCCGCACCAGCCAGTGCGAGGCTGTTCTTCGCCTTGTCGGCACAGACCTCGGCTGTCTCGGCCGAGTTCACGACCGGGATGCCGTAGGCCTCACAGAACGTGGTGATGTAGAGGCTGCGCGAGGTCGCGACACAGCGGTCGAGCACCACGTCCAGGCCCTCGAAGATGGCTGGCGGTTCGGTGAGGCCGAACTGCTGGGTCCGGACGTCGATCTTGACGACCTCGTGGCCACGCTCGCGCAGTTCCGAGAGGAGCAGCTTCTCGTCCCTGCGAATCCGGGAGTAGAGCAGTCCGACCTTCATCGGCTTATTCCCCCCAGTCCTCTTCGAGCTCGGGTGCCACGTCGAGTTCGACGGGGTCTGTGGCGAGCACTTCCAGCTCGGCACCGCAGGTGGTACAGTCGAGAATCTCTCCGGCTTCCAGGTCGTCGTGCAGGGTCACGTCGGCCCCGCACTCGATGCATTCTGTCATCACGTGTCCATGGGCGATACACTATATTAAAACTTCCGAACTTACCAAAACTTTTACACAAACTCTGATGGCTCTAATCGGTGGAGGGGAGCATCCAAAGTCGAACATCCGAAATAAATTATCGGATTTAGTTCATTTTGTCCCGTCGTGGGACTCGTGGGAGAAGTCGGGGTCGTGGTGGTCGCATGTGGGCCGTCTCAGACATACTCGTTCACCTCTGCCATCAGGGCGGTGTGGGCGTCGTCGAGCGCCCCACGTTTCGCCTCGAGCTCGTCGGTGTCCGCGGTGAGGGTCGCCTCGGCCTCGTCGAGTGCGGCTGCCACCGCGTCGGGAGCCGGGCCGCCGGCCGAGTCGCGCATCGCCACGCTCTCGGCCGGGTCGAGGGCTGCCTCGACCGCGTCCTTGTCGACGTAGGTGTCGAGCGATTCGCCCAGCACGTCTTCCGCCGCGGCGTCGAGGGCCGCGTAGTCGGCACCGGTCTCACCCGCCTTGGCGACGAGTTCGTGCGCGGTACGGAACGGGACGCCCTCCATCGCGAGCAGGTCCGCAACGCCTGTCGCCGTCGAGAAGTTCGAGCCGGCCGCGTCGGCCAGGTCGTCCTCGTTCCAGGTCGCGGTCGCGATGCCACCGGCGGCCACGCCGACCGCCTGGGTCACGGTGTCGACCGAATCCCAGACGTGCGGGGTCGCGTTCTGCAGGTCGCGGTTGTACGCACGCGGGAGTCCTTTCAGTGTCGTCAGGATGCCCATCAGCCCGCTGTTCGCCTCGCCCGCGACCGAGCGGACGAGTTCGAACGTGTCGGGGTTCTTCTTCTGGGGCATGATCGAGGAGGTCGAGGAGTAGTCGTCCGAGAGGTCCAGGTAGCCCTGGTTCGCGAAGATGACCACGTCCTCCGAGAGCCCCGACAGGGTCGTCGCGAGGTTCGCCATCGCCGACGCGACCTCCACGAGGAAGTCACGCGCCGAGGAGGCGTCCATCGAGTTCGTCAGGACGCTGTCGAACCCCAGCAGTTCGGCGGTCCGGTCGCGGTCCACGTCGAAGGGGGTGCCGGCGAACGCCGCCGCCCCGAGCGGGTTCTGGTTGATGCGCCCGAACGCGTCGAACAGGCGGGCCGTATCCCTGGCAAGCGCCTGCTCGTACGAGAGCAGGTAGTGCCCGACCGTCGTCGGCTGGGCGTGCTGCAGGTGTGTGAAGCCGGGCATCACCGTGTCGGCGTGTTCGGTCGCGCCCGCGACGAGTGCGGCGCGCAGGTCACACACCGCCTCGATGGCCTCGAGCACGTCCTCGCGCAGGCGCAGGCGGATGCAGGTCGCGACCTCGTCGTTGCGCGAGCGGGCGGTGTGCATCTTGCCGCCCTCGGGGCCGACCTGCTCGATGACCGCGCTCTCGATCGCCTCGTGGACGTCCTCGCCGTCGGGGAGCGCCGTGTGCCCCTCGACCTCGACGACGTTCAGCGCCTGCAGGATGGTGCCGGCGGTCTCGTCGTCGATGATACCCTGTTCGGCCAGCATGACCACGTGGGCGCGGTCGACGGCCACGTCGGCCGCGAAGATGCGCTCGTCGGCGTCGAGCGAGGAGAGGAAGCCGCGGGCGGGGCCGCCGCTGAAGCGGTCGCCACGGACAGCCGTCCCCTCGTCGCTCTCGAAGTCCGTCATCTATCTCAGTCGTCGGCCGGGAGTTCAGGTTCGGTTTCGGCCTGCTTCGCGACCGAGTTCGCGAGGCGCGACTGGAAGCCGTGGTACTTCGCCACGCCCGTCGCGTCCTCCTGCTCGATGCCGTCGACCGTCTCGGTGTTGAACGAGGCCGCGGACTCGGAGTAGACCGCGAAGTCGGACTCGCGGGAGACCACGCGGACCATCCCGCCCTGGAGCTTCACGGTGACGGTGCCCGTCACCTTCGTCTGGCTCTGGTCGATGTAGGCGTCGAGCGATTTCATGAGGGGTGCGTCGACGAGGCCCTCGTAGGCCTTCTGTGCCCACTGGTTCTCGACCTGGGGCTTGAAGTCGCGCTCCTCCTTCGTGAACACGAGCTGTTCGAGGCCCTCGTGGGCTTCGAGCAGGACCGTCGCGGCCGGGTGCTCGTAGTTCTCGCGCACCTTCAGGCCGAGCATGCGGTCTTCCATCATGTCGGTGCGGCCGACGCCGTACGCGCCCGCGAACTCGTTCAGGTACTCGATGAGTTCGACCGGCTCGTAGGACTCGCCGTCGACGGCGACCGGGTAGCCGTTCTCGAACGTGATTTCGATGGTGGTCGTCTCGCCCGTCGGGGCGTCGGTCCACTCGTAGATGTCTTCCGGCGGGATGTAGCTCGGGTCCTCGAGGTTCTTGCCCTCGACCGAACGGCTCCAGAGGTTCGTGTCGATGGACCAGTCGCCCTCGTTGCCGCCCTCGACGGGCAGGCCCTTCTCGTCGGCGTACTCCTTCTCCCACTTGCGGGTCAGGCCGAGTTCGCGGACCGGCGCGATGACCTCCAGCGAGGAGTCACGCCAGACAGCCTCGAAACGCAGCTGGTCGTTGCCCTTGCCCGTGCAGCCGTGGGCGATGCCGGTGCAGCCCTGCTCCTCGGCGACCGAGAGGATGGCCTTCGCGATGACCGGGCGGGCCATCGCCGTCCCCAGGGGGTAGCCCTGGTAGGTCGCGTTCGCCTTCACCGAGTCCAGGCAGAGTTCCGCGAACTCCTCCTTGGCGTCGACGACGTAGTGTTCGAGGCCGAGCGCCTCGGCGGTCTCCTCCGCCTCGGCGAACTCGGCTTTCGGCTGGCCGACGTCGACGGTGACGCCGATGACCTCGTCGTACCCGTACTCCTCCTTGAGGAGCGGGACGCAGACGGTGGTGTCGAGGCCGCCCGAGAACGCGAGTGCTACTTTCTGGTTCGATGCTGTCGTGGAGTCCGATGTGTGTTGTGTCATGCCGTGTCCGTGTTACTGGCGGACTGGCGTCCGCCGACCGATTGTAGTTTGAAACTGTGCGCCGCGATGGTGAGAATGTAGTAGGCCCTAACGGGCCGGTCGTCGTCGCGGTCGTCGGACAGCAACACCGCTCGCGGAGAACGAAGGCGCGAGGTGACTGCGGTGTTGCTTCATCGTACCCAGAGTTAGATTCACCTTGGTATTAAAACCTTGTGGGGCAGCAAAAGTTACACGTGTGTGAGTGCCACGCACATTCTCGGTTTGGAACTGGTTTTATGTCCAGCCGACCCCCACGTTTTCGTATGTTCGACAACCGTGCGGACCTCGAAGTCGAGTCGTTGCTCCGTATCGTCCTGGTCCTGGTCGTCCTCTGGATCGCACTGGAGGTCGTGGGGGAGATAGTTGGCATCTTCGGCGCACTGCTCGGGCCGTTCCGGCCGCTGCTCGGGCTGGCCATCATCGTCCTCATCGTGCTGTGGCTGACCGACCGGCTCTGAGCCGGACCGTCACGCTCTTTTCGCTCGCTGGCAGAATACGACCGTGTACAGCGTCAACGTCCCGGTCCCCGGGTCGGTCGCCCGCCTCGCCAGCGACCTCCATCCCTTCTTACTCGATTTCGACCGGGTGCGAGAGGACTACACGCTCCTCGCCAAGCGCATCGGCGACCCCGAGCACTTCTCCGTGCGCGAGCACGAGGTCCGGCGGGCCCTGCACGGCCAGCCAGCCTTCGAGGTGCAGGTGACCGGCCTCGGTTGCTTCGAGCAGCCCACGAAAGGCACTGCCCCGGTCGTCTACTTCGAGGTCGAGAGTCCCGGCCTGCTGGACCTGCACGAGCGCCTCGTCGACGAGTTCGGGGCCATCGGTGGGCTGGAGGGCGAAGACTACGTCCCGCACGTCACCATCGCCCGCGACGCCCCGCAGTCGGCCGCCGATAGGCTGCTGGAGCAAGACATCGAGCCGGTGACGTGGACGGTCAATCAGTTAGAAATCTTCGACTCGCGGTACCGGGAGGTGGCGGCGAGGATCAGTCTCCCAGCCTGAATCGCGGGTTTTTCTCGAACCACCCGGCGCGCGCTGAAGAGCGTGCCGAACGCTAGTGAGGCCGCGAGTTGAGGGCGTGCGAGGGATGAGGACCGCAGTGGAGCAGCGCGGAACGAGGACCGCAATTGGCTGGGGAGGCTGTGGTGTGGTGCTGTGCGGGGCGGTAGCGGTTTCCATTTCCGCCAGCGCGAGTGAACTGCTCGTCGTCACAGCTGCTCTCGGTTCACGCAGCGTCACTCATCACGAACGACCCAACGCTCGGAACTGATTCTCATGGCGTCGGCGGCGGCCCGTCGTACGCCTCCATGTCCTGGTAGAAGTTCATCATCGCGAACTTCAGCTTCTCGGGCTTGATGTCCAGCATCTCGTCGCGCTCCTCGGCCGGGAACGTATCTCGAACACTGTACTTGCCCATTTCGCCCTTGCTTCGTGCCGTGTATCGCTCGTCCAGCAGCACCCGGACCCCGAAGTCGTCCGGCGAGCGAATCACCCGTCCGAGCGCCTGTCGCGTCTTGCGAACCGTGGGAATCTCGACCGCGTACTTCCAGCCGGGGTCCTTGTCGGTCGGCCGGCCGAACGCCTTGCCATACGCTTGCTGGACCGCCTCGGCCCGGTCATCCAGATGCGGATACGGCACACCCAGCACCGCCACGGTCCGGGCGTCGTCGCCGTCGAAGCTCACCCCCTCTGCCAACGTTCCCCACAGAGATGTGAGCAAGACTGCATCGTCGTCGCTGGTGAAGTCCTCGCGCAGGTCCTCGGCGCTGACGCCGGCCTTGTCGAGGTACACCGTCGTATCGCCGTGTTTGCGCAGGTGGGCGGCGTAGCGCGCTGCTTCCGAGTAGTTCGGCGTGAACACGAGCGTGTTGCCGGGGGTGAACCGGACCACGTCGTGCAGGGTGTCGCCGACCTCCTTCTGGACCGTGGGGTCGTCCCTGGCGCTGGCGAACAGCGCGGGCGTCGAGACGGCGTAGGTCCGGCGTTTCTCCGGCGGGAACTGCAGGCCGTAGGCCATGTTCACCGGGTTGGTGAGGCCGAGCACGTCCTCGGTGACGTGGAACGGCCTGAGCGTGGCGCTCATCAGCACGGTCGCGTGGACCTCCTCGAACAGTTCCTTCGTGACCTCCTGTGGGATGCAGGTGTAGAGTTCGGCTCTCCCGTACACCTCGTCGGTTCCCTGGTCCCGGCGGACCGAGGCCACCGGATGCAGGCCCTCCTGGGTGCCCTCGCGCATCCACGCGCCGACGAAGGTGGCGGCCTGCAGCGTCTGGCACTCCTGCCGGGTGGTCGCCTCGCCGTTCTTGTACGCCTCCTCGTACCGGTCGTCGAGTTCCTTCCCGAGCATCACCGCAGCCTCCAGGTCGGCCTTGTAGTCCAGCCCGTCGTACTGCTGCTGGAGGAACTCCATCGTCAGGTCGTCCCGCCCCGATTCGTTCGCGACCGCGACGTCCTCCCAGTCGTCGCCGACCTGCTCGCGCTCGCCGAAGGAGAACGAGTCCTCGTACACCTCGACCAGGGCGTCGCGGTAGGCCCGCAGGACCGTCTCGGCGCGCGTTGCCCGTGAGTCCTCGCTCTCGTCGAGTTCCTCTAATGCCTGGTCGAGCGTCTGCTCGGTGAGGGTGCGAGTCGCGTGGTCCCGGGCCGCCCCCTCGACGTTGTGCGCCTCGTCGAACACCGTGATGACGTCCTCGGGGTCCCGCCCGAGCCACCGGAAGAACTGCTCGCGGATCATCGGGTCGAGCAGGTGGTGGTAGTTCGCGACCACGAGGTCGACGCCCTCCATCCCGTCCTTCAGCAGCTCGTACCCGCACATCGTCTGCTGGTGGGCGTACTCGTACACGTCGTCGGGCGTGCGCACGTCGTCGAACAGCCACTGGTAGAACTCCTCGGTATTGCCAGTGAGGTTGTTCCGGTAGTGGTCACAGACGTTCTTCTCCTCGCTGATGGACTCGGCGCGCTGGCTCACCGCGTCGAGTTCGTCGACCACGGCCTCGCGCGCCTCGGCGGCCTTCTCCTCGCCCTCCTGGGCCGCCGACAGCAGTTCGCGCTCGCGGTCGCGCAGCTGGGCCGCCTCCATGCGCGCGTCGACCAGTTCGCGGGTGTTGTCCCGCAGCACCTGGCACTCCTCGTAACCCACGTCGATGTGGCACATCGAGGCCTTGCCCTTGAACACCACGGCGCGAATCGGCTCGTGTTTCGTGATGGCGCGGGCCTCCTGCACGAACTGGCGCATCTGCTGGTGGACGTCGGTCGTGATGACGACCGTCTTCCCCGTCTCGCGTGCGTACTCCAGCGCTGGGACGAGCGCCGACAGCGTCTTCCCCGTCCCACAGGCCCCCTCAAACAGCACGTCTTGGCCCCGTTCGAGCGAGGTGTGGATGCGGTCCATCGCCTCGCCCTGGTTCTCGTAGGGCTCGTCGTAGGGGAAGAAGCGGAGATACGCGTTGACCTCGGACACACCGTGTGATTGCCCGTTCTCGGTCAAAAGGGTTCGGCTGCTCGCTCCGGGTGGGGTGGTCCACCTTGATGAATTCGGGTGTAGTGATAAGGTAACAAGTAACATAGTTGTCCCTGTCATGCCGATTCCGGGATACGACATCGACGACCTCGACGACGACCTCCGCGAGCGCATCGAGGAGAAGAAACTGGACGACCTCCTGACGGACGAGGACCGACAGCGGTTGAAAGACGGCGAGAGCCTGCTCGACATCCTCTCGGAAGAGGACATCCAGCGGCTCCTGACTGACGACGACTGAAACAGCTGTTTTCGCGGGCTCAGAGGCCGATTTCCTTGAGCGCGCCGTACGGGTTCAGGAACCCTGCGCCGTAGTACGCCTTGTCGTAGTCTTCGGGCATCCACGCGGTCCGCGTGAGGATGCTCTCGACCTGGTTCGCGTTGAGCGACGAATCCTCGCCCTTCAGCAGGGCGACTGCGCCCGCGACCTGCGGGGCGGCCATGGAGGTGCCCGCAGCCCAGCCGTACCCGCCCGGAACGGTACTGAGAACGAGGTCGTACCACCAGCCGGGGACCTCGTTCGCTGCTGCTGCCAGGTCCGCGTCCCCACCGGGTGCAGCGAGGGTGATTGCGTTGGTCCCGTAGTTGGTATAGAACGACGGCGAGTGCGCGGGCTGTTCCATCCCGGTGTCGCCCCACCCGAACCCGATGGGGCCGGTCGCCGCCACGGAGAGCGCCTGTGCGCCCTCGTTCGGGAGGCTGATAGCCGAGAAGCAGTCGACGGAACCGTCCTCGTTCTCGAAACAGATGCGGCCGTCGTGCTGGAGGTCCGACGTGTCGTTCCCTGCCGAGATGACGAGGAGCGTGCCCATGCTGTTCGCCCACGTCATCACTCGGTTGAGCGTCTGCCCGTAGAACGGACCAAGACCTTCTCGCGGAACGGGATACGCACCGAGGCTGAGGTTCGCCACGTCGCTTCCGATGTCCGCGGCGTAGACGATGGCCGCGAGGATGTCCGCGAAGGACGCGCCAGGGCCGGTCGAGAAGACGCGACAGTCGACGAGTTCAGCCTCGGGTGCCACGCCGACGACACCCATCTCGTTGTTGGCTGTCGCGGCCGCGATTCCAGCGACGTGGGTGCCGTGGTAGCCGCCTGCAGGTACTCCTTTCCCCAGCTCGTCGCCGGTGAAGTTCTTTGATTCTTCAACGTTCACGGTCAGGTCCTCGTGACTGGCGTCGATACCCGAGTCGATGATGGCGATCCGTGCGCCCTCACCCTTGCACATGTCGTGGACCTCGGGCATGTCCATCGCCTGCTTGTCCCACTGGAGACCGTACAATGGGTCGTCGTAGCCCGCCACCGCCGTCGTATCGATGTGCTCGACCGCCGGCAGGTCGAGCTGCATCTCGATATCGGGCGCGTACGTCCCGAGCCGTCGTACGTCTCGCTCCTGTCCTTCAACCACGGCGAGTCCAACCTGCGAAAGGTCGTGGACGACGTCCACCTTCCCGAGTCGCGCGTTCGGTTTGAGGTCGACGATGTAGCGTGTCGCTGATTCGCGTGCGGTGACGGTCCCGGATGCAGCGATGCCGCCGAGCACTGCCCCACTGACTGTTAGAAATTCACGTCGGTTGAAACGAGTCATCACTTCGCATCGAGGGTGGGAACCATCTAAGCTAATGACTCGTTCTCTGAGAGTAGACCCTGCCTAGCCGTCGAGTAGGGTGACGATACCTATGGTGATGTAGAAAGCTAGTAACCGATTGCTAGCACGTCACACTGCTGCCGTGTCCTTCAGTTCCGGCTCGATGTACACCTTCTTGATGCGGTCGTCGGAGGCCTGTATCTCCTCTTCGATGGCGGTGATGGTGTCGTCGATGGCTTCGGTGTCCATGTCCGCATCGAAGGCCACGTCGGCGGTGACGATGGCGCGGCCGGGGCCGAAGTAGACCGTCCGGAAGTCCTCGACCTTCGTGACGCCGGTGGACCGGCGGACGATGTCACGGAGCGGGTTCTCGGCCTCGTCGGAGAGTGACTCACCGAGCAGGAGGCGCTTGTTCTCCCACGCCAGCGCGATGGCGAAGCCCATCAGCATGAGGCCGATGAGAAACGCGGAGATGGCGTCGTAGATGCCGTTGCCGGTGATTCGCGAGAGGTAGATACCGACCAGTGCGATGGCGGCCCCGCCCAGGGCGATGGCGTCCTCGGTCAGGGCCGTCAGCGTCGTCACGTCGCTGGTCTTCCGGAACGCCTCGCGGAACCCCGACCAGTTGTGCTTCTCTATCTGGAGCTTCATCGCCTTGTACGCCTTCGCGAACGCGTAGGTCTCGAAGACGATGGCACCGATGAGGACCGCGTAGCTCACCCAGATGCCGGGGAACTCGTAGCCTGCGACGTTGACCAGCCCGAGTTCGGGGGTTTCGGGTGGAGGATCGCGTGGTAGCCGTGCTTGGCGGACTCCCAGCCCGCGATACCGAACAGGAGCACGCTGACGAGGAACGCGTAGAAGAACTGTGCCTTCCCGTAGCCGAAGGGGTGGCTCCGGGTCGCTTCCTTGCCGGAGTAGCGGATGCCGAAGAGGAGGAAGACCTGGTTCCCGGTGTCGGAGATGGAGTGATACGTCTCGGACAGCATCGCCGGACTCCCGGTGATGCTGAACCCGATGAACTTCAGAATCGCGATCGCGCCGTTAGCGATGAGCGCCGCGATAACGACAGACTTGCTTGAGGCCATCAAATAGGTGCGCGAGGGCCAGTAAAAAAGCGTTTCCGCTCTCCTACGCTGATACGTACTCCCAGGTGCTGCCGTCCTCGCCGGGGCCGGTCACGCCGGGCAGACGGGGGAGCCGCGGGCGCAGGAACGACCACCAGGCCTCGGCGTCGTCGTAGCCGGCCCGGTACTTCGGGAACACCTCCATCTTGAACTCGCGGTCGGTGACGGTGCCCTCCTCGGCGAGGTGGTCCCACGCGGCGCGGACCGCGTCCCGACGCCAGTCGATCATCATCTCGCTCACACCGGGCACGTCCATCTCGGCGACGGCCTCGTCGACGGCCTCCTCGCGGGCCGTCTCCGGGTCGACGTTCGCCGGTGTCCCGTGCAGCGATGCGGGGGCGAAGTAGGCGGTCAGCGTCGCGTCTCCGTCGGTCAGTTCCTTCGCCCGTAGGTCACCCCCCTCGACGAGGCCGTCGAGGATATCGACGACGACCTCGGACGAGACGTCCGTCTCGGCGGCGACCTCGGTCGCGGTCCGGGGCGCAGCGTCGTCGAACGTGGCGAGGACGACCGCGTCCGCGACGGCCCGGTGATTCTCTTGGCGCTCGCGCTCTTTCGACATATGTGCACATACTGGGGGGACCCCCAAATCCGTTTTTGTCCGTCGAAAATCACGTCACCCCTCGCGTCGTAGTGCTGGCCATGCTCGTTATCTGCTCTGATTCGCATGCCAGGACGGGGCACGCCCTCGCTGGCCGGTCTCTCGAGGCGGTCCGAGAGGCCGACCTCGTGGTCCACGCCGGAGATTTCACTACGCCAACAGTTCTCGACGCCTTTCGCGAGGAGGCCGACCGGCTGCTCGCGGTCCACGGCAACGCGGACGGGCAAGCCGTGCGAGACCGACTCCCGACAGCGCGGGTGTTCGAGCACGCGGGGTTCACCATCGCGGTCACGCACCGGCGCAACGGCGGGGACCTCGGCCTGCGGATGTTCGGCCGCGAGAAGGGCGCGGACCTCGTCGTCTCCGGGCACACACATCGCCCGCGATTCGTCGAGACTCAGGACATCTGTCTGTTGAATCCGGGGAGTCACGCCCAGCCGCGAGGGAACCGGCCGGCACACGCCGAACTCGAAGCGACGGCCGACGGGCTCTCGGGAGAACTGGTTCAGCCCGACGGGACCGTCATCGAACGATTCGTGGTCCCGTCGGATGGCGCGCGTGAGAGTCAGCAGTGAAAGCGGGGACAGGGCGACGGGTGCCGCTGTCGGGACGACCCGACCCCGGGCGGCTGTGTCATGACGGGTGGAGGGCCGAAGTCCCGGGGTGCACCTCTACCTACAGACTACCTTTCAAAATAGATACCGTATACTCAAACGTGTATTTTACTTACGAGACCGGTGAAACCGTGGGTTCGTCGGATTACTGGTTCTCGGTGTACCAGTAGGCGAACCCGGCGGCGAGGACGATGGCCCCGCCGAGGAAGAACGCGAGGCCCGGTGAGACGGCGGCTGCGGCGGTGTCCGCGGCGGCACCGGCGGCCTGTGTGGTCGTCTCGACGGCGGTCGTCGTCGTCCCGGTCGTGTTGTTCGCGTTGCCGGCGACCGGCTGCGTGCTCGGGCCCGGTGCGGGTGCCCCGGTGGGGGCGCTCTCGCCACCGAAGAAGTTGGCGAGACCGTCGCCGAGGAACTCCTGTACGGCGACGGCACCGAGTGCGAGCAGTCCGAACGCACCGAGCAGGCGCGAGAGGGCGGTCTTCAGCCCGGTCGACTCCTTTGTGCCACCAGCGAAGACGACCAGTGGCTGGTTCGAGGGGGCGTACACCTTCATCTCGCGCCCCTTCGCGGAGTAGGCCGTATCGACGACCTCGATGATGTCCGCGTCTTCGAGCTTCTCCAGGTGGTACTGTGTGTTCTGGAGCGAGGTGTCGACGGCGTCGGCGAGCTTCGACGGGGTCGCAGGCTCGTCGTGGAGGGCCGTCAGTAGTTGGCGGGCGGTCGAGGAGGACAACGCCCCGATGAGGTCGTCGGCGTCGTCACTGTCGAGGCCGATGACACGTGGTTCTGCGTCGTCAGCCGCCGACGTGTCCGGAGTGGAGGGCAACAGGTCGGCCATACAGTACGCCTAGTCATCGTTTGGCATGAAGGTTTGTATCTGCTCCAGGTGTCATACTGGCGAAACGCATAAACGTCGTGCTCAAGAACCATCGCGTATGCAGACACCGCTTCCAGCCCAGCTCGGTGGGCTCCTCGAGGACCCGTTCACGCTCATCGTCGTGGGGTTCCTGCTCGCGCTCATCTTCTTCTTCTACCTGATGTTCCGCAAGACCATGCTCAGTTTCCGGGAGGGTATGGACAAGGGGTCCGGGAAGAAACGCTGACGAGACGACGTTCCTGCGACTGGCTACTCGACGCGAATCCGTACCTCGATGCCGGCGGGGTCGGTGACCGAGAGCCCGTGCTCCGTCTCCTCGACCGGCTCTCCTGCGGCAGTCAGCCGGTCGGAGAGCGCCGACAGTGAACCTTCGTCAGGCACCACGAGTTCGTACCACGCCAGCCCGCGGTGGTCGCCGCGCTGGGCGGTCCGCCGGTTCCAGGTGTTCAGCCCGAGATGGTGGTGGTATCCACCGGCAGCGACGAACGCTGCGCCGTCGTACTCGTCGTTCTCCAGGGTGAACCCGAGGTCGTCGACGTAGAAGTCGAGTGCCCGGTCGAGGTCGGTGACCTCGAGATGGACGTGCCCGATGTCGGTTCCGGGGGGAGCGCGGTCGGCGTCTCTCGTGTCGGATTCGGCGGCCGCGGCGAGGTCGTCCAGGTCGAGCGGCAGCGTCCGGATGTCGAGTTGCCCGGCGGCCGTCTCGCGCCACTCTTCCCGGGGTCTGTCGCGGTATATCTCGACACCGTTTCCCTCCGGGTCGCGGAGATACAGTGCCTCGCTGACGACGTGGTCCGACGCGCCAGTCAGGTTCCCGTGGGTACGGATACGGGTCAGCGCGTCGGCCAGTGCTGCCCGGTCCGGAACCCGCACCGCGAGGTGGAACAATCCCGCCGCATCGCGGGGACGTTCGGGTGTGTCCGGGTCTTCCACTAACACGACCAGCTCCTCGCCGTCGGCCAGCAGTCGCGCCTCACCGGAATCGTCGTCTCGCACCACGTCGAGGCCGACCACGTCGCGGTAGAACGGGACGGTCGCGTCGAGGGAGCCGACGCGCAACGCGACCCGGCCGACGTGGGTCGAGTCGGGGAGCGTCCCGGCGGCGTCCGCAGAGTCTGTTGTCACGAGTGATGGAACGTAGCCACGGCAAAAGGGGGTTGTGGGTGCTGGCACGGCGGGTGCACAGCCCCAGCCGTGAGTGAACGCTCCCGACTACAGCACCGACGCGACGCGTTCGATGGTCGTCTCCATGTCCGCCGAATCGACGTCCCAGTGCGTGCAGAAGCGGACCGTCTGCTCGCCGAACTTCGAGCCGATGACGTCGACCTCCTCACACGCGGCGAGGAACTCGTCGGCGTCCAGTTCGGAGTCGCTGGTGTCGACGAGGACGATGTTGGTCTCCGGTTCCGCCACGGAGAGCCCCGGCAGCTCGTCCAGTCCCGCAGCGAGCGCCGTCGCGTTGGCGTGGTCGTCGGCCAGTCGCTCGACGTTCCCGAGCGCTTCCAGCCCGGGACCGGCGATGATGCCGGCCTGGCGCATGCCGCCGCCGAACAGTTTGCGGTTCCGGCGTGCCTTCGCGATGAACTCCTCGGGGCCGGCGAGCATCGACCCGACCGGCGCGCCCAGCCCCTTCGACAGGCAGAACATCACGGTGTCGACCGACTCCGTGACCTCGTGGACTGGCACGTCGAGGGCGACGGCGGCGTTGCACACCCGCGCCCCGTCGAGATGGACTGGAAGCCCGAGGTCGTGGGCCGCCGCTGCTGCGGCTTCTATCTTCTCGGGCTCGATTGCGACCCCGCCCTTCGAGTTGTGCGTGTTCTCCAGGCTCAGTAATCCCGTGCCGGGTCGGTGGGCGTTCTCCTCGACGTAGCCCTCGCGGACCTGCTCCGGTGTGGGAATCCCGCGCTCGCCGCCGTCGAGGGTCCGGACCTGCAGCGAGGAGAGCTGGGCCAGCCCGCCGAGCTCCCACTTGTAGATGTGGCTCTCGCGCTCGACCAGGATCTCCTGGCCGCGCTCGGTGTGGGTCCGGGCCGCGAGCTGGTTGCCCATCGTCCCCGTCGGGACGTAGAGGGCGGCTTCCTTCCCCACCAACTTGGCGGCCTGGGCTTCGAGTTCGTTCACTGTCGGGTCCTCGCCGTACACGTCGTCGCCGACGTCGGCTGTCATCGCGGCCTCGCGCATGGCATCGTCGGGCTTCGTCACCGTGTCGCTCCGGAGGTCTATCATGTGTCGCGGGTTCGATTCCGGGGGAGAAATAGGCGGTGGTCCCGCTCCCAGCCGGCGGTTCAGAGTTCCTTCTCGACGACGTAGCCCCACTTCTCGTAGTCCAGGTCCTCGTAGTACTCGTGGACGCCTTCTTTGGCCAGTGGCGAGGCCAGCGCGACGTGTTCGCAGTCCTGCTCACGCGCCCAGTCCTCGACGAACTCCACGAGGGCGGTACCGTGCCCTGCGCCCCGGTGGGCCTCGTCGACGACCAGGTCGTACAGCCAGGCGTGCCGGTCGTGGTGGAGGACCTGCCGGACGAGCACCCCGGCGACCCCGACGAGTTCGCCGTCGACGAACTGCCCGAACAGGTGGTAATCGTCCTCGCCGGTCCAGTCGAGTATCTCGGGTCGGGTGGCGTCGCCCCACAGTTGCTGGAGGATGGGGACCGCCTCGCGTCGCTCGGATTCGGCGGTCAGTTCGCGGATGTCCATGGAGTTGCTTGCTGGAGCGGTCTGATGAAGCTTGGCGGTGGTGTGGGAACGAATCTGGGTCGGTCTGGGTCGTGTTCGGCTGTTGCGTCTGGGTGTCTCTCTCGGGTATCGCGGATGGATGCCGTCTCTGTTCCGGAGCAGCCGACTCGGCCGATTCAACTGGAAACCGCAACCGCCCCGCCCCGCCCTGCACCTCGCCCTCCCCAGCCGACTCGATGCTCGGCGACGCCTGCGCGTCTCGTCCCTCGCGCGCTTTCGACTCGTGACGTCGCTGACGCGACGAACACTCGTCCGCGCGCGCCACCCCTTCGTTTCGTCTCCACCCACCACCCCTCGAACCGCCGTATTTCGCATCGAAAACCGTTTACAACCACTCGGCCGAATACTGGAATATGGACCCACGAGTTCGTGAACATGCCCAGATCGTCGCCAGTCACTCCGCCGACCTGGCCGAGGGTGACAACGTCGTCATCGACGCCCATCCGGTCGCCGAGGACCTCGTCACGGCCCTGTTCGAGGAGTGCGCCGACGTGGGCGCGAACCCGCTGGCAATCAGCCAGCGGACGGGCACCCGCTTCCGCCGTGCCTACCTGCGAAACAGTGACGACAGCGAGTTCGACCTGCCGAGCCACGAGATGGCCCTGTTCGAGGAGATGGACGTCTACATCGCCATCCGGGCCGGCGCGAACATGACAGAGACTGCGGACGTGAACCCCGAGGTCACCGCCGAGTACGAGAAGGCCCGTCGCCCGCTGCTCGACGAGCGCCTCTCGAAGCGCTGGGTGCTCACGCAGTACCCGGCCGACGCGAACGCCCAGCTCGCCGAGATGAGCACCGAGGGCTACGAGAACTTCGTCTGGGACGCCGTCAACAAGGACTGGGACGAGCAGGGCGAGTTCCAGCAGCAGATGGTCGAGATACTCGACCCGGCCGACGAGGTCCGAATCGTCTCCGGCGAGACGACCGACGTGACGATGTCCGTGAAGGGCAACACCACCCTGAACGACACGGGCAAGCACAACCTGCCCGGCGGCGAGGTGTTCACCGCACCGGTCCCCGATTCGGTCGAGGGCGAGGTGCTGTTCGACAAGCCGCTGTACCACCAGGGCCGTGAGGTCACCGGTGTCCGGCTCGTCTTCGAGGGCGGCGAGGTCGTCGAGTACGAGGCCGAGAAGAACGAGGACGTACTGAAGAACGTCCTCGAGGCCGACGAGGGCGCGAAGCGCCTTGGCGAACTCGGCATCGGCATGAACCGCGACATCGACGTCTTCACCTACAACATGCTGTTCGACGAGAAGATGGGCGATACCGTCCACATGGCCGTCGGCCGCGCCTACGAGGCGACCGTCGGCGAGGACAACGAGCAGAACGAGTCCGCGGTCCACGTGGACATGATTGTCGACATGAGCGAGGATTCGTACATCGAGGTCGACGGCGAGGTCGTCCAGCGCAACGGGACCTTCAGGTTCGAAGACGGCTTCCAAGAATAACTGTCCCTGCGGAAGCACGCTTTTCCCCGCTCAGGTCTGTTCCTGCTCGGGATTCTCCTGGTCGGGAGCCTCCCGGTACCGCTCGAACACTTCACTGTGCGTGAGGGCACCGACGCTCGCGACGGCGACGACGGCGTGCATCAGCACCAGTAGCACCAGTATCCCCGGTCCGACGCCCTCGGCCAGTGTCGGCGCGACGACGAACACCGGGACGACGGAGAGGATGAGCACGAACGAGGCGATGCCTGTCATGAGCTTGTCCGTCTCGGTGACGATTCGGTCGAGGAGGATGTAGACCAGGGTGGCGGCGACCGCGCCGGCAGCGGACGCGGTGACGACAGAGCCGATGCTCAGGGGGTCGAAGCCGGCGGGAATGTCGATGAATCGCTGCCCGACGACGAGCAGCAGGGTGTTGACGATGACGGCGATGCCGGCACCTGTCCCCCCGCGCTCCGCGATGGCGCGGATCGGCTGGACCGACCGCGTCGGCGCGTGAACGGTGGTTGTTCCCATGGCACACTGTACGGCGGCTGGCACGATAACGCTGTTCTGAACCTCTGTATAGCGAGAATATCCAGTCAGCTGGGGAACGGAACCGGCCGTTCGGGCTGTCGGGAACCGTGAACGACCAAGGGATTCGCGGTTTCCCGACCCCCACTACTCGCGTTGCTGGTACAGCACCCGCCCCACGAACGACTGTTTCACCTCGTCGTCCTGATTCTTCGTCTCGACGCGGCTCAGGACGAGGCCGACGCCCGGCCGGTAGTCGGCCTGTTTCTCCAGCACCTCGGTCTCGACGTGCAGTTCGTCGCCGGGTCGAACCGGGTTGGGCCACCGGAGCTCGTCGACTCCCACCGCCCCCAGCGCGGCCGTGCCGGGGAAGATGCCCTCGACGAGCAGCCGCATCGTCATCGAACCGGTGTGCCAGCCGCTGGCGACCAGCCCGCCGAACAGTGACTCCTCGGCCGCCTCGGGGTCGGTATGGAAGGGCTGCGGGTCGTACTGCTGTCCGAAGTCGGTTATCTCCGCCTCGTCGACGACGTAGCTGCCGTGCTCGCGGGTCTCGCCGACATCGAGGTCCTCGAAATACTCCATGCGATGGGGGTCGCCGCGGTGCGACAAAAGTGTCTGGCTTGCGGGGGTGTGCTCAGCCGGTCGAGACGAGGTAGACCGACACGCCGGCGAGCGCGATACCGGCCAGCTTCCGGGCCGACGCCGGCTCGTCCAGCACGAGGATGCCGACGATGGAACTCGTCACGAGGAACATCGCGAAGATGGGCGAGACGACGCTCACCGGTCCCTGCGAGAGCGCCTTGTAGTACGCGAGGATGCCGATGCCGAGACACGCCCCCGCCGCGTAGACGAACCCCGCCTTCGGGTGCGTGAGGTACTGCGTCGGGTTCTCGCCGGTGTAGCTTACCACGCCCAGCGTGATGGCGACGAGAATCCCGTTGCCGAGCAGGGTGGCTACGTTGCTCGGGATGGAGGCGTCCCCGTTCGTCGCGATGCTCATGAGGGGGGCGACCAGCGTGTAGGCGACCAGCGCCAGGACCGCCCAGAGGAGATAGTTCATTGGCGGTGTTCGGGGATGGGTGTGACTAACGGTTTCGAAGTTGGAAGCGGGGCGTGAGACGATGACACGCTGGGGTTGAGAGAGCACGATGGGATTCGAACCACGGTCGGACATGCTCGCTTCGCTGCGCGTGCCCTCCCTGATTCGAATCCCACGGCTGCTCGCTCTGCTCGTCACATTCGTTCCTCGCAGAAGCGAGCACGATGGGATTCGAACCCACGACCATCGGATGTCTTCCCCCACCACCAGAGATGCGTGGGGATAGAAGTCCGACGCTCTATCCTGGCTGAGCTACGTGCCCTCGGACCCCGCTACGCCTCCCTCGTAAAAAAGCAGTCGGGATTCGGTTTCACTGTCAGGACGACTATCGATAGCGTGGCACACGAAGGTGGAACGAGAACTGGACCGAAGCGGCGTCACCCGTCGAAGCGGTACAGCGACGTGACGTAGGGCAGGTAGTTGAACATGATGATGCCGATGGGCAGGCCGATGATGGAGGCCGAGAAGGCCCACGCGACGTTGGCCCAGAGGAGGCTGAGCCACCAGCCGATGAACAGGAAGTACACTGCCCGGACCAGCAGGCCGGTCTGACTGCGTCCCTCAGCGTCGGGGTCGACGATTTCCCGGCGCTCTTTCAGCGTGAGGATGGTCGGGACGCGGTTGATGAGTTTGATACCCAGCGGGAGGCCAATGACCGTGACGTTCAGGAACCACGCGACGTTGATGGCGAGGAAGGTGAGCCACCAGCCGACGAGGAGGAACCAGAGCGCACGGACGGCGAACGAGCGAGCCATGTCAGAGGTGACGTACGCGAGGTGCAAAACGCTAGCGGGAGCGGGCGTCGTCTCGGACACCCGTGACGGGCGAGAGCGGTGGGGTTAAGCCGCAGTCACGAATAGGCTCCCCCGATGACCGTCATCGGCACCGTCGGCCTGCCCGGCAGCGGCAAAGGTGAGGCGGCCAACGTCGCCCGCGAGCACGACATCCCGGTCGTGACGATGGGCGACGTCATCCGCCAGGAGTGTCGCGACCGCGGGCTCGACCCGGCCACGCACCACGGCGAGATCGCCACCGCGCTCCGCGAGGAGAACGGCCCGGCGGCCATCGCGGAGCGCTCGCTCCCGATGATCCGCGAGGAACTGGAGACGAGCGACACCGTGCTCGTCGACGGCCTGCGCTCCGGCGTCGAACTCGACGCCTTCCGGGACGCGTTCGGTGACGACTTCGTCCTCGTCAGCATCGAGGCTCCCTTCGAGGTCCGCAAGGAACGTCTGGCCGAGCGCGGCCGGGACAAGAGCGAGGACGAAGGCGGCGAGAGCCTCGAAGCCCGCGACGAGCGCGAGCGCGGCTTCGGCATGGACGACGCGATGGACCGGGCGGACGTCGTCATCGACAACACCGATACGCTGGAGGCCTTCCGCACCAAGATAGAGACCCTGTTCGAGGACGGACCTGAAGCCGTCCAGGAGCTCCAATCATGATATACAGCGTCGACGTCCAGATCACGGCACCAGTCAACGACACCGAGGTCACCGACCGCGTGGCCGACGCCATCACGAACCTGTTCCCCGAGGCCGAGGTCGAGGAACACCCCGGCGAACTCATGGCGACGACCCACCAGCTCGAACACTTCTCCGAGCGCCTGCACGAGCAGGAGATCCTCGACACCGCCCGCGGGCAGTTCTTCAGCAACCAGGAGGGAGACACCTTCTCGTTCGATCTGAAGAAACAGGCGGCGTTCGAGGGCCGCGTCAACTTCGCGGTCGGCAACCCCGACGAACTGGGCGACATCCACGTCCGGGTGCGGGTGACCGACCCCAGCGTGGAGGAGTTCGTCGACTACGTCGCCCCGCCGACCCAAGACGGGAAACCGATCGAATCCGGCGACGACGGGCAGTAATTTCGGGGCTGTTTCTCGCGATTTGTCTTTCCGGGTGGCGCGTGCTTTCGAGTATGTCGAGCGAGGCGACGGAGTCGCCTCGACAGCGAACGGGGAGGGACGACCCGTGAGCCCGCGAGACTGCGAGACAAGCCGCGCGAGGGATGAGCACCGCAGCGAAACGTAGTGAAGCGAGGAGCACAATCGGTTGGGGAGGGTGTGGTGCGGTTTCCATTACTATCGGCGCTAGTCGCGTTGCTCTCGCAACGAGCAATCTCAGCGACATCGGACGAAGTGCTGGAACTACCAGCGACACTCTGTGACAATTACTCTCATTGCACCGATACCGACTTCCATCGAACCCTCCAATTCACAGACAACATGCCCACAGCAGTCTTCTTCGACCTCGACGGGACCGTCGTCGAGTTCACCCGCGACTACACCGCGGTCATCGAGGACACCCTCACCGACCACTTCGGCAGTGCACCTGAAGAACTCGTAGAAACGTACAACGAGGCCTTCTACGAGCGGTTCATGGCGGTCGAGCCGGAGCCGGTCCTCGGGGCGATGAAGGTGGTCTGCGAGCACGCGGAAGAGCCGGCCGACCCCGAGGCCCTCCGTGAGACCCTCCACGGGTACGAACTCGCGATGACCCATGTCTCCGACGATGCCAGAGCCCTGTTCGAGACGCTCGGGGACCGCCACCACCTCGGCGTGCTCACGAACGGGGTACCAGAGTGGCAGCGCAGCAAGCTCGAACACCACGAGCTCCTCCCCCTGTTCGACACCGTCGTGACCTCCTACGAGGCCGAGGCGCACAAGCCCGACCCGGCGGTGTTCGAGTTGGCGAGAGAACGCGCCCCCGACGATATCGACCAGTTCGTCATGGTCGGCGACGACTACGAACCGGACGTGCAGGGCGCTCGTGAGGCGGGATTCCGGGCAGTCCACCTCGACCGCGGGAGCGAGGGTGCGCGCGTGGCGAACCTGGGCGAACTGGGGTCGTTGCTGTCGCTGCTGGGCTGAGTTTTCGTGGTCAATCGAACCCCGAAACCAGTGTCGCGAGCCACTGCGCCGGGTCGTTTCTGTCCCTGACCTCGACCGCCTCGACCCACTTCACCCACTGGAACCCTCTCCTGTCGGGAGCGACCAGCCGGACCGGGAAGCCGTGGCCGTGGCTCAGGCGCTCGCCGTCGACGTGGGTCGCCAGCAGGGCGTCACGGGCCTCCTCTCTGGGCAAACTCCACCGGTAGCCAGTGACGGACCGGAAACGAACCCAGCCGGCATCGGGGTCCGCCCCGGCAGCGTCGAGGAGGTCCCCGACCCGAACCCCCTGCCAGTCGTGCTCGGAGTACCAGCCGCTGGTGCAGTCGAGCAGGGCGCGTGTTTCTGCGTCGCCACCGTCACCCGGTTCGGGGAGGTCCACATACCGGAACTCCTGGGGCGTGTCGACCGCCCCGCGGACCGCCAGCCGCCAGTCCTCGACTGAAACAGGGTCGGGGTCGTCCGCGACCCAGCTCGTCACCGGGAAGGCGTTGCCCTCCCCGGTTCCCTCCTCCCGCGACCCGGTGAACCGTCGGCTCGGAACGAGGTCTTTCGCGATTCCCTGCTGGAGCCGCCAGACCGCGGCTCCGCCCACCAGCAGGCCGCCCATCTTCAGGGCGTTCCGGCGCTCCGTGACGGTCTCGCGGTCCGGCAGCCGGAACCTCGCGAGCAGGTGGACGAGGAGGACTGGCAGCAGGAGTGCCCCGAGGTAGCCGTGGATGACCAGCAGTGTGAGCCCCGGAACCGGCGAGGTCCCGCCGAGGGTCCACGCAACCCCCGTGACGAGAGCCGCCACGGCCAGCACCGAGAGCAGGATGGAGACAGCGATTGTCCGGTTCACCTTGCCAGTGACGCGCCGCCACACCCGCCAGAACTTCAGCCCCAGTAGCACCACGAGTGCCAGCCCCACGACCCCGTGGACGACGAATAGCCAGCCGTCGTCGGGGCGGGCGGTCAGGCTCCAGAGGCCGGTGACGGCCTCCGCGAGGACCGCGACGAGGATGCCCGCATCGACCACGCTGGGCGAGGGCGCGAGGGACTGGCGCGACATTGGCGGTGGCTAGGGAGTGCAGGAAGATGAGCGTGGGGGCGTCGGAATTCCGGCCGTGGCGCGCGCTGGTGAGTGTGCTGAAAGCCGCGAACCAGTGCCGCGCGAGGGATGAGTACCGCAGGCCTCTGGCCGAGGAACGGAATCGGCTGGGGAGGGTGTGGTGCTGTTTCCATTGCCATCGGCGCGAGCTAGCTGCTCGCTGCCACTAGCAAACGGAACACGCCCGACCCAACCACCACGACACGACCGACAGGGTGGACACCTCCGGAGTACTCACGGCACCAGCAGGAACACGAGCGCAACCGCGATGAACACCACCTTCAGCACCGTGTTCACGACCACGACCTTCGTCCCGAACTCCGCGCCCCAGATGCCGAACTGGAAGGGAATCGAGCGCTTGAACGTCGACACCGCGAAGGAGACGATACCGCCGACCAGCATGGTCGCCACCGCGGTCTGGGGCGTGAACACGTCGTCCAGCATGGGCGCGATGACCAGCGCGCCACTCGTCGTATCGACCGCGAACACCGCGATGACCGCGGCGGCCGCACCCGGCAGCCCGATGAGCGAGGTGACCGGCTCCGCCACGCCGGTCACGGCGGTCAGGTCGGTCGTCTCCGTCACGACCGCCACGAGCGTGTAGACGACGAGCAGGCGCGGGAGGATGTCCAGAACCTTGCTCTTTGTGCTCGCGAGCGCGTCCGTGACCTTTTCCTGGCGGGTCTTCGGCTCCTCTTCGCCGCCGTCGCTCGCCACGTCGCTGGGCATCACGTCGGGGTCGACGTTGTCGGGCGAGAGCAAGAGTGCGCCCGCCACGACGCCGGTCAGCGTGATCGCCAGCGAGATGGCCGCCCGGGACCCGACGTAGAGCAGCCCCACTTCGAGTCCTAGAATCGGAATCAGCACCGGGGCGTAGAACGTGAAGATGTGCTGGGCGAAGCCGAAGAAGGTGTTCACCGTCACGGCGACGAGCGTCGCGCGGTCGTCGAGGGTCCCGGCCTCGCGGAACTCCGCGAGCATGCCGTACCCGGCGGTCGGGGAGGCGGTGGTCGCCAGGATGGCCGTCCCGACCTCGTCCGGGAGGTTCGCCGGGCGGGTCAGGGGCCGGGCGAAGCGGGCGATGGCGTCGACCGCGCCGAACTCGACGGCGAGGTTCGCCAGCGTCACGCCGAGGCCGAGGAAGGCCGCGATGTAGAGGACGCGGCGCAGGACCGTCACCAGCAGGTCGACCGGGAGGTTCACGTCGCGGCGTTCGTGCCCGAGCAAAAAAGCCCCGTCGGGTCGCGACCCGTTCAGCAGTCGTTGACCTTCTCCAGCTCCGCCTCGGCGGCGTCGCGCTCTTGCTGTGCCGTGACCGGGTCGCCGTTCTCGTACGCTTCGGCAGCCTTCTCCAGATGTTCGGTGGCCTTCACGAGGTGGTCGGCCTGGCAGCGAGCCCGTTCGAGGTGGGTGCTGATGTCGACCGTGGCGTCACTGGAGACGCCGTCGAACGTCGTCTTCGCGTCGGTGAAGTGGGTGTTCGCCTTCTGGATGTCCTCCTTGGCGGCACTGACCTCCTGGTTGTCGAGGTGCGTCTGTGCCTCGGCGAGGTCCTCGCGGCCGAGCAGCATCTCCTCGAAGCCGGTCGCGAGCGTGGAGAAGCCCTCGACGACCGTGTGCATCGCCTCCAGCGGGGGCCGGACCTGGCTGAGTTCGGCCGCGTTGAGTGCTTGCAACCGCTCCGGGTCGACGGCGTCGGCCGCCGACAGGCCCGCTTCGAGCTCCGTGGCGGTCTGTTGCATGGTCGACCTGGACTCGCGCAGCATCTCCAGTGCCTGCTCGTAGTTCTCGTTCGCGATGACGGTCTGTATCTCCTCGAGACGGGCGTTCGGGTTGGTTCCCCGTATCGTCTCGATCGCGTTCGCCATCGACGCCACGATGGTCGCGAGGTGGCGCAGTGCCTGGATGTCCTGCTCCTGTTCGGCGGTCGCGGTCTCGGCGGCCGCGTCGAGTTCGCTCCGGGCGGACTCCAGCACGCCCCGGGTCGCCTCGATGTCGAACTCGACGTTCGCGGGGTCCTCCTCTATCTGGGTCTCCAGCTCCTGGAGCTTGAACCCGACCTTGTTCAGGGAACCGACTGCCTCCTTGATGTGCCCCTCTGCGAGCTCCTCGGGGGTCGCGGTCGCCGTCTCGGTCGCTTTCTCGTTCCCGCTGCCGTCGCCGTCGTCGCTGCTGTCGCCGCCTCCGTCGCCACTGCCGCCACCGTTGTCCCCACCGGTGGTGTCGGTCTCGTTACACCCTGCGAGGACGGGCGATATCGCTGTCGCGGTCACCGCGAGCGACTGGAGGTACGAACGTCGGTTCATGTTCGGTACTTCCGGTCACCGAACTTGACCTTTTGGGCCCGGTTCTAGAGGAGGAGACTGACCACGGCAAACAGGACGAGGACGCCGAGCACGTCACAGGTGTTCGTGACGACCGGGATGACCACGTCGTCGGGGTCCAGCCCGAGCCGGTAGGCCGCGTAGGTCGCCGTCAGCGTGACGACGATGGCCAGGACTGCCAGCACCGCCCCGGAGCTGAACGCGACGAACACCACGTCGAGCGGCCCGAGGACCGCCCCGACCGTGAGCTCCGTGAGGACCCAGGCACCCAGCCCGACGCCCGGGAACACCGACAGCGCGAGGGCGACGGTGGCGATGGCGTTGCCCGCGAGGGTGTCGTCGGTCGGGTCGAACTCGACGGTCCCGAGGTGGACCGCCGTCGAGAGCCGGGCCGCGAGGATGGAGCCCAGGTTCCCGGCGGTCCCGATGGTCACGGGCACCAGCACCAGTAACGAGGGTTTCGCCAGCAGTGTGTCCTCGATGCTCCCCAGCACGAGTCCGGAGGCGATCTCCACCGTCGAGAGCGCGAGCAACAGCGGGAGCATCGCCCGCGAGATGTCCCGGACGGTCCATTGCTCCGGCATCTATCCCCCTCCCAATCCGAGCACGATGCGGACCGCGAGCAGGAGGAAGGCGACGCCGAAGACGTCACCCGTGGTCGTCACGAGCGGGCCGACGAGCGTGTCCGGGTTGTGGCCCCGGCGGAAGCCGAGGAAGACGACGCCGACGACCGCCACGGTCAGTGCGATACCGGAGAACAGCCCCGCGAGCACGGCGATGGCCAATAGCGTGGGAAGTGGCGCGACCGGTGCAGAGAGCAGGTTCAGGACGACGAACACCGCGGTCGCGGCGAACAGGCTGACGAAGATACCGTTCGAGAGCGCGGCCGCGATGGCCCCGCGAAGCCGGTCGTTCGAGAGGTCGACGTAGGGTTCGAGCAACCCCTGGTGGAGCCCGGTCGAGAGGCGCGCCCCGAGCGAGCCGAACACGTTCCCGCGGGTCGCCAGCAGCGCCGGGACGAGCACGAGCAGCCCCTTCACGGCTTCGAGTTCGCCGCGCATCCCGCCCAGCACGACGCCCGCGAACAGCCCACCGACCACGCTGGCGGCGAGTGCGGGCACCGCCTCGCGGTAGGCTTCCAGCGCGACCTCGCGGACACTCATGTCTGTCCGGTTGCAGGCCGGCGCCATAAAAACAGGCCACGCGGCGAGGGTCTCGGGGCGGGCTGGCACGCCGACACCGTGACACACCGGCGCATGATTTTTGCCACGGCCCGCGAACTCTCGACTATGGACGCTGCCGACCGCCGCGCCATCGCGGACACCCTCCGAGAACGCGCGCTGGGCATGCGCGAGGACGCCTGTAAGCGGTTCGACGACGCGCCCGAACTGGAGCCCCTCGTGACGGAACCGGCGTACTACCAGCCCGACTCCTTTCCCGAATCCGTCGAGGAGCAACTGGACCGGCTCGCGGGCTCTGCAGGTATCGTCGTCGTCGACGACGGACGTGTGCTCTGCACCGAAATCGGCTACAAGGATGGCTGGATGACCCCCGGCGGGGCGCAGGACCCCGGCGAGACGCTGGCCGAGACCGCAGTTCGAGAGACGTACGAGGAGACGAACATCGAGGCCGAGATTACCGGGGTGTTCTACCACCGCGACTTCGCCATCGACTACGGCCACGACGAGTTGATTCGGATTCCGCTGGTGGTCTACACCGGCCGGAAGGTCGGCGGGCGGCGGGCTGCCCCGGCGCACAAGGTGCCCAGTGGCGAACCCGAGATTACGGACGTGGACTGGTTCGGCCCCGAGGAGTTGCCCGAGAATCTGACGGACAGGGAGCGGATTCGGGAGCTGCTGGACGGGTCGTAGCCGTACTCTCTACCTGTCTCCACGCGACTACTATCCCCAGAACTGGGCCGCGGTGTACACGAGGTAGATGACCATCGCCCTCGAGAGCCAGAATCTGCGGTCGTTCTCAGTCAGCGCGTACGCGACGAGACACACTGGAAATGCGACCAGCCCGAGCCCGAACGAATCTGGAACCGGGACGACGGTCTGTTCGAGTGCGACGTACCACAGCGGGAACCCGGCGATACCCGCGATGGCCGCACGCGACTCTTCGGACATATTTCAATATCTTCCAGCGTGAGGAAAAAAGGCTGCTGGTGCAGACCTCACCATCCCTCCGAACCCCACATTCCCGAAGATTTACTCCCCACCGACCGAACCTGCCATCAACGTGCGCGACCTCGACATCCTCCTGACGAACGACGACGGCATCACGGGCGAGGGGCTGGCCGCCATCCGCCGCGAACTGACCGAACTCGGCGACGTGACCGTCGTCGCCCCGGCTGACAACCAGTCCGGCGTCGGCCGGAAGCGGACGACCTACACCACCCGGACCGAGCACGAGTGGGGCTACGCCATCGCGGGCACCCCGGCGGACTGCGTGGCCTACGGCCTGCGCGGCCTGGACAGAGAGTTCGACCTCGTCGTCTCCGGCATCAACCACGGCCCGAACATGGGCGCGTACGTCCTCGGGCGCTCGGGGACCGTCGGCGCGGCGATGGAGGCCGCCTTCCTCGGGACCCCCGCGGTGGCCACCTCGGCCTACCACAACGTCGAGTTCTACACGCACCCGCCCGAGGAGTACGACTTCTCCACGCCGGCGCGCATCACCCGCGCCCTCATCGAGGACTGCCTCGACGCCGACGTGTTCGAGGCGGTCGACATCCTCAACGTGAACGGGCCGGTCGACGCGACCGACCCTCGTCTCCGGGTCACGCATCCCCACGGCGACTTCGACGTTCGGGTCGAACACAACTCGGTGGACCCCGAGGACGAGGATTTGCCCGTGGAAGTGGGTGAAGACGGCGAACTCATCGCCCTGCGCGATAAGTTCTGGCCCCACGTCGAGGGCTACGAGAACCCGTTCCCGGACATGGACGAGGTGCGCGAGCGCTACCCGGTCGGAAGCGACCGCCGGGCCGTCGCGGACGGCGAGGTGAGCGTCTCGCCCCTGACCGCACCCCGGGAGGCGACGCACCACGAGAAACTGGACGCCATCGTCGAGCGACTGAACCTCACCTGATACCGGTAAACCCCGCCGGCGTATAACTGGCCGCGATACCCGCTGAGGTGCCGAAAATGAAAGATATCGTGGGAAAAACGCGGGTTAACTATTTGAACGACCAGTGTAAGGTTGCCCCATGGTTAGAAATAGCAAGCGATCGGTGGACCGGAGAACCTTCCTGAAGATCGGCGGTGCGGGCAGTCTCGCGGCGACTGCTGGATGTCTCGGACTCGGTGGCGGCGGTGGAGGTGGGCCGATCACCTTTGGACAGCCAGCGGCCCAGACCGGCCAGTGGGACTTCCTGCAGCCCGGCGTCTCGAAGGCGACCGACGTCGCAGTACAGCTCATCAACGACGCGGGCGGCCCACTCGGCCGTGAACTCGTCCTCGAACGCTCGGACACCTCGGTGAACCCACAGCAGGCACGCACCGTCGTCACGCAGCTCACGGAGAACGAGGACGCCATCGCGTTGCTCGGGCTGTTCTCCAGCGAACTCGAACCGCTGTTCGACTTCCTGCAGGAGCAGCAGACGCCGGTCGTCACGCCGTGGCCGGGCTCGAACTTCCTCGACACCCGTGGCGGCGACCACGGCACGCCCGAGGACGTGAGCGACGACGGGTGGATCTGGCGGACGGTCATCAGTGACACCGTCCACACGGCCGGTGCAGCACTGCGCGCCCTCGACCAGGGCCACGACACGGTCGGCGTCATCAACGGCACGACCTCCGGCGCACGGAGCTGGGCGAACGGGTTCATCAGCGCCTACGAGGGCAACGGCGGCACCATCGCCGAGCAGGTCGAGGTGGCCCAGGGCGAATCGAACTACCAGTCCGCGCTCGAACGGCTGTTCCAGGCCGACTTCAGCGCGTTCGCGGTGAGCCTCCCGCTCGAGGACGCCATCACGCTCCTGAGCGACTGGTCCGACGGCGGCTACGGCCGCCAGCCCATCCTCTCGGACCCGCTGGCCCAGAACGACCTCCCTGACCAGGTCGGGAGCGCGCTGAACGGTGCGTGGGCAGCCAGCCCCGGCGAATCTGGCCCGAACTACGGTGCCTTCGAGAGCGCTTACAACAGCGGCGAGGGCAACGCCGAGATCAACGCCTGGACGCCGCCGGCGTGGGACGCCACCATGGTCACCGCGCTCGCCGTCGAGCGCGCCGGCGAGGCCACCGCGGAGGCCATCGAACAGAACATCGGGCCGGTGTCGCGTGGCCCCGGGACGGAGGTGGCGACCTTCGCCGAGGGGAAGGAGGCGCTCGACAACGGCGACGAGATCACGTACATGGGTGCGGCGACGCCGGTGACGTTCACCCAGTTCGGCAACGTCGTCGGCTCGGTCGTCATCAACGAGGTCCAGAACGGCCAGTTCACGCAGGTCGAGACCATCCCGGCGGACGACCTCCGGGAGTTCGTGCCGGAGGGCGAGTACTAAGCGATGGGACTCGCACAGAACCTCATCTTCGGGCTGGTTACGGGCTCGTACATCGCCATCGCGGCCATCGGGTTCACGCTCATCTACGGCATCGTGGACATGATCAACTTCGCGTACGGCGAGTACATCACGGCCGGGGCGTTCATCGGCCTGCTCGTGGCCGGGTCGCTCCCGCTGCCACTGCCGGTGGCCGTGCTCGTCGCGATGGTCGGCGGCGGTATCGTCAGCCTGCTGCTCGCGAAGGTGTTCTTCACGCCCATCAACCACACCGGCCCGATTCCGATGCTGCTGACGTCCATCGGACTCGGACTCATCCTCCGCAACGTGATCCGGCTTCTCGCGGGGCGGAGCGCCCGGTACTACGACACGCAGACGACGACGTGGCAGTTCCAGGACGTCCCGGCGCTGAGTGTCGGATCCGTCGACCTGCTCGGGAGCTTCTTCGTGACCTCCCAGCAACTCGTCGTCGTCGGCTGTGCAATCGGTGTGTTCCTCGTCCTGCACGGGCTGTTGACCCGGACGGACGTGGGCATCGCCATGCGTGCGATGAGCGACGACGAGGCGCTCGCTCGCGTCCGGGGCATCGACACCCAGCTCATCCGCAACAGCGTCTGGGTGCTCGCCGGCATGCTCGCCGGACTGTCGGGGGTGCTCCTCGGTATCCAGACGAACGTGAGCGTCACGACGGGGTTCAGTCAGATACTCATGGTACTGTCGGCCGCCATCCTCGGCGGGGCCGGGAGCCCGTACGGGGCAATCGCCGGCGCGTACGTCATCGGCGTCGTGCTGGCGCTCTCGACGGCGTTCCTCCCCTCGGGGATGACGGGCATCTCGTCCGCGGTCGCGTTCATGATACTCGTCGTCGTCCTGCTCGTCAAGCCGAGCGGTATCGCCGGCAAGGAGGTGCGTGAGGCATGAGCGTACGCGACTCGCTCCCGGACCGCGACTCGGACCTCGCGCTGGTGATCGGCACTGTCGCCGTCGTACTGGGGCTCGTCATCGCGTTCTCGCCGGTGACGGCGACGATTCCGGGCGACCTCTACGTGTTCTTCGAGGTCGGCATCCTGTTCGTCATCTACGGCATCCTCGTGCTGGGGCTCGACCTCCAGTACGGGCACACCGGCCTCGTGAACTTCGGGCACGTCGTGTTCTTCGCGGCCGGCGCGTACACGATGGCGATGCTCTCGGCCGTGGATTCCTTCGAGGGTATCGCGCTCGGGCTCCCGTGGCCGGTCGGCCTCGTCGCCGGCGTCCTCGTGGCGGCGGCCCTCGGTGCGTTCGTCGGTGCCACGTCGCTGCGCCTGCGCGGGGACTTCCTCGCCATCGTGACGCTCGCAACCGCCGAGATATTCCACACGCTGTTCATCAACTTCACGGACATCTTCGGCGGGACGACCGGCATCTTCGGCATCCCGACGCCACTCGGCGACCTCGCCGGCAGTCGCGACGTGACGCTGGTGGCGACGCTGCTGGTGTTCGGTGGGCTCACCGCGCTGACGTTCGCCATCGTCGCGCGGCTCACGGAAGCCCCCTACGGCCGCGTGTTGCGCGCCATCCGGGCCGACGAACTGGTGGCGCGGTCGGTCGGCAAGTCCACCTTCCGCTACAAGATGCAGTCGTTCGTCTACGGGGCCGCACTCGCCGGCTTCGCGGGTGCCCTCTTCGCGATGTACAACGGCGCCATCTCGCCTGACTTCTTCGAGTTGCAGGTGACGGTGACCGTCTGGATCGGCATGCTGCTCGGCGGCGCGTCGAACCACCGCGCGGTGCTCGGTGGCCTCGGCATCATCATGGGGCTCCGGCTGTTCTCGCGGTTCGCACAGGACGCCGCACCCGTCTCCGCCGGCGAGTTCGCGTCCATCCGGCTCATCGTCGTCGGCCTCATCCTCGTGCTCGTCATCAGGTACCGGCCCGCCGGTATCTGGGGCGACGAGCGCGACCTGGAGGTGGATTCGTGACGCTGCTCGACGTCGACGGCCTCGGCAAGCAGTTCGGCGGCCTCGTCGCCATCGACGACCTCTCGGTCTCGTTCGACGAGGGCGAGCTGGTCGGGGTGATGGGCCCCAACGGGGCCGGCAAGTCGACGTTCTTCAACTGCGTGAGCGGCGTCGTCGAACCCGACGACGGGTCGGTCGTCTTCGACGGCGAGGACGTCACCGGCGCGGACACCGCCGTACTCGCACGCGAGGGGCTGGTCCGGACGTTCCAGCACACCCGCCAGCTCGACACGATGACCGTCCGGGAGAACGTCAGGCTCGCCGCACCCGGCCAGCCCGGCGAACAGACGGTTTCGGCGCTGCTCCGCACCGACGGCATGCAGGAGACCGAGGCCGCGGTGGCCGAGCGCGCCGACGAACTCATCGAGACGTTCGAACTCACCCGGCTCGCCGACGAGTACGCGAGCAGCCTCTCGGGCGGCCAGCGCAAACTGCTCGAACTCGCACGCGTGCTCATGCTGGAGCCCGACCTGCTCCTGCTCGACGAGCCGTTCGCGGGGGTGAACCCCACGCTCACGAACGAGATCGCGGCCCACATCCGCGACCTGAACGACGACGGGATGACCGTGGTCGTCATCGAGCACGAACTCGAGACGCTGACCGAGCTCGTCGACCGGCTGGTCGTGCTCCAGCAGGGCAGCCTGCTCGTCGAGGGCGACCCCGAGACCGTACTGAACGACGAGCGCGTTATCGACGCCTACCTGGGTAGCTGACCATGAACGACGCAACGACACTCGACGACACGCCGGACGACACCCGCAGCACGCGGGGAGACCACCTGCTCGAGGTCACGGACCTCGATGCGGGCTACGGCGACCTCCAGGTGCTCACCGACGTCGACCTGCACGTCGACGAGGGCGAGTACGTCACCATCGTCGGCCCGAACGGGGCCGGGAAATCGACGGCCATGAAGTCGATCTTCGGTCTCGCGGACCGGATGGGCGGCAGTATCACGTTCGGCGGCACGGACATCACCGACTACCCGCCGGAGGAGGTCATCACGGTCGGGATGAGCTACGTCCCCCAGACGGAGAACGTCTTCCCGTCGCTCACCGTCGGGGAGAACCTCCGAATCGGGGCGTACATCCTCGACGACGTGCCCGAGGAGCGGCGGCAGGCGGTGTTCGACCGCTTCCCCGTCCTCGAAGAGCGCATCGACCAGGACGCCGGCACGCTCTCGGGCGGCCAGCAGCAGATGCTCGCCATGGGCTGTGCGCTCATGCTCGACCCGGACCTGCTGTTGCTCGACGAGCCCTCGGCCGGGCTCGCGCCCGACCTCGTCGACGTCATGTTCGACCGCATCGACGAGGTGAACGACGCCGGCACCTCCATCCTGATGGTCGAACAGAACGCGAAAGAGGCGCTCCGGCGCTGTGACCGTGGCTACGTCCTCGCACAGGGCGAGAACCGCTACGAGGGCCCGGGCGACGCACTTCTCGACGACGACGAGGTGCGCCGGCAGTTCCTCGGCGGCTAAGTCGGGGCCACTGCCGACCCAGTTCAGGGCGACTGCCGACGTTCTCAGAACGACTCTTTCCGCTCAGAACGACTGTTCCGTCCCGATTCCAGCCTCGGTCGCCGACTCGTACACGTCTGCCGCGGTTGCCGCGTCGAGGACCGCCGTGCCGACGCTCTCGACCACCAGAATCTCATCATCAGATTCTCGGCCAGCATCGCCCTCGAACACCGCCGACAGCGGAATCAGGTCGTCTTCGGTCAGGTCGGTCGCCAGCAGGTCACCGATCTCTGCGACCTCCTCGGGCACGTCCGCGAAGACGCGCGCGGCCCGGTCGAACACCGCGGACTCCAGTTCCTGCATCTCCCCGGTGTACGCGCCGACCGCGACGACGAGCGTGCCCGGCGCGAGCGTGTCTGCGGGGAACACGGGCTCCGTGCTGGTCGTCGCCGTCACCACGACGGTCGCGTCCTGCACCGCTGCCTCGGCCGAGTCGACGGCTTCGGCCGGGATGTCGTGGTCGCGGAGGTCGGCCGCGCAGTCCTCGCGCGAGTCGCTCGGCGAGTAGATTTTGACCGAGTCGACGTCGCACAGCGCTGCGATGGCGCGGGTCTGCCAGCGCGCCTGCGTGCCAGCGCCGAGCACACCGACCCGGACGGGGCCGCTCGGGGCGAGGTCGCGCGCCGCCAGGCCGCCGATGCAGCCGGTCCGGGCGTTCGTGATGCGTCCGCCGTTCATGAACGAGACGGGCTGGCCGGTTCGCGCGTCGGCGAGGACGACCTGCGCGTGGATGGTCGGCAGCCCACGGTCGGCGTTGCCCTCGTTGACCCCGACCAGCTTCGTCGCGAAGTGAGGCTCGCCGTGGATGTACGCGGGCATGGCGAGGCCCATCCCCAGCGGCTCCGGCCCGTCGAGGCCGGTCCCGATATCGTAGTGCGGGCGGTCCGGGCGCTCGACCTCGCCACGGCCCTGACTCACGAGTGCGTCCTCGACCACGGGCGCGAGCGACGGGAGGTCGATGAGCGACGCGACCTCCTCGTCGGAGAGTACGAGTACCATGTCCGGGGAGTGGCCGGCGGCCGTGTTAACTGTTTCCGGCCGGCTCACTTCGCCAGCCGCGCCCGGTAGTACACCCCGCGGTGGTCCACCTTGACTACTGTCCACGGCGTGCCGACGCAGGCGTCGCGCAGCCGGTCGGGAGACACGAGCAGGAAGTGCAGCGTCTCCCCGACGAGGCGCTCCCCGTCGCGGTCGTACTCGAAGTGGAAGGCGCGGTGGGCGACGCCCTCGCGGGGGTCCGGGCGATATCCCAGCATCTCGCCGGGGTCGTCGAGCGCGGCAGGGTCGTACTCGTCGACGAAGGCGGTCGCGTCGCTGGTCGTCACGCGGGCGAACTCACAGAGCAATGCCCGGATTCCGGCGATGGAGCCGCCGAGGCCGAGCTGGGTCCCGTTCGCGAGCAGGTTCGGGAACCGGGTCGCGGGGTAGGGCATGTCGAACATGTCCGCGACGTGGGCGTCGGCGACGCCCCGGGCGCGAGCCGCCGCGACTGCACCGGGGCTCACGTCGAAGGGGACGACCTCGGTCCCATGCGCCTGCAGGAACAGGGCGTGCTTTCCAGCCCCGCAGCCCACGTCGAGCAGTGGGCCGTCCAGCGCGAGGAGTCGGTCGGAGAAGTCGTCGTCGCCCTCGCCGACCGCGGTGAAGTAGTTCTCGTGGATGTGGCCGTCGGCGGTCTCGGTCCCGTCGACGTACCGACAGTCGCCGCGGAGACCGCCGCGCTGGTAGTCCAGCATGGCAGTCCCCAGTGGGTCGCTGGCCATACTCTAGTTAACACGCCCCACATTACAAAAATCTGTAATGAAACGTGGTAACATCTAGCGTCGGCGGTGCCGGTTCCGGGTGACGTACCGGACCCGATTGCTCAGGCCCGAGCCCCACCGACCGCCAGCACCCCGACCAGCGCCAGTCCCGCTGCCAGCGACACCAGCAGGACGGCGAACGCGGCCTGGAAGCTCGCGACGTCGGAGACGATACCGACGACCGCGGGTGCGACCGCCCCGACGCCCATGAGGAGGGTTCGGACCACCCCGAGGCCCCCGCCGGCCACGGAATCCGGAATCAACTCGACGAGGTACGCTCCTCGCACTGGGCGGAAGCCGTGGCTCCCGAGCCCGAAGGCGATGACTGCGCCCGCGAGCACCGGCAGCGGACTCCGGGGGACCGCGACGACCAGCGCCAGCCCCGCCGTCGCCAGCGCCAGCGTCCCGCCGATGACCGTCAGCCGGCCGAGGCGGTCGCTCACGTCGCCGGTGACGACCTGCACGAGGCTCACGAGAAACAGCCCCGAGTAGAGCGTTCCGGCGGTCGCGGGCGACAGTCCCGCGGCGTCTTCGAGGTACAGGGGCAGGAACGCGACCGCGCCGTTGTAGGTGAACGAGAACAGGATGGTCACGGCGACGAAGACGAGGAACCAGGTATCGGAGAAGAGGTTGCGGTAGGCGCTCGAACCGCCGTCTTCGTCCTCGGACTCGGGCTCCGGCGGCAGTCGGCTCGGTACCCGCCACTGGAACAGTCCCGCCAGTACCAGCCCCGCCACCCCGCCACCGAGGAAGACGACGTGCCAGTCCGCGCCCCCGGCAGCCAGCGCCCAGACCACGGCCGCGGGCGCGACCACGCCGCCGAAGGCTCCGAACGTGTCCATCACGCCCAGTGCCCGTCCCGTTCTGGCGGGATACACCCGCGAGAGCAGCCGGACCGCGACCGTCTTGTGCGCGCCCGTTCCGACCCCGACGAGCACCATCACCGCCACGAGCACACCGAACGGGAGCGAGATGGTGAGCGCGAGTGACGCCACCGCAGCGACGATGGCCCCGGCAGTCACGACGCGGACGCCGCCGACCCGGTCCGCAAGCAGGCCCGAGGGGAACTGCATCGCGGCGTAGGCCAGCATCAGGGCCGTGAAGGCCGTCCCGACGACCGAATTCGAGACACCGTAGGTACTCTGGAACGTCCCGAACAGGGGTGGGAACGCGTACCGGAGGAACTTCGCGAGGAACCAGATGAGCGCCGTCAGGACGAGCGCGTCGTAGCTGGCGAGGCCGCGGATTCGGGCCACTCTATCCGAACGGCCCACCGCCGCCGCCACCGAGACCGCCCATACCGCCGCCACCGCCGCCCTGCTTCTGCATCTTCTTCATCATCCGCTGCATGTCGCCGTCCATCCCACCCTGGAACTGCTTCAGGGTGCGCTCCATCATCTTGTGCTGCTGGAGCAGTTCACGCACCTTCTCCTCGGGCTGGCCCGCGCCGCGGGCGATGCGCTCGACCTGTTTCTGGCCGATGCCACGCGGGTTCTCCATCTCCTTCTCGGTCATGGAGTCCATGATGACCTCGAAGCTGCGCATGCGCTCCTGGGTCACGTCCATGGCGTCGTCGGGCAGCTGGTCCTTGATGCCCCCGCCGAAGCCCGGAATCATGTCCATGATCTGGTCGAGCGGGCCCATCTTGTTCATCGCGTCCATCTGCTTCTTCATGTCCTTCAGGGTGAAGTTCCCCTTCAGCATGTCCTCGGGGTCCCAGTCCTCGTCGTCCTCGGCCTGGGTCTCCTCCATCGCGCGCTCGACGCGCTCGGTGAGCTGCTTGAGGTCGCCCATGCCGAGCAGGCGGGAGATGAAGCCGTCGGGCTCGAAGCGCTCGACGTCCTTGACCTCCTCACCGGTCCCGAGGAAGGCGATGGACGAGCCGGTCTCGTTGACGGCCGCGAGTGCGCCACCACCCTTCGCGGTCCCGTCGAGCTTCGTGATGACGACGCCGTCGATACCGATGGACTCCTCGAACTTCTGGGCCTGCTCCTTCGCGGACTGGCCCATCGCGGCGTCGATGACGAGCAGGTTCTTGTCGGGGGTGGCGACGTCCTCGATGCGCTCGATCTGGTCGATGAGCTCCTGGTTCAGGCCGTCACGACCCGCCGTGTCGACGATGCGGATGTCGGCGTCCTTCGTGGCCTCCATCCCGTCGCGGACGATCTCGAGGGGGTCCTCGGCGTCGTCGTCGCCGTAGAAGTCGACCTCGGCGCGGCGCGCCATCTCCTTGGACTGGTCGTACGCACCGGGACGGTCGGTGTCGGTCTGGATGATGGCCGGGCGCATGCCCTTCTTCGAGAACCACCAGGCGATCTTCGCCGCACTCGTGGTCTTCCCGGACCCGTACAGCCCGGCGAGGAGGATGGTCTGGTTCTCCAGGGGGAGGTCGGTGGAGTCACCGACGAGCCCGACCAGCTCCTCGTAGACGATGCGGAGCACGAAGTCCCGGGCCGGCGTTCCCTTCGGCGGCTCCTCCTCCAGGGCGCGCGTCTTGATGCTGTCCGAGAGGTCCATCACGAGGGAGACGTCGACGTCGGCCTGCAGGAGCGAGCGCTGGATCTCCTTGACGATCTCCTCGACGTCTTCTTCAGAGAGACGGGACTTCCCGCGGAGCTTATCGAGCGTGCCCCGCAGCGAACTCCCGAGGTCGTCGAGTACCATTTACTGTCCGCTAGTCGCGTCGCGCGTTAAAGCCTTTTTCTCGCCGCTGCCCTGTGGGAACCCCGTCGTGTCGGCCCAGAGGGGGTAACTGGTTCCTGCAGAGCTTTATGGTGTGGTGCGGTGTATCACACCTCGTGACTGCGTAACCACACCTGTACTGTCATCCCACTTTCCGCAGTCACCTTCCACCTGGCGGCGAGCCGGAGCTCGGGCAGCCGTCCCGCATCTCCACCCGAAACGGTACCCTTCGAGAATCTGGGTAGCTACCACTGGAGCGTCCCGGAGAACGACACCGAAGAAGAAACGCGGCCGGCTTCGACTGCAGCCTACTCCTCGTCTTCCTCGAGCAGCCGTTCGACCATCCGGTCGGGGTCGAACCGCTCGAGGTCGCCGTAGTCCTGCCCCACGCCGAGGAACAGGATGGGCTTGCCCGTGACGTGGGCGATGGAGATGGCCGCGCCGCCGTTGGAGTCGGCGTCGGCCTTCGTGAGGATGGCACCGTCGATGGCGGCCGCCTCGTTGAACTTCTTCGCGCGCTGGACCGCGTCCTGGCCGGCGACGGCCTCGTCGACGAAGATGGTCATGTCCGGACCGACCACGCGGTCGATCTTCTCGAGCTGGTCCATCAGGCCCTCGTTCGTGTGCAGGCGACCGGCCGTGTCGCCCAGCACCACGTCGATGTCGTGGGCCTCGGCGTACTCGACGGCGTCGTAGATGACGGCCGCCGGGTCACCGCCCTGCTCGTGGGCGATGAGCTTCGTGTCGAGGTTGTCCGCGTGCTCGCGGATCTGCTCGTTCGCGCCGGCGCGGTAGGTGTCGCCGTTCGCCATCACGGACGACAGCCCGCGCTCCTCGAAGTAGCGCGAGAGCTTCGCGATGCTCGTCGTCTTCCCGACGCCGTTGACGCCGGTGAAGATGATGACGACGGGCTTGTCGGCCTCGGCGACGCGCGCATCGAAGTCGAACTGGCCGACCGAGATGACGTCGTAGAGGGCATCGGCGAGCGCCTCCTCGACGATGTTCCCCGTCGACTCGGTGAACTTCCGGCGCTCACCGACGAGCTCGCGCTTGATGTTCTCGAGGATCTCGTTGGCGACGCTCATCTCCACGTCGGACTGGATGAGCGCCATCTCGAGCTCCCAGAGCGGGTCCTCGAGGTCCTCCTCCTCGATGACGAACTTGCCCGTGGCGGCCGCCTTCAGCTTGGAACCGAAGCCGGTCGAGTTCCCGTTCGACTCCTCGACATCGTCCTCCTCGCGAGGATCGGCCGCCGGGGCCGACTCGACCGACGCTGCCTCGTCGGGTTCGTCGGGTTCGTCGCCGGTCGCCTCGACGGTGTCGGCGGAATCGACGGGCTCGTCGTCCGCCGTGGACTCGGTTGACGCCTCGGCGTCGGCCGCAGCCACGTCCTCCTCGGCTGCTGGCTCCGCCTCGGCTTCGGGTGCTTCCGCTTCGGCCGCTTCGGCCTTCTCGTCGGCCGTCTCCTCGACGTCCTTGCGGAAGCTACCCAGCTTCTCCTTCAGGTTGTCGAACATCGCTATCGATTATTCGCCGTCGCCTTCCTCTTCCGCCTGCTGTTGCATCTGCTGCATCTGCTGCTGCATCTGCTGCTGTTGCATCTGCTGCATCTGCGCCTCGATCTCGCTGTTCTCCTCTTCGAGCTCTGCGATCTCCGCTTCGAGCTCGTCGATGTAGTCGTCCAGCGAGTCCTGCTTGTTCTCCAGGGTCTCGATGGCACCGTCGCGGTCGCGCTCTGCGGCGTAGCCGCCGCCGAGGCCGACGATGATCTCGTCGATGTCTTGCACTTCGGCGCGGATGTACGCGTCGCCGCCGAGCGGGACCTGCACGATGGACTCGGATTCGAGCGTGTTCAGGGCCTCGACGGCCTCGTCGATCTCGCTCTTCTCGTTCCGGACCTCGGTGATCTCCTCTTCGATCTCCTCGATCTCGGCCTGAATCGCCTGCATCTCCTGCTGGAGCTGCTGGGCCTGACCGCCGCCACCGCCCATCATTGTTCCTCGACCTCCGAGATCTCGACCTGGGTACGCTTCAGGTTGTGCTTGCTGCCGAAGTTCGCGTACGTGTGCTCGCGTGCGACGTTCTCGTTCTCTGCGTCGATCGTCGTCTCGAACGGGCTGGGCCCGTGACGTGTCTCGAACGTCCCGCGGATAGTAAACTGACTCATGCCCGAGAGTGCGTGAGCGAGATGGAAGAATCTTCCCTTCTCACCTGCCGTGGCTCGTGGCTCGTTCTCATGCGTGGCGCGACCCGTGGCTCGCGAGGGTGGGAGAAACGGTGAAAACGTCGACGGGGTCGCTCAGTCGATGAGGCCGAGCGCGTCCTCGATGCGGCCCAGTTCGGGCCCGGTCGTGTCCTCGCCGGCGACGTAGCCGGTGTCGTTGACGACCAGCCCGGAGCCGACGAGCGGGGCACCGTAGTTGATGGTGCCGACGTCGGCGGGAACGCCGAGGAGGTCTTCGAGGTAGTCCAGTTCGGCGTCGGTGGACTTGGGGTGACAGAGCACGCCCTTGTTCGTAGTGACAGCGGCGGTACCGACCGTGCGGACCCCCGCGAGGTCGCCTCGTTCGACGGGCACCTCGAGGGTGTCCTCGACGACGGCGACGGCCTCGTCGGAGAGGTCCGGGTGGACGTACGCACCGGTGTCGTTGGCGAGCACGATGTTCCCGGCGGCGTTGCGCCGACCGGGGAGCTCGCCGATGGTGAGGTCGACGGTCTCTGCGATTCGGTCGCGCTCGCGCTGGGTGACGCGGCTCGACACGACGAGACCGTTCGAGTTACCGGCGGCTAGCGCGCCGACAGTGGACGAGCCGGCGATGGTCGTCGGGATAGCGGGCACCTCGAGTTCGTCGGTCATGGCTTCACGGACGGACGACTCGATGTCTGGACGGCAGAGGAGACAGTCGTTCGTCGCCCGCGCGAAGACGCCGACGTACGGTGACCCGGCGAACGCGGTACGGAGCAACGTTACTCCGCGTGTTCGGCTTCCACGACGGCCTCGCCTTCCTCGTCGAAGCGGGCGGCACGGACGCGGAGCTTGCTCGGGGGCTTCTTCCGGCCGCGCGACCAGACCGCTTCGTTGATCGAGGGGTCGAGACGGACCGAATCCTCGTCGACCTTGAAGTGCTGGGCGAGGTGCTCGCGGATGAGCGTCATCGCTTTGTCTGCACGCTTGTGCTTCGCTTCTGCGTTCACGTCTCGGAGCGGGACGGTGACGACGCGCTCCTCGAAATCACTGGAACTCATTATTCGTCGGTGTCGTTACGTCGCCAGTTGCGGCGCTTGTAGTTACGCTGGACTTCCATGTCGGTCTTGAGCATGACCCACGCCGGCACGCGACTGTTCTGTCGCTCGAGCTTGGCGAGGCGCTTTTTCTTGGCCTTCGATTTCTTACCCATAGTGGCCGGAAGTACCTCTGCCGAGTTTAAAATGTTGTTCTTTTCTGTGCGCCAAACCGAGCCACTAGGTGTCTTGGCACGGTGGTTTCCCGTTCGGGCGGCGTACCCGTAGGCGAGACCATGCCTGATGGCAGTACGCACGACGAGCGAACGCGTCGCGCGGTCCTCAAGCGCGTGGTAACGACAGCGGGCTCGGTCGCCGTCGTCGGGGCCGCCGGGGCGACGGAGACGACGAGCGAGACGACCAGCCAGTCCACCTCCACCGACTCTCCCGCCACCGGTGGGTCGGGTATCCGCCGCCAGATGGCGTTCGAGGCTCCCTACGACGACGAGGGCGACTACGTCGGGGACTTCCTCGTGGCCGCCGACGAGGTCACCGGCGAGGTCGACACGAGCGCGGTCGACCAGTGCGGGCTCACAGACTGGGACCCGTCGAACACCGTCGTCTACGAGGCGGTCCTCACGACGGAACTCGCCACGGACCCGCAGGGTGCGGAGGTCCAGATTCTCACGAACGGCGAGAAGGACCACATCGAGTCGGGGGCGGTGTTCATCGTCAGCGACGCCGAGACCTGCGGGAACGGCTACGTCGGGGTCGACACCGAGGCCGTCTCGGACGCCCGAATCCCCGAAGGGTCGGGAACGACAGCCGCACCGACGGCCGACGACGGTCAGGAATCGATTCCAGGCTTCGAACTCGCGGGGACGGTGGCGGGCATCGCGAGCCTGCTCGGCCTAGCCCGGTGGCGTGACGGGGACGCCTAGAGCCGGAACCGTTCGACGGTCCGGTACTGCGGGCCGTCCGGCGTGAGGACGCTCTCGGTCAGGCGGACCTCCTCGACGTGCATCGACCCCGCGTCGGGGTCGTTGTCCCGGACACACGCCTGCACGGTCTCCTTCCCGCCGGCGTGTTCCATCCGGGCGAGCGTGACGTGTGGGGTGAACTCGTGGGATTCGGGGGAGAACCCGATGGCGGTGGTCTCAGCCTCGATACCCTCGTGGAGCGCGGTCAGCGCGGCCGCGCCCTCGCGGACGCCGAGCCAGAGCACGTTGATGTAGTCCAGCGAGGGGAAGACCCCGAGCCCGCCGAAGGCGGCGTCGAACGGGTCGACCTCGGACTCCCTGACGCCCGTCTCGACAGCGTCTTTCACGGCGGGCAGGCGGGCCTTGCTCACCTCCCCGAGGAACTTCAGCGTGATGTGCGCCTGTGTGGGGTCGACGAACTTCAGCCCGGTCGCCGCGTCGAAGCAGTCCTGGAGGGCCGCCACGTCCTCGGCGATGTCGTCCGGGAGGTCGACACTGACAAAGAGTCGCATGGAGGATGTGACGGCGGTCTGTACCTTGAATGTATCTTCCGTTCAAACCGCCCGACTGAACGGCCTTCTTTGCCAGTCCAAGGTCTGGAACGTCGCCGCCCAGCGGGCCCCTTGACGGGTGCAGTATATGCCGGTTTCGGGTGTCGCAACCCTTACCCGTGTTCACGGCCAACCGCGACTTATGACTGACCGCGAGCGAGACCACAAGTTCTCGGAGGGACAGGGCTTCTCGGACCCGTACGACGAGTTCGACCTCGACCCACCCGAACTCGGTGTGGACCCGACGAAGGTGGACCCCGTCGACTCGCGCGTCCTGACGGACATGCTGGACCAGCGTAACGTCGACGCGGACTCGGTCGACGCGGACGAACTCATCGACGTCGGCCTGAACTACATGGGCATCAATCGCCACGAGCAGGCCGCGGACACGTTCGAGCGCGCCGCCCGGTTCGCCGAGGACGACGCCGTCAAGCAGGAGGGCTGGGTGAACAAGGGCGTCGCTCACGCCGAGATGGAGGAGTGGGACGAATCCATCAGCTCCTACCAGGAGGCCCTCCACATCGACGACGAGGGCCGGTTCGCCGCCGACGCGGAGACGAACCTCGCCTACGCGCTCTGGGAGTCCGGCGACGTCTCCCGGGCGCTCGAACACGCCGAGCGTGCCGTCGAGCTCGACCCGCGCTCGTCCCAGGCGTGGTACAACCGCGGGTTCTTCCTGCTCGAACGCGGGCTGGCCGAGGACGCGCTCAATGCGCTCGACAACGCCATCCGCCTCGGGATGCGCACCGCCGACGTGCTCGGCGAGAAGGCCCGCGCACTCGAAGAACTCGGCCGCGACGAGGAGGCCGAGGAGGTCGCCGAGGAGGCCGAGGAGCTTCGCAAACGAAAGGAAGAGGAACTGGTGGATGATCGTTAACGAGCGACAGACCGAAGAAGGACTGTTCGTCTCCGTCTGTGACCCGGACGTCATGGGCGAGACGTTCGAGGAGGGGCCGGTGTCGCTCACGGTCTCCGAGGAGTTCTACGGCGGCGAACACCGCGAGGAGGACGAGGTACTGGACAGTCTGCGTCGGGCGACCGTCGCGAACATCGTCGGAAAGCGCTCCGTCGACGTGGCCGTCGAAGCCGGGTTCATCGACGAGGACGCGGTGCTCGACATCGAGGGAACGCTCCACGCACAGTTGCTCCGGTTGGGCTGAGTCGGTCGTTTCTGCGGTCGGTCACCGACGACGGAAGCTGTTTACGAACACGTCTGTTGCGCCGTGGAACACCACGAGGTAGCCCACGACGAGGCTCAGGAGGAACTCGGACTCGACGAGCAGCGAGTCGGCAGACTGCGCGGTGGTGAATAGCACGGTCGGGGCCACGATAAGCGTGAACACGACGACCGTGACGAGCCACACGTCGAAGAGTCGGCGCATGGCTGTCCGGACTCGGGCGGTCGATAAAAAACCGCCGTCTCGTTTCTTGCAGGTTGAAACGACTGTCTGTGGGGCCGATAGCAATCCGGTCCTGTACCGAAGGACAATTGGGTCTCTGGCCCCCAGGGAACAGCAATGAGCACCCAGACGACCGACCCCCTCGACGTCGAACGCATCCGGCAGGACTTCCCCATCCTCCAGCGGCAGTTCGACGGGACGGACCTCGTCTACCTCGACAACGCGGCGACGACGCAGACCCCCGAGCCGGTCGTCGACTGCATCGTCGACTACTACCACGGCTACAACGCGAACGTCCACCGTGGTATCCACACGTTGAGCCAGGAGGCCTCCATCGCCTACGAGGACGCCCACGACCGCGTCGCCGAGTTCATCGGGGCCTCCGGCGGCCGCGAGGAGGTCGTCTTCACGAAGAACACGACAGAGAGCATGAACCTCGTCGCCTACGCCTGGGGCCTGAACGAACTCGGCCCCGGCGACGAGGTCGTCACGACCGAGATGGAGCACCACGCCTCGCTGGTCACCTGGCAGCAGGTCGCAAAGCGGACCGGGGCGGACATCAAGTTCATCCCCATCGACGAGTCCGGCCAGCTCGACATGGCGGCCGCGAAGGAACTCATCACGGACGACACGAAGATGCTCTCGGTCGTCCACGTCTCGAACACCCTCGGGACCGTCAACCCGGTCTCGGAACTCGCCGACATCGCCCACGACCACGGTGCCCTCGCGTTCGTCGACGGCGCACAGGCCGTCCCGACGCGCCCGGTCGACGTCGAGGCCATCGACGCCGACTTCTACGCCTTCTCCGGCCACAAGATGTGCGGCCCGACCGGTGTCGGCGTCCTCTACGGGAAGCGCCACATCCTCGACGAGATGGAGCCGTACCTCTACGGCGGCGGCATGATCAAGAAGGTCACCTTCGAGGAGTCGAAGTGGAACGACCTCCCCTGGAAGTTCGAGCCCGGAACGCCCAACATCTCGCAGGGCATCGCCCTCGAAGCCGCCATCGACTACCTCGACGACATCGGGATGGAGCGTGTCCAGGCCCACGAGGAGATGCTGGCGGAATACGCCTACGACCGCCTCTCCGAGCACGACGACATCGAGATATACGGCCCGACGCCCGAGCAGGGCCGCGGCGGCCTCGTCTCGTTCAACATCGACTCGGTCCACGCCCACGACCTCTCGTCCATCGTCAACGACTTCGGCGTGGCAATCCGGGCGGGCGACCACTGCACCCAGCCCCTGCACGACAAGCTCGGTGTCGCCGCCAGCGCCCGCGCCTCGTTCTACATCTACAACACCCGCGAGGAGATCGACGCGCTCGTCGAGGCGGTCGACGAGGCGCGCCAGCTGTTCGCGTAGAACAACACAACTGTTTTTCCGGTCGGTCGAGACTCGACGCCACATGGACCAGACCGCCCTCCGCGACCGCGCCCGCACCTACTTCGGCGGGCTCTCACCGTGTCACGACTGGCACCACGTCGAGCGCGTCGTCGCCAACGCCGAGCGACTCGTCACAGACACCGACCGCGAGGTAGACGAGGACGTCCTCCTGGCTGCGGCGTGGCTCCACGACATCGGCCGGAAGCGCGAGGCCGACGGCGAAATCGACTGTCACGCCGAGTGGGGTGCCGAGGAAGCCCGCGACATCCTCGCCGAGTTCGATGTCGACGCAGAGACGCGAGCCGCCGTCGCCCACTGCACCCGCGCCCACCGGTTCTCGAACGACGTGGAACCCGAGAGTTTCGAGGCGAAGCTCCTCTCCGACGCCGACAACCTCGACGCCATCGGTGCGGTCGGCCTTGCCAGGATGTTCGCCCACACCGGCGAAATCGCCCAGCCAATCCACGACCCGGAGTTGCCGCCCGAGGACGACGACTCCACAGCAGGCGAGACCGCCTTCAACCACCTCCACAAGAAGCTCCTCGAACTCGATTCGCGGATGTACACCGACGTCGGCAGAGAGGTGGCAGCTGACCGTCACGACTTCCTCGAGACCTTCGTCAGCCGCTTCGAGGCCGAAGTCACTGGCGAACGCTGATACCTCAGTTCTGCGAAAGCAATACCCGCTCTCGTCACCTCTGTAGGGTATGGACGACACGCTCGAACGACACCTCATGGCGCTGCAGTTCCTGCTGCTGGGGCTGCTCGTCATCACGTTCGCCCGGTTCGTCGAGGGCCTGTCGACCGCAGGGTTCGGGGCGGTCGACGCGCTCGCGTTCATCGGGGCGGTCGTCGGGGTGGCCGGCATGCTGGGGGCGCACTGGACAGGGGAAGACGAGGAGGACGGCACGGAGCCTTCGGAGGGGGTCATGCAAGGCGACGGGGGGTCCGACGTGGACACAGACGCGGGAGACGACGTGGGAGAACTGGACGATACCGTGGAAGAGTCGGACGACCCGGTGGCCGTGACCGAGTCAGCAGAGCCGCGACCGGAGCCGGCGGAAGACCGTCTGAAGCAGGCTGCCGAGCCGACGACTGCAACCCCGTCGAGTCCTGCCCTGGCGGCCACGCCCCGGCAGGAACCGGTGTCTGAACCTGGAATCCGGGCCCGCCAGCGACGTGCCGACGTGGACAGAGAGACCAAATCCGACCTGATTCCGACGACCGAGGTCGACCCGGTGTCGACCTCGCGATACGACCCGGTCGGCCGGGCCACCATCGACCCGGCGACGCGGCCCGACGACGACCCGGTCTGAGCCGGCGTCGTCTGATTCTTTCACACGCCGAGCCCACCAGATTGATAATTTCGGAATGTCCATTGGAAATTATGGCGGAGATGCCCCGAAGACGTGCGATTGCCCTCCCCATCGTGGTCGCACTATCCGGCTGTGCGTCGCTGACCGCGGACACCGATCGCACGGCGAACGGTGTCGTGGACCGGAAGCTCGTCGTCGGTGACGAACGACCAGCCACCGACGACGACCAGCCACCGACGACCGAACTTCTCGTCGTCAACAACGACGGCAGCGTCGAAACCACGAACGAGAGCTACCGCGAGCGTGCAACCGAGGGGGACGTGGTGTCCGTCTCCGAGTCCCTGGCCGCGGAGTTCGAGGACGCCTACAGTTCCATCCAGTATCTCGTCACCGTGAAGCTCGAATCGACCGACCACGTGAACGGTATCGGTCCCGGTGACGGCGTCACGTATCGAACGGACCGGCCGGCGTTCAACGATGCGACCGTCGCCGCCCCGATATCGTACAAAACGTCGGAAAGCGGTGACCGAATCGTACAGGTAGTCGGTGGGTAGGCTAGCGGTCGGCGTGCAGTTCTGATAGCTTCCGACCCGGTCTGGGGGCAGACGAGCCACCCGAGAATCGGTCACACACCGCTGCGGAACGTTTTTCCGGAGGACTACCCTACCAGCCCACAACAATGGGAATGGGCTCGGACATGTACCGACAGCAGATCCTCGACCACTACAAGAACCCGCGCAACTACGGGGAGATCGAGGATGCGACGTTCACCCACGTCGGGGAGAACCCGATGTGCGGTGACGAGATTCGGATGGACGTGAAACTCGACGACGACGGCGAAACCATCGCCGCCGTGGCGTTTCGCGGCGACGGCTGTGCCATCTCGCAGGCCTCCGCGAGCATGCTCTCTGGGAAGCTCCGCGGGAAGACGCTCGACGAACTCGCCGAGATGGACCGCGACGACGTCGTCGACATGCTCGGCGTCGAAATCTCGCCGATGCGCATCAAGTGCGCCGTCCTCGCGGAGAAGGTCGCACAGGACGGGGCGGAGATCTATCTGGGTGAAAAGGACCTGGACAAGACGACGACGGAAGAAGACGACGACTGAGCCTCTCCACCCACTTTTTGGTCCAGCTTTTGGGAGCGAGGCGGAGGCGAGCGAGACAAAAGGTGGTAGCAGAAGGACCTGGACAAGACGACGACGGAAGAAGACGACGACTGAGCCTCTTCACCCACTTTTTGGTCCAGCTTTTGGGAGCGAGGCGGAGGCGAGCGAGACAAAAGGTGGTAGCAGAAGGACCTGGACAAGACGACGACGGAAGAAGACGACGACTGAGTTCTGACTCCCCTTCTGTCGCTCCGAGTTACCTTCTTCCGAGCGCCTTCGCCAGCGCGAGCAGGTAGCCAAGCCCCTCCTTGACCTCGGGGTCCCGGGTCGCCTTCGCGAGGCCGATGACCCCGACAGGCTCTGATTCCTCGACGCTGGCGTCACCGACCGCGTGCAGCATGCGCTCCAGCCCGCGGACCGTGTCGGGCTCGGCGGCGGTGTCGGCGAGTTCGCCGAGGCTGCTGCCGGTCCTGGCGAGGCGCATGACCATGTCGTCGTCGACCGCGCCGTTCATGAGCGCGAGCAGGTCGGCCAGCGCCGCGAGGTCGTCCAGGGTGCCGTTGCGCTGGAGTTCCGAGATGGTCTCGACCGCGGCGGCGAGGTCCTCTCCCTCGCGGCCGACGGCTTCTGCCAGCCGAACCGTCTCCGGCGTGGCGACCGCGTCGGCGGATTCGGCCAGCGTGGTGCCGGTCTTCGCGAGGCGCATGACCATGTCGTCGTCCATCGCGCTCGTGCCGAGTTCGAGCACGTCGAGCAGCTCGTTCACCGCGTCGAGGCGCGAGACGAACTCGGCGACGGCCTCGGGGTTCTGCTCGATGGCCTCGGCGAGTTCCTCGGCCTCTATCTGTTGGGGTGCTTCTGCCATCCGAATCACCTCAGAGGAGCCCCCTGGCGGTCAGCCAGTAGGACTCGTTGTACGCGAGCTTCGCCCAGTGGACGGGGCGTGACTCGTCGCGGAGTTCGGGCGGGTTCTCGAAGTCGAACTCGACGAACGTCGCCTCGTTCATGCCCGCCTCGATGAAGCAGACGGTCTTCCCGTCGAACGTCGCCGTCGGGAGCTGACCGCGGACCTTGCTGGCGATGCGGTCCGCGATGACGTCGGCTTCGTAGTGGGCGACGGAGCCGGCCTTGCTGGTCGGCACGTCGGCGGCGTCACCCATGGCGAACACGTCCTCGGCGTGTTCGGCTTCGAGGGTGTGCTTGTCGACCGCGACCCAGCCGTCGTCGCCGAGGCCGGAGTCCGCGATGAGGTCGTCGCCGCTGTGGGGCGGGATGGCCACGAGCAGGTCGTAGTCGAGTTCCTCACCCTCCATCGACCTGATGACCTTGTTCTCGGGGTCGACCTCCTCCGCGTTGAAGAAGGTCACCGTGTTGATGTCCCGGTCGGCGAAGCGCGGCTCCATCCAGTCCGAGACCGGCTGGAGGCCGTGCAGTCGCATGATGGGGTAGGTGTACGTGATCTCGACCTGGTCGCGGATGCCGCGCTCGCGGAACCACTCGTCCGCCATGAGCACGAACTCGACCGGCGCGGCCGGGCACATGTGCGGGACGCCGACGACGCTCAGCACGAGGTGGCCTTCCTCGAAGTCGGCGAGGGCGTCGCGGAGCTGTTCCGCCCCCTCGGCCCCGTAGAAGTGGTGCCCACCTTCCATGAGGCCGGGCACCTCCTCGGGGACCAGTTTCGCGCCGGTCGCGACGACGAGGTAGTCGTACGACAGCGTGTCGCCGCCGTCCTGCAGGTCGAGCGTCTTGTTCTCCGTATCGATGCCGACGACGCGGTTGATCTCCAGGTTCACCCGCCGGTCGACGAGGTCGGCCAGGGGCCGGACCGCGTCGTTGGCGGTCTTCTTCCCGAACGGGACGTACAGGAACGTCGGCTTGTAGACGTGGTCGGGGGAGTCGTTGATCAGCGTCACCTCGACCTCGCCGGCCGCGACCTCGCGCTCGAGGTCCTCGACGAGCCGGTTTGCGAGGACGGTGCCGCCGGTGCCGCCCCCGACGATGACGATGTCAGTCATGGTTCAGGCCTTCTGGACGTAAATGCTCCAGTAGTCGTCGTGCTCGACGGTCTCCAGCAGCTCGTGGCCGGCCTTCTCGACCCATTCGGGGACGTCGGAGACCGAGCCGCGGTCGGACGTCTGGAGTTCGAAGACGGTGCCGCTGTCGGCTTTCTTGACCTTCCCGATGAGGTCCATCAGGGGGCCGGGGCAGCCGGAGCCGCGTGCGTCGATCGTTACGTCAGCAGTGAGTTGTTCGGACATTGTTGGATTTCTCGTGGTTTGGGGTTGTGGTCGGCGGGCGGTACGGTGGTCGCTGGGCGAGCGAGCAGGCTCAGATGAAGATGACCTGCTTGTCGGCGGCCTTGCTCAGGAAGCCGGAGACCCCCAGCTCCCCGTCGAAGATGTCGACGTAGTCGGAGAGTTCGCGGCCCCACATCTCCATGGCCATCGTGCAGGCGTAGATGCGCATGGGGCCCATCTCCTTGGCGTCACGGAACTGCTCCGTGAACAGGGGAATCTCGGTCTCCTCGCTGGTCAGCATGGCCTCGCCGAGGGGCCCGACGTGGAAGTCGCGGGTCTCGACGACCTCGTGTTCGAACGGGCGGAGCCCGTTCATCGTCACGAAGATGTCGACCGGGATGTCGGAGGCTGCCGCGATGGAGCCGATGATGCTCGCCGCGGTGATCTTCTCGAATTCGTCCGTCGCGATGACGATTGCGTAGCCATTCATGATCTTCTCACAGATGGTAGTTGGCGTGAGACGGATATAGTCTTGTACTGTGTTTCCAAGATTGTGGGAAAATACACCCGTGATAACACATCACCGTGGCTCGTGATTTCCTGGGAAATATCTGTGGATAGTCGCGTACAAACTGTGAAAACGTGCTGGTATACTCAGCGAACCTACGGGACCATGATTGTGAACGTAGGACAATAAACCTCAGCTACTCGCGTCTCGTCGTTTCCCGGCCCAGTCGCCGACGGCGACCAGCACCGCGATTGCCACGCTGAGCACGACCTGGAGCGAGAAATCGACCGCAGACCGAAGCCCGGCGACGTGGGCGTACCGGAGGAACCAGATGCCGAGGAACGCGTAGCCGAACGCGGCGTACGCCAGCACGAGGCGGGAGACGGTGCTACTGGCGTCACCGAGGGCGAACCACACCGCGACGACCGCGAGGAGTCCCGCGAACAGCCCGCCGAAGAATCCGACGATGCCACCCGGGATGTCGGGAATCTGTGACGCGAGGAGCCCACCGACGAGCAGGAACGTGGTTGCCCCGGAACCGAGGGCCAGCAGGAGGCGTCGAAGGTCCATACCGGAGCTACACGCTCGGGAGCAGAAAACACGGTCCCTGACGGGTCCGGGACCGGAAACTGAAAAGACGAGGATGGAACGAGTGACCGCGACGAACCCGATCAGTCGGGTTTCAGCTGTCCGGTTACTCCGGCTTCAGGCCGCCGTCCTGCACGCGCATGACGGCCTCGCCATCGGCGAGGTTCGGTGCGTCCACGAGGCGGACGATACGCTTGTCGCCCTTGGACTTGCGGAGGTACATCCGGAAGGTGGACTTGTGGCCGAGGATGTTCCCACCGATGGGCTGGGTCGGGTCGCCGAAGAACGAGTCGGGGTTGGAGGCGACCTGGTTGGTCACGACGATGGCGCAGTTGTACAGGTTGCCGACCTTGTCGATGTCGTGCAGGTGCTTGTTGAGCTTCTGCTGCCGGTCGGCGAGCTGGCCACGGCCGACGTACTCGGCGCGGAAGTGGGCGGTGAGCGAGTCGACACAGAGCAGTCGGACGGGCCAGTCGGAGTCCTCGTGCTCGCCGGCGAGTTCCTGGGCCTTCTCGGCCAGGAGCATCTGGTGGTTGGAGTTGAACGCTTTCGCGACGTTGATCTTGTCGAGGAAGTCGTTGACCAGCGTCTCCATCGTCTCGTCGTCGTCGATGTCTCCCTCGATGTCGCGGTCCTCGAGGGTCGCCTCGAGCGCTTCGTCCGGGAGGCCGCGGACCATGTCGTCGATACGCTCCGGGCGGAAGGTGTCCTCGGAGTCGATGAAGATGACGGAGCCGTGGAGCCCGCCAACCTCCTGGGGGAGCTGGACGTTGACCGCGAGCTGGTGGGTGACCTGGGACTTACCGGCCCCGAACTCACCGTACACCTCCGTGATGGACTGTGTCTCGACACCGCCGCCGAGGAGTTCGTCCACCTCGTCGACCTGCCAGCTGAGCTTGCCGATCTCGTTGCGCCGTTCGAGCACCTGCGAGCCGGTCTCGAAGCCGCCGATGTCGGCGTGCTCACGAGCGGCCTGGACGATGTCTGCCGCGCTGGACTCGCCGACGTCTGCCGTGTTGGAGAGTTCCGAGGGAGAGGCCACGGCGATGCCTTCGAACGAGTCGAAGCCTGCGTCTTTGAGCTTGTCTGCGGTTGCGGGGCCGACACCGGGGAGCTTCTCGAGGTCTACGTCTGCCATATCTATCCCTGGGGCGGGTTTCCCCATAAACCCTCGTTAACAGGAGAGTGAAAGTGAAAGTGATGGGCGTGAGGCCGGTGCAGTCGCTCGGTTTGCGAGGGTTCAAAGGGGAAAACGGGCCGGTTACTCCCAGGGATGCGTCCCGGAACTGCTCGGATACATCGGGTACCAGTACTCCTTCTCTTTCTCCAGGTCGAGTTCGCCGTCGAGGTTGCTTTCCAGTTTGAATTCGGTGCCACTATCGCGGTCTTTCTCGCCGCGTTTCGGGGCGAACGGGTAGTACGCGCCGCGGCGGAAGGAGTACACCCAGTACGCGAGACGGTCGTCCTTCTCGAACGCGAAGAGGGCGTTGAGCAGGCGCGAGCCGTAGTCGCGCTCGATGAACGTGTCCGCGGCGAAGTGCAGGCTCGTGATGAGGTCCTCCGGGTCGTCGTCGTGGAGCACGACCCAGTGGTAGCCGTGGTCGTCCTCGCGCACCTCGAAGGCGGTCCCGGTCTCTGACTCGCCCGCGGTGAGGATGTCCTCGACCTCGCGGACGGTGTCCTCGAAGTCGGTGCTGTCGACGCTGGAGAAACAGAGCGCCCCGTCGCCGGTGCTCGCGAAACCGAGTTCGGCCTCCATCGTGATGTAGGCCGTACTCATCCCGAAGAGGTCGTCGGGGTCGGCGTCGCGGGCAGCGTCGGCCTCGGCCCGGAGGCCGAGCACTTCGCGTATCGAATCCAGCAGGCCCATGAGAAGAACGTGGGACGGGGGTGTCTTAATCGCGGCCCTTCACTTCGACGTCCCAGAGCGTCCGCCCGCCGATGATGGCGAGCAGGACGCCGACCAGCGCGACCAGCGGCGAGACGATGGTGTCGACCCGGTCGAACAGCCCCTCGCGCGGGAGGACCCGCACCCGGTAGAGTTCGCCCTCCCACCGGAGGTAGTCGTGCGTCGCGAGCGGTTCGATAGCGTCGGCCTCGCTCCCGATCCAGAGGCCCGCCTCGCCGTCGACGCCGGCGGTCTCGACGGCCGCTTGCGCCCGCGGCGGCAGGTCGGTGAAGTTCACAACCTCGTCCTCGGCGACCTCGCGCTCGGTCCGGTCCACGTCGACGAACACCTTCGATTCGCCGGGGTGAACGTCGAGGTAGAGCGGATGCGAGGCAGCGAGCAGTCCGATAAGCAGCGCGACGAGGGCGGCGGTGCGCCGGTTCATCGCCCCCTGAAACACCCGAACATCAGATCGATTCCATCTCGCGTTCGAGCTGCTGGAGGCGCTCGATGCGGCGCTCGGTCGAGGGGTGCGTGCTGAACAGCCGGGTGATGGCGCTGCCCGAGATGGGGATGATGAAGAACGCGTTCATCTCCGCCTGCTCGCGGATGTCCTCCTTGGGCACCCGGTGCATGTCACCCGAGATGGTCTGCAGCGCGGACGCCAGCGCCCGGGGTTTGCCCGTGATGATGGCGGCCCCGCGGTCCGCGGCGAACTCGCGGTAGCGTGAGAGCGCCCGGATGAGCAGGTACGAGAATATCCACACCACGAGCGAGACGGCGATGGCGACCAGGACGCCCCCGTTGTTGCGGTTGCGGCCGCCGCCGAAGAACGCGCCCCAGCGGACGATGAGGAACGCGATGGTCGAGAGGAACGACGCGATGGTCATGACCATCACGTCGCGGTTCTTGACGTGGGCGAGTTCGTGGGCCATGACGCCCTCCAGTTCGTCGTCGTCGAGGATGCGCATCAGCTCGGTCGTCACCGCGACGGCGGCGTGTTTCTGCGAGCGCCCGGTCGCGAACGCGTTCGGGTTGCGCGAGTCGACGACGGCCACCTTCGGTTTGGGCACGTCGGCCTGCTGGGAGAGGCGCTGGACCATGGCGTGGAGCTTCGGATATTCCTCTTCGCTGACCTCTCTTGCGCCCATACTCCACAGCGTGAGCTTGTCGCTGAAGTACCACTGCCCGAGGCTGAAGATAGCGAAGAAGCCCGCTATCAGCAGGAGGCTCCCGGTGTAGAGGGTGAGTGCGGCGATGAACACGATGTACAATCCTGCGAGGAGGAACATCGTGAGGAACATCCGGAACTGGAGGCCCCTGTCCGCTTTCCATTGCATGGTATCAGTGAGGGAACGAGTCGTCTAAAGCCCGTCGCCGTGTGGCGACCGAACAGCCAACACGCTTAGATACGTGTCGTGTGAGTTATGGACGAATGTCCGCCGGGGAATCGCCGCTGGTCGCGACCGGGTTCACGGTCGTGACCGCCTGTATCGTCGGGACAGTGAGCGGTATCACGGTCGTCCTCGGCCCGCCGGTCCTCACGATGCTCATCGTCGCCGTCAGCGACGTGGCCGGGAACTTCTACGCCGGCGTCTTCCTCGGCGTGTTCATCGGCGTCCTCATCAGCGCCTTCACGGCGTTCCTGGTGTACCGGGTGTACCGGCTCCAGCAGACCCACCGCCCGCAGGCACAGGACGGCGTGCTGTACGCCTCGTCACAGCAGGGGTATCAACAGCAGGGGTATCAGCAACAGGGGTACCAGCAGGGCGGCTACCAGCAGACCTACCAGCAGCAGGTTACCGGCGGTGACCCACCCCTGTTCGACATGTACCTCGTCGGGACCGTCTCGGCGCTGCTGGTGTCGCTGGTGCTGGGGCCGGTCGTGACGGTGGCGGCGGGTATCGGTGGGGCGCTGGTGAGTGCCAGACTGTTTGCGGGGGTATGAACCGTTCTGTGACTGTGGTCTCCTCGGTTCGAGTAGTCCGCAACTGCTGGTGTCCATGACCGCCACCGCACAGCACAACCCGCACCACGCCCTCCCCAGCCGACTGTGCTCCTCGCTTCGTTTCACTTCGCTGCGGTGCTCGTCCCTCGCGCGGCTTCGGACCGGGGGCTCCGTCTCCGTCGCCCCCGGTCCAGCGCGCGCCACGGCGGTTGACGAACCACAGTTCCCCCGAACCCAGACCCGCGTTCCTTTTACGGGAGAACGGCCAAATACCGTCAAATGAGCGACCAGCGAACGTTCTGTCCGCGCTGTGGCGACCCCATGTCAGACGTCGCCGCGAGCGACCCGCTGGGCAAGTCCGACGTGGGCGTCTGCGACGACTGCTACTTCGAGCAGTTCGAGCTCGTCGACGCGCCCGACCGCATCGAGGTGATGGTCTGTGCGACCTGCGGGGCGGTCCACCGGGGCCGCCGGTGGGTCGACGTGGGCGCGAAGGATTACACCGACGTGGCCATCGACGAGGTGGCCGAGGCGCTGTCGGTCCACGTCGACGCCGAGGACGTGTCCTGGCAGGTCGACCCCGAGCAGGTAGACCAGAACAACATCCGGATGCACTGTTTCTTCTCCGGCATCGTCCGCGGGCAGTTCCGCGAGGCGCAGGTGACGGTCCCCGTCCTCATCTCCCGGCAGACCTGCACCCGCTGTGGGCGCATCTCGGGCGACTACTACGCCTCCATCGTGCAGGTGCGCGCGGCGGACCGCCAGCCCACGAAGGAGGAGATCGAGCGCTCGAAGGAGATCGCGAACAAGATCGTCGCGGACATGGAGGCGACGGGCGACCGGAACGCCTTCATCACGGAGATGGGCGAGGAGAAGGACGGCCTCGACATCAAGGTCTCGACGAACAACATCGGGAAGAAGATCTCGAACAAGGTGACCGAAGAGTTCGGCGGCTCGTGGGAGGACCACGAGACCCTCGTCACCGAGGACGAGGACGGGAACGAGGTCTATCGGGTGACCTACGCGGTCCGACTGCCGCCGTTCATCCCCGGCGACATCATCGAGTTACGGGACGATGACGACTCCGAGGGGCCCATCCTCGTCCGGAGCGCCCACGGGAACCTGAAGGGTGTGCGGCTCACCACCGGCGAGCGCTACGAGGCGAGCTACTCGGAGGGCGACGCCCCCGAGGCCCGCAAGCTCGGAAGTCTGGACGACGGCGTCGAGACGCCCCTCGTGACGGTCGAGGACGAACACGCCGTGCAGGTGCTCGACCCGGAGACGTACGAGGCGAAGACCATCTCGCGGCCGGACTACTTCGAGCCTGACGGCGACACGGTCCGGGTGTTCAAGAGCCGCGCCGGCCTGCACGTCCTCCCCGATGAGTGACGACCTGCCGGTGGGAGACGGCTCGGAGAACAGCGACGACCTCGCCGCGGTCGTCCCCAAGCCCAGCACCGAGGTTGCTATTGCGAGCCTGCGCGACGAGGGTGTCTACGACGACGAGCGCCGCGTGCAGGAGTACAGCACGGAGACCGTCGCGCTCCCGGTGACCGACCCCCCGAACGCGACCGACGTGCTGGACGTGGTCCGCCAGACCGACCCCGAACCGCGCGCACCCGACCTCGAAACCCTGCTCCGAGAGCGCGGCTGGGACGACGAGGCGGTCGCGGATGCACCCGCGTCGTGGGCCGTCGTCGGCTCCGTCATCCTGGTCTCGCTCGACGGCTGGACCGACGAGCAGGAACGGGACATCGGCGAGTCCCTGCTCGAACTCCACGGCGAGGCCGACACGGTCTGTGCCCACGGCGGGGTCTCGGGCGAACTTCGCCAGCCCGACACCCGGGTCGTGGCGGGTCTGGGCGACACCGAGACGGTCCACACCGAACACGGCACCCGGTACTCGCTGGACCTCGCGAAAGTCATGTTCTCGCCCGGTAACCAGGCCGAGCGCGCCCGGATGGGCGAGGTCGTCGATGAGGACGAGGAAGTGCTGGACATGTTCGCCGGCATCGGCTACTTCACGCTCCCGATGGCCCGCGCCGGCGCGCAGGTCACGGCCGTCGAGAAGAACCCCGAATCCTTCCGGTTCCTCGGTGAGAACGCGAATCTCAATGGGGTGCTCGACCGCGTCTCGCTCGTCCTCGGGGACTGCCGGGAGGTCGAGGCGACCGCGGACCGGGTGGTGATGGGCTACTACGACGCCCACGAGTACCTCGACGCGGCCCTCGACGCACTGGAACCCGGTGGTATCCTCCACCTGCACGAGGCGACCCCCGAAGACCGGCTCTGGGACCGCCCCGTCTCGCGCATCCGCGAGGCCGCGGCCGCCCGCGGGCGCACGGTCGAGATACTCGATAGGCGGCGCGTAAAGAGCCACAGCGAGGGCGTCTGGCACGTCGTCGTGGACGCCAGAATCGACTGAACACTACTGAACGGTCCTGAAGCGTCGGAAACCAAGCTGAACGAGGGCTGGGGTTTTTGCAGTCATCGGACTCAGTGGTCGGTATGTCCCTCCCACAAGACGACATCGACTGGGTCTACGCCGAGCTGCCTCGCATGCTCGTGGGCGTCATACTGGTCCTGTTCGCGTCGTGGCTGGTCCACTTCGCGCTGGACCTCGTGTTCGTCGACCTGTTCCTCCGGCCACTGGCACAGACACTCAACGGTCGGTCCATCTTCGCGCTGGCCGAGGAGGTCGCCGAGTTCGCCGACTTCCTCGGGACGGTCGTGAAGTGGACCGGCCTCCTCGCAGTGCTTGGCTACGTGGTCCGCCGGGCGGCCCGGTCGGCCGCGCAGGCCTGACGACGGCTCAGTCCCGCTTCGGCAACACGCCGCCGTAGTACAGCAGGTGCGCACCCGCCGCGATGAAGAACAGGCCGAGCAGCCGAACACGATTCCTGGCCCCGTCCCGGGGCTCGAACTCCACGTCGAGCAGCAGGTCGTAGCTCCGGCTGGCGAGCGAGAGCAGGCTGTCAGCTTTCACCAGATGGGTGACGCCGGCCAGCGTGAGCACCGCCCCGAGCGGGCGGGCCAGCTTCGACCAGACGGCGAGCGGTGACGAACGGTCGGTCATGCCCCGGGCTTCGATTCGCCCGCGCAAAAACGGTCGGTTCCCGGGTGGCCAAGCCACGACGAGCCGAGGGCTTTACGCTCCCGGAGGTGGTAGAGAGAATCGAATGTTCGGACTCAACCGTCAGCAGATCATCGCCATCATCTTCGTCGGCCTGATGGTCCTCTCCTCGGCCGTGGGCGTCATCGGCGCGTTCTAACCGTCGGTGTCCCACACGTCGGCCATCGGCGACCGCCGCGAGCGTCGCCGCCGGGAGCGACGCGAGGAGCCGCCACTGTCGTCGTCGCTGCTCCCACCGTCACTGCCACCGCTCGCGCTGGTACCGCTGCTGCTCGTGGTTCCGCTGCTACTGCCGCTACCCCCACCAGAACCGCCCTCGCGCCACGTCTCCTGCCGCCGACTCCCGCGAATCGAGCCGCCGTCGAACGCCGTGAGCGCCTCCTGCGGTCGGAACTCGGGCAGGTCTGGCTTCGAGAGCCGGTCGACCTGCTCGGCGAACCACGGCGGCGTGTCGGTCTTCGCGCGCTCGAACAGGTCGAGCAGGCTGGTGTCGGCGAGGTAGGTGTCGCCGTAGTCGTCGGGGGCGCGGATGACCCGCCCGCAGGCCTGGATGACGGTCCGGAGCGCGGAGCGGTAGTACCACGCCCACTGTCCCTGCTCCAGTCGATGCGCGACCCGGGAGTCGCCGGTGTTGAGGAACGGGGCCTTGCACAGCACCTGCCAGCGACAGAGGTCGCCCTCGAGGTCCAGCGCCTCCTCCATCTTGACAGACAAGAAGACCTCCGGGTCGTCACAGGCCTTCCACGACTCCAGTTCGGCGTCGCGGTTCTCCCGGCCGTGGATGCGCAGGCGCTCACCGACGCCGAAGTCACGGAGGAGGTCCGCGAGCCGCTCCTGAATCCCGTACGAATGGCAGTGGATGAGGCCCTTCTCGTCCGGATGCTGCTGCATGATGCGCGTCGTCACCCGGGCAATCTTGGGCAGTGTCTCGTCGCGGTGCTCGTAGGTCATCTTCCCCTGGGTCACGTCGTACAGCGGCCGGTTCTCGACGGGGAAGGTGTGTTCGACGTCCACCAGCGCGGTCTGTTCGGGTGGAAGACCGACCTGCCGGCAGAAGGCGTCCTTGTTGAGGATGGTCGCCGACAGCAGGACGAACTTGTTCCCGCGGTCGTAGACGGTGTGCTGGAGGTACTTCTCGGGATTCATCGGCTTGATGGTGACCTGGCCACCCTCGCCGTCGGGCTGGTCGACCAGCCACTCCGTCGCCGACTCGGGGTCCCGGTAGTCGGTGACGAACCAGTCGAGCTCGCCGATGCGCTCTTGCAGGCGGTCCCGAACGTGCACCTCCTCGGCCGTCAGCGCCTTCTTCGAGAGGAGGTCGTCCTTCCGGCGCACGAGCGTCTGCACCACGTTCTCGGCGTACTTCGCCGCGCGCTCGACCGACTCCAGGTTCGGCACCTTGAGGTCGTCCCACATCGGGACGGTTCTCGGCCCGAGTTCGATGGTCGCGTACATCTCCGCCCATTCGGCCAGCCCGTGGGCTTCGTCGATGACGACCACGTCCCGCTTCCTGAACACCTCGCTCCCGGCGGTCTGCATGAAGTACGCGAGCGTCATCGCCGCGATGTTCCGATTGGAGGCGATGGCCCGGTCGGAGAAATAGGGGCAGCGGTGTTGCACCGAGCACTCGTACCCCTTCTCGCGCACACAGGGCGCGCGGTTCACCGGTGTGTCGCGCTCCCCGGGCAGGATGCACTTGTAGTTCGACTTCCCGCGGATGATGTTCAGGTCGTCGAGCAGCGCGTCGCCCGCCACGTCGTCGAGCTGTGAGACCTGCGGCGTCGTATAGTAGGCACCGCTGGCCTCGCTCGGGGCGACCGCGTCCGCCTTCGCGGCACAACCGGCCACCGCCCGCGCGAGCAGGGACTTGCCGCTCCCGGTCGGCGCGCGCACGAGCACCACGTCGTTCCCCGCGTCGAAGGCGTCACGAATGTCCCTGAGCGCCTGTTCCTGGTTGCCGCGGTAGGAGGGGGCGGGGAACTCCTCGAAGATACGGGACGGGTCCACTGTCGTGTGGAAGCCGTGGGACGGGTGTAAAATCATCGGTCGCTAGTCGCATCTGGTAGAGAGGTTTCGTCTGTCGACGCAGGTTCGGTTGGTCCTGCGTCTGGTGGGTTTCGGGATTCGTGGTTGGTTGGTCCTGCGTCTGCCGACTCCGTGGTCTGTTGCGACGAGCAGTTCACTCGCGCCGATGGCAATGGAGACCGCAACCGCCCCCGTACAGCACCACAGCCTCCCCAGCCGATTCCCTCCACTACGCTACGCTTCGTTCCGGTCATCCCTCGCGCGCCTCAGCCTCGTGGCCTCGCATAGCGAGGCGACTGCGTCGCCTCGTGCTCGGCACACTCGCCAGCACGCGCCAGGTGGAAAATCAGTCGCTGTCGCGGGAGTCGGCCTCTTCGAGCGCCGCCACGTCTGCCGCGGTCGGGTCGTCGGGGAGGCGCTCGATGCAGTCGAAACAGAGGAAGTGTTCGGAGCCGTCGCTGTCGAACTCGAGTGTCATGCCGCCGGCTTCGTCGCCGGAGAAACTCCAGAGGTTGGCGATACCGCCGCTTATCGGAACGGGCTTGCCACACCCGTCACAGGGGTCTCTGCTCACGCCCGGTTCGAGGTGCCCGAGTCGGTTAGGCCTTCTGTCCTGCCCGGCGGACGCACCAGGCGAGTCCGACGGCGAGGGCGTACAGGTAGCAGACGAACAGCACCGCGAACGTGATCGTCGTGTACTCGAACGCCGGTAGCACCTGCTCCAGCAGCGCCCAGCCACTCAGGAGCAGGGATGCGGGAATCTGGAGCACAGCCACCGTCGTGAGCTGTGCCAGCGCGATGAGCGACGCGAGTAACGCGAAGCTCACCACCGCTTCCCGGTTGAACAGGGGGTCCACCGTCCGTGGTCGTGCCGCCACCATATCATCTCCTTATTGGAAATCTATGTTATGTCTTTGGGTGGAAAACGTAGGCCTATTGAGATTTATTTATATACGACTAACTCCGGTCAGACGACCGTCTGACGAACCAGGACGGCGAAATATCCGAAGATTATTCGAATCGGTGAGTCGGGGGGAGGTCGAGGTTTTTGCCCCGGCGGCACGAACTACCGAGAGATGGAGGTGAACTGCGAGGGGTGCGCCGGTTGCTGTCTCGACTGGCGACCGCTCTCTGGGGACTCGGCGGGCACCGACCACGAGCGACGCGGGCCACGCCGGCCGCTCGACGACACGTACAACCTCGTCCCGCTGACGCGGGAGACGGTGCGACGCTACTGCGAGGCGGGACTGGCCGACGTGCTCGTCCCGCGCCTGTGGCACGCGTCGGACGACCACGCGGTGACCATCGACGGACACCGAATCGCGGCCATCGGCGGGAAACCGGCGTTCTTCGTCGGACTGCGCAAGACACCGAAACCGGTCGCGCCCTTCGGCATCGACGGCGAGCGCTGGCTCCGGACCTGCGTCTTCCTCGACCCCGCGACCCTGCAGTGTCGCATCCACGGCTCCGAGCTCTATCCGACCGAGTGTGCTGACTACCCGGGCCACAACCTCGTCCTTGAGCAAGAGACCGAGTGCGAGCGTGTCGAGACCGCCTTCGGGGGGACCCGACTCGTCGACGACGACCCGCCGGAGTCGGCCGGCAACCTGCTCCTCGGGCCACAGGCACTCGGGGAGAAGGTGTTCGTCCATCCCTACCCAGAAGACCTCGAGGGCGTCGTCGAGCGGGCGGTCACGCGCGGGCTGACCCGAACGGACCGGGCCAAGTTCGTGGCGACCGCGGCGGCCTCGGCACCGGGGACCACCGAGCGAAGCGAGTCGCACTACGAGCGCTACCGTGAGCAGGCACTCGATGCGGACTCGTGGGCGGGGCGGGCACTGGCCGACTGGGAGGCGCTGTCGAGTGGTATCGGGTCGCGGGTCTCCGCGAGCGTTCTCGGCACGGCTATCGAGGAAGCACACGGTGCGCCGACGACACCGGGCTGGGACGGCCGTGACTGAGCGGTCGACCCCGCGACGCGGCCGGGTTGGGGGTGACTGTTATGACAGAGCGTGAACTTTGCTAACACATGCGTGTGCTCGTCACCGGTGCGACCGGGTTCGTCGGGAGCCGGCTCGTCCCCCAACTCGTCGCCGCCGGCCACGACGTTGTCGTCCTCGTGCGTGAGCCGTCCCGCTACGACGGTCCAGCCGACGCCGAGGTCGTCGTCGGCGACCTGCTCGAGTACGAGTCGCTCCCGCCCGCGTTCGAGGGCGTCGAGGCGGCGTACTACCTCGTCCACTCGATGCACTCGGGGCCGGATTTCGAGGAACGCGACCGCCGGGCGGCCCGGAACTTCGTCGACGCGGCCAGCGGGTCGAGCGTCGAGCGCGTCATCTACCTCGGCGGCCTCGGCGAGGAGCGTGACCACCTCTCGAAGCACCTGCGGTCGCGTCGCGAGGTCGAACACGTCCTCGAGAGCGGGTCGTACGCCCTGACGACGCTGCGGGCGGCTATCATCGTCGGGGCCGGCAGCGCGAGCTTCGACATGATCCGCCAGCTCGTGAGCCGGCTCCCCGTGATGATAACGCCGCGCTGGGTTCGAACCCCGTGCCAGCCGATCGCCATCGACGACGTGGTCGCCTACCTCGTCGGCGTGCTCGAGTCCGAGGAGACGAAGGGCCGCACCTTCGAGATCGGGGGCACGGACATCCTCACCTACCAGGAGATGCTCGAACGCACCGCCAGGGTGATGGGGCGACGACTCCGCGTGATTCCCATCCCGGTGCTCTCGCCGGAGCTGTCGGCGTACTGGGTCAACTTCGTGACGGACGTCCCGAAGAGCGTGGCACGCCCGCTCATCACGGGACTGCGCAACCCGGTCGTCTGCTCGGAGAACCGAATCAACGAGTTCGTCGACGTGGACCTGACCCCGTTCGACGCGGCGGTCGAGCAGGCACTGACCGAGGATGCGGCGTCGCGTGAACGCGCAGCGCCAGAGGCGAACTGATGGCGGAGGAGTTCGGCGAGACCTGGGTGTACGAGAGCATCGTCGGGGCCTTACCCGGGGTCGACATCACCGAGCGGACGGCGGTCGCCATCCAGATCGCGGTGTTCGAGGCGTCCATCCTCATCGTCGCCTGGCTCTACGGCCTCTGGCAGGCGGTGTTGCCGGGGACCGCGGCGGTCATCGTCGCCGCCATCGGGAGCGTCCTGATGCTCCGGCTCGGGGACTCGATTCGGCGGTTGCCGACGCCCCCGCACTACCAGCGCCTGCTCTTTGGCTCCAGCGTCGAGGTCGTTCTCGGTGTCCTCGCGTTCATCGCGCTCGTCACGCACCTGTTCGTGTTCGACCCGGCCCGGTCGGAGGACCCCATCGTCACCGCGCTGTTCGGCCCGGACCCGCCGGTGCTGGCGGTGTACCTGATGTTGCTCATCCTGTGGGACGTGGCCTACCGCATCGGGACGGGCTGGTGGGCCGCCGTCACGGCCATCTGGCGGGCGTACGTCTACGACTTCCCGCACGCGACGGCCTGGGCCTTTGCCAGAACCGACCTGCTCAACCTCGGGTTCGCGGTCGCACAGCTGGTGCTCGTGCCGTTCGTCTGGGACCGGCCGGTGCTGGCCGCGGTGCTGGTCGGGCACGTCTGTGCCGTCACGGCCGCCACATCGCTCTCGGTAGGACTGAGTCTGCGCGGAAGGTTCGCTTAATCGCCGCCTTTTATCTCCTTGAACTGCGCGAGCAGGTCGTCGGTGGAGTCACCGGAGTCGTACTCTACCTTGCCGTGGTACACTGTCCGCTCGTCGTCGAAGTCGGTGTCCACCTGGGTGGATTTCTGCTCGCGGCGCTCGTGTTCGTCGTCGTCATAGGCACCCATTGACATGGTACTCGAAACCATGATTTGTGATTGATGTATATCAAGGTGTCGCTGATTATCATAATTGATTCTATGCGTCAGGTTCACCCCCCGAACCGGCACACGACCGTGCAAAAAATACGGCCAGAGGTCGGTGTTATCTCGGATACTGTCGCCGTCGAGACGATATCTGCACACTGGAGCGGTCAGGGCGACACGGTGTCGTCGGGGGTTGACTCGCCGGCGCGCTCCCGTGGCCCGGTGGGGTCTGGCAACCCGAACGAGGTTTAAGACGGGACCCCGTAGCCGACTTCGTGGCACGACCCCTCCGCTTTCGCCGGTCGACCGAACGATGGCACCTCGACCGCGTCCGTCAGCAGTTGCTCTCGTCGCTCGACCAGAACATCGGTGCCGAGATGGGCACACCGCACTACAGGCCCCCGAACGGCTGGGAGGGCGTCAGATTCGACATGGACAACGACGACATCGCGCTGTTCGTCTGGAACGACGAGGAGGCGTACTGGCTCGGCAACACCGAGACGCCGAGCGCGCTCTGGCGGACGAACAAGTTCGAGTGGGAGCAGGTCCCCTACCCCATCGCCCGCTGGGCCCAGCGCGAACTGCTGGCCGACCTCCAGGTGCAAGAGCCGTGGCTCGCGAAGTACCCCCACGTCTCGTGGTTCTTCCTGCCCGTCCTCATGTCCAAGGACGGCCGCGAGAGCACCCGGAAGTTCTTCCGGGACTACGCCTGCGGCTTCCCCGACGCGGACCGCGACGACGCGCTCTCGTACCTCGAATCGGTCCTCCACCCGGGCACGCTCGACGACTACCGCCACGAGATGGCGGGCAAGCTCGGCACGAGCCACCAGGTCGACCGGACCCGGATGGCCTCGGCCATCTCGGAGTTCGCCGCGGCGAAGATACTCACCGACGCCGGCTACGACGTGACCCCCGAGATCGAGGTGACGACCGGGCACTTCCTCGACTACCGGGCGAAAGCGCCCGACGGCACGAACGTGCTCGTCGAGGTGACCCGCCCGCGGTCACCCTCGCGCCGGAGTGCGAACACGCCGGTCGCGGCGGTCAGGGACACGGCACAGGTGAAGACCAGCGGCCAGCTCGCGAACCACGGCGGTGGCGTCGTCATGTTCGTGGACTGCTCGAACTTCCTCGACGACCAGTGGGCGGCCGTCCGCGGCGAGCAGCCGAACGTCCGGCACAAGCCCGCGGTCGTCTATCGCGTCAGACCTGACGGTCACGTCGAAGGATATCAGAAAGGAGACGTACCGCTCGACCTCGACGGCGTCGTCGAGTGGGTTTAGAACGAGACCGTGTCGGGCGCGTGCGGGCTGCCCGTCGGTGTCGGGTCGCGGTCCGAGTAGCCCTTGCGGCCGATGGCGCGCTCGGAGACGCCGCCGTACAGGGTGAAGCGAACGTCTTCTGGCGTTTCGAACGTCTCGTCGCACTGCAGTCGGTCGAGGACCTGCTCGACCGTCTCGGTGCCCTCACACAGCTCCAGTTCTTCGGTGCCCAGTCGCTCGCGGAGTTCGCCGGCTGTCATCGGGTACGTCTGTGCGTCGATGCGGTCGTCGGTTCCGTTGCGGAACATACCCAAAACAGGATGAACGATAATTATAAACATTGTCCATAACCAACCTTGGTCTCTCGGAGGGTCCTTTTACTCATTAATCGTGATAAAACATCGTGCCGAAGGGGTTTCCATCCCCCCTCTCGAACCCTCGCACATGGTGTATGCGGACCTCCACGTCCATACGACGAACTCGGACGGCCAGATGGAACTCGACGAGGTGCCGGTCGCGGCCCGCGAGGCCGGCGTCTCGGTCGTCGCCATCACGGACCACGACCGGACGAACCCGGTCCTCGACGCGCCCGTCACGGAGCGCGACGGCGTCACGGTCATCCACGGCATCGAACTCCGCGTCGACGCGGGTGACCAGCGCGTCGACCTGCTCGGGTACGGGGTCCGCGAGACCGACGCTCTGATCGACGTGGTCGAACACATCCAGACCAATCGAATCGAGCGCGGGCAGGCAATCATCGACTGTGTGGAGGACCGTCTCGGCGTCTCGCTCGGCATCGAGGGTCGCGAGGGCCTCGGCCGCCCCCACATCGCTCGGGCCGTCGCGGCCCACCCGGACACCGACTACGACTACAACGGAACCTTCGACCACCTCATCGGGAACGACTGCCCCTGTTACGTCCCCCGGGACGTGCCGAGCTTCGAGCACGGGCGCGAGGCGCTGCTCGATGCCTGCGGGCTCGTCTCGCTCGCCCACCCGTTCCGCTATCCCGACCCCGAGGCCGCGCTCTCACTGTGCGACGACCTCCCCGCGGTCGAGCGCTACTACGACTACGGGCACGAGGTCGACACCGCGCCGGTCGAGCGAGCCGTCGAGAAGTACGACCTGCTCGTGACGGGTGGCAGCGACGCCCACGACCACGAACTCGGACTCGCCGGGCTCTCCGAGGCGGAGTTCGCCGACGTGTCGGCGCTCGTCGGCTGACCTGGGGACGTGTCAATTCAGGTCCGGGAACGCAGGGTTCAACTCCCTTGACCACCAAGGTAAGGGTATGAAGTGCCACTACTGCGACCAGGTTGCCGCCTTCGCCGCCGAGACCGACGGCATCAAGGTCGGGCTCTGTGAGGAGCACTTCCGCGAACGGCTGGAGGAACTCGCGGAAGCAGACGAGCTGAAGCAGCTGAAAGAACAGGTCGACGTGGACCGGACCTGAGTCGCTGGTCGCAGTCGTCTCCGATTCTTGTTGTTACCGTCGCCGAGCCAGGAGCGCCACGCTCGCGAGTGCGACGACTGTCACGCCGAGTCCGAAGCCGGGGATGGCGCTCGATGACCCGTCGTCCTCGTCGGTAGCGTCGGCAGCGGTGGTCGTCGTGGCGGCGGTCGTCGTCGATGACCGGGTCGTGGTGGCCGGCGTGTCCGAGGTGGTGGGCGTCGTGGTCGTCGGTTCGGTGACCGAAAGCGTCGCCACGTCGGTCTGGGTCCCGTTCACGGACGCCACGAGCTCGTAGTCGCCGGCGTCGATGGCCCCGCCGAGGGTGTCACCGCTCGCTGAGACAATGCTGTCGTTGCCGGCGACCGAGACGGCCTTCGCGGGCGCTCGGATGCCGAGTCGCTGCGTGTAGATGGTGAGCCGGACCTGGCCGTCACTGGTGTTGTCGTGGACGGTCACGTTCATCTGGAACCCGGCGTCCTCGCTCCCGAGGCTGACCGTCGCGTTCTCCGCGTCGGTCAGCGTGAGGGTGAGCGTCACCGCCTCGTCGCGGGGCGTCTCGTAGACAGACTTGTCGAACGTTGCGTCTGGTTCGGCTGCTGTGACCGCGGGCGCGCCGGCCGCCGCGACGGCGAGCAGGGCGATACAGCAGATGCTCTGGAGGGCTGTTCGATGCATGGAACCGTTCGGAAGGATGGTGCCCGCGATTATATCTTCACTGCCTGATGTGACATGTCAGGCGGTCCGACTGGCGTCGACGTCGATGGCGTCGACCGGGCAGACGTCGACACAGAGCATGCAGTCGATGCACTGGGCCTCGCGTGCCGGGTCGGCCTTGATCTCCGATTCGGGGTGCCCGGGGGTGTCGACCCACGAGAACACGTCGACCGGACAGTCTTCGAGGCATGCGCCGTCGGCCAGGCAGATGTCGAAGTCGACGGCGACGTGGGTCCCGTGGATGCCCAACTTGTCGGGTTCCTCGACGGGCCCCCACACGTTGTGTCCCTCGTGTTCGTCGACGACCTCGCGGTTCTCGTGGAAGTTCGGGTCGATAGCCATGGACACACCTTCGCCAGCATCCGGCATAAACCGCCCGACTCAGTACAGTTCGCCGCCGAGCGGAACCTGCTTGTCGGGTGTCACGAGAACCGGGTTGCCGTCGTCGCCGGGCACGCCGACCGTCAGGGCCTGGGACTCGAACCCTGCGATGTTCACGGTCCCGAGGTCGGTCACGCACAGCACCTGTCGGCCCACCAGGTCGTCCACGTCGTGGTGGTAGCCCAGTTGTGCGGCCGACTGGAGCTCGCGGTCGCCGCAGTCGAGCGTGAGCTTGACGAGTTCGGGCTTTCTGGCCTCGGGGAACGGTTCCGCCGACAGGACCTCTGCGACCTCGATGGTCACGTCGAAGGGGCTGGTCATGTGCGGGCAGACGCGAGCAGCCCACGTAAATCGTCTCCCGCCCCCGCGCCACCCCGCCGCCCGGGTTTTTGTCCCTGCCCGCCGTCGCCTCCCGCATGGAGAAGGTCACCATCGAGGACGTGAACTCGCGCATGGGTCCCGCGGCCGTCAAGCGCCGGCTGACCGACGCACTGGGTGCGACCGACATGGCACTGAACTACTACGAACTCGCCCCCGGCGACAGCCTGGGCTTCGGCTACCACCGCCACAGTGCCCAGGAGGAGGTGTTCTACGTCCAGTCGGGAACGGTCACCTTCGAGACCGACGCCGGAGACGTGGCGGTCGCCGCCGGTGAGGTCATCCGGTTCGGGCCCGGCGAGTCCCAGCTGGGGACCAACGAGGGCGACGAGCGCGCCATCGTCCTCGCCATGGGCGCGCCACAGGAGTCCGGCGAGTTGCACATGGTCCGCGAGTGTGCTGCCTGCGGCGAGCGCACCGAACAGGACATCGAGTTGACCGAGGACCGCGACGCCATCGTCACGCTGTGCGTCGACTGCGGCGCGGAGACGGGCCGGTTCGACTGACGCGGACGGGCGCTGCCGGGCCCTGCGCCACACCACGTCGCGGCCCTGGTGCATAGAGTTATCTCGGTAGAACGTCATTAATTCTGGATGACTAGCGACGCCGTCGCTGCCGCCAACGCCAACATGGTGGCCGCGTTCGCCCGACTCTCGGACCACACCCCGACAGGGTCGTCCCGAACAGTCGGCGAGCTGACGGCCATCACGACCGGCGTCCCGGTCCCCTTCTTCAACCCGGTGTTCGTCTTCGAGCCGCCGGCCCGGGACGACCTCTCGCGGGCCGTCTCGTGGATGGCCGAGCAGGCTGTTCCGTTCCGGGTGACCGTGGCCGAGCCAGCAGTCGACGCGACGGCCTCGCTGGCGGCCGACCTCGGACTGGAGCGGACCGGCGACCCCCAGCCGGGGATGGTCCTCGGCTCGCTCGACGAGATTCCCCGGTCCGACGACCGGGTCGACATCGAGGTGGTGACCGACGCTACGGGCCTCGACGCGTTCGTGGCGGTCACGTCGGCGGCGTTCGGGATGCCGGAACCCGTGGCACGTCAGGTCGCACCGGAGTCGCTACTCGACGACGAGACGGTCCAGATACTGGTGGGCCGTGTGGAGGGCGAACCCGCCGCTAGCGGCCTCCTGGTCCGCAGTGGTGACGTGGCCGGGGTCTACAACATCGGCGTGACCGAGGCGTTCAGACGCCGGGGTGTCGGCGAGGCGATGACCTGGGCCGTGCTCCGCGCGGGCCGTGAGGCGGGCGGGACGGTCGGCGCGTTGCAGTCCTCGGAGATGGGGTACTCCGTCTACGAGGGGATGGGGTTCGAGACCGTCGTGACCTACCACTCGTTCTCTCCCGTCTGAGGTACGTTGGTCGACCCGCCCGTACGCCTGTCGGCAGACCGAACTATGATACAGAACCGCATGGTTATTCTCCCTCCCGTCCTAGCTTACACATGTACCAGCGTATCCTCGTCCCGACCGACGGAAGTGCCGGCGCCGAGCGCGCAGCCGACTACGCGCTCGACCTCGCGAAACGGTACGACTCCGACCTCCACGCCCTGTTCGTCGTCGACACCAGCGTGTACGACGAGCCCGCGCTCTCCAGTACCGAACTCGTCATCGACGACCTCGAAGACTGGGGGGCGGACCTGATGAACGAGATGGCCAGCAAGGCCGAGGAACACGACCTCTGCTTCGAGTGCAAGCTCTGTCACGGCCTCCCTCACCAGGAGATCCTCTCCTACGCCGACGCGGTCGACGCCGACCTCATCGTCATGGGGTACCAGGGCCAGAGCCACACCAAGCACATCGGTAGCGTCGCCGACCGCGTCGTCAACCAGGGCGACCGGCCGGTGCTGACGGTCTGAGGCTTCTTCTCCTGTTTCAGTAGCCGAGGTCGAACGCCCAGTTCGCCGCGAGGGCGACGACGACCAGCGAGAGCAGCGCCACGAGCACGCCCATGGCGACCGCCCAGCCGAACAGGTCGGCGAGGGTTCCGGTGGCGACGGACCCGACCGAGCCGAGGACGCCGTAGACGGTCCGGACGAGGCCGAAGCCAGCGCCCTGTTCTGCATCGCCGAGTTCGTCCATGAAGCGCGGGAGGAGCGCGCCACCCCAGCCGAGGCCGGTTCCGACGAGGACGAGCGCGGCCACGAGCGACACGACGCCGGGGACGGCGACCAGCAGGGCCAGGCCGGCGGCCGCCGAGAGCATACAGCCTGCCGTGGAGACCTCGCGGCCGAACCGGTCCGAGGCCGCGCCGACCCCGACCTGGGTCACCGCCTGGACGACGAAGTACGCCGAGAAGACCGCGCCCGCCGTGGTCTCGGATTGCCCGCGGTACTCGACGAGGAACGTCGGGAGGAACGAGGCGGTCGCCTGCCAGACGAACGCGCCGGCGACGGCGAGCGCGACGGTGAAGGCGATCTTACGCCGGGAGAGCATCTCGACCAGCGGGCCGAGTTCGAAGCGGTCACGCATCGGCTGGTCGGGCCGACGCGGCTCCGTCGGGCGGACGCGCCACGCGAACAGCACGAAGATGGGGAGCGCGATGGCTGCGCCGAGCGCCACCGCGGGCCGCCAGCCGTAGCGGACGCCCACCCAGGCGGCCGCCACCGGCGCGACCAGCCCCGCCGCCGGGCCGCCCGCGTTGTGGAAGCCGATGGCGAACCCAGTGTTGTCGTAGGTGCGCGTCAACAGCGTCGCGGCGACGCTGTAGTGTAATCCCGCGACCGCGCCGAGGGCGACCGTCGCGAGGACGAACACGGCGAACAGCGGCGAGAGTGCGAGCAACAGGCTCGCGACGGCCGTTCCGCCGACCGCGAGGAGGATGATCGGACGTTCCCCGAAGCGGTCGGCGAACACGCCGCTCGGGAACTGGGCAGCGAAGTAGGCCATCCACAGGCCGGTGAGTCCGAGGCCGACGACCCCGTTCGACACGCCGAACTCGTCGGTGATGGCCGGGACGACCGGGCTGATGACCAGTCGGCCAGCCATCGTCGCGAAGAACGCGAGCGTACTGAGGACGAGGACGGTCCGTCGGTAGCGCCACGTGAAGGTCATCCTGTGGAGTCGGTAGCTACTCGTCGCGGTCGTCGATTCAAGAGACCGTCGGTTCCGTACGTGTGAGCCATGCATGCGCACGCTGCGGTGGACGAGACGGACATGAACTTTCGATACAAATTTTTACTCGAATCTGAGTAAAGAATTCGAAATCTTTATCGCGCTGCGGGAAGAACGGAGAGGTATGAAGACGAGCACAGCCCACAAGCAGGCACAGACAGGCTTCGAGACCATCTTCGTCGCGCTCGGGCCGAGCGACCACGACCGCAGCGAGCGACTCGCCGAGAAGGTCATCGACCTCGCCGGTCCCTCCGGTGCCCAGGTCGTCCTCGGGCACGTGTTCACGAAGGAGGAGTACGAGGAGCGCCGCGAGATGCTCAACTACGACCCCGACGCCGAGGTCACGCCCGACGTCGTCGCCCAGCGCTTCGACGTCATCCGCGACATCGGCGAGCACCTCGACGCCGCCGGCATCGACCACACGGTTCGCGGCGGCCTCGGCGAGTACAGCCAGGGCATCGCCGACCTGGCCGAGGAGGAGGACGCAGACCTCGTCGTCGTCGGCGGTCGCAAGCGCTCGCCGACCGGTAAAGCGGTGTTCGGTTCGACTGCGCAGGAGGTCATGCTGACCGCGCACTGCCCGGTGACCTTCGTCCGCGCCGACGCCGAGTAAAAACCGGAGACTTCGTTCTTTTCTACTTTACTCGAACGCTGCAATCCCGGTTGCTGACTGCGATTGCAGGTCCTTCTCGTACTTACTCGAACGCTGCTATCCCAGTCGGCTCACCGCCATCGCCACATTTCTCGTAATTTGGAGGTTTCTCCCTCCGGTCGAAACCTCCCTACTCGCGGCTACGCCGCTCGCAACCGTGATTCTCGCTCGCTTCGCTCGCTCCGAATCACGCTACTCGAACGCTGCAATCCCGGTCAGGTCCTGCCCGAGAATCAGCGTATGGATGTCGTGGGTGCCCTCGTAGGTGTACACCGTCTCCATGTTCGCCATGTGGCGCATCGGCGAGTAGTCCGACGTGATGCCGTTGCCGCCGAGCATCTCTCTCGCAACCCTCGCCTGGTCACGGGCCATGCGGACGTTGTTGCGCTTGGCCATCGAGACGTGCTGCGGCCGGAGGTCGCCGCGCTCTTTGAGGTCGGCGAGGCGGTGGGCCAGCAGCTGGGCCGTCGTGATCTGGGTGGCCATCTCGGCCAGCTTCTCCTGCTGGAGCTGGAACCGGGCGATGGGGCCGCCGAACTGCTCGCGGTCGACGGCGTAGTCGCGGGCCGTCTCGAAGCAGTCGCGGGCCGCACCGATGGCACCCCAGGCGATGCCGAAGCGGGCCTGGGTGAGACACGAGAGCGGTCCCTTCATGCCCTCGACACCGGGGAGGACGTTCTCCTCGGGCACGAACACGTCGTTCAGGCCGAACTCGCCCGTGATAGAGGCGCGCAGCGAGAGTTTTTCAGTTATCTTGTTGACGGAGAAGCCGTCGCGGTCGGTCTCGACGAGGAACCCGCGCACCGGGTTCCCGTCCGAGGTCTTGTCGCGCGCCCAGACGACCGCCACGTCGGCGATGGGCGCGTTGGTGATCCACGTCTTCGAGCCGTTGAGGACGTAGCCGCCGTCGGCTTCTTCGGCGCGGGTCTCCATACCTGAGGGGTTCGAGCCGTGCTGGGGCTCGGTGAGGCCGAAGCAGCCGATCTTCTCGCCGAGGCCCATCTCGGGGAGCCACTCGTCTTTCTGCTCCTCGCTGCCGAACGCGTGGATGGGGTACATGACGAGTGCGCCCTGCACGCTGGCCATCGAGCGCAGGCCGGAGTCACACGCCTCGAGCTCCTGCATGAGCAGGCCGTAGGCGGTCTCGGAGACGTTCGGGAGGTCGTACCCGTCGAGGTTCGGGGCGTAGAAGCCCATCTCGCCCATCTCGGTGATGATGTCTGTCGGGAACGTCCCCTCTTCGAAGTGCTGTGCGATGTCGGGTTGTACGCGGTTCTCGACGAACTCACGGGCCGAGTCGCGGATCATCCGCTCCTCCTCGCCGAGGTCCGCCTCCAGGCCGACGTAATCGAGCATACGTCGGCTGGGTAGTCCGCGCAGAAAAGTACTCCTAAATCGGCGCAAGTGTTGCCGGAGGCACCCCGGCTCGGCTCACGGGGTCAGCTCACGCGCTGTTCGAGCACGCGGTCACCCGAATCCGCACAGATGAGGGCGACGACCTCGTAGGAGTTACAGCAGGACTCGACGGTCTCCTCTTTCATCTCGACGGGCCCGCCGCCGGGGCACTCTTCGAGGAAGATGCGAAGCCCGTTCAGCACCGCGCCGCGGGCGACGGGGTCGAGTTCGGCCCACGACTCCGTCGCGGTCTCGGCGATGACGCGCGCCCCGGCCACGTCGACGCGCAGCGCGGTCTGGGAGGGCCACTCGCCGACGCGCTGGGCCCCGCGCTGGAGGACGACACCCTGGCCGTACTCCATGACCTCGTACTCGCCGTCGCCGTCGAGGCCGAAGACGGTCCGGACCTCCTCGGGGTCGACCTCGTCGGGCGTGTCGGCGAGAATCTCGTCCCAGCGCTCGGCGAACGCGGCGTTCAGACAGAGGTCGTCGATGTCCTCGCAGGGTTCGATGGCACCCGCCTCCGAGAGGAACGTCTCGGGTTCGACGTCGCGGACGTCACCTGCCTTCGGGAGTGGGTGTTCGGGTTCCTTGCCGAACCACGCGAGCAGCCAGTCGGGCATGTAGCGTTTCGTCAACTCGGGTGTGCCCGGGACGAGGTAGCCCCGGAGCCAGATGGCGGCCAGACTCACCAGGAAGACGACGAAGCCGAGCCCTGCCGCGGTCCCGGTGGCGGCCGCGGTGCTCGCGACGAGCGCGACGACGACGCTCAGGACGACCGCGATGAGCGTGTTGACCGTCGTACAGGGCCAACAGCGGTTCTCACCCGTGTACTCGGGTTGGCGAAGGGCAGCGAGCCCGGAGGAATGTGAATCAGCCATACCCGAGAAAGCGTCCCGAACCGAAATAGGTCTTATTTTCAACAGGCCGAGATGTCGAAGGAGCGCCGCGGGTCAGTCCGACGCGGCGGTGGAGGTGGCGCTGTCCCCGACCTGGTCGACCCGGCGGACGTACGAGGTGAAGTTCTCGAACAGGCGCTTGGCCTCGCAGGCCTTCGCGTAGTTCCGCTCGGTGATACCGTCGACGACCGCCTGCTTGCGCTCGTCGGGCAGTTCGTCCTTGCCCATGGTGACCTCGCGGGCGGTCCGGGTGTCGTACTCGGGGTGGAACTGCACACCGAAGACGTGGCCCTTGCGGAAGCCGTGGTTCCCGTAGTCGTTGCGGGCGATCTCGGTCGCGCCGGGCGGCAGCTCGACGACCGAATCCGAGTGGGTGGTGAAGACAGTGTACTCGCCGTCGAGTCCGTCGAACAGCGGGTTGTTCCCGGAGAGCTGGACGGTACGGTAGCCGATCTCGTACTCGCCCATGTCCTCGACCCGGCCACCGAGCGCGTCCGCGAGGAGCTGGTGCCCCCAACAGACGCCCAGACAGGGCAGCCCTTCGTCCGCGGCGTCGCGGACCCACTGCTTGGTGGGCTGAATCCATGCTTCGTCCCAGTAGACGGACGAGCGCGACCCTGTGACGACGACGCCGTCCCAGTCGTGGTGGTCCGGCAGGTGGCCATCGGTTGCGCTGAACTCCACGAGGTCGGCGTCGAGCTCCCGCCGGAAGTTGCGGCGGGTGTTCTCGTCACCATGTGCGGCGTTCAGCAGTGCGATACGAACTCGACTCATCGTGTATAGAAGGGTCACTTACCAATTAGTCAGTTACGCCTCGGCGAGTGTTTGCCGACATCTCAGAGCCAAGTCGTGTAGGCCGGACACGTAGGTGTCTCGCGCCGGTAGGAACGGATGCCGTCGAGCAGACGGTAGAAGGCAATCCCCCATCTGACTGCGTGTGGACTCACCACGGGTGTCTCTCCCCACCCACGCCCGTGGTGTTGGGTGCAGCCGTTTCAGGTATCGCCCACGCCGTCGAGGAATCCCACGAGTGCATCGTTCACCGGTCTGGACCGTTCGATGTGAACGAAGTGGCCCGCGTCGGGGAAGTGCTCCCGTTCCCCTCGCGGGAGCCCCTCGGCGAGGGCCTGGGCGGTGCCAGCCGACACGAGGCCGTCGGACCCACCATCGACGACGAGGGCCGGGACGGTGAGCTCGTACAGCGGGGCCGCGTCGTAGCCCATGAGCGCGGCCCGCTGGCGCTGCCAATCCGTTTCACCCGCGTCCTCGTCGGTTCGCCACCCCGCGATACCGTCGCAGACGTCGGGCATCTCCTCACAGAACTCGGCAGAAAGCACCGCAGACAACGTCTCCCGACAGGCCGATTCGTCGGTCGGGTCGGCGAAGAAGGGGTCGGGGTCGTACTCGTCACCCGTCGTCGCCCCGCCGACGAGCGTGAGGCTCCGCGCTCGACCGTGCTTGCGGGCGTATTCGAGCGCGACCATCGCGCCGAGCCCACACCCCACGAGGTGGACCGACTTCGCGCCGTGGGCCGAGAGAACGGCGTCGAGGTCGTTGACGAACGTCGCCATCGTCAGGTCACCGCTGGGCGGGTCCGACCGGCCGGTCCCGCGGGTGTTCCACACCAGCGTCTCGTAGGGACCGGCGAGGCTCGCGTACTGCCAGCCCCACAGCCACGCCCCGCACCCGATGTCGGGCACGAACGCGACCGTCTCCCCCTCGCCGTCGGTCTCGTAGTACAGCGTCGTCCCGTTCCTGTCTACCGTGGGCATGGTCGAGATGACCCGGGCCAGTGGCTTACGCGTCACGGAACCGTCGTCGTCGCGGCCACTCCCCGCGTCGCCCGTCGACCCCCCCGTTTCGGGTAGAACAACGGCACGCGAGTTCTCCGTTCTCTGGCGTCGTCGGCGACACGCACCGACGCTTCGCGGTCCTTTTGAGCCGCCGACGTGTTCACCCGTCTAATGCACGCCATCAAGGACAGCGTCCACGACTACATCGAGGTGTCGGGCGTCGTCGCCGACCTGCTCGATACACCGGCGATGCAACGGCTCCGACACGTCAAGCAGCTCTCGTCGGTGCGGCTCGTCTATCCCTCCGCGAACCACACCCGCTTCGAGCACTCGCTGGGCGTCTACCACCTCGCCCGCCGGGCGTGTCGCCACCTGGACATCGACGGCTCGCGCGCCGAGGCGGTCCAGGCCGCCGCGCTGCTGCACGACGTGGGTCACGGCCCTTACGGCCACCAGACCGAGGGCATCATCCTCCGCCGGCTCGGCCGGCACCACGACGAGGTCCACGACCTGCTCGGGCAGGGCGACCTCGCCCGCGTCCTCGAATCCCACGGGCTCGACACCGGTGCCATCGCCGACCTCATCGACGGGCAGGGCAAGTACGGCCAGCTCGTCTCCGGCGAACTCGACGTGGACCGGATGGACTACCTGGTTCGTGACGCCCACCACTCCGGGGTACCGTACGGGACCATCGACCAGGGCCGCCTGCTCCGTGCGCTCACCTTCATCGACGACGACCTCGCGCTCTCGGAGGGCAACCTCGCCACGGCCGAATCGATGCTGGTCGCCCGGGCGCTGATGAACGCGACCGTCTACCGCCACCACGTCTCCCGCATCGCGGGCTCGATGCTCGAACGCGTCTGCGAGCGCCTGCTCGACGAGACGCCCGTGTCGGTCGAGGAGTTCGCCCGGATGAGCGACGACGAACTGCTCGCGGCCCTGCGCCGGCACGACGAGACCAGCGACGTGGCGGCCCGCCTCGCCACCCGGGACCTCTACAAGCGAACCGTCTGGGCGGAACTCGACGACGTGCCCGACCGGGTCGTCGACGCGGACCACGAGACCCGCCGGGAGCTGGAGGCCGAGATCGCCGAGGACGCCGGTGTTCCAGCCGAAACCGTGCTTCTGGACGTACCGGGCCGCCCCTCGATGCCGGAGTCCTCGACCCGCGTCGTCGTCAACGGCGAGGTGCGCCGTCTCCACGAGGAGTCCCCGCTGGTCCAGGGCCTGCAGGCCGCCCAGTCGGTCCAGTGGCGGCTCGGGGTCTACACGCCCGAAGAATCGGTCGAGACGGTCCGCGACGTGGCACTCGACGTGCTCGACGTCCCCGCCGATGGCACCCGCCCGTCGGGGTCGCGGTCTTGGCCAGCGTAAGTCACTGGCCCGGTTCCTTGTGATAACCGGCAGTCCCGACGGCGGAGATTTCCTGTTAGCGGGGTTACACAGCCGATACGTTTACAATACTGCATCTCACACTACTCGATGGGGTACGACACCCTAATCGGATCAGTCGTTGCCTCCTGACCGATGTCCTGCTCGGCCGGGACCGAGTGGGAACTGGGATACGCCACTATCATTTCCTTTCCCTTTCACCACCCGAGAGCCGACGGCTCGTGGCTCGTCGGTTCGAGATACAGATGCAGAGAAGACCCCGTTTCAGGCGGGTTCGACGATGCCCGCGGCGGCTGCCCGCTCGTACACGCGACCCCAGTACGAGGCCTGTGCGAAGGTCGCGAAGGCGCTCCCGAACAGGATACCGACGCCGAGCGCCAGCGCCGAGAGCATGGTGACGACCCCGAGCAGGATGGCCAGCGGAATATACATCGCGGCGTGCTTGGCGTAGAACACGGTGAACGCGAAGTCGGGTACCCGAGACGAGGTGTACGTCTCGCCGATGTCGCCGGTCACCGCGTAGACGGTGATGACGGCAGGCCCGACGTATACCGCGGCCAGCACCACCAGCACGTACACCGCCGGGTGGATGTACTCGATGCTGATGAAACCCAGAATCCCCACCACCGCGACGAACGGGAGCTGGGCGACGAACAGCCAGACCCCCTCCTTCAGCAGTTCAACGTAGTCAGTGTACGCGGGCTGTGGCTCGTCACGGGCGGCGCTCCGGTACAGCCGGAACACGTAGCCGAAGAGGACGAAATAGGGGACGATGAGGAAGCTGAGCAGCAGCGTCAGTCCGCCCTTCAGTATCGCGCCCCAGCCGTCTTCGCGGGGATACGAGAGCGCGAACTCGAAGGGACTCTTCTTGGCGTCGAGACTCATGCGCCGACCACCACTCGCCGGTCCGATACGGCCATCGTCGTGTCGTCAGTCAGAAGCATCAGCCCGAGAATCTTCGAGCACCGACATAAACGTTGACGCCCGTTCGGGCGCGAGGCGTCGAAAAGCGGGCCCTGTTCAGGCGTTCAGCACGGTCCGGAGCACGTCGGGGGCGTCCGCCAGTGCCTCGTCGAGCTTGTCCGTCTCCGGGCCGCCACCCTGGGCGAAGTCCGGCGGGCCGCCGCCGCCGCCGCCGACCTTCGAAGCCAGCTGGCTGACGACCTGCCCGGCGTTCACGTCGGAGCCGTCGGGGACGGCGACGACGAACTGGGCACCGTCCGCGGCAGAGCCGATGACGGCTATCTTGCCCTCCTCGACCAGCGCGTTCGCGGTCGCGCGGAGTTCGTCCGAGTCGGCGTCGATGCGCTGGACGATGGCGGGCGTGCCGCCGATGTCGACCTCCTCGGCGTCGCCGGCACCCGAGGCGCGGACCTCGGCGAGCTGTTCTTTGAGGTCTTCGATGGTCTTGCCCCGGGCCTTCCACTCCTCGAAGAAGCGCTCGGCGGTCTCGGGGACCTCCTGCGGGGAGACGTCGAGCACGTCGGCCGCCCCGTACAGGGCGTCCTCGGTCTCCTGCGTCGCCACGATGGCGGCGTCACCAGCGGCGAACGTGATGCGCTCGACCCCGTCCTGCACGCGCTCGGTGTTGCGGATCTTGATGGCACCGATGTCGCCGGTGCGGGCGACGTGGGTTCCACCGCAGGCCTGCACGTCCTCGGCCACGTGGATGAGCCGGATGTTCGTGCCCGGCGGAATCCCACCCTGGTAGAGGTCGAAGCCGTGTTCCTCCTCGGCCTCGTGACGGTGGGGCCACTCCTGCTTCACCGGCGAGTTCTCCATCACCAGCTCGTTCGCGAAGCGCTCTATCTCCTTGATCTCCTCGCGGGAGATGCGCTCGTAGTGGTGGACGTCGATGCGGGAGGAGTCGACCCCTTTCTGGGCACCGGCCTGCCGGATGTGCTCACCGAGCACCTGCCGCGCCGCGTGGATGACGACGTGGGTTGCGGTGTGGTTGCGCATCAGCTGGCGGCGGCGGTACGTGTCGAGCTGGCCGCGGACGAACTCGCCCTTGCCGGGCGACTCGTCGGTCCGGTGCAGGATGACGCCGTCGCGAATCTGGACGTTGGTGACCTCGACGGTCACGTCGTCGGTGCTCAGCGAGCCCGTGTCGGATGGCTGGCCACCGCCCTCGGGGTAGAACATCGTCTGGTCGAGCACCACGTCGTAGCCGTCCTCGCGCTCGAACACGTCGAGGACGACGGCCTCGAACTCGGTGCGCTGCTGGTCCTCGTAGTAGAGGCGGTCGGTCTCGGGCAGGTCAGAGAGGCGCTCGTCCTGGTCGTCGCCCTCCTCCTCGAACGCCTGGCCACCGTCGTGGCGCTCGGCGACGAGCGAGAAGAAGTCGTCCGGGACGTTCACCCGGGCACCCTCCTCGTTGGCGATCTCCTCGACCATGTCCGGCTGGAGGCCGTGACTGTCGTACAGCTCGATGAGTTCGCTCGTCGGGATGGGCTCGGACTTGCGGGCGTACTCCTCGGCGAGGGTGCGAACCTTCCGGCTGCCGCGGTCGAGCGTCTCGTGGTACTTCTCGACCTCGTTGCGGACGATCTCGCGGATGGTGTCGCGGTTCTTGTAGCCCAGTCGCTTGGCCTGCATGTCGACGAGTTCGTCGAGCGGGGCGTCGACGCCGACGTTGTCACAGAGCCGTTTCGTGCGCCGGAGGACCATCCGGGAGAGGTAGCCCGTCGAGACGTTGCTCGGGACGATACCGTCGCCGAACATGTACGCCATCGTGCGGCAGTGGTCCGTGATGGCGTAGATGTCCTCGAGGGGCTCGACGAGCTCCTCCAGTTCGGCCCGGGAGACGCCGAGCTTGTCGGCGATGGTGCCACGGGCGGTCTCCATGTCCTCGGCCTCGTCGATGTCCATGTGACCGGCGAGCTTGGCCGAGCGGTGGATGAGCTGCTCCTCGTCCTCGGTGTGCTCGATGCCGGCGTTCTCCTTCAGGAACTGTATCATGTCGGGGTAGACCGCCTCGTAGACGGTCGGGGTCCCCTGGGACATCCACGTCCACCGCTCCAGCCCGTAGCCGGTGTCGACGATGTACGTGTCCATCGGCGAGTAGCGGTTCCCGTCCTTCAGCTCGTACTCGCCCTCGGGGTCCTGCTCCATCGACATGAAGACGAGCGTCGCGAGTTCGGCCCCGCGGTAGATGACCTCGATAGCGGGCCCGGCGTTGCCGCCGCCGACCCACGGGTCTTCGATGTAGACGATCTCGTCGAGGTTCGCGCCCATCGACTCGAACAGCTCGTCGCAGTAGCGGACGGTGTCGTCCTTCCAGTACACCTCGCCCTCGTAGGCGTACTCCTCCTCGGCGTCCTCGCGGACGTTGAAGGCGTGGTGGGCCATCATCTCGAAGGCCATCGTGTGTCGTCCCGTCTTGCCGACGTTGTCGATGTCCTGCATCCGGATGCAGGGCTGGCTGATGGTCAGCGGGTTCGCCGGCGGCGGCGTCTGGCCCGAGGTGACGAGCGGCTGGAAGTCGTAGATAGACGCCTGCGTGAGCAGGACGTCGTCACGCCAGCGGTTCGCGGCCACCGGGTACGGGTCGATGCGTGTGTGGCCGTTCTCCTCGAAGAAGGAGAGGAACGCCTCGCGCATCTCCTCGAGGGTGTACGCCTCGTCGAACCCGGGGTTGTCGATGAAACTGTAGTCCTCGCAGGGCGGCTCCCCGCACGTCTCCCGGTCGTGGTCGCGCGTCCAGAAGTGGGCACCGCAGTCCACACACTCCCGTCGCACGAAGTCTTCCTCCTCGAAATACTCGAGGCGGTACTCCTCCTCTAGAGTCATTCTTGTGCCACAGTGGCCTTTCGGTGAGTAAAACAGTTCCGCAACGGGGCAGGGGGCCGCAGTCGCCCCGTTCAGTCCGTTCCCGCTCGTTCGGGGCGTCTCTGGTGGTCCGGTGGACTGGGCGGCCCGCATATCGGTCCACGATTCGATGATTCACGCAGTGAACCAAACTGGTTCGACCACACCGCTATCCGGGTTGGTCGCGTATCCGTCCCCATGGCAACCTCCGGTAGCACACGCTCGGGAATCGACCTCCCCTCACGGGACGAACTGCTCCGCATCCTCGGCTTCGTCGTCCTCGTCAACCTCGTCGGGGGTGCGGCCGCGGTCATCGGCGGCCCCGGCAGCGAGTGGTTCGCCGCGCTCGAAAAGCCGTGGTTCTACCCGCCAAGCTGGGCGTTCGGCGTGGTCTGGACGCTCCTGTTCTCGCTGCTCGGCGTCGCACTATACCGTGTCTGGCGCGCGGACGAATCGCGTGACCGTACCATCGCCCTCGGTGCGTTCGTCCTCCAGATGGTGTTCAACGTCGCCTGGACGCCCGCGTTCTTCGGGCTGGAGAGCCCCGGCATCGCGCTGGGCGTCATCGCCGCCCTCTGGGTGCTCGTGGTCGGGACCATCTGGGCGTTCCGCCGGGTCGACCGCACCGCCGCCGCGCTGCTGGTCCCCTACCTGCTGTGGGTCAGCTTCGCGACGGTGCTGAACTACGACATCTGGCGGCTGAACTGACCGCTGAAGACTGCCGTCCGACGAACGGGCGGCAAGATTAACCGTCTCCTCTGATTAGTGGCCGGGTATCGAAGCGAACGCCACGGTCCGCTCACGGATGTGATGGCCGAATGAGTGAGAAGTCGCACGTCGTCGTGACCGCCAGAGCGACCGACAGACGGTCGGACGTAGCGGCTGCACTCGATGAGTGGGAGACGGCCGTCGTCGCGCCCTGCTCGGTACGCGAGTGGCTCGCGAGCCACGAGGTGGCCTGTCTCGTCGTCGCGGACGACCCGACCACCCCCGAGATTCGTGGGGTGTGCGAGGACGCCGTCGGCGTGCCGAGCGTCGTCTTCACGGCCGTCGACCCCACCGAGGTCCCCTGTCACGCGGACGGGTTCGTCCGTGACGATGGCGACTTCGGTCGCCTCCGGGACGAGATACGCTGGCGACTGCACACCGGCCCCCACGCGGCGGCGGCTGCCGAGGACGCGTTGCGGGAGAGTCACGCGAAGATAGAGCGACTGCACGCGGTCGTCGCAGAGATGGTCGCCTGTGACACCGAGGACGAGGTGTACGAGGTTGCGATCCGCGCCGCCGAGGAGATACTCGACCTCGACATCGTGGGCATCGACACGGTCGAGGACGGCTACTTCGTCCCGCGGGCGGTCTCCGAGGAGCTGAAATCTTCGGGGTACGGCACGCTCCCGGCCGACGAGGGCGTCGCCGGCCGGAGCTACCAGCACGGCGAGTCCATCCTGGTCCACGACGCCGAGACCCACCCGGACGCCTCGCCTACGGGGCCGTACCGCTCCGTGCTCTCGGTCCCGGTCGGCCATATCGGCATCCTGCAGGCCGGCTCGCGAGAGACCGGTGCGTTCGACGAGCGCGACCGGGAACTCGCCGAACTCCTGGTGAGCCACGTCGCGGAGACGATCGAACGCCTGCAGGCCGAAGAGCGCCTGCGTCGGGAGCGCGACCGCCTCTCGTCCCTGTTCGAGAACGTCCCCGACCCGGTCGTCCGGTTCGCCTACGACGACGGGGCGTTGCGGGTCCAGGACGTGAACGCGACGTTCGAGGACGTGTTCGGCTGGTCGGCCGACGAGATTCGCGGGGCGGACATCGACGAGTACATCGTCCCCGAGGGGCGCGAAGACGAGGCGAAGCGCCTGAACGAGAAGCTCATGGCCGGCGAGAGCCTCCACGTGACGACCCAGCGCCGGACCGACGACGAGGTCCGGGACATCCTGCTCCACGTCGTCCCGTTCGAGCGCGGGGAGCGCAGCCTGCAGGGGTTCGCTATCTACACCGACATCACGGAGGAGAAGGCACGCCAGCGCGAACTCGAACGCCAGAACGAGCGGCTCGACGCCTTCGCGAGCATCGTCAGCCACGACCTGCGGAATCCGCTCTCCATCGCCCAGGGCTACCTGACCCTCGCCCAGGAGGTCGGCGCGCCCCAGCACTTCGAAGAGATTCGTCACGCGCACGAGCGCATGGGGAACCTCATCGACGACCTGCTCAGTCTCTCACGGCAGGGGGACGTGGTCGGCTCGCTCGAACCGGTCCAGCTCGCGGCGGTTGCCACGCAGGCCTGGGCCGGCGTCCAGACTGGAGCGGCGACGCTCGAATCGGTCGGCGACGTGACGTTCCTCGCGGACCGCGACCGACTCCTCGAACTGCTCGAGAACCTGTTCCGGAACGCCATCGTCCACGGCTGTCCGACCGACGGCGACCTGGGCTGTCGCGAGGATGGGTCGCCCCTCACCGTGACCGTCGGGACCGTCGAGCCGTCGGCTGGGGACGACGGCGAGCCTGCGGAGCGGGGATTCTTCGTCGCGGACTCGGGCTGTGGCATCCCGGTTGGCGAACGTGAGACGGTGCTCGAAACGGGGTACACCACCAGCGACGAGGGAACCGGCTTCGGGCTCACCATCGTCCAGGAGATCGCCGCGGCGCACGACTGGGCGGTCGCGGTCGAGGAGAGCGAGGCTGGTGGCGTCCAGTTCACGTTCACGGGCGTGACGGAGCCGCCGCTCGAGGCTGAGAACTGACGGAAGGCGGTCTCAGTTCGAGGCCGTCTCGGAGTGCGAGCCGAGCAGGCCGTGGAAGAGGTAGGTGTGGTCGGTCGTGTCCGAGAGCAGGTCGTCGAGCAGGTCGTCTGCCCGGTTGGCCTGCTGTTCGACGCGCTCGGTCAGCGAGACGTACTCGTCGCTGTTCTCGAGTTCGGCCTGTGGCTTGCGTGCTTCGAGGACGGCCTTCTTCGTCACCTGCGAGTAGTAGGCCCGGAGCTCGTCGTCGTAGGCGGACCGCCGGTCGAGCCGGGTGACACACCGGTTCAGCGTCGGCCTGTCGACGGGTTTGACGAGGTAGTCGTCGAAGCCCATCTCGACGATATCGAAGTCGGGTTCGACCGCGGTGACGATGACGACCTGGCAGTCGTGCCCGGCCGCCCGGAGCTGTTCGAGCACCTCGTCGCCGGAGATGCCCGGTAACCGACGGTCGAGGACGACGATGTCCGTCGTCGCTGTGACGGCCTCGATGGCGGACGCACCGTCTGTTACACTACGTACGCTCCATCGGTCGCCCAACCAGGAGACGTAGAGGCTCGCCAGCTCCGTGTTGTCCTCGACGATGAGGACCTCTGTGGTGTCGTCGGTCATGCTGTCCTCCCGAAACCATCCACATCGATGCTGTTCTTTCGTATAAATGTCGTGGCCGCTGACACGCTTGGCTGGTTGATATATGGGGGTAGCAGGCTCGAAAATACGTTCTGCCGGTCGTACCAGTCGGGACTGATGGGCTCAGTCGAGCGCCAGCGATGCCAGCAGCGCCTCGAGCTGGACCCGTTCGCTCGCACCCTGGGTGATGCGGAAGTCGGCCTCGCCGACGCGGTCCATCAGACGGACGGCGGCCTCCTCGGAGAGGTCGAACTCCCACGCCGACCGGTGGAGCTGGTCGATGATGTCGCCGCCGGCCAGACCGCGCTCGGTCAGGAGTTCGTCGAGTTTCGCCCGGGCCGCGATGAAGTCGCCCGCGATGGCGTCGGTGACCATCGCCTCGACCTCCTCCGGCCGCGCCGTGGCGGTGATGGCGTAGACGGTCTCCTCTGACACCTCGTCGCCCATGACGGAGGCGGCCTGGAGCGCGTTGATGGCCTTGCGCATGTCGCCGTCGGCGGCGTAGACGAGCGCGTCGACGCCCTCGTCGGTGAGTGGGATGTCCTCCTCACCGGCGATGTAGCGGATCTGCGTGGCGACCGCCTCGTCCGACAGTTGCGTGAACCGGAACACCGCACACCGCGACTGGATGGGGTCGATGATCTGGCTGGAGTAGTTACACGAGAGGATGAACCGCGTGTTGTTCGAGAACTGCTCCATCGTCCGGCGCAGGGCGGACTGGGCGTCGGAGGTCAGCGCGTCGGCCTCGTCGAGGAAGATGATGCGGTAGTCGTAGCCGCCGAAGGAGGTCCGCGCGAAGTTCTTGATGCGGTCGCGGACCACGTCGATACCGCGCTGGTCCGAGGCGTTCAGTTCGAGGAAGTTCTCCCGCCACTCGTCGCCGTAGATCTCCTTCGCGATGGAGACGGCCGAAGCCGTCTTGCCGACGCCGGCCGGCCCCGCGAACATGAGATGGGGTAGTTCGTCCTTCGAGATGTAGCTCTGCAGGCGTCCGATGATGTCCTCGTGCCCGACCACGTCGTCCAGGGAGTCCGGCCGGTACTTCTCGATCCAGACCTCGTTGCGGCCCCCGGGTCGTGCGCCGGTCTCGTCGGCCTCGCTCATGGGCGAACGGAAGGCTGGCCAGTTCATAAAGCCCCCGAGACTCTCCGTGCGCCCCCGTGACGTGCTTCTCAGTTTTTGTAAATCAGCGTATGTGTATTTCTCCTCAATCGGCGAAGGAGTACACATGAGATTCACCGTCGCCAGAAAGAGATTTGTCGTACTACTTGTCACGATGCTGGTCGTCCTCGCGTCGATGCCGGCCGTCGTCGCGGCAGAGCAGGTCGTCGCCGGCACCTTCGTCGTCGAGGAGGGCGAGACAGTTCGCGGGCTCGACGTGGTCGGGGCCACCGTCATCGTCCGCGGGACCGTGCAAGGTGACCTGAACGGGGCGGCCGCCGACGTCCGCATCGAGGACACCGGTGTCGTCACGGGTGACGTGAACGTCGCCGCCGCGAGCATCCACATCGCCGGGCGCGTCGACGGGAACGTGAACGCCGGGACCGCCACCCTCCGGGTGCTCGAGGGTGCGGTCATCGCCGGGAACCTCGCCGCTGGCGCGGCTGACGCGACCATCGCGGGCGAGATCCAGGGGAACGTCGAACTCGGCGCGGACGTCATCCGCCTGACCGACACGGCCGTCGTCGGCGGTGAGTTCCGCTACGACGCCGAGGAACTGGTCGGGGTCGAGGGGGCCAGCATCGCCGGCGCGGTCGTCCGTGACGAGTCCATCGGGAGCTCCGACTTCAGCATCGATGTCGCCGAGGAGTTCTTCGAGGGCGTCTTCGCCGTCTACGGGTTCCTCGTGAATCTGGTGGTGGGTGCCATCCTCCTGCTCGTCCTGCCCGGGTTCTCCCGGCGGGTGTCCGAGACGGCCCTCGGCGAGCCGGCCAAGAGCGGTGGCGTCGGCCTGCTGGCACTGATCGCCATCCCGGTCGCGCTCGTGCTCGTCGCGCTGACCATCATCGGCATCCCCCTCACGCTGGTCGGGGCGGGCCTGTTCGCCCTCTTCGCGTGGGTGGCGGTCATCTACGGCCGCTTCGCGGTCGGGACCTGGCTGGTCGCGAAGGCCGGTGGCGACAACCGCTGGCTGGCGCTGGTCGTCGGGCTCCTGCTCGGTGCCCTGTTCAACCTGCTGAGCTGGGTCGGTGACCTCGCGAACTTCGCCGTGTTCCTGCTCGGGCTCGGCGCGCTCGCGCTGGTACTCTACGAGGAGTTCGGCCGCGGCCGGGACCGTGAAGCCCCGGCGGCCGACGAAGAGCCGACCGAGGCGAGTGACGATTCAGGTATCGGTGGCGTCCCGCCGGCCTGAGGTCCCGGCAACGACACGCTTAGGCCCGCGGCCCGGCAAGTGCCGGCCATGCAGGTCACCGTGGACGTCAAGGGCGAGGGGACCCACGAACTGGACCTCCCCGACCCGACCTACGCCGACCTCCTGCGCGAGCTCGACCTGAGTCCGCACGAGGTGAGCGTCCTCGTGGACGGCCGGCCCGTCCCGGAGGACCAGCCCGTCGCATCGCCCGAGGTAACCGTGTTGCGGCTCATCAAGGGCGGGTAGATGCCCGAGGAGTTCTCGCTCCCGAACGTCGGCCCGGGGCCGGACCCCTGCTCACTTGCTTCCCTCGCGGCCGACCACGACTTCGTCCTCTTGCTGTTCCAGCGCGACTACCACTGCATCAACTGCCGCAAGCAGGTCCAGCAGGTGAAATCACGGTACGACGAGTTCACGGCCCGGAACACCGAGGTCGCCTCCATCGTCCCCGAACCCCGCGAGAAAGTGCAGGACTGGCAGGACAGCTACGACCTGCCCTACCCCCTGTTCGCGGACGCCGACGCGGCCACGGGCGACGCCTACGACCAGCCGGTCCGCTACGGGATTTTAGGCAGGTTCAGCGACTTCTTCGGCCGGATGCCCGAGGCCGTGCTGCTCGACGCCCGCGGCGAGGAGCCCGAAATCGTCTGGTCGCATGCCGGCAAGTCCACCTTCGACCGACCCGACATCGACGAGATACTGGCCGAAATCGACGCACACCGAGCCGATGCGAGTCCGTGAGGCACGCCCCGGGGAACGCGAGACCGTCGAGGGCATCCTCGACGCCGCGATGCTCCAGACCGGCGAGGTGGAAGTGGCCATCGAGCGGGGCGACGCGCTGGTCGCGGTCGAAGACGGGCGGCTCCTCGGCGCGGTGATTCTCGACCCGAAACCAGGGGGGTTTCACGTCGACGCCATCGCGGTCCGGCGGCGGCGACGGGGACAGGGAATCGGCTCGGTGCTGGTGGAAAAAGCGAGCCAGCGTGGCGACCGGCTCACGGCCGCGTTCGACTCCGATGTCCGGCCGTTCTACGAGGCGCTCGGGTTCGAGATTCGTGCGAAGGAGGGGCGACTCTGGGGCGTGCTGGAGTAGGCGAGGTCAGTCTCGCAGGTGCGTCTCGATGCGTTCGGCGACCAGCAGGAACCGCAACGCGAGGGCGAACACCAGCGCGAAGACGATAGCGTCCTCGACCAGTCCGACGAAGATGGCGATGGCGATGACGACCAGGTAGGCCGCGTCGACGACGTTCTGACTGGGCATGGCTGTCGGTGCTGCCGCCGGCCGGATAAGCTTTCAGCCGGCTGGTCAGTCGAACAGTTCCGAGACCTCGCGGTCCTCGTCGTGGTCCTCTCGCTCGCTCCCGTCGGTCCGGAACCGGTCTGTGTCGTTCGTCTCGACGCTGTCGGCGATTCGCTCGAGGGCGACGACGAAGCGGCGGAACAGTTGTAGGGTCAGGTAGGTGAGGTAGAACCCGAACGGGATCGTGGCGAGGAGGAGGCCAAGCAGGATGTTCCGGGTGATGATGGCGTAGCCGAGCACGAGAATGGCGAACGCACCGTACGCGATTTTCAGGGCTCTGGAAGGCATACTCGGAATTTCTGTCGGAAACCCGAAAAAGGTTCAGTTCTGGCTCAGACCAGCGCGTCGACCAGTTCTTTTCCGTCGGCCAGCAGCGCCTCGACACGTTCCTGACTGCTCGCCTCGGCGTAGACTCGCATCTTCGGCTCGGTGCCGCTCGGGCGAACCAGCACCCAGGACCCGTCTTCGAGCAGGAGCTTGAACCCGTCCTTGGTGACCACGTCAGCGACCGCGGTGCCAGCCACGGACTCGGGAATCTCGTCGCTCAGGTCGTCGACCACCCGTGCTTTCTCGCTGTCGGGGCAGTCCACGCTCACCTTGCTCTGGACGATTTCGCCGTGCTCCGCGAGCAGGGCGTCGACACGCTCGTCGTACGGTTGCTCGTGGGCGACCGCGGCGGCGAGTAGCGCCATGAACACGCCGTCCTTCTCGGGGATGTGGCCGCGGACGGTGAACCCGCCCGACTCCTCGCCGGCCATCAGCGAGTCGTGCTCCTGCATGGCCTGGGCGACCCACTTGAAACCGACCGGGGTCTCGACGACTTCTTCCCCATGGGCCTCGGCGATGCGGTCGAGCAGGAACGTGGTCGAGACGGTTCTGACCACGGGCCCTTCCTTCGATTCGAGGAGGTAGTCGTAGGTCGCGGCGAAGAAGAGGTTCTCGTCGAGGAAGCCTCGTTCTGGGGTGACCACGGCGATGCGGTCGGCGTCGCCGTCGTTGGCGATACCGAGGTCGGCGTTCGTCTCCCGGACGGTCTCCACGAGTGCTTCGAGGTTCTCCGCGCTCGGTTCCGGCGGGGTGCCGCCGAACTCGGGGTCGGTCTCACAGCGGATTCGCTCGACGGTCGCCCCGGCTTCTTCGAGCAGGCGGTCGGTCGTGTCCCGGCCGGAGCCGTGCATCGCGTCGTAGACGACCGTGAGCCCGGAGAGGTCGTCGGGGACGAGGTCGCGCGCGTGGTCGAAGTGCGGGGGCACGAAGTCGACCTTCTTCACCGAGCCGTGCTGGTCCTCGGGGAGCGGGTCGGGCTCAGCGAGGCGTTCCTCGATGGCGTCGGTGACCTCCGGAAGGGCGGGGGCGGCGTCGTCGGGGATGAACTTCACGCCGTTGTACTCCGGCGGGTTGTGGCTCGCGGTGAGCATCAGGGCCCCGGCGAGGTCGCGGTGGCGGATCTGCCACGCGGTCAGGGGGGTCGGGCGGTCGCGGTCCGGGAGGACCACGTCGAACCCGTTCGCACACAGCACCCGGGCGAGTTCCTCGGCGAACCCGGGGGAGGACTCCCGGGCGTCGTAGCCGACCGCGACCGTCTCGCCGCCGCGGCCCTCGTCGCGGAGGTACGTCGCAACTGCCTGTCCGACCATCCGGACGCGCGGCGCGGTGAACTCGTCGAGTGTCGCTCGCCAGCCGTCGGTCCCGAATGAGATGGCGTCCATGTGCGGTCCATGACATGCCCACGCGATAAATCCCACCGACGGCGTTCACTTTCACTCCGGTACGAACAGGACTTTAACCCGCCCGTTCGATATTACCATTAGCGCCTGATAGTGGCGCGAGTCCCGTCTCGGGGCGACGACGCACACCGCTCTGCGTCGCTAAACAACGAACCGGCGGAGGTGAGTAAGAATCGGAAAGGGCCTCCGCGTAACACTCGCATCGGGCGGTGTCTCCCTGCTGGCACAGGGGCTGGAATCCGGCTGGATTCTGATCGCCGTTGCGGTGTTCGCATCGTCTGACGAGCAGTCCGAGTGATACCGTCGGTCGCTGGCACGACCGTCGGCCCTTCGTTTTGCGTTTTTCGCACAGACTACCCGTCTCTGTATCCTACACGTGTCAGTTACGCGTACACGCTCAAATAACTTTACTTCCACCCGGATATCCCAACTCCCCGCGAGACGGCTTATCGATTCGCGCGTCCTACATCCCGTACGGACCCTCCAACCATGCCAGTCGAGAAGACACAGCACGTACAGGGAATCGACCAGGCGACCCACGACGCGTTCGTCGACTGGGTCGAAGCGAACCCCGCCGCCGCGACCATCGAGTTCAGCGCGACGGGCACGACCGAGGACGTGGCGGTCCACACCGAGGCGACCATCGGCGAGTTCGTCATGGGTGACGAGACCAAGGGCGCAGACCGCGAGCACACCATCGAGGTCGGCCTGCCGGCCGAGATGGAAGACGCGATGGGCTACACCGACCCCACGGACCGTTGCGAGGCCGTCGAACTCGCGCTCGCGGGCCTCACCGCCTGCATCAACGGGACCGTCCAGCTCAACGCCATGCGCGAGGGCATCGCCGTCGAGGACGTGACGACCAGCGTCTCCGTCCCGTTCGACCCCCGGGTCCTGCTCGGTATCCACGACGAGGACCGGGCCAGCGAGATGCTCGGCGACCTCGACATCGAGGTCCAGGTGACCGGGACCGACCTCAGCGAGGCCGACATCGAGCGCATCAAGACGTTCCCGAAGCGCTCGCCCGTGTTCAACCTCCTGACCGGGGCGCACCCGGCGAAACCGACGGTCCACGTCGCGACCTGACCGGGCCGTCCCCAGTTCTGTTGGGCAGACGAACGTATCATCGCCTAAACTGACGAATTTTTACGCACCCAGGGCTGAGAACCGACGATGAGTGGCACGCCGACGGTCCTCGCGGTCAGCGGGAGTCTCCGCGAGACGAGTTACACGAGAACCGCCCTGTTGCACGCGCTCGACGCGGCCGAGACCGCGGGCGCCGAGACCGCCCTCCTCGACCTGCGGGAGGCCGCCCTGCCGATGTTCGACCCGGACGAGGACGACCAGGGTGCAGGCGAGTACGTCCGGCAGGTCCGGGAGGCGGACGCCGTCATCCTCGGCTCGCCGGTCTACCACGGCTCGTACTCGGGTGCGCTGAAGAACTTCCACGACTACTGCAGCTTCGACGACTACGAGGACACCGTGGTCGGCCTGCTGGCGACCGCCGGTGGCGGCTCCTACGGGCCGACGCTGGAGCACATGCGGAGCACGGTCCGCGGGGTCCACGGGCACGTGGTACCCGAGCAGGTCGGCATCCGGTCGGCCTACGACAAGTTCGAGTCGGCCCCCGACGCACCGGGCGGGCGGGCCTTCACCGACGAGGACATCGCCGAGCGCGTCGCGTCGCTGGGGGCCGCCGTCGTCGCGGCTGCCCGGCGGTTCGAGACGACCTGCGAGGAGCCGGCCACGGCCGACGACTGAGCCGCCGGCCGCGACGACCTGCCCTCCTTTTGTCGCGTGCGGCCGTAGCGTCCGATATGACCGACCAGCAACGGGTGGGAGTCCTCTGTGCCCCCGACCACACGGTGTTCGCGGCGGTCGCGGACAGCCTGCGCGACCGCGGGGTGGGCGTCACCTTCTACGACCCCGAGATTCCCCTCGACGGAGCGACGGTGGCCGAGCTGGACGCCGTGGTGTCGAAGAAGACCCGACCGGCGACGTTCACCACGCTCCGGCGGGCCGCCGACCGCGGCATCCCCGCCTGGAACGACTTCGTCGCCTACTGCGTCTTCGGCCTCCGGCTCGTCGGCCTGCACGCGCTCGACGCCGTCGGGTTCCGGACACCGCCGGTCTCGTTCACGCCACCCGAGGGCGAGTACGTCGCGAAGACCCTGCGGAGCTGGGAGGGGACGCCGGTGGTGAACGAGGAAGGTGACTTCTACCAGCCCCTGCTGCCGGCGGCACCCATCGACCACAAGTACTACTGCGTCGACGACGGCGAGCAGTATCACGTCCGCGTGCTCGAAGCGTCGTCGAAGCTCGAAGGTGAAAAGCGAATCCTCGGCCACCTGGAGCCCGACCCCGAACTCGCGGCCAAGCTCGAGACGCTGGCGGCCCGGACGGGAGCCCACGGCGTCGGCGTCGATATCATCCACGTCGAGGGGGAGCCCTACGCGGTCGACGTGAACCCGGCACCGAGTTTCCGTGAGACGGGCCTCGAAGCGCCCATCGTCGACTCTATCGCGAGTCTCCTCGAATGAGCGCCTCCTTCTGCCGGCGCGAGAGCTGTTTTATCTCGTACTCGCGGGACATCGCGGCCGACTTCGACTCGAACGACTCCTCGTAGCGGAGTTCGACCGGCGTCCGGCCACGGGTGTACTTCGCGCCCTCGCCCGCGTCGTGTTCCGCCACGCGTCGCTCGACGTCCGTGGTGTAGCCGGTGTACAGCGTCCCGTCGGCACACTCCAGGACGTAGACGTAGTGGTCACTCACTGGGCGAGACGTGGGTCGGCGAGTACAGAAAGGCTTCGCGTGGTAGTTGAGGTGCGGCTTCGTCGCGTCGTCACGTCCTCATCACGTTGTTCGCGCGCGTCGCCGTGCTTCTTCCGCGATTCCTGCGTTCGCCGAGCAGCTCACACAGGCGAGTATCCGTCCGTGTTCGTCGGCGAAGACGCGGGCGAACTGTTCAGAGACGTGCGCACCGCAATTATCACACGTTGGCATGGTTGTCTCCGGCGGTCGCGGCCGGTAGTCGGTGGTTGGCAACACATCACCATATACCTGTTCCAGATTCTCACCCAAATTCGGGACAGAGAAAGCAATTTTTTCCTCTTTCTGCTTTCCCTGGTGCCACAACCGTCTCTCTTTTGCGAAACCCGAACAGTTGTTCCTCTATCGGAAAACCGACGGAATTGCCCGGTGAGGGGCGAGTGCCCCGAAAATCAGATGCGCTGACAGGTGCGCGTGAGCCGCTGTGGGGCGCGCGCGACCGGTCGAACGCCGTCCAGAACCCGCGGGCGAGAGGCAGATGGCTCCACGAGACACCATCCGCCAGCGCTGGTGGTGAGTCACGCCGACCAGCGAAACGGGCGGGAAAGCCCCGCTGTCTAGCGATTTTCGGGTGAAACGTCGCTGGAACCAACACGACGGTCACCCCCGCTACACACCGGTCTCAGGGCCTATCACCGCAACATACAGCAAGTATTATAAAGGGGGCGTGGGTAGCACCGCTCGTATGGCAGACCTCATCGTCAAGGCAGCCGTGAAGGAAGCGCTCAAGGACAAGAACGTCGCATCGGACTTCTACGACGCACTCGACGAGGAAGTCGCTGAGCTCCTCGAGGACGCAGCCCGACGCGCCGAGGCGAACGACCGGAAGACGGTCCAGCCGCGCGACCTGTAAACTCGGTCGCTTTCACTTCTAACCATTCTCTCAGGACAGGGAGCGACAGCGCCGTTCGCTACCGTGTCCGTCGTTCGACACCGTCGTCGAGTCCGACGTGTACCTCGTCGGCCAGGTCGACGAAGAGGCCGTGTTCGACCACGCCGGGGAGTGCCGACAGGTCGCTCGCGAGCGTGGCGGGGTCGGTGACCGCTCCGAAGTCACAGTCGAAGACGAGGTTCCCGTTGTCGGTGACGACCGGGCCGTCCTTGCGTTCGGCCGCCCGGAGCGTCGGGTCGCCGCCGAGGTCGGTGATGCTGTCGGCGACGGTCGGGCGTGCGTCCGGGAGCACCTCGACGGGAACCGGGTAGTCCAGCTCGTCGGCGAGCTTCGAGGGGTCCGCGACGACGACGAAGCGGTCCGCGGCCGCGTCGACGATCTTCTCGCGAGCGTGGGCCGCCCCGCCGCCCTTGACCAGCGTGAACCCCGCGACCTGGTCGGCTCCATCGATGGCGATGTCGACGGCGTCGACCGCATCGAGCGTGGTCAGGGGAATCCCGTGCTCCAGTGCGAGCTGGCGCGACTGGAAGGAGGTCGGGATACCCCGGATGTCGAGGCCGCTGTCGACCGCCTGCCCGAGCGCCGCGATGGCGTGGGCCGCCGTCGAGCCGGTCCCGAGGCCGACGACCATCCCGTCCGCGACGAGGTCGGCCGCACTCTCGCCGGCGCGGCGCTTCTGTTCGGTGGTGCCGCTCGTGTTCTTCATGTAGCCGGATGCACCCCGAATCGAGTAATCAGTTTCGTCGTCGCGAGCGCTGACAACCGGAGACATACGGAGACGATACCCGCCTGCGAAGTGTTTTTCTCAGTTCCCTGTGTCCCTACAAGTATGCATTCTGCCGCCACCGATGGGCCAGCCGTCCGTCTCACAGACGTGCGGAAGACCTACCAGGTCGGAGAGCCCGTCCACGCCCTCGACGGGGTGTCACTCGACATCCCGCGAGGGTCCTACACCGCCGTCATGGGTCCCAGCGGGTCGGGGAAGTCCACACTGATGAACGTCATCGGCTGCCTCGACACCCCGACCGAGGGTGAGGTGTTCGTCAACGGGGAGGAGGTCACCGCGATGGGGGACCGCGAACGCACCCGCATCCGGGGGGAGGAGGTCGGCTTCGTCTTCCAGACGTTCAACCTCATGCCCCGGATGACCGCCGTCGAGAACGTCGCCCTCCCGCTCGTCTTCCGCGGTATCGGCGGTGACGAACGCCGCGAGCAGGCTGCCGACATCCTCGAACGGGTCGGGCTGGGCGACCGCCTCGACCACGTCCCGAACGAACTCTCCGGGGGCCAGCGCCAGCGCGTCGCCATCGCCCGGGCACTGGTGTCGGACCCGGCCATCATCCTCGCCGACGAGCCGACCGGCAACCTCGACACCACGACCGGCGAGCAGATCATGAGCCTGTTCGAGGAGCTCCACGCCGAGGGGAACACGGTCATGATGGTGACGCACGAGCGCAACATCGCTGAGCACGCCGAGCGTGTCGTCAACATCGTCGACGGGAAGATAGAGTCCGTCGAGGAGCTGGCCGAGGTCGAGCAGTGAATCCCCTCACTGGCTTCCGGATGTCGTGGCGGGCCATCCGCTCGCACAAGCTCCGGTCGACCCTGACCACGCTCGGGGTCGTCATCGGTGTCGCCGCCGTCATCACCTTCGTCACGCTCGGGGCGTCCCTGCAGGCCGGTATCATCGGCGAGGTCAGCCCCGACGACCAGCGCAACGTGTACGCCTGGGCGGCCCCGGAGAACAGCTCCAACCAGGGCCCACTTTCGGGGGCCCAACCGGTGTTCACCGAGCGTGACACCGCCGAACTGGAGAAGCTAGAGGCGGTCTCTGCGGCCTACGGCTACACGCCCTTGCCGGCCCAGACCGTGAACCACGACGGGCAACGCATCCCCCGACAGGACGGGGTGGTCGCGACCGGAAAAGAGTACGTCGACGAGGACGAGATAGCCGAGGGCAGACGCTTCGAGATGGGTGCCCGCGAGGCCGTCCTCAACCCCGCGATGGCTGGCGCGTTCGAGGAGAACGTCACCGTCGGGGACAACATCACCGTGACCCTCCTCGGCGGCCAGCAGATAGAGGCGACCGTCGTCGGCATCACGAAGACCTCCGACTCGCGCTCGCCGTTCGAGGGCTTCAACCCGTCGCCGCGGGTGTACGTCCCCATCAACCCGTACTACACCGAACTCGTCTCGCAGGCGGTCGAGACGCCGCGGTTCTCGGCTGTCGTCGTCGAGGCCACGGGCGTCGGCCAGGTCGAGACAGCCAAGGAGCAGGCCCGCGGCTACCTCGACAGTGACCAGTCCGACGCCGAGGAGTTGGCGGGTGACGAGCTCACCTACCAGCTCCAGACCAGCACGGAACTGCTCGGTCAGCTCGAAGCCATCTTGGGCCAGCTCCAGGCGTTCGTCATCGGTATCGCCGCACTCTCGCTGCTCGTGGGGAGTATCGGCATCGCCAACATCATGCTCGTCTCCGTCACCGAGCGAACCCGCGAGATAGGCATCATGAAGGCCGTCGGTGCGCAGAAGCGCGACATCATCGCCCTGTTCATCACCGAGGCGGTGGTTATCGGCATCATCGGGTCGATACTGGGGACCCTGCTCGGCCTCGCCGCGGGGTACCTCGGCGCGCAGTACATCGACATCCCGCTCACGTACCCCGTCGAGTGGTTCGGCATCGCGGTCGGGGTCGGGATTCTGGTCGGGGTCCTTGCTGGACTCTACCCGGCGTGGAGTGCCGCCCGGACCGACCCCATCGACGCGCTGCGGTACGAGTGAGATAGCCGGTCCCGGGCGGGACGACGCCCTTTTGCGTGCGTGTGACCCACGGTCGAGTGAAGCAGGACGTTTTCGACGTAGGATACCGAGAACATCCTGCTTCACTCTTTCAATCGAGCGCATGCGGTCTCGCCGTCGACCTACGCACCAGCAACGCCGACCGCTTCACCCATACCTAACCCACCGCGCGACCAACCAGTGCTACCACATGCCACGCACTGCCGTCATCGCCGGCGTCGGCCCCGGCCTCGGCGCATCGCTCGCCCGGAAGTTCGCAAACGAGGGCTGCTCGGTCGGGCTATTCGCCCGCTCCGAGGAGTACATCGAGGACCTCGCGGCCGACCTCCGCGAGGAGACGCCCGGCGAAGCGCTCGCCGTCCCCACCGACCTCACCGACCCCGACCAGATTCGCGAGGGCTTCGCGGCCGTCAGAGACGAGTTCGGCCCGGTCGACGTCCTCGTCAACCACGCCAGCGCCGCGCCCTGGAAGGGCCTCTCCGAGGTCTCGCACGACGAGTTCCAGCAGGCCCTCGACGTGGGCGTGACGGCCGCGCTCCACTGCTCGAAGGAGGCCGTCGCGGACATGCGACAGGGCGACGGCGGCACCGTCATCTTCACCGGCGCGACCACCTCGATTCGCGGCCGGAAGGGGTCGGTCGCCTTCTCCGCGGCCAAGTTCGGGGCCCGCGGCCTCGCGGAGTCGATGGCCCGCGAACTCGTCCCCGAAGGCGTCCACGTCGCCCACGTCGTCATCGACGGCGGTATCCTGCACCCCGAGCGCGAGGTCGAGCACCCGGGCGAGTACCTCGACCCCGACGCCATCGCGGAGAGCTACTGGCACCTCGTCGAACAGGACCGGTCGGCGTGGACGCTGGAACTGGATCTGCGCCCGCACGTCGAGGAGTTCTGAATCAGCGCGTCTCCCCTCGACCTTTCGATTTTCACTCCGGCGTGCGCTGGCTCGCGTGCCGACGGCCGCGAGTCACAGCCGCGCGAGGGATGAGCACTGGACTGGAGCGAAGCGGAAGGAAGCGCGCAGTCGGCTGGGGAGGCTGTGGCTGCGGTGCTGTGCGGGACGGTCTCCAGTGCCATCGGCGCGAGTGACCTGCTCGCCCGTCATCTCCCCCGCAAGGACGACCCGCCCGTCACTCGTTCTGCCGGCGATGGTCACTTGCCGTAGCCACCAAGAAGGAAACCGAACACGGCCACTCACTCACCCGAACGCTCACTCACCCGAACGTCAACACCAGGTACAGCATGAATATCTGGACCGCGTTGAACAGCCCGTGCACCAGCGCCACGACGGTCAGGCTCTCGGTCTTGGCGTAGGCGGTCCCGAACACCAGCGAGCCGACGAAGATGACCGAGAGCGAGGTCGCCAGCGCGCCGTAGTTCGTCGTCCAGAACGCGGGGATGTGGACCAGCGCGAAGATGAGACTCGTGACGACGATGGCGGCGCGCCGGGAGAACACACGATACAGCGATTTCTGGATGACGTTGCGAAAGAGGAACTCCTCGGCGGGGCCGTTGACCAGCAGGGCGACGAGGACGAGCAGGAGCAGGTAGTCCGTGTTCCCCGCGAGCCCGGGTGCGAGGTTGACGTTCTCGCTGGTCTCCAGGCTGGTGACGGTGGTGAGGATGCCGACGACGACGACGAAGGACACCGCGAGGACGGTGAACCCGACGACGGCCTTGAGGCTCTCGCGGTCGAGCGGTTTCAGGTCGAGGAAGCGCCAGCCCCGGCCCGTGAGGGTCAGGTAGGCGACGCCGACCAGCGTCAGCCCGATGTACCCCACGACGAACAGGAGCGCGTAGATCGGCAGGGTCAGGTCGTCAGCGTCGAGGGCGAGGAAGACGACGACGGGAATGGTCGCCAGCGCGGAGGCCATGACGCCCGCGACGGCGAGGCCGGCCCCGGCGATGGTCGCACCCACCTGGCGACGTGTCCGGACAGTATCCATACCGAAATTACGTGTGCATCAGCGAAAAGGCGAAGCAGCCCCCAGGCTGCTGGGGAATCCGGAAGCAGTGACCGGTGAGAATCGCCCGCCTCAGAGCCGGTCGAGGACGGCGTCGGCGTCGTAGGCGAGGTTGAGTTCGCGCGAGCGCCCGCGGCCTTCCACGTCGGCGTAGGCGGTGTCGATGATGCCGAGGTCGTCGAGCTTGTTGACGATCTCCGAGTACCGGGTGTAGCCCAGCCCGGAGCGCTCGTGGAACGTCTCGTAGACGGTCCCGGCCTGTTCGCCCTCCAGCTCGGCGATGACCTCGACGAGGGTTCGCTCGGAGTCGCTCAGTCCGTCGAGCGAGCGCGAGAGGTGGACGAACTTCGACTTCTCGTAGGCCTTCTCGACGTCCTCGAGTTCGACGGTCTTCGAGGCGCGCATCTCGGCGTTCAGGCCGGCGCGCCGGAGCAGGTCGATGCCGACCCGCAGGTCACCGCTCTCTGCGGTCTTCGCGGCCACGTCGTCGAGGACCATCGTCGAGACGACGCCCTCCTGGAAGCCGCGCTCGATGCGTTCGCGCAGGATGTCGACGATCTCGTGCTGGTCGTACGGCGGGAAGTAGATGTCCTCGGGGCGGAACACCGACTGGACGCGGGTGTCGAGTTCGTCCATCACGTCGAGGTTCGGGTCCGAGGAGACGACGACGACGCCGATGCGGGCTCCCGAGTGCTCCTCGTGGGCGCGCAACAGCGAGTAGAGCGTGTCGGAGGCCTCGCCCTCGTAGAACAGGTAGTTCACGTCGTCGAGCGCGACGACGAGGACCTCCTCCTGTTCGACCAGCTTCTCGGTGACCTGGCCGAACAGCTTCTTGAACGAGATGCCCGACGCCGGGGGTTCGTAGTCGAACATCCCCTCGAACAGCCGCGAGAACACGGAATAGCGGGTCGCGTTCATCTGGCAGTTCACGCGCACCGTGCGCACGTCGCTGGTCTCGGCCTGGAGCTCGGAGAAGAGCTTCTGGACGCCGGTCGTCTTGCCGGTGCCGGGTGGGCCGCGGACGACGGCGTTGAGCGGCCGCGAGCCGCGGACGGCCGGACGCAGGACGTACTGTAAGCTCTGCATCTGGCTCTCGCGGTGTTCGAACGTCTCGGGGACGTAGTCGATCTCGAAGACGCGTTCGTTGCGGAAGACGGATTCGTCCCACGACAACATCCCCTCGTCCGGAGGGTCCCCAGCCATTACTTTCACCCAGCCTCGCAGACTACTTAGGTCTTCGGCAGACGTCAGTCAGACGCGTTCGTGTCTCGAAAAAACGAGTTCCCGTCGGCGGAATCTGCGGTCGGGTCAGGCCTGCAGTTTCTTGATGTTGCTCTTGATCTGCCCGGCGTTCATGCTCATGCCGTGGACGTCCTGGGCGTGCTTGCGGACCATCGAGACGATCTCGTCGTCGTTGTCCGAATGGATGGTGAAATGACAGTCCTCGACGCTGCAGCTGAACTCTTGTACCATGTCGCGTGTTGACGTGCTGCGCGGTATAACCGATTGTCCCGCTAGCGAGGAAGGTCACCGTCGAGATACCGTCCGGTTCGACGACAGCACCGGGCCGGTGGCTGGCCCCTGACTGAACCGGCACTCGGTCGAGAGCCGCGGTGTCAGAGCACGTCCAGCGCGTCCTCGACGACGCCGCGGTCGATGGCCATCCCGTGCGCCTCGGCCGTGTGCTGGGTCGCGATGGCGAGAATCTCCTCGTCGTCTGTTCGCCGGACGACGAACGGGCAGCCGTGTTTCTGGCAGCGGAACTCGTATGGCATGGGAATCACCTCAAACAGGGCGAGTAACCGGTGGGGTGGGAAAAGTAACGCGTGATTAGTGCCGGAAACCCTGAGATTCGCCCGCTCAGAACTTCTCCAGTAACCGGTCGTAGAAGTCGGTCTCGGCCTCGCCCGCGAGCTTCTCGACGATGAGTTCCGGGGTCGAACGCGCGAGGTGGTCCTTGACGGGCGAGCGGTTCACGACGAGTTCGCCGTCCTCCAGCCCGACCGCCTCGATGCCGTCGATGGTCACCGCGAAGTCGGCCATCTCCCGTATCTCCCCGGCGAGGTGGGAGACGAACACCGCGGTCGACCCGTTCTCGTGCAGGGCTTCGAGGATGCCCGCGATGATCTTCGCCGAGGCACCCGGCTCGGTGATGGATTCGAGTTCGTCCACCAGCACGAGCGAGTCCGCGCCGCCCTCGGCCAGCCCGGCGAACTCCCGAACCGTCGATTCGAACGCCCCGGCGTCGAGGGTGCCCTGGGTCTTCGCGTGGTAGTGCAGGTCGGCGAAACGCTGCAGGCGGACCTCGTCGGCCGGAACGGGCAGGCCCATGTGCGCGAGGACGACGACCGCGGCGACGAGGTCGAGCGTCGAAGTCTTCCCACCGGAGTTCACGCCCGAGAGGAGCGCGACGCCGGCCACGTCGTAGTCGACCGGGTCGACCGCGTCGATGGGGACGTCGAGCAGGGGCGACCGCCCGGCGTCGATGGCGAAGCCGTCGCCGCCGAACGCGGGCATCGTGCAGTCGAAGTCGCGGGCGAACCGCGCGATCGCGAGCTCCACGTCGAGTTCCAGCGCGTTCCTGACCAGGGCCTCGGCGTCCGGCCGCTGGTCGGCGAGGTCGGCCGCGAGTTCGCGCTTCAGCCGGGTCTCGCGGCGCTCCTTCGCCGCCTTCAGGTCCTCACGCAGCCGCGAGATGGCCTGTTCCTCGTGTTCGACGGGGTACGTCGGCTCGTCGCCGAAGGCACGCCGGGCGACCTCGGCCTCGCCCGCGTCGAGCGAGAGGGCATCCACGAGGTGGTCGCGGGCCGCGTCGACCGCGGCGGCGTACTCGTCGGCGAGTTCGCGCGACAGCAACGAGTCCACGCCGGCACCACGCTCGACCAGCGAGAGCAGGTCCGCGCCCTCGATGGTCACGTCCTTCTCCTGGATGGCCTCGCGCAACCGGTCGTTGGCGACGTTCTCGGACATGCTCACGGCCGAATCCAGGTCGTCGATGGCGGTGGCGAGTCGGTCGACCTCCGCGTCGCCCGTGATGCCACCCGCGTCGTCGAGTCGGTCCAGCGCGGACTCGAGCGTCTCGAGGTCGGCGGCCGGCTCCAGGCTCGATTCGCGGGTGACGGCGACGGCGGCCCGGAGCCGGTCGCGGTTCGTGGCGAAGAAGGCCAGCACGCGCTCGGGGACGATCTCGCTCGGGTTCTCCAGCGCATCCGGTTCGACCCGCACGTCGCCCTCCACGTCGATGCCGGCGAAGGTCTCGTCGAGCGCGATGACCGTCGAGTAGGCCCGCGCGAGTTCGGCCAGCCCGCGGGCGTCCTCGACCACCTCGACGGGCAGTTCGGGAATCTCGTCCCTGGCCTTCGAGTAGGTCTCGGCGTCGGTCGTCGCCAGACAGCGGTCCCGGACCGTCACGTCCCGCGGTGGGTCCAGCGGCTTCACCCCGGCGAGCGCGTCGAGCACGGCCTCGTCGGGGTCGCGCGCCATCGCCTCCTCGGTGAACGCTTGCACCTCCTCGATGCGGGACGCGGCGGCGCTCGGGTAGAAGGTCGCCACGCGCTTGGCCGCGTAGTCGGTGACGGTCCGCTCGCGCAGCCGGTCGAGCATCGCCTCGTACACCTCGCGGGCGCGGGTCGTCGCGAGGAACCCGCCGGGGTCGTCGTGTTCCTGCCGAATGGCCGCCCGGGCGATGCGGGCGGCGCGTCCCTCCGAGATGCCCGGTGCCTGTGCGAGTATCGCGACGTCACCCGTCTGCAGCGCCGTCTCCGGGTCGTCGAGTTGCGCCAGCGCGTCGGCTGTCTTCTCGCCCACGCCGGGAATCGCCGAGAGCTCCATTGGCCGTCTCTATTTGCGGGGCCAGCAAAAAGTTCCCGCCCGCCACGACGCTTTTTACCCCGAACCGACCTATATCAGGCATGAACCGGCGACGATACGGGCCGATACTCCGGCTCGTGGGACTCGGGCTCTTCCTGTTAGCCCTCGCCATCGTCTTCGGCGTCGCGATAGACGGCGCGCTCCTCGTCAGCCCGTGATTCTCGGTCCCCAGGTGCCTCAGCGGTACGCGGTGTCGCCTTCCCGGAGGACTGTTTGCTCCCCGCCGTCGACCCTGACCTCGGTGACCGCGCAGTTGCCCTGGCTGTGCTCGGTCAGGGCCTCGACCAGGTCCCGGTCCTGCAGGTACCCGAGCAGGACGTAGAGCGGCCCGCCGTGGGTCACGACGGCCACGGTTTCGCCCGGCGTGAGCGAGCCGACGACCGACCGCCAGCCTGCGAGAACGCGCTCTCGTGACTCCAGCAGCGTCTCACCACCCTCGGGTTCGGTCTCGAACGCAGCGACCCCCGTCTCCTGCACCGCGAACTCCGGGTAGCCCTCGAACAACTCCTCGTAGCCGAGGCCCTGGTACACCCCGAAGTTCCGCTCGCGCCAGCTCGGGTCGAATTCGACCGGCACCCCGAGTGCGTGGTTGACCAGCCGCGCCGTCTCCTTCGTCCGCCGGAGGTCAGAGGCGACCAGCCGGTCCACGTCGTAGCTGTCTGCGAGGTGGTCCCCGAGCACGCGGGCCTGCTCGCGGCCCGCGTCGTTCAGGGGCGCGGGTGCCCAGCCCTGGATTCGTCGCTCGCGGTTCCACTCCGTCTCACCGTGGCGGGCGAGGACGACCGTCGCGTCGTCGGCACTCATGCTGGCGACTCGGGACGGGCGCGAGAAGTGTCTACCGGGTTAGCGAACCGAAAACCGCGGCCGGCTTACGCCCGCCGCTTGGCGATGAACAGCGACGCCTCGAACAGCACCACGAGGCCGACCGTGAGCGCGATTGCCTCGGTCTGGGGCAGCGCCACCTCGGTCATGACCCGACCCAGTATCGAGTTCTGCGTGCCCAGGTAGCCCGCCAGGAGGGCGGTGAGCCAGACGACCGGCCGGCCCTTCCGCAGGGCGCGCCAGAGCTTCACGCTGCCGTAGTAGTTCTTGTTCGTGTACGCCACGAGTTCGTACACGAAGACGACGGCCGCACTGAGCAGGAACGGCGTGGCGTTACCGAGCCCGAGCAGTGCCAGATTGTCGGTCACGGCGGCCGGGAGCTGCTGGTAGTAGCCGTCCGGCACCGGGGCCGCGCTGGCGGCGTAGCCGAAGATACCGATGAGCAGCCAGATGTACGGGCGACGCTCGCCCATCTCCTCGGCGGTCGGAATCGGCGAGGAGCTGTCGGTCCACCGCAGGAGCAACAGCGTCCCCTCGAACAGCACGACCATCGACAGCGCGATGATGATGGGGGCCATCCCCGTCGGGTCCGGCGCGAACACGAACGCGATGGCGACGAACGCACCCCAGAAGAGGATGCGCTTGGACTCCAGCCAGCGCCGGCTCGTCACGCCCATCATGATGGCGAGCATGATGAACAGCGGAATCTGGAAGACGATGGCCTGGAACGCCATCAGCGTGATGATGAGGTTGAAGGTATCGGAAAGCGCGAACGCGATCTCCGCGGAGCCCTCGGTGTAGTACAGGAAGTACTCGAACAGCGCGGGCAGCACGAGGAAGTACGCGAAGGCCATCCCGGCGACCGCGAGGATGAGACTCGTCGGGACGGACGCGAGGTAGTACCGGCGCTCTTTCGGGTAGAGCCCGGGGCGCATGAACAGGTAGGATTCGTACACGAACAGCGGCAGCGCGACCACGATGCCGGAGAGGCTCGCGACCTTGATCTTCGTCAGGATGAATTCGAGGGGTGAGTACACGCGTGGGCGTGTCAGCTCGCCCGCCGAGGGCAGGAGGTCGAACCACATCGTCGTGATGATCGCCTCCGAGGCGAAGATGGAGAGCGCGGTGGCGGCGGCCGCCGCGATGATGACGATGCCGAGGCGGCTGACCATCTCCTCGATGTGGACCGCCAGCGGCATCTCCTCGTCGTCCGGGGGGCGTTCGAAGTCGTCTACGGTTTCGTCGTAGCCGAAGTCGGGTTCGGTGAACGAGTCGTCGTCGACGGTCGACTCAGCTGCCGGCCGGGCCGCACCGGTGGCGTGTCCGACGGGCACGTCCTCGCCACCGTCTGCGTCTGCCTGCGGCGGGTTCTCGGTCACGTCGGTCGGGTCGGTGACGCCGTACGGCGCGTCGTCCTCGACCGGGTGGTCCGTGCCGTCGGCTGGCGCGTCCGCGTCACCGCTGTCGGGGGCGTCGTCGACGTGCTGGAACTGGTCCGGCACCTCGGGTTCCCCGCCGATCGGGCCCTCCTTCTCGGGCGCGTCGGCGTCGTCGGCCGCGGGCGGCGCGCTCGGTTCGTGCTCCGCCGGCTCGGTCTCGGGCGGTTCCGGTCGGGACTCTTCGTCGTCGACCTTGGATAGCCCGGACTCTTCAGACTCGTCCGCCATCTACGGGAGAGTAGTCGGCCCGCGCGTTATAGACCTTTTTCTTACCGGGGCGTCGTCGGCGTAGTTTCGTTCCCTCCGGGCGTCCCCGTAGAAGAAGATTGATGTTCGCGAGGTTGGTACCTCTCGGCATCCAATGAGCTCCGTGGTCGGAGAGGACACTGCGCGCACCATCAACCAGGGGCGTGAGAGCCTCGGCGTGTTGTTGCGCACCGCGCAGAAGCACCTCCAGAAGGTATTCATCGTCTTCCTGATCGGGTTGCTCGGCACCATCTACGCGTTGCGGCTGTTCATCTGGGACTTCCTCAGGGCGAACACCCAACAGCGGATGTCGGCGAACGTCGCCGAGCAGGTCGACGTCATCGCGAGGACACCCTTCGACGTTATCCTGTTACAGGTGAAGATCGGTCTCGTCGTGGGTATCCTCTTCGCGCTGCCTGTGCTGTTGTACTACGCCCGCGACTCGCTGGCACAACGCGGCTTCCGCCCGAAGGTGCCACTGTCGCGCTTCCAGATAGTCGGGTTCATCTCGCTCGGTGTCTTCCTCTTCACGCTCGGGGTCATCTACGCGTACGCGGTCTTCTTCCCGTTCATGTTCCAGTTCCTGGCGACCAACGCCGTGAACGCGTCCATCAAACCGAGCTACGACATCACGATGTGGACGCAGTTCATCGTCCTGCTGACCTTCTCGTTCGGGCTGGCGGCCCAGCTCCCACTCGCCATGTCCGCGCTCTCGTACACGGAGATAATCCCGTACGAGCAGTGGCGCGACAAGTGGCGCTACGCGTTCGTCGCCATCTTCGTCTTCGGGGCGGTGTTCTCGCCGCCGGACCCGTTCACGCAGATCATGTGGGCGCTCCCGCTGGTCTCGCTGTACGTCCTGAGTCTCGGCTTCTCGAAGGTCGTCACCAACCTCCACCGGGCCGGTGAGAACTCGCCCTCGGGTGGCAGCAACCTGCTGCGGACGCGCATCTACCAGCTGCTCGGCATCGTCGGCCTGACCGCCGTCGCCTCGTTCTTCGCGGTCGGCGCGGGCGGGCTGGAGACGATAAACCGGCAGGTCATCTCGCAGTTCCCGGAGTGGGTCCCCATCGGGCCGCTGTCCATCGAGGGGCTGACGCCGCTCACCGGTACCGCGGGCCAGATTCTCGTCGCCATCGAAGCCGGGCTCATCGTCGGGACGATCATCCTCGTCGCCTACACAGTCGTCGTGCTCCGCCAGCCGACCGTGCCACGCGGTGGCCGTCGGACCGGTGACCCGGCGAGCATCGACCTCGACACCCTCGACGCCGCCGGCGTGCAGGCCGCCCCGATAGAGGCCTTCATGGAGCTCTCGGAGGACAAGGCGCTCAAGCACGCCCGAAAAGCGATGGACGAGGACGACTCCGAGAAGGCACAGGCGCTGCTGGACCGCTTCGACGAGGCCCAGGAGATAAAGGAGATGCAGGAGGCGGCCGAGGCCGGCGACCAGCCGAAGTCCCTGGCCGACCCGTCCTCGATGGGCGGCGACGTGGCTCCCGAGGACGCCGAGGAAGAGAGCAACGTCCTGTCCCGGACCGCGGCCGGCGTGCTCAACCCCTTCACCGAGGAGGAGACAACCGAAGACGACATCGGCGGGTACTACTACGACCTCGCGTTCATCCTGCAGTCACTGACCTCGAAGTTCTTCCGTCTCATCGCGCTGTTCATGGTCGTCCTGGTCGGCTCGTTCGGCTGGCTGTACGGCGGCGGGCTCGGTGAGATCAAGCGGAACTTCATCTCCCGCGTGCCGCCCGCCATCCGGGGCGACCCGGCCGCGGTCGGCTTCGAGGAGTTCTTCGTCGCCGGCCAGCCCCTCACGGACGCCATGACGGTCATGCCCGGCGTCCCCGAGGCAGCCACCGTCGGCCCGACGAACCCCGGTGCGGTCGTCGGTGCACACCCCTACGAGCAGATCGTCAACGCGATGGGCGGCCCCAGCGAGGTCGGTCTCATCGTCGCGCTCCACCCCGTCGAGGCGCTCATCTTCGAGGTGAAGGTGAGTACCCTGCTGGCGGCGGTGACGACGCTCCCGCTCTTGCTGTACTACGCCTGGCCCGCGATGAAAGAGCGCGGTCTCGTGAAGTCCGGCAACAACAACACGTTCCTCATCTGGGGCGTCGCCCTGTTCATCGGCTTCATCATCGGGAGTGTCCTCGGGTTCTTCGTCGTGGCCCCGACCATCATCTCCTACCTGGTCTCGGACGCCATCCAGGCGGACATCATCATCTCCTACCGCCTGCAGAGCTTCTTCTGGCTCATCTTCTTCACCACGGCGGGCATCGGGATATTCATCGATATCCCGGTCACGATGCTGTTGTTCCACCGCGGGCGCATCGTCCGGTACGAGGCGTTCCGTGAGTACTGGCGGCCCATCATCCTCGGCATCTTCGCCCTGGCGGCGATCTTCACGCCCTCGGGCGTCCTGACGATGCTCATCCTCGCCATCCCCATCTCGCTGGCGTACGGCATCGGGCTGGTGTTGCTCGGGCTGGTGACGTTCCCGTGGCGGCTCCGTGGCGGTGGCGGTGGCTCGAAGCCCGAGGAACCCGAGCCAGAATCAGTGTAAACGCGATTTCGTTCTCTTTTCGCTGACGGCCGTCAGTCGAGTAACGCCTGGAGTGCCTCGTCGTCGTAGTTGACGAGGAGGCGCGACTCCTGCTTGACCGTCCGGAGGACGACGTTGGTCGAGGAGTCGACGACGCCGTCCATGTCGATGATGCGGTCGATGAGTTGCTGGAGTTCCTCGTGGCCCCTGACCTGGGAGATGACGAGGAACGACACCTCACCCAGCATCTGGTGCACCTGCTGGACGCCCGAGATGTCCGCGAGCTTCTCGCCGACGTCGTCGTACGCATCGCCGTAGTCGCTCTGTATCTGGGTTACTGCGGTCAGTTCGAACCCGAGCACCTGGGGGTCGAGTTCTGCGACTCGTCCGTCGAAGAGACCGTTCTCGCGGTAGGTCTCGATACGGTAGTAGACGGTGGACGTGCTCACGCCGAGTTCCTCGGCGAGTTCGTTCGCGTCTACCTCTCCGTGTTCGTCGAGCTGGGTCAGAATCTCGATATCGGTTTCGTCAAGCTCCATTATGTCGTCTGTCACTGGTCGCGTCGCGTCTGTTTCCCGCTCGGTTCACTCGAACACCACCGGTCCGTCGTCGACGAGTTCGAAGTGGGCGGTGTCTCCACGGTCGACGGGGGTCTGACGGCCTTGCATGACCACCTGTACGTTCGAGAGGGCAGGCGAGGCCGGTTCGACCACGTAGTTGGTCTGGTCGCCCTGGAAGTATCGCTCGACGATATCACCTGTGAACGCGCTGTCCTCAGGAGTGGTCAAAGAAATATCCTCCGGCCGGACCGAGACCGTCACCTCGCCCTCGACGGACTCGTCCGTGGTGAAGTCGAAGCCGTCGTCACCACCGACCGAGACGACCGTCCCGTCACCGTTCTGCTCTGCCTGCGCGTCGAAGAGGTTCGTATCGCCGATGAAGTCTGCGACGAACGGCGTGGCTGGGTTGCGATAGATCTCTTCGGGTCGTCCGACCTGCTCGATCTGCCCTTCGTTCATCACCGCCATCCGGTCGGAGAGGGTCATCGCGACCTCCTGGTCGTGGGTGACGTAGAAGAACGCGCCCTGGGTCTTCTCGTGGAGCTTTCGCAGTTCGACCTGCATCTGTTTTCGGAGCTTCCGGTCCAGGCTGGACAGCGGTTCGTCCAGCAAGAGGACGGCGGGTTCGTTGATCAACGCCCGCGCGAGCGCGACACGCTGTTGCTGGCCGCCGGAGAGTTCGCCGGGGTCCCGTTCCTCGAAGCCGCCGAGGTCGACGAGTTCGAGGTACTCGCTGGCCTTTCGTTTGCGTTCGGCCTCGTCGACGCCGGCCTTCTGCAGGCCGTAGGTGACGTTCTTTCCGACGGACATGTGCGGGAACAGCGAGAGGTGCTGGAACACGAGGTTCGTGTCGCGGTCCTCGGGTGGGATGCTCCGCATCTCCATCCCGTCGAGCCGGAGGTTGCCGTCGGTCGGTGTTTCGAAGCCGCTTATCATCCGGAGGGTCGTCGTCTTGCCACACCCGGACGGTCCGACCAGCGAAAAGAACTCACCCTGTCGGATGGTGAGGTCGATGCCATCGACAGCGGTGACCGACCCGAACTCCTTTCGCACGTCGGCCAGTTCGATGAGCGCACGTTCGTCATGCGGTGACATACCGCTCGGTTTACTCCCGTCCCTAATAAATCTCGGGGAATTTGGAAACTTAGCTGATTTCAGAGCGTATTGTCCGTCCCAGTGCTGAAATAAACTGGTTCGGCTGGTGAAGTTTTAATAGCCTCCAGAATGTTCCCCAACATATGCCACGCGGTAACAAAGGTCAGCACGAGGGTGAAACGGAGTCGACACCGACCAGGCGGCGGACGTTCCTGAAAAGCGCAGGCGCGGCGAGCGCAGCGTCGATGCTGGGTCTCGCAGGGTGCCTCGGTGGTCTGACCGGCGGTGGTGGGACGACGACCATCAACATCTACACCTGGGAGGAGTACAAGGACTTCAAAGAGCAGATCGAGGACAAACTCGACATCACGGTGGAGTACACCATCGGGACGTCCTCGGCGAAGATGTTCTCGGCGTTCAACTCGGGACAGGACTCCCAGTACGACGTCGTCATCCCGAACAACAACTACATCCCCAAACTGCAGCAGGCGGGGCTGCTGGCACCGCTCCAGAAGGACGCCGTGCCGAACTTCGACAACCTGTACGGGAAGTTCAAGGAGTTCGCCAACACGCAGTTCGCCGCCGACGGAGACATCTACGGCGTCCCCATCCGGTTCGGCTGGTACGGTGTCTCCTACGACTCCCGCAAGATCGAGAACCCCGAGAAGTCCTACTCCGAGCTCTGGAACGAGGAGAACAAGGGGGACATCATCATGTACGACAACCACTTCAAGTCGATGAGCGCGGCGGCGCTCTCACTCGGGTACACGGAGGCGTTCGAGGGCTCGAAGGTGAGCCTCTCCGATTCGCAGATCGAGAAGGTCAAAGAGAAGCTCATCGAGCAGAAGTCCCTGCTCCAGGGGTACATCGCGGCGGACCCGACGTACATCAAGTCCTTCCGCCAGGGCAACCACACCATCGGCCTCTCGGGTCGTAACGAGATCGTCGAGATGTGGGCCAACGGTGACGACTGGCCCGAACTGTACGTCCCGAAGGAGGGGTCGCTCGCGTGGTTCGAGGGCGCGGGCGTCTCCGCGAAGTCTGACAACAAGGAGATGGCCTGGAAGGTCGTCAACGAGTACATCGGCGCGAAGACGGGTGCCGAACTGGCCAAGGTGGGCTACTCGCCCAGCTGTAACCCGAGCACCCAGGAGCACCTCTCCAGCGAACAGAACGAGATGTTCGGCAAGGTCGACCCGGGCCGCCTCGACGGGTTCATCCCGTTCAAGGCGGTCGAGAACGAGGAGAAGTGGGTGACCGCCTGGGAGGACGTGAAGACCGCCTAGGGTCGAACGAGGAACATATTTATGTCAAACGAGCAGACGAAGCGGAAGCGACTGGTGGCGGCGTTCAGCGGGCGAACCCGCCAGCTCCAGCTGGCGCTCCTCCCGAGCAGCCTCTGGCTGGTGTTGCTCCTGCTGGCCCCCATCACGTTCATGGTGACCGTCAGCTTCCTGCAGGTCAACGACGCCTACCAGATCGTCTGGGAACCGACGCTGCAAAACTACACCACGCTGTTCAGCGGCTCGGGCCCGTTCTGGGAGTCGTCGTTCTACAAGTCGCTGATCCTGTCGTACGAGATCGCGCTGGTGACGACCATCCTGTGTCTGGTGCTGGCGTTCCCGCTCGCGTACTTCCTGGCACAGGCCGACGGACGGACGTTCAAGATCGTCATCTTCCTCGTCCTGTTGCCGTTCTTCACGATGTACCTCGTCCGGGCGTACTCGTGGTTCCTGATGTTCGGGCCGAACGGGGTGATAAACGCGACGTTGCAGACGGTCGGCATCGTCGACGGCCCGGTGGAACTGTTCAACTTCGGGAAGCTCGCCATCATCGTCGGGCTGGTCCACGCGTACTTCCCGTACATGCTGCTGTCGCTGTACGCCAGCCTCGACGGCATCGACTTCACCCTGATAGAGGCCGCACGCGACCTCGGCGCGAGCCGGGCAACCGTGGTCAAGGACATCATCGTTCCGCTGACCCTGCCCGGCATCATCAGCGGGAGCCTGTTCGTGTTCGTGCCCGCGCTGGGCGCGTTCATCACGCCGCGCTTCCTGGGTCAGGGGAAGGTGCTCATGATCGGCCAGCTCATCGAGGAACGAATCAACTCGCTGTACGCTATCGACTACGGCAGTGCGGCGTCGATGTTCATCGTCGTCTCCATCGTCGTCGCGTTCGCCGTGGCGTTCCGGTACGTCAGCATCGAAGACATCGGAGGTGTGTGAGATGGCAACCGAGACACGAACCGACACCGGCACCGAGACGTCGTCCGAACTGGTCGGCCACGAACTGCGCGAGCGACTGTTGAGCGGCGGCTTCCGCGTCCTCGCGGGTGCGTTGCTCGTGTTCCTGTGGATTCCGCTCGGGGTGATGGTCATCCTCTCGTTCATGGAGAACTCGAGCACGTTCTTCCCGTTCCGCGGGGTCACGCTCGACCACTACGCGGCCACGTTCGCGGACGAGGCACTGATGAGTTCGCTGTTCACGAGCGTCCAGGTCGCGACGTTCTCGGCGGTCATCGCGACCGTCCTCGGCGTGCTCGCGAGCTTCGGTCTCGCCCGGTACGACTTCCCGTACAAGGAGATGTACCGGACGCTGGGCATCCTGCCGATGGTCATCCCGGGGGTCGTCCTGGGCATCGCGTTGCTCATCTACTTCCAGACGCTGCTGGGCATCTCGCCAGGGTTCCTGACGCTCGTGTTGACCCACTCGGTGTACGGCTTCCCGTTCGTCCTGCTCATCGTGACGGCACGGATGTATACCTTCGACGAGTCCCTCGAGGAGGCGGCCCGTGACCTCGGGGCGGACCCCCTGACGGTGTTCAGGGACGTGACGTTCCCGGTCATCGCACCGGCTATCGGTGCCGGGTTCCTGTTCGCGTGGATCCGGTCGTTCGAGGACTTCATCCGCGCACATTTCGTCAAGGGCGTGATGGACGTCCTGACGACGACCATGTTCGGGATGATAAAGTTCGGCGCGGCTCCGAAGATGAACGCCATCTCGTCGTTCATCGTCCTCATCATCGGCGTCGTCCTCGCGGTCGCGATGAACCTGGGGAACGTCACCGAGTACGTCGCCGGGACCGAGGGCGAGTAGCCGGCCCCTCGATTTTGGAGTTTCTCCAAACTCGGGGAGATATAGTACATAATATCTTATACGAAGTCCAAAAATTCGCAACTCTCCTTATCTTTTAGTGTCTTGTTCGTGTATTACACAATCGAGTAATGTCTGCTTCCGAATCACTGCAGAACACACCCGTCGACTACGAGTACGACGATGCGGCGGACGTCGCTCGTATCACGCTGTCGCGCCCCGACAGTCTGAACGCCGTCACCAGACCGCTGTACGACGGCGTCCGGGCCGGCCTCGACGCCGCTGCGGCCGACGACGCCAGGGTCGTCGTCCTGCAGGGCGAGGGTCGCGCCTTCTGCGTCGGTGCCGATATGAAGGGACACGACGAGGCCGAGCGCACGCCGGCCGAGAAGCGAGCGTACGTCGAGGCCGCACAGGAGACCTGTCTGGCGGTCCAGACGCATCCTGCACCCGTGGTCGTGAAGGTCCAGGGGTACGCCATCGGCGCGGGCGCGGAACTGGCGCTGAGTGCCGATTGCATCGTGATGGCCACGGACGCCGAGATGCGATTCCCCGAGGTGTCCATCGGTACCTACGTCGGCGGCGGCGTCACGTACACGCTCCCCGAGCGCGTCGGGCGGGCGAAGGCCCGCGAACTCGTCCTGACCGCGGCGACCGTCGAGGGGACCGAGGCCGGTGAGATGGGCCTCGCGACCGAGGTCGTCCCACCGGCGGCCCTCGACGAGGCGGTCGACGACCTCGCGGAGACCCTCGCCAGCCACGCCCCCATCCCGATGCAGCACGCGAAAGAACAGTTCCGGCGGGAACCCGACCGCGACCACCTGTTGACCGCGGAGGCCGACGCCCTGCTGGCCTGTATGGAGACGGACGACTGGCAGGAGGGCGTCGACGCGTTCGCCGAGGACCGAGAACCGGTGTTCAGGGGTGAGTGACGTGCACGACGACCAGCTCCAGCGCATCCTCGCCCCGGACTCCGTGGCGGTCGTCGGTGCCTCGACGGACCCGCAAAAGCGCGGGCACCAGGCCATCGCCACCCTCGAAGCGGGCGGCTACGAGGGTGACGTCTACCCCGTCAACCCCAGCGCGGACGAGATCCGCGGGCGGACCGTCTACGACAGCGTCTCCGACATCCCCGAGCCGGTGGACCTCGCGCTCGTCGTGGTGCCCGCACCCGTCGTCCCGAGCGTCCTGGAGGACTGCGCCGACACCGACCTCGCCGGGGCGGTCGTCGTCGCTGTCGGCTTCGGCGAGACCGGCGACGAGGGCGAGGCACTCGAACGGCGCATCGTCGACCTCGCGAACCAGCACGACATCCGGCTCATCGGGCCGAACACGTCCGGGATGATAAATGTCCACGAGGGGCTGAACCTCGTCGGCGCGGAGAACGTTCCGGCCGGTGACGTCGCCTTGCTCTGCCAGAGCGGGAACCTCGCCATCGCGCTGTTCATGGAGGCGATGGGCGTCCCCGGACTCGGCTTCAGCCACTACGTCGGCGTCGGCAACGAGTCCGACCTCCGGTTCGACGAGTACCTGCCGTTCTACGCCGAAGACGACGAGACAGCGGCCATCACGCTGTACGTCGAGGGGATGAGCGACGGCCGGGCGTTCCTCCAGCGCGCCCGCGAGGTCACCCCGGACACCCCCATCGTCGCGCTGAAGGGCGGCCGTTCGGAGGTCGGCAAGCAGTCGACCAGCTCGCACACCGGTTCGATGGCCGGCGACGCCGCGGTCGCGGACGCCGTCTTCGGGCAGGCCGGCGTGATCAGCGTCGAGCGCGCTGACGAACTGCTGCCGACGGCCGGGGCGCTGGGGTCGCTCCCACCAGCCGACGGTGAGAACGTCGCCATCCTCGCGGACGGGGGTGGACACGCGACCCTCGCCGCCGACGCGCTCGCCGAACAGGGGCTTTCGGTGCCTGACCTCACCGCCGAGACCCAGGACCGACTCCGGGAGGTCCTGCCCGATGCGGCGAGCGTCGTCAACCCGGTCGACGTGGCCGGCGGCACCGACGACGACCCGACCGTCTTCTACGACTGTGCCGCCGCCATCGCGGCCGACCCGAACGTCGACGCCCTGCTGCTCTCGGGGTTGTTCGGCGGCTACGGCATCCGGTTCTCGGATGCCCTCGCGGAACCGGAACTCGACGCGGCCCACGACATCGCGGGCCTCGTCGACGAGCAGGACATCCCCGTCGTGGTCCAGAGCGCCTACGAGAGCGCCGAGCCAGACGCTCACGCGGTCCTGCGCGAGCGGGGCATCCCGGTTCAGGAATCGCTGGAGGTGGCCACCCGGACCATCGCCGCGCTCGCGACCTACGGCGACCACTGCGCGCGGGCCGACCGGAAGTCGGATTTCCGGCTCACCCCCGACGCCGCGGACGACGCGACCCTCGCCGGGGCCGTCGACGACACCGGTGGCGACCTCTCGGAGTACGAGGCCCGCGAGGTGGTCTCGCAACACGACGTGCCGCTCTCGCCCTACGAACTGGCGACCGGGGCCGAGGATGCGGCCGCGGCGGCCGACCGGTTCGACGGGCCGGTCGCGATGAAGGTCGTCTCGCCCGACATCGTCCACAAGTCCGACGTCGGCGGGGTCGCCCTCGACGTGACCGACGACCCGGGCGACACCTACCGCGACCTCGTCGGGGCCGCACGGGACCACGACGCCGACGCGACCGTCGAGGGCGTGCTCGTCTCCCCGATGCGCGAGGACGGCGTCGAGCTCGTCGTCGGCGTCGTCGAGGACGAGCAGTTCGGCCACGTGGCCATGGTCGGCATCGGCGGTGTGTTCGTGGAGGTACTGGAGGACGTGGCGTTCAGGGCCCTGCCCCTGACACAGGCCGACGCCCGCGAGATGCTGGCCGACCTCGACGCCCAGGAACTCCTCGACGGGGCTCGCGGCGCGGAGCCGGTCGACCGCGCGGCGCTGGTCGACCTGCTCGTGGCGGTCTCGCGGTTCGTCGAGGCGAACCCGCGCGTCACGGAACTCGACCTCAACCCGGTGCTCGCGAGCGGGAGCGACGTGGAGGCGCTCGACGCCGCGATGACGGTCCGACCGGCGGGCCGGAACGGGTCCGGGGAGCCGGCCGAGCAGGCCAGCGAGGAGTCCGCCGATGACTGACGTGGTCCGGGTCGAGCGGCCGACCGAGCACGTCGCGACGGTCTGGCTCGACCGACCGGACGCGATGAACGCCTACAACGAGGCGTTGTTGACCGGGCTCGTGGCCGAACTCGAATCGCTGGACGATGACGACTCGGTCCGCGCCGTGGTCCTGACCGGTGCCGGCGAGGCGTTCTGTGCCGGCGTCGACCTGACCGATATGCCCCTGACCCCGGAGATGGACTTCGCGGACTACGAACACGGCCTCGGCCTGTTCCAGGACGTCGTTCGGACGATCCGGTCGCTGTCGGTCCCGGTCGTCGCCGCGGTGAACGGGTACGCCCTCGGCGCGGGCTGCGACACGGCGCTCGCGTGTGACTTCCGGATGGTCTCGACCGAGGCGACGATGGGTGAGACGTTCATCGACGTGGGGTTCGTGCCGGGAGACGGCGGGGCGTACCTCCTGCCCCGGCTGGTCGGCGAGGAGCGCGCGAAAGAACTCATCTTCACCGGGAAGAAGCTCTCCGGCGAGGAGCTCGTCGAGTGGGGACTGGCGCGGTCGTGCGAACCCGCGGGTGACCTGCGGGAGGCCGCCGAATCGTTCGCCGCGGCCCTCACCGAACAGCCCCCCATCGCGCTCGCACAGAGTAAACGGCTCGTCAACGAGAGCCACGAGGTCGACCTGGAGACCGCGTTCGACCACGCGACCCGGGCCCAGCGCATCTGCTCGCAGACGCGGGACCACGAGGAGGCGGTCGCGGCGTTCCGGGAGGACCGGGAGCCGGAGTTCGAGGGCCGCTAGTCCCCGAGTCTGGCGGCCAGCCCGTCTCGCGCGAGCGAGCAGTCGCCGCCGAGCAGGAAGAACCGGAATCCCCGTTCCGCCCGACGCTCTCGCGCCGCACGGTCACGGGCGGCGACCCCGGCGTGGATGCCGGCGTCGCTGGCGGCTCGGCGCACCGTCTCGACACCGTCTTGCACCGCGTCTCGTCCCTTCTCGCCGGGTGTCCCGTATGACGCCGACAGGTCGTTCTCGCCGACGAACGCCACGTCGACAGCCGGCACGGAGACGATGTCGTCGGCGTTCTCGACGCCCGCTGCGGTCTCTATCTGGACGACGACCAGCGTCTCGGCGTCCGCCGTCGCGACGTGCTCGTCGAACCCCTCGCCGAACCCGTTCGCCCGGACGCTGCCGGCGACGCCGCGGTCGCCATCGGGTGGGAACGTCGCGGCCCGGACCGCCGCCTCGGCGTCGGCCGCGGACTCGACGCGGGGGACGATGACCCCGCCAGCCCCGGCGTCGAGTGCGAGCTTGCAGCCCCTCGCCACGGCGTACTCGACGGACGGGAGTCGCACGATGGGCGTCGCCTCGGGTTCGATGGCGCGGACGAGCGATTCCACCTCGCGGGGTCCGACCGGTGTGTGTTCCATGTCGATGCCGAGCCAGTCGAGCCGGGTGGTCGAGAGCGCCTCGGCCAGCCGGGGACTCGCGGACTCGACCCAGGCACCGAGCGCCGACTCGCCGGCTGCCAGCGCGGCTGCCGTCGCGTTCGTCATGGCCCACCTGTCGGTCCGACTCGACAAAACGGTCGGGGGTGGTGGCGCCGCGCCGTCGTGACCGGTCGGGGACAGGTCGCAGGCATATCGCTTATACCCTTCTGTGGGTATTCTCCGAGTATGCCCAAGATAAGCGTCGAGATTCCGCAGGAACTCCTCGACGACCTGGACGACCACGTCGGCGACGACGGGAAGTTCGTGAACCGGAGCGACGCCATCCGGTCGTCGATCCGGAAGAATCTGGATATCCTCGACGAGATAGACGCACGTCACGACCGGCTGGACGACGATTCGTAGCGCCTCCCCGGAAATTCAGGGACGGTCGACGCCGGTGAACTCGAAGCGCGCGCCACCCGACTCGCTCTCCGTGATGGCGACCGACCAGCCGTGGCCCTCGGCGACCTGCGAGACGATGGCGAGACCGAGGCCGGTCCCGTCGGAACCGGAGTAGCCGGATTCGAGCACCTGCTCCCGGTCGGCTTCGGCGATGCCCGACCCGTCGTCGGCGACGTAGAATCCCTCGGTGTCGGGGCACTGGTCGACGGTCACGGTCACGCCCGACCCGCCGTGTTCAACTGAATTTCGGAAGAGGTTCTCGAGCACCTGCGCGAGGCGTGACTCGTCGGCGAGCAGGTAGCCACAGCCGTCGCCGACCCGGAGGGTCGCGTCCTGCGTGTCGACGCTGCTCCACGCACGGTCGACGGCGACGCCGAGGTCGACGACGGCCGCCTCGTAGGCGTCGCGGCCCTCGCGGGCGAGCTGGAGCACGTCGGCGACGAGTTCCTCCATCCGGTCCAGCGACTCGTCGATGGCCTCGACGGCGTCGTCGTCGACCGCCTCGTGGTCCGTATCGAGTTCGCCGAGATATGCCTGGGCGACCCCGAGCGGGTTACGCAAATCGTGGCTGACTATGCTCGCGAACGTGTCGAGGCGCTCGTTCTGCCGGCGCAGCGCGACGCGCGTCTCGGTCGCGTTGATGGCGTACGCGATGGTGTCGCCCAGCTCGGCGAGGACGGTGCGCTCGGTCTCGTCGAGGCCGTCGGAGGCCACCGACCCGAGTGCGACCACCCCGTAGGTCGTGCCCTGGTAGGCGATGGGGACCGCGGCGACCGCCTGCGGCGTCTCCTCGGTCATCTCGGCCCAGTCCTCGCAGGCCGCGATGCCGCTCGCGACGGCCACCTCCTCGCCGTCGAGTGCGGTCGGGAGCGGCGTGGCGTCGGCAGGCATCGCGTCCCGTTCCTCGCCGTCACAGACCACGGCTGCGGTCTCCAGCGTGTCGGAGCCGGGGGTGCCCCACCAGGCGAACGAGTAGCCGCGGTCGCCCGCGAGCTGGTCGCACACCGTCGTCTCGATCTCGCTCCGGTCGGCGGCCCGGACGAGCGACTGGTTCACGTCCCGGATGACCTCGTTGATACGCGCCTGTCGCTCGGCGCGGCGGTCGGCTCGCCGGAAGGCGACAGCGCGCTCGACGCGCCCGATGAGGCGCTGGTAGGACTGTTCGGCGGCGGTGCGAGGGACGTACTCGGTGACCCCGCGGGCGATGGCGGTCTCGGCGATGGCCTCGTTCCCCACGTCGGTGAAGAGGACGAACGGGAGGTCGCCGTCGACCTCGCGGACGGTCTCGAGGAGTTCGAACGCCCCGACGAACTCGATGCCGTCCGGGCGGGGTATCTCGAAGTTGCTCACGACGCAGTCGATGTCGCCGGTCTCGACGACCCCCCTGGCGTCGGAGACGTCGCTGGAGAGGCGGAGGCGCATCTCGTCCGTCTGGTCCTCGATGTGGCGGACGGTCTCGGCTGCGGACTCCAGTCGGTCTACCACCAGCACGTCGATGGTCTCCGACTTCATTACCCACCTCGATGCGAGGGGTCGGTAAAAGCGTTCGGCCCACGCGTTTTATCTGATTGCCCGCCCCTTCCGGGGTATGGATGGGATGGTCACCGTCGAGCACGGTCGCGAGGCGGCACTCGACAGACTTGCAGACCACGTCGACGCGGCCGACCGTGAGGTGATCTTGCTCACGTCGGCGGGCGTCGTCGAAGCGCTCGAAGCGGAACTCGTCGCCGCCCGCGAGCGTGGCGTGCTCGTGGCGGTGCTGTTCGCCGGCGGCGAGCAACTCGAACCGGCGGTGCTGGAGCAGATGACGAGCGTCGCCCGCCGCTGGGACACCGCCGAAGGCGGCCTGAACATCGCCGCCTTCGACGGCGAGGCGTCGATGGTCGCCGGCCCCGGCGCGCTCACGACCGACAAGGGGCTGCGAACCGTCTTCCTCGCCGACCAGTTCTTCGAGGGCCTCGCGTTCAGCGCGTGCTTCGGGAACTTCTGGCCCGTCGCCGAGGACCTGTACACCGCCGACCCGGAACCACTGCCGCGGACGTTCGTGAGCCTCCGCCACGCCGCCTGTACGGCGGCCCTGCACCTCCGGGCGGGGCGGACGCTCACGGCGACCGTCGAAGCTATCGAGACCGAGACCGGCGAACAGCGCACGCTCTCGGGGCAGGTCATCAACGCCAGACAGAGCATCGTCACCCCCATCACGGCCTCGTTCCCGCTGGAGAACAGCCTCATCCTCTCCTCGCCGTTCGGCCGGGTCAGCGTCGGCGGCGAGGGCGCGTTCTTCGAGGACTACGGCGCGAGCGAGGTCAAACTCACGCGCCGCGAGTGAGCTACTCCTCACGGGTCGCTTCGCTCCCCGTTCTGGATTGGAGATTCTCACTCCGTTCGAATCTCCCTACTCTTCGTCGACCGGCTTCGCGAAACCGAAGCGTGGCTTCAGCCCGGTCACCTCGATGTCGAGCTCGTCGCCCGTCTCGACGCCCTCGACGAACAGCGTGTAGCCCTCGACCTTCGCGATACCGTCGCCCTCGCTGCCCACGTCCTCGATGGTCACGGAGAGCACGTCGCCCTCGCGGACCGGCGCGGTCAGGCGGTGCTTGGCGATGAGGTACGTCTCGGAGGACTCGTCACGCGAGGCCTTCGGGGTCGTGGTGCGGACGTACTGGAACTCCTTCTCCATGTCCTTCCGGAGGTCGTCCACGTCGGGGCCCTGGAACACCTTCACGGCGAAGTCGCCGCCGGTGTCGAGCACGTCGAGTGCGGTCTCGAACGCCTGCCGGGCGAGGTACACCGACCGGGCGTGGTCGAGGTTGTACTCGCCGGTCATGTTCGGTGCCATGTCCGAGATGACCACGTCGACCTCGCCGCCGGCGAGTTCCTTGACGCGCTCTTTCGTGTCGTCCTCGGTCATGTCGCCCTTGATGGTCTCTATCTCGGCGTCGTACTCGTCGCCGAAGCCCTTGATACGCTGGAAGTCCACGCCGATGACCTTCCCACCCTCGCCGACCTCCTCGGCGGCGACCTGTATCCAGCCGCCGGGGGCCGCACCCAGGTCGACCACCGTGTTGCCGGGGCCGAACAGGCCCTCTCGCTGGTCGAGCTGCTTGAGCTTGAAGGACGCTCGTGTCCGGTAGCCCTGCTGTTTCGCCCTGTTGTACCATTGGTCCTTGCGCGCCATAGTCGATTGCTGGTAGATATCGGGCCGAGTCGGTTAGGGGTGTCGCATCGCGTTCGACAGGCTCTGTGAGAGGTTCACGCGGTGGGTCGGGCCGTCGTTCTCGACCGGAAGCGAAGGGGTCCGGATGGGTCGGAGAGGGGTCAGCGACGGCGGCCGAGCAGGGCGAGACAGGTCAGTGCGACGAGTGCGCCCAGGAGGGTGAAGCCGGGAACCTCGTCGGTCTGCGGGTTGTCGGAAGCGCTCGCCGTCTCCGGAAACGGGGTGGTCGGCCCGATAGGGGTCGGCGTGGTGTTGATGGCGGTCGTGGTGGTCGGCGTCGATGCTGTGCTGGTCGTCGCCGTCGTGGTCGTCTCGGAGCGTGTCGTGGTGGTCACTGCGGGAACGACGAACCGTTCCTCGTGGACGGGAACCCGCGTCCCGTTCCGCTGGACCACCTGTACCTTCGCGACGACCGTCGTGTTCGGCTCGATGTGGGAGATGTCGACCGGCAGCCGATACTGGTCGACGTACCGGCTCTCGTCGGACGCCTGGGAAGTGATCGCCTCGTGCCACGGGACGACCGTCGCGGGCCAGATGGTCGGGCCGGTCTCGTTCGTTCCCGTCCCCAGCAACCGCACTCGGAACCGTTCGCCGGGGGAGACCCCTGCCATCTGCACCGTCAACTGTGCGGTGGTTCGGGTGACTGTCGATGACACGGTCTGTACGGCGAGACAGTTCGTTCTGAAGAACTGGGCTGGGGTCTCTCCGCTCGACTCCTCGAACGCGAGAGTCACGCCCCACTGGTCGGAACAGTCGATGCCGTGACTGTTGCGGATATCAGTTCCCTCGTCGATGTCGACGGTTTCGAGGTCGACGACCTGGTAGTACGTCTCGTTCTCGGGTCCGGGAACCAGCACGGTTGCTGCCGGGTCGGTCACGACGATTCTGTCGTACATGTGGTCGGTATCCTGTGGGATGCTCTCGCCCCGGTAGAGACGCTGGACCGGGTTACTGTGGCTGGCGTAGAACGTCGCGTTGGTCTCGTTCACGAACCGGTGGAACCGGGTCGTGAGGTTCGACCCGTCGTAGCCTGCGAGGGTCGACCGGAGGCCGGGTGCCTCGAACCGGATTACGACGGTGTCGTCGACGCTCACCATGTTGTCCGTGACGAGCGTTCCGTTCTCCTCGGCACGCCGTATCGCGGCGTAGGAGTCCAGCGATTCCCGTTCGAGTGACGTCCGGAGGATGGTGACGTTGCTGGCAGTGAGCGTGCTGTTCTCCGGGTCGGCCGTCGCCGCTTCAGACCGGTCGAGCTCGACAGCAGGGGACGGCCCTGCCGACCCGACCACTGCGACCGGGATGGCGAGGACGAGGAGGGCAGTGACGAGGAGGGCGCGGGGGACGTTCACAGTCTGGGGTTATCGTCCACCTGTGAATTAACTGGGCATGAATGGTCTTGGGCAGGCGTCGAAACGGGCTGCACTCGTGCGGAGGTGACGGGGTCGGGCGAGCCGAACTGGTGTCAGCACTATGGAAGAGGTGCGTCGGCCTGGTCACCTGCTGGTGAAAATAATGTGCCTGAAACGTGCGATTTATGCATCTCTCACACGAGCGACCTAGCCATGGACCGGTCAAGGAGCCAACAACAACTACGGGAATCTGGTTCTCTCGGGGGAGTGGACCGGGTCTCACGACGCTCACTGTTGAGCGCCACCGTGGGTGCGGTCATCGCCACGGCAGGGTGCATGAACGGCTCGTCGACATCATCGACGACAGAATCACGCGACGAACCGACGGCGTCACTCACCACAGCGGCGCAGGGACGAACGCAGACGGAAACGGGCGCACCAACTGCCGCCTCGACAGCCGACGCGGTACGGATATTCCGGTCCAATCTCCGGTCTGCAGAGATCGATGTCGAGTCGCTCACCTACGACGATGCGACGAACCGCGTCGAATTATCGTACGTGAGTGCCGAGCCTGGCTCCCGGGAGACTGTCACGACCGAGGTCGGTATCATCACCGCCGAGTTCTACAATACCATCGCCGCTGGACTCCGAGCGCAACGACTCGATTCGACGATCATCGGACCGGAAGGGACGGACCAGCTCAGGTGGTATGCCGAGCGTGAATGGTTCACGGAGTTCCAGGATGGCAAGATATCGGAGGATGAACTGATATTGCGTGTCATCGAGACCGTCGAACAGGTTTGAGGTCCTTCCCGTATCGATTGAACCTGCTCCTGAGTCGCGCTGGAGATGCACACTGTTCCTGTTTCTGACTATTCGATTAGCACATCACCAATGGTGACACAATCGCGGTTGGTGGCCTGTTGGCGCGGGTTCACGGTGCCTACCGCTACGTAACCAGTACTTATAATCTCTGAAAAAAGAAGGTATATCTTGCCAATATGTTCAATGGGGCAACATTTAAGTGACAGTGGTTTAATCTGTCGGCCATGCGGACTGATGGGAAATGGGTAATTAAACTCACTGTGTCACTACTGCTTCTGGCCGTGGTGGCTGGGGCCCTGTCGGGTGGGGTTGCCGCCACGCCAGGTGACAACGTCACCACGGGTGGGGACACAGTGGACGATGAGAACAGTTCGGTCTACTCAGCGACGACAGCTGGGTCCGATACTGATGGAGCACAGCTTATGGATAGCGACGACTCGTGTTGCGACGACCCCGAAGTCGCGGTGACGGTCGTCCCGACCGGGTCGTCGTTTTCGAGTGACGAGACGATGACCATCTACGTGGGTGCGTACAACGACACGACGCCCGTACCCACGGCGGTCGCCAACGAGAACATCAACGTCACCGTCACGCGACCCGACGGGACGACGACGAACTACTCGGTGACGACCGATTCGGACGGGAAAGCACAGGTCGACTACGACCTCTCGGCCGACAGCCAGAACGGCACGTACTCGGTCACCGTCTCTCGCGACGGTAGCTCCGAAACTGCGACGGTGAACCCGGACGTCGGTCCGGCAGTCACCGCTGCAGAACGGGACTACGAGGACGTCCTGACCAACGAGACGACCGACGTGACGTTCCTCGTTCGGAACGGTGGGAACGGGAGTGCTGACACTCAGCTCAACGTCACCATCACGGACCCCACTGGGAGCGTCGTCGAGACACGGCAGGTCCGAACGGATTCGGATGGCTTCGTGAACGTCTCCGTGACGCCCTCGCAGCAGGGCCAGTACGAGGTGACCGCCAGTCTGGTCGATTCCGGGTCGAGTGCCAGCCAGACCTTCGATGCACACCAGGTCGTCCTTCGCACCACTTACGAACTCGGCCGGGGTGCCGAGAACGAGACGTTCGTCTACGGCGGATATCTCAAGGACCAGAACGGGCTCTTGCAGAACGAACCGGTCACCGTCGAGATATACAACAGCACCACGACCGTCGAGAACATCAGCACGACCACCGGGAGCAACGGGTTCTTCCTCGTCGAATCCGAGATCAACAGTTCCGACTGGTACGACGTCGATGTCACGGTCAACGGGACCACCATCCGGGACAGTATCGACGTCGAAGACCCGTACCCCGGTAGTAGCGGCGGTGGTGGCAGCGCCGATGTCACGATCACTGCATCGCCCCGGGACTACGACGTCGCACCGGGGTCGAACGCGACGTTCGACATCGAAGCCACGGAGAACGGCTCTGCCATCGCCAACGAGCAGGTGCCGGTGTTCGTCCGGCTCGACTACGACGGCGCACCGCTGCTGTCGACGACCGTTACGACCGACGAGAACGGTGCCGCAGTCGTCGACGTCCCGATTCCGGCAGGGATCGCCGGTGAGGCCGACATCGATGGCGAAGTCGCCATCACGCACAACAACACGACTGCGACCGACAGCCTGTACGGCGACATACAGAAGTACGACTTCAACTTCGACTTCGATTACAGTGCGCAGGTCGGGTCGACGGCGACCTTCGGCGTTGACGTGACTGCTATCGACGGCACCAGTAGTGTCGAGAACCTGCCGATCCAGTACAACGCACTCTACGACGGCAACGGGTTCGAGTCCTACGCCACGGGGCAACTGGTCACCAACCAGACCGGGAGTGCCACGGAGGCGGTGTACGTTCCCCGTACTCTGGAGCCGTACCGTGCCGTCGTCCCCTTCTCTCAGAACGAGAACGCGAGAGACGCGAGTCTCTACTACGTGAACATGTTCGAGTTCCCGGGGACGCTGGCGATCGAAGGCGTGTCCGAGGACCAATACGGCAATCCCGTCGTGAAGCCGGGCGAGCAGATGACGCTCAACTTCACGACGCCCAATGGGTCGGCTGCCTCGGGTATCGCGTTCACCGATATCGAACACAACAGCTCCGAGAGCTACGTCGACGTGTCGCTCGGGACCGACATCAGTACCGGCTCGGACGCGACCCTGACGATTCCGGAGTACGCGGCCGATGACTCCTACGTCAGTGTGACGGTCTGGACCGCGGATTCACAGGGCCGGTTCTACACCGACGAAGTCTACTTCGAGATCAACTCGTCGGCGGACGACGGGCCGATCGACGCCTCCCTCACGTCGTCGACGGACACCGTCGAAGCCGGGAACAGCTTCACCCTGGACGCGACAGCCAACCAGTCCGTCCAGGAGTACCGCTGGGACTTCGACAGCGATGGGGCGGTCGACCGGACCACGACGAGTTCGACGGTCTCCATCGTGGCCGATACCCTCGGTGACAACACGATCACGGTCACGGCGGTCGGCACCGACGGCGACACCGCCTCGGCGACGACGCAGGTCACCGTGACCGACACGACGGCACCGACCGTCGCCCTGACCGGGCCGGAGACGGTCGTCGTCGGCGAATCCGTGGCGTTCAACGCGAGCAACAGCACGGACAACAGCGACATCGACTCCTACGCCTGGGAGGTCACGAACGACACCGGGACGGTCACCACGCAGACGACCAACACGAGCACCACCTCGCTCTCGTTCCCCGCGACCGGGGACTACACGGTCTCGATGACGGCGACCGACCTGGCCGGGAACACGAACACGACGACCCAGCAGGTCACGGTCGTCGCCGGTGCGAACCTCGAGACGACGGTCACCGTCACCGATGCCCAGTACACGGAGAACGTGACGGCGACCATCACGGTGACCAACACCGGCAACGAACAGGTCACCGCTCCGTTCACGATCGCCTACGATTACACGGGTAGCCAGCACGCGAGCGGAACCACCGCCAGTGCGGCTGGCAACCTCTCCATCGACACGACCATCGCGGGTAACAGCTCGATTCAGCGGACGGTCAACATCACCGACTGGGTCCGGCAGAACCGCATCACCGGCGACGTCGTCGTCACTGCGAACGCAGACCCCGACGACAACGTCTCCGAAGCACGGACCGAAGACAACGTCGACACCGGCGAGTTGACCATCACCTACGCCGACCTGGAGACGTCGGTCAGCAGTCCCACGGCGGCGACCAACGCCTCCGAGACCCCGATTCGCGCGTACGTCGGGAACAACGGGACCGCGAACAGCACGGCGACGAGCGTGAACATCACGGTCACGGACAGTAGCGGGACGGTCGTGGTGACCCAGACCGCACCGGTCGAGGCACTCACGACGACCGAACAGAACCTGACCCGCCTCACGCCCACGCTGGAGGCCGGTACCTACACCGTGACCGCCGCGGTCGACGACGCCGACTTCCCGGCCGGGAACGTCTCCACGACGACGATAACCGTCGAGGAGTACAACCTGACCGCCGAGCGCGTGAACACGCCCTCGGAGCTCGAGGTCGGACAGGGAACGACCGTCGCGTTCGCCTTCCAGCCGAACGACGACGCCCCGGTGAACGCGACGCTCTCGCTCGACGGTTCGGGACTCGCGTTCCAGAACAGTCAGAACGACAGCGTCTCGACGGTCATCACGCCGGACCCGAACCAGCCGAACGTCGTCACCTACGACCTGGAGGCGGTCAACACGACCACCACGCCGACGACGCTGAACTTCGCGGTCACCGAGACCAACGGGTCCGATTCCGCGAGCCTGACCGCGTCGACGAACGTGACGGTCGTCACCAGGACGGTGACGAACTCCACGGCTATCGTCCACGATAGCGCGCAGGAGACCGCGACCTTCGACGTCCACGACAGCGGCGTGACCGAGTCGCACAACGTCAGTATCAGCGTCCAGGCCGGTGCCAACGGCCGGACGCTGCAGGGACTCGAGTACCTGGTCCAGTACCCGTACGGCTGCGTCGAGCAGACCACCTCGGCGTTCCTCGGTGCACTCAACACCGACCAGTACTACCGTGACCGGCCGGACTCGGAGATCGACCAGAGCCAGCAGGAAGAAATCAACGGCTCGATCGCCGAGGGCATCGCCCGACTCAACGAGAGTGGCATCCGTGCCCAGCAGGACGACGGGTCCTGGAACATGTGGGGCAACGAAGACGTCGAGGGTGACACGTTCTACAGCGTCTACGCGCTGTACGGCACCTCCGAGGTCGCCAACGACCCGATATACGGGCCGAAGAACGACGACTCGCTCGATGGGGTCGACTTCGACCAGGCGGTCGTCTGGCTGAACGACGAGGACCAGAACGCCGACGGCTCGTTCAGCGCCTACTCCTACATCGAGGACGAGGAGGCGATGACCGGGTTCACCATCGTCGCGGTGAACAAGACCGCACAGACCGAGCGCGTGGACGCCGGTACCCACGCCAACATCACCGAACTGCAGGGTGAAGGCGTGGACTACCTGCTCGACGCGCAGAACGAGACGTCCGGTGCGTGGAACAACGGGAACGCGCGCTCGACGGCGCTGGCCGTCCACGGGCTGCAGGTCGCCCTCGACGCGGGGGCTGCCGCGGACGCGGAGGCCAACGCCAGCGAGATCCAGGCTGCTATCGACGACGGTCGCGAGTGGCTGGTCGCGAACCAGAACGGCGACGGCTCGTGGGACCCGTACCACGACTCGAGCTACTGGAACGAAGCGGGCGACACCAGCGTGACGACCGCGTACGCGCTGCTGGCTCTCGACGAGACCGGCATGCAGGCGACCAACCAGACCATCGTCAACGGGACCGACTACCTGACGGCGGTCTACGAACGGGATGGCTCGTGGGGGTACCCCCGCGCGACCGCCATCTCCATCGAGGCGCTCGACCAGCTCACCGGAGCCAAGAGCAGCGGGACGATGACCGTCACCCTCGACGGTGCGAACGGCACCGTCACGAAGACGGTCACGGTCAACGAGACGACCCCGCGGGTGACGGTCTCCCTGACCGACTCCGAACTCCAGACGCTCCGGGCAGCCGGGAACGGAACGACCACGGTGACGGTGACGGTGTCCGACGACGGTGACTCCGGCACGATCATCGTCGGTATCGAGAGCACGCAGGAGATCGTCGACGAATCGGAGGGGGATGATTCATGAGTTCGCGTTCGATAGCAACAGTGACACTTGCGGTGCTGCTGGCTGTCAGCTTCGCCACCCCGATGGCCGGGACGGTAGCTGCCGACGACCACGCGGCACACGACGTTCGTATCGACACGACCACGCTGACTTCCGGCACGGAGCAGATGGTCGAGATAACGGTCACCAACAACCAGTCGAGCGACATGGTCTCGCCGGTTGTCGAGATTCCGCTTCGCAACGGGCTGTCCGTTACCGACGACCGTCGCTCGACGGACGGCGGCACCGAGTTCGTCGACGGCGTGACGGTCACGACGTCCAGCGGGACGGTGAGCCGAACGGCGTTCATCGACGACAGTTCCTTCCGCGGAACTGATGCACTCTACGTCGAGGGCGTCGTGGTGCCGGCCGGCGAGAGCCGGACCTACGCGGTTCCGCTGACGGTCAGCGGGTCCAACGAGATCACCCTCGAAACCGACGTCCGGCCGCTGAACAACGTGGACCAGAACGTCCGCGTCTCACGCTCCATCGAGCCGGCCGTCCCGGGCACCATCGACGCCTCGTACGCAAGCGGGAGCGGCGACATCACGGTCTCCGGGAGTGCGATAGACAGCCAGACCGGCAGCGACTCCGTCGAGACGGACGTTCCGAGTGGCCAGTCCTACGACGTGTCGACGACGCTGTCGGGACTCGACGAGACGGTCACCGTCAGCGGGCTGCAGGTCGGTGAGTTCGAGACGGAGACGGTCCGCTTCGTCGACCCGTCACAGCGTGACTCGCTCTCGCCGATGGTCGTTGGCCGCACCAGCAGTCAGGCCAGCGTCGTCGACGGGAGCGTCCTCCGCTCGACGTCCGACGGGACGGCCGAGACCAGGACGACCCAGACGGTGACGTTCGACCTGGTCGCCGGCGGTGGCCAGACGGTCGTGGCTGTCGGCACGGACGCCGACCTCCCGATGGCGTCGCTCTCGTCGACGACCGGTGTCGACGACGCTCGATTCGCGACGGACGCGGCACCCGGGGTTGCCATCCTGAACACTTCTGGCGCGGTCGACACGACCGTGACCGTCCAGTTACAGGGGCGCTACCTCGGTGACGTCGATGCCGACGACACGGTCGACGGCAACGACGCGTCGTCGATCGCGGCCGCCCTCGCGTCGAACTCGACCGATTCGCTCACCGAGTACGCCGACGTGAACGACGACGGCGAGGTCTCTGCCATCGACGCGATGCAGACCCAGCAGTACGCAGAAGGGAACAGAACGGCCGACTACTCCAACACGACTGACGAGGAGGAGGATAACTGATGACATCGAGAGAACTGCGTTCGTGGCTACAGGCCGCGCTCGTCGCCGCTGTCGTCTGTGGGATGTTCGCCGCCGCGGTAGCCGGTCCAGTCGGGGCACAGTCCTCGACAGTGGTCGCGTTCAGCTCCGACAGCACCAGCTTCGAGGACTCGACGACGATGAAGCTGATGGCGACCAACGCACCGACGGACGACGGTATCGGTGCGTACGAACTGACCCTGACGTACGACAGCGACGTGGTCGATGTCGACGTCTCGGGGACCGACCGCTTCGACGTGTCCACCGACACGGACGGGTCCAGTGGCGAGGTGACGATGACGGTCGTCGGGTACACCGGGGCCACGAACGCCTCGGGAGCGAACGTGACGCTCGCGACGGTGACCGTCACGTCGAAGGTCGATAGTGCCGATACGTCGCTGTCTGTCGGCAGCATCGAGACGTTCGCGGACACCAACGGTGACCCCATCAGCCACAGCAACGACGCCAGCGTCGACCTCGGCGTCGAGAGTAGCGGTGACGGTGACAGCGGTGGTGGCGGCGGTGGCGGTGGCGGTCAGAGCGATGGCCCCGCCGGCACGGTCAAGATCAGCGACTGGTCGGTCTCGGACGAGACGGTCGCACCTGGCGAGCAGGTGACGATGACGGTCACCGTCTCGAACACCGCCGACGAGACGAAGACCATCACGCCCGCGCTCTACGTCGACGGCGAACTCATCGAGGGCAAGCGGCTGTCGGTGCTGAAGGGCACGGAGCGGACCGTGAACTTCACCTATCGGTTCGAAGAGACCGGCACGCACAGCCTGAGCCCGGACGGAACGGATTTCAAATTCGTCACCGTCGAAGGTGCGGGCGAAACCTCGACGGCCCCGCCGTCGACGACAGAGACCCAGACGCCAACGCCGACTGAAACCGACGAGCAAGCCGAGACGACTGCCGGAACGGTGGCATCGGACGATGAATCGACGGGTTCACCAGAACCGACGGATACGACCGAATCAGGAGCGTCGAGCGGGGGTATCCCAGGGTTCACCACGACGGCCGCGATGGTGGCACTGTTGAGTGTCGCGTTCCTGGCCCGTTCACGGATGGAGTAACCTCCGTTCCCTCGGTTTCCTCGTTGTAACCAGCGTGGTAGCCGACACCTGTGCACGGCTCAGAGCCGGCTCGCCGGTGTCGTGCAACTGCGCACGAGTGCTCACCTGCGCGTCGCCTCGCACGCGGCGCACACACGCGCCTGAAAGGGTGTCTTTTTAGGGCCCGATTTCGTACCCTGACTCAACATGTTCAAGGCCATCGTGAGCGCGGAGACGCTCAAGACGACGCTCGATTCCGTGAGCGTCCTGGTGGACGAGTGTAAGATCCACCTGAACGACGACGGGCTGGAGATTCGTGCCGTGGACCCGGCGAACGTCGGGATGGTCGACCTGCGGCTCTCTGCCAGCGCGTTCGAGTCCTACGAGGCGGACGGCGGCATCATCGGCGTCAACCTCTCGCGACTCGAAGACATCGCCGGCATGGCGGACTCGGGCCAGCTGGTCGAACTCGAACTCGACGAGGAGACGCGCAAGCTCCACATCCAGATAGAGGGCCTGGAGTACACGCTCGCGCTCATCGACCCGGACTCCATCCGCAAGGAGCCGGACATCCCGGACCTCGACCTCCCGGCATCGGTGAAGATCGAGGGCAAGGACATCAACCGCGCCGTCAAGGCCGCGGACATGGTCTCCGACCACATCGCGCTGGGCGTCGATTCGGACGCCGGCCTGTTCTACGTCGACGCGGAGGGCGACACCGACGACGTCCACCTCGAACTCGACGAGACGGACCTCATCGACCTGCAGGCGGGCGAGGCACACTCCCTGTTCAGTCTGGACTACCTGAAGGACATGGACAAGGCCATCCCGAAGGACGCCGAGGTCACGCTCGAACTCGGCGAGGAGTTCCCGGTCAAGCTCTACTTCGACATCGCCGAGGGCCAGGGGACGGTCCTGTTCGTGCTCGCGCCGCGCATCCAGAGCGACTGAGACCGAGACCGCTCACTTCTCTCTCGTTTCCCACGCCGCGTAGCCGAGCGCGGCGGCGACCGGACACACCAGACTCCCGACGGCGAGCAGCAGCGCTGGCGAGAGCGACCACGTCGGGAGGATGGCCAGGCCGCCGACGATGGCGGCCGCGATGGCACCCGTCAGGAGGGCGATCTCGGTGTCGCCACCGCCGAGGGCGACCCCGGCGACGAACGCGTGGCCCGCGGCGAGGAGGGTCCCACCTATGGCGAGCAGCACGGGCCAGTCGCCAACGAGTGCGAAGTAGGCGAGTATCGGGACGATAGAGACGACGACCGGCCAGCCGTAGCGGCGGACGTTCGCGACGACGGGGGCGTACCGGTCGGTCGATGACTCGGTCGCGGTCATTGCCTCCAGTTGGGAAGGCGGTGTGAAAAACGTGCCGTGGTCGGGCGGTTCCGCGCGTCAGAGACTGCGGTCGATGACGGCCTTGGCCTCCCGCGCTGCCTGTTTCCAGCCGTAGCCGGCCTCGAATACGTGTCGCTTCGAGTCGACGAGGTCCTCGGGCGTCTCCTCGGCGAAGCCGCCGCGTCGCCAGGTGCCGGACTCGTCGAGCCACTCCAGCACCTGTTCGCGGGTCTCCTCCCACGTCAGGCCGACCATCTCGTAGTAGGCCACCATGGCGAACACGCTGTTGTCGTGACAGCCGGGCACCGAGCCCTTCTCGTAGATGGTCTTCACGGGTTCGTACTGCGGCTTCGTGAGTCTATCCCGGTACTCGTCGGGGTCCAGCAGTTCGAGGCGGTCACGACGCTCCTCGACGCGCTGGACGTTGCGCAGGTACCGCAGGGCACCGTGGTGCAGGCGGCCCCAGTCGGCGAACTCGTCGACGGCGTCACGGAGCTCCTCTTCGCCGGTGACGCCGCTGGAGAGGACGGCCAGAATGTCCGCGTAGGCCTTCTCGACGTCGTGCCACTCGACGCCGGCGAACTCGCAGTCCGGGTCGTGGAGGTCGTTCGTGCTCCGACAGTCCGGACAGGGGTACTCGAAGTGACGCGCCACTGGTCGCAAAAGCGGGAGGCGAAACAAAGAGCCTACTGGTTCGTCGATGGGTTTATTTCGCAGAGTGAGGTGACAGCTAGAATAGATGCACGTCCGCCACTTCCGCTACCTGGGTGTCTTCCTCCTGTTGATTCCGACGGTGTACCTGGCCGTCTTCGGGCTCGAACCAGTCATGCACCTCGAAACCGGGGTCTGGCTCGGGTTCAGTGTCCTGTCGGGGGTCGCGTTCGTCCTCGCCGGGCTCGACCGCGGGCCGTACTCGACCCGGACGCGACTCGCGGTCGCCTACCTGCTCGCCGGGGTCGGAGCCGGGTCGAATCTGGTGGCTGTCCTCGTCACGGGAGACTGGGGCGGTGCGGACGCCTTCGCGGTCACCATGGGTGTGACGGCGCTCTGTTTCCTGTACTTCGCGTACGCCATCGGGACCGACAACGGGGCCTTCGAGTTCGACTTCGAGGCGTGAGTCTCCCCGGCCGACTGGTCATATCGCCGAAACGTGTCAATCAATGTCCCACGTTACTTATCGTTCCCAATACTGTTCGGGACGTATGCGCCGACGTGTGTTCCTCCCCCTCGGGAGCATACTACTTCTGGCACCGCTCTGGCTGACGCTCGCGTTCGGGACCGACTGGAACGCGCACCCAGCGGTGGGTGTCCCGGTCGCCCTGCTCGTCGTCACGGCGGTGTCGCTCGGGCTCATCGGGGTCGACTCGCTGCGGGTCGACCCGACACAGCTCATACTCCTCGCACTGCTCAGTGCGGGTACTGCCCTGGTGGCGAACCCCTTCCTTGCGGTGGCCACGCAGACGCCCACGGACGTCTTCGGCCCGGTCGCCGCGCTCCTCGTCGGGGCGCTCTCGCTCTATCTCGCGGCGGTCTCGGTCGCCATCGAGCCGAACAGCGTCGTGGTCGGGGCCTGACGCCCGCCCGATTCCGTTCTCCTCCTCCTCCTTACTCCCGAACGAACGCCAGCAACAGCCCCAGCACCGGGAGGAGCAACAGCCCGCCCACGATGAACGGGACCCAGTGGAACGCGAAGGCGTAGAGCCCGGCCATCGCCGGGGGTCCCACCGTCCGGCCGAGGCTCCCGGCACCCTGGGTGACACCGAAGGCGCTGCCCTGTGATTCCGCGCTCGCCGACTTCGACACCAGCGCGCCCAGCGCCGCATTGAGTAGTCCATTTCCGAACGAGAGCAGCGGCAGGACGAGCACGACCGCCAGTGCGCCGGCCGGCAGTGGCCCGAGGCTCGGCAGGAGCGTCCCCAGCGTCGGCGCGAACGGGATGCTCGCGACGCCGAGGGCCAGCGCCGACCCGCCCAGGACAGCCATGCGCTCGTCGCCCAGTCGCCTCGAGACCTTCCCGACGAGGCCGGCCTGGACGATGACGCCGAGCACGCCCACGTAGGTCATGAACAGCGCGGCCTGCTCGGACTCGTAGCCGAAGGTGTCCGCGAGCCACGGGATGAACGCGATGGTGACACCCGAGAACGCGACCGAGACGAGGAAGAACGCGAGGACCAGTCCTCGCAGGTCGGGGTCGCCCAGCGCGTTGCGGAACTGCCCGACCAGCGTCTGGCGCTCCCCCGCGGGCCGTAACCGGTCGGGCTCGGGCAGGAACGCCAGCGCGACCCCCACGCCCAGCAGCGACATCCCGGCCGCGGCGAAGCTCGGGATGGAGAACTGGGTCACCGGAACCGCCGCCGGGAGCACGTCGCGCGCCACGGCCAGCACCGGGTCGCTGGCGAAGAATCCGCCGAGGGCCGGTCCGAAGATGAACCCCAGCGCGAACGACGCGCCGAGGATGCCCAGCGCCTTCGCCCGCTCCGCGGCCGGCGTCACGTCCGCGACGTACGCCTGCGCGGTCGCGATGTTCCCGCCCATCGCCCCGGCGAGCATCCGCGCCAGGAACAGCACCCAGAGCGCGCCCGCCAGCCCGAAGATGATCCACGCGACGACGCTCCCCAGGAGGGAGAGCACGAGGACCGGTCGCCGTCCCCGCTGGTCCGAGAGGCGACCGAGCCACGGCGCGGCCAGGAACTGCATGATGGAGTACGAGGCCGCGAGCAGCCCGATGAAGAAATCCGACACCGCGAACGACCGGACGTAAAAGGGCAGGATGGGGATGACGATGCCGAACCCCACGAGGTCGAGGAAGACCACGAGGACGACCACCGCCATGGCGCGCTTGCGGGGTATCTCCGTGGGGTCCGGGACCGCCTCCTGCGCGTGGGTCGCCGCCATTTGGTTGGGCGTCGCAGGGTGGCAGGTTAGGTGTTGGGTTGCTGTCGGGCGTTCGACGGGGTGGTTTCGATGTTCGCCGGTTGTCGGTAGAGTCTGGGTGGGTGACGGTCGCTGCTGACCCGGGTGTTCGTGACGACGAGCAGGTCACTCGCGCTGGTGCAATGGGGACCGCCCCGCACCACAGCCTCCCCAGCCGACTCCCTCCGTTCCGCTGTGCTTCACTCCCGTCGTCCCTCGCGCGGCACCGGCTCGTGGCCTCGCTCGCGCTCGGCACACTCACCAGCGCACGCCAGACCGTCGTCGAGACAGCAATCGCTGGCAGATGCATCTGCTGTTGGCGCGCGTGGTCGAGACCGGTGAGCGACAGCGAACCGTGTCGGTGGCGACGCGCGAGGGATGAGCACCGCAGCGAAGCGGAGCGTAGCGAGGAGCACAGTCGGCTGGGGAGGGCGAGGTGCGGTGCTGTGCGGGGCGGTTTCCACTGCCATCGGCGCGAGCACGCTGCTCGTCGAATCTGATTACGGTACCTGGTGGCCCCCGAAGGACTGCATCGACCGACTCGAAAATCGGTCGTTCACCTCGACGAACTCACGACTGCCAGGTCAGACAGGTCGCGGCCCAGGTGTAGCCGGTCCCGGCAGCCAGGAACAGCACCGAATCCCCACTAGCCACCAGCCCGCGCTCCAGCCCCTCAGACAGGGCCAGAATCTGGTCGGCGGACTGGACGTGGCCGTAGTCGTCGAGGTAGTAGCTCTCCGAGCCGGGGTCACACCCCAGCTCTTCACACAGTAACTCGTGGAACGACCGCTTCATGTGCGTCAGCGAGACGAAATCCACGTCCTCCACGCTGGAGCGCTCCATCGCGGTCTCGGCGACTTCGCGGAAGTTCGGGAGGCTGACCTCGGCGAGGCGTTCCTTCATGCCCTGCTGGTCGGGCACGTCGAGGGTATGCAGGCCGTGCTGGACCGTCTCGGCGCTGGCGGGGCGGGCCGAGCCACCGGCGGGCATCACCACGTCGCGGGAGAACGACCCGTCGGTGATTGCGGCGCTCTCGTGGACGTGGGCGCGAACCTGCCCCGGTTCAGCATCGGACTCCAGCACCATCGCGGTGGCCCCGGAACCGAAGTTGAACATGAACGAGGAGCGCTCATTGTCGTAGTCGACGAGGTCTTCCTCGCGGCTGGCCGTCACGAGCAGTGCGGTGTCGACGTGGTCGGCGAGCAGTTGCGCTTTGACCTGCCGGATGGCGATTGGCGCGCCGGCACAGAGCGAGTAGCTCTCGGTGGCGAACGCGTCCGAACAGCCCAGGCGGGCCGCGATGTCGGCCGCGGCCGACCAGACGACGTGGTCCTTGTACTCGCTGCCGTGGTAGAGCACGAGGTCCACCTCGTCCGGGTCCACCCCGGCGTCCGCGAGTGCGTCTCGGCCCGCCTCCACACACATGTCGCTGCAGTGGTCCGCCTCCGGTGGGCAGACGTGCTTCCGGCGCAGGCCCATCTTCTCGGTGACCACGTCCTCGGGAATCCCGCTCCGCGCGGCGATTTCCGCGCCAGAAACGGTCTGGTCGGGAACGTAGGTCCCGAAGCCGGTGAGGGCGACTGCCCCTGCGTACTCCTCCCGGCTCACTTCAGGTACCTCTGGATGTGCGCCGGCAGTCGCTTCGCGACCGTCCCACCGAGGCGCACCCGGAGCGTCCCGAGCAGGCCGTGGGGGACGTAGAGGACGAACACGACGAACAGCAGGCCGATGTAGAGGCCGGCCCGGCCGTTCAGGAACACCTCGATACCCTCACCGACGGTGAAGCCGTTCAGGAGCACCGTGTCGAGGGTGCCCTGGCCGAGGGTCTCGCGGAGGTACGGCAGGAGCCCGCCGCCCTCCTTCGAGAGGAACTCGTGCAGCCCCTCGTGGAACAGGCGACCGAACAGCGGCCCGGCGAGGGTGCCGAACCCGCCGATGATCGATGCCAGGAGCGCGTCACCCGCCGCGAGGAAGTAGAAGGAGTTCTCGGGGGCGACCGAGCCTTTGAACCCGGCGAGCAGGCCGCCACCGATGGCTCCGAAGAACCCGGAGATGGCGAACGCGCCCATCTTGACCCGGAAGGTGTCGTAGCCGACGGCGCGGGCGCGTTCCTCGTTCTCGCGGATGGCGACCATGGCGCGGCCGAAGGGCGAGTGGAGGATGCGCTGCATCGCGAAGTAACACACCACGACCACGAGACCGACCATGTAGTACGACACCTCGGTCGGGCCGAGCGCGATGGTGTGGCTGATGGGCGCCAGGAAGCCCAGTCCGGTGAGCTGGACGAAGTCCATCCCCCAGACGAACTGGTCGCCGAGCAGCCGCCCGATGCGCATGTTCAGCGCGTCGACGTAGGGCACGCCGATGGCGAAGCCCTCCTGGATGGAGGCGGAGACGCCGTCTTGCGGGCTGTCGGAGACGAAGTCCCAGTTCGAGAACAGCACGTAGAGGATCTGGGAGAATCCCAACGTGATCATCGCGAAGTACACCCCGGAGAGCCGGAACGACACCGCCCCGACGAGCAGGGCGAGCAGCGCCGCCAGGATACCGGCGACGACCAGGCTCACCATGAACGGGGTCTCCGGCCCCAGCACCGGTATCTTCCCGTTGGCTACGAGGATGACGAAGTACGCGCCGAGACCGTAGAAGGCCGCGTGGCCGAACGAGAGGTAGCCGGTGTAGCCGCTGATGAAATCGAACGACATGGCGAACAGGCCGAAGTAGAACACCGTGACCATGGTGTCCACGCGCGGCAGGAACATCGCCATCTCGGCGGCGACCGGGGATTCGAGCAGGAAGGTGTAGACGAACGGGTACAGTCCCAGCAGCACGATGACCGCGAGGTGGACAGACTGCTCGCGGGCGTACTGGAGCAGGTAGTGCTCGTCGGTCGATTCCGTGGTCTGCGTGGCCGACCCGGACCGTGTGGACTCCCCTGCCGGGGACTCCGCGGTCGCGTCGCTAATGGCCACCCACCTCCTCGACGCCGTAGAGGCCCTGCGGTTTCACGACCAGCATCACCACCAGGATGAGGAATATCATCAGCTCCGGCAACGCGGAGAAGCTGACGATGTTGCTGGTGAACAGTTCGGTCGTGACCGCGTCGACGAAGCCGACGAGGATGCCCGCGATGACGGTCCCCCGGAAGGTCCCGAGGCCGCCGACGATGACGACGACGAACGCGGGCAACAGCACCTCGGCCCCGAGGCCGATGCTGGCGGCCCACGCCACGTCCCACATCAGCAGCGTCCCGGCGATACCGGTGACGCCGACGCCGATGCCGAAGACGACGGTGAACGCCTGCCGGATGTTGATGCCGAGCGCCTCGGCCATCTCGGTGTCCTCGCTCCCGGCGCGGATGTAGAGGCCGTACCGGGTCTTCGTGAGGAACGCCCAGAGGCCGGCGACGACGACGGCCCCGAAGACGATCTCGAACAGTTCGAGCCCCTGCACACGTGCGCCGAGCACGAGGAAGCTGTTCTCCGGCGACAGGAGGTCGGGCTTCGTGCCGAGGGCCTCCTGCCAGTCCGTCGAGGGCTGGACGTCGTAGAACAGCAGCACCATCCGGAGCACCTCCTCGAGGACCAGCGTCACCCCGAAGGTGAGCAGTATCTGGTACAGCGGCGGCCGGTCGTACAGCGGCCGGATGAGCTTCACCTCGAGCAGGCTCCCGAAGCCGGTCAGGAGCGCGAACACGACGACGACCGCGACGAAGAACAACCCGAGCCGCGCCACGTCGCCGCTGGCCTGCGAGACGAGTGTCACCATCAGCAGGCCGCCGAGGTACGCCCCGATGGTCGTCAGCGAGCCGTGGGCGAAGTTGAGTACGCCCATCAGGCCGAAGATGAGGGTCAACCCGGCGGCGATCATGATGTAGAGCGACGCCTTCGCCAGCCCGTCGAGCACGATGCCGACGAGGACGCCGAGGTCGAGGAAGTGCAGGATGGCGTCGACGAAGGAGACCATGGGAATCACGTCAGGTACCTCCGTATCTCCTCGTCGTCCGCACTGACGCCGTCGGTGGTGTCCGAGTGGACGACCTGCCCGTTGTCCATCAGGTAGAACCGGTCGGCGAGGTCCATCGCCAGCGGGAAGTTCTGCTCGACGAGCAGGAGCGAGGCCTCCTCCGAGACCTCACGGAGCGCCTGCGCGACGTTCTCGACGATCTGCGGGGCGAGTCCCTCACTGGGTTCGTCTACCAGCAAGAGGTCGTTCTCGCCGACGAGCCCGCGGGCGATGGCGACCATCTGTTGCTGGCCGCCCGAGAGGTTCCCGGCCTTCTTCTCGCGGAACTCCACGAGGTCGGGGAACGCCGAGAACGCGGTGTCGAGGTGTGACTCGACGTCCTCGCCATCCTTGACCGCGACGCGGATGTTCTCCTCGACGGAGAGTTGCGAGAACATCCGGCGGTCCTCGGGAATCCAGCCCATGCCGGCGCGGGCGACCTCGTGGGTCGCCGAACCGGTGACGTCCTCGCCACGGAGGCGAACCGTCCCTTCCCGGGGCGGCGTGAGCTGGAGCGCGGTCCGGAGCGTCGTCGTCTTGCCGACGCCGTTTCGCCCGACGAGGGCGACCGTCTCACCGGGGTCGACGTGGAGCGAGACGCCCTCGAGGATGTGGCTCTCGCCGTAGTAGGTGTGGACGTCGGACAGTTCGAGCAGATGACTCCCCCTGTCGCTCGAACGATTTCCCCCGTCGGTCGTGCTGTCCTGTCCACCCGTGCTGGACTCGCTCATACGGCACCCCCTCCGGTACCGCCAGTCGTGCCGCTGTTCGAACTCGCGACGTGCTCGGCGTCGGCGTCGTAGCCGCCGAGGTACGCCTCCTGGACCGCCTCGTCCTCGCGGACGGCCTCGGGCTCACCGTCGGCGATGAGGCTGCCGCGGTGCAACACGGCGATTCGGTCGGCGAGGTCCATCACCACGTCCATGTTATGCTCGACGAGCAGGACGGCGTGGTCGCCCGCGACGTCCCGGATGAGGTCGACGATGTCGCCGACGCTCTCGGAGGAGACGCCCGCGGCGGGTTCGTCCAGCAGGAGCACGTCGGGGTCGCCCGCGAGGGCGATGCCGAGTTCGAGCTGGCGCTTCTCGCCGTGACTGAGGTTCTGTGCGACCGTCTCCGTCTTCCCACCAAGGCCGACCCGGTCGAGGATGGCCTCGGCCTCCGCGACGAACTCGGGGAACGCGTCGACGTTGCGCCAGAAGCGCACCGTCGCGTCGCTGTGGGCCTGGGCGGCCACGCGGACGTTCTCCAGGACCGTCGCGGTCGGGAAGACGTTCGTTATCTGGTACGAGCGGTGGAGCCCGACCGACGCGGTCTGGTCGGGCCCGTGGTCCGTGATGTCTCGCCAGTCGCCGTCGACGCGGAACTCGACGCGCCCCTCGGAGGGCGCGAGCGCCCCCGTGAGCAGGTTGAAGAACGTCGTCTTGCCGGCCCCGTTCGGGCCGATGAGCGCACAGCACTCGTCGTCCGCGAGCCCGAAGTCCACGCCGTCGACCGCCGTCACACCGCCGAACCGTTTCGTCAGGCCGCTCGTCCTGAGCAGCTGTGCGGCCATCGGCCTACAGCGAGCACCCCATCTGGTCCGACCCTTCAGGGATGGTGACCTCGTCCGCGCTGACCCGGGCGACCGGGTCGCCGGGCATGATGGCTGCGCCCCAGTTGGACTTCCACTGGTCGCTGGTCGGCACCGGGTACGCGACCGTCATCTCGGAGCGCGCCTGGCCGTTGTACTCCTGGTAGGTGTAGCCGTCGGGCCCCTTCGGGGTATCCGCGACGGTCATGCCGGTGAGCGCCTCCCGGATATCGACGCCCTCGGTCGACCCCGACACCTGCACCGCCTGGTGCAGCGAGGAGGCCGCGGTGAACGTCCCCGAGGTGAACAGGTCGGGCACCTTCCCGTAGGCGCTGGTGTACATGTCGACGAAGGCGCTGTTGATCTCGTTGTCGTACTGGTTCCAGTGGTAGCGGGTGGTGAACGGCCCGACCTCGGCGTCCTGGATCTTCTGGGTCGTCAGCGGCTTGCCGAGGATGTTCTGGAGGACCGACCCGACCACGGAGTTCGTGATCTCGGTGGCGAACCCACCGAAGACGCGCACGTCGTAGTTCGCGGCCGTGGTCATGAAGTTCGGCAGCGTCGCGACGGTGAACCCGCCGACGACGGCGTCTGCCCCCGAATCGACGGCGGCCTGGAACAGCCCGTCGAACTCGGAGTAGCCCTGCGGGACGAACCGTTCGCCCGTGATGGTGATGCCGTTCGCCTCGAGCACGTTCCGGTAGTTGTTGACGACGGCCTTCCCGAAGGAGTAGTCCGCGCCCATCAGGAACACCTTCTCGATGTCGGTCTCCTTGGCGACGTAGGTCCCGCCGGAGCGGGCGTCCATCGCGGTGTTCTCGTTCGCGCGGAACACCTGGTTCGAGCAGGTGCTCTCGCTGGAGGTGATGTCCGCCGACGCCGCGGGCCCGGCGATGAACGGGATGTCGACCGCCGGGGTCTTCACGACCGTCTCGATGACGCGGGTCGCCGAGGCCGAGGAGGTACAGCCGAACAGCACGTCGACCTCCTCGTTCTGGACGAGGTCGGTCGCGATCGTCTGGGCCTTGTCGGCCGAGAAGCCGGTGTCCTTGAAGTGCAGCTCCCAGGTCACGTCCCCATCCTCGACGGTCCGGGTGCCGGTCTTCACGTCGGTCAGCGGGTCGGTGTCGGTCCGGTAGGCCAGCCCCGAGAGGAAGCCCCAGATGGACTGCATCCCGTAGTACTGGAGGTCACCCGACATCGGCTGCATGACGCCGACCTTGACCGTCCCCGACGCCGACACGTCGGCCTGCGTCGTGGTCTTGGTTCCGCCACCGCCGCCACCGCCACCGTCGGTGGCCGTGGTGTCTGTCTCGGTCTCCTGTCCGCCACTCGTACACCCGGCGAGGCCGCCGACCCCGAGTGCACCCAACGTTCCCAGCATTCGTCTTCGTGAGATGTCCACGCGCGACATGTTAAGGTCTATCGGGGAATATTAGGCAATAATTACAAGGTTAACATATCAACCTCTGCCGAGAACGGGCCGTACTCCGGCGGTCGCCGCTACTCGTCGAGTTCCGAGAGTGCGTCGACCACGCGCTCGACCATCTTCTGTTGACCGCGCCGGAGGTTCTTCGACACCGCCGGTTTCGAGACGCCGAACTCGTCGGCGAGGTCGCCCAATGTGGTCTCCCGGGGGCTCTCGAAGTAGCCCTCGCTGGCGGCGGTCTCGAGGGTCTTCCGTTCGACGTCCGAGAGGTCGCGACAGCCGTCGATGAGCGACATGGCGGCACCCGCGTTCCGGACGATATCGTTCATCGAGGGGAGCGTGGTCGACTCCCGTTCGAGCACCTCGAACTCGTTGTGCTTCTCCAGTTCCGAGAGGGTGCCGTTCGCGCGCCCCTCGTCGTCGAACCCGACGTGCCACATCTCGCTGCCGTCCTCGATGTAGAACGGGCCGGTGATGTAGCCGTCGTTGCGGCGGATGGTCGCCATCGCGTCGGTCTGTCCCATCACGGTCCGCAGGTGCGCGACGTTCTCCCGCTTGGCGAGCAGGTCGATATCGTGCATCTGGCCGTGGTCCTGCAAGGCGTGCAGGCCGTTGTCGAGCGCGCCTCTATCCGCTCCTTCGACGACCATCCGACACTCCAGCTCCTCCGCGACCGGGTTGAACTCCCAGTGAGCGGCCGCGAAGGCGACGTCATGGTCCGCAGTGGTGTCGATGAACGGGCAGTCGTACTGCTCCATGTCCATCGAGATGTCTATCATGATAGTGTGTGACTAGTACACAGGCAACGGGCCGGGCGTTGATAAGGGTTTTCGTACTGGTAGCTCCATTCCGGTTACTGCTTTCGATGGCAAGCCTGCGAGGGTTTTTGCCGATACGGGCTAACGTCGAGATATGAATTCAACCCCGCAGTTCGTCGGCGTCGATGGGAGTCCCGACGGATGGGTGGCGGTGCGGTACAGCGAGGCTGGCTTCGAAGACGTGCAGCGATACGACGCCATTCAGGAGCTGTGGGAAGAGAATTCGGCAGCGGAGACGATTCTGGTGGACATTCCTATCGGGCTGGCGAAGGACGCGGCTGCGCGGGAGCCCGAGAAGGCAACCCGAGAGAAGTTGACGGGACGCACCAGCAGCGTGTTCAACGTCCCGATTCGCGGGGTGCTGGATATCGAGGACTACGACGAAGCCAACGAGGAACAGAAGGACGAGATAGACAAGGGACTCCAGAAGCAGACGTTCAACATCACCCCGCGTATCCGCGAGGTAGACGAGTTGTTGCTGGACGACAATTCGGACGCGACACAGGAAACGCTCCGAGAATCACACCCCGAAGTCTGCTTCTGGGCGTTTCATGGAGAACCGATGCAGTACTCGAAGACCGGGCAGCCAGCCGCCGCCTTCTGGGAGCGCGTCGAGGTGTTAAAAGAGGTCGACAACTCCTTCACCAGCAATCTTGCCACGGCCGGGGAGACAATTGTCGGATGGGGGAAACCCGAACTCTCCAACGACGACCTACTGGACGCCTTCGTGCTTGCGCTGACGGCGAAGCAGGGTCACGAAAACGACTACCAGACGCTGCCGGAGAAGCCGACGCGGGACGAAAAGGAACTCAACATGGAGATGGTGTACGCCCAGCCTGAGTCAGGGAACTGACTTTTTTCAGACACGGCCACCTACCGCCGGCCATGCAGGCACGAATCAGGTCGATCTACGGTGCGTTCCTCCTCGCACTCGCCGCCTCGATGGCCGTCCTCGTCCCCGACGCGCGGTCGGAGCCACTCACGGCGCTCTACGTCGTCCTGTTTGGACTCGCCGGTGTGTTGTATCTGGCGAGCAGTCACCCGCCGGCAGGGTTCGACCGATTCCAGTTCCGGGGTGCCGGCGAGGTGAGTCTCGGACTGGCCTTCTTCGTCATGGTGGTCGGCGGGGCGTTCGGGCCGGACCCGTGGTGGGCAACCGCCGTTCTCGGCACGCTCGTCGGCGTCTCGATGGTGTGGATAGGCGTCCAGCGCGTTCGCGGTGTCGCCAGTCCCGGGACGTCGTGGCCGTGGTGACCTACTCCCCGCCGAACCGCGCTTTCACGGCTTCACGGTCTATCTTTGACGGCCCCGAGGTCGGCATCTCGTCGACGAAGTCGAGGTGTCGGGGACGCTTGAACCGCGCCAGCTTCCCCTCCAGGAAGTCGGTCAGCTCCTCCAGCGTGAGGCTCGCGTCGCCTTCGACCACCGCCTTCCCGACCTGCCCCCACTGCTCGTCGGGGACGGGAATCACGACCACCTCCTCGACCTTCGGGTGCTTCGCAACCACGTCCTCGACCTCGGCGGGGTAGACGTTCTCGCCGCCCGAGACGTACATGTTCTTCTTGCGACCCTCGATGTAGACGTAGCCCTCGTCGTCCCGGCGGGCGAGGTCGCCGGTGCTGACCCAGCCCGAACCGAACGTCTCCGTGGTCTCCTCGGGTGCGTTCCAGTACTCGTGGGCGGCGTGCGGACTCCTGATCTCGAGTTCGCCGATGTCGCCGTCGGGGACCGCCTCGCCCTCGGAATCCACGATACGGATGTCCACGTGCATCGCGGGGACGCCGACGCTGTCGGCCTTCTCGTGGGGCCAGCCGTCGGGCATGGCGAAGTTGTTCGGGCCGCACTCGGTGAGGCCGTAGCCCTGCGAGAGGTCGACGCCGCGAGACCACCACTCCTCCATGACGGTCTCGCGGCAGGGGCCACCGCCCGACTTCGCGAACCGGAGCGTCGAGAGGTCGGCGGTCTCCCAGCCGTCGGCCTGGGTCATCATCCGCAGGACCGCGGGGACCGCCACGAGGACGGTCGCGTCGCGCTCGTCGACGATTCTGAGTACCTCCTCGGGGTCGAACTCGCGGGCGATGACGACCTCTGCACCGAGGTGGAAGAGGGGGACGGTGAGGACGTTCCAGCCGCCGGTGTGGAACATCGGGAACACCATCGGGGTCACGTCCTCGGGGCGCAGTCCCCACGCCGTGATGGTGTTGAACGAGTTCCAGACGATGCTCCCGTGCGTGATGACGGTCTCCTTGGGCGTGCCGGTCGACCCGCCGGTGTGCAGGAACAGGTGCGGGTCGTCCATGGACAGGTCGGCCGTCTCGACCGGCGAATCGTCGTCGGGACGGGCGTCGACCAGTCCCGGGAACTCCGAGTCGCCCAGCCCCAGTACCGGGCCGTCGTAGTCGCACGCGTCGTGGGCGAGGGCCTCGGTCAGCAGGTCGTCGAAGGGGCCTTCAACGACGACGAGCTCGGGCGCGACGTCCGCCAGCAGCGCGGCCAGTTCCCGCTTCGCGAGGCGGTGTGAGAGGGGGGCGAGCACGCCGCCGGTCTTCCCCGTCGCGAAGAAGAGGTCGACGAGTTCGGGGCGGTTGCGTGAGAGGACGACGACGCGCCCACCTGCCTCACCCGAGCCGGTCTCCGGCCGGCTTTCGACGCCGTGTTCGCGGAGCAGTCGGGCGGTCCGGTTCGCGCGCCGGTCCAGCTCGGCGTAGGTGTACGCCTCGCCCGTCGTCGCGTCGCGCAGCCCCACTGCGTCGGGTGACAGGCTGGCGCGGCGTTCGGACCACGCGCCGACCCACTCGGCGGGGGTCGCGCTACGGTGCATCGGCCTCGACGTGCTCGCGGATAGCCGCCGTCACGGCATCGGCCGACTCGATGAAGAACAGGTGCGAGCCGTGCTCGTACAGGTCGAGGTCGCTCTCTGGCAGACGCTCGTGCAGCCGTTTCCCGTTCTCGACGGGGAGGACGCGGTCGGCGGTCCCGTGCAGGACCATGGTCGGCAAGTCGAGGTCGTCGAGCCACGGCGTGCTGTCGAAGGCGGCGACCGCGCCGGCCTGGGCCAGCCGGGCCTCTGGTGGCGCGTCGGAGGTCAGCCGCCAGTCGATGATCTCCTCGACGAGGTCGTCGTTGTCCTCCCAGAAGTCGTCGGACATCGCGGGCTGCATCTTGTAGCGCAGCGCCTCGCGCTCGTCGTACTCCGGCGGGACGTTGAACATCCGTTCCTGGGTCTCCGGGGGCGTCGGGACCGCCTCCTCACCGCCGTGGGAGGTACACAGCAAGGTGAGGCTCTCGGCGCGGTCGTAGTCCTTCGCGTACCGCTGGGCCGTCATCCCGCCCATGCTCGCGCCGACGACGTGCGCGGAATCCACCCCCTCGGCGTCCAGCACGGTCTCCAGGTCGCTGGCGAACAGTTCGATACTGTACCGCGGTTCTTCATCCTCGGCTGCCGGTTCGGGCACGTCCGAGTCGCCAGTGCCGCGGTTGTCGAAGACGATGGTCCGGTACTCGTCGAGCCGCCGTCGCTGGAAGCGCCACATCCAGCGCCCGTACCCGAGCCCCTCGCAGAAGGCGATGACGGGAGCGTCCGCCGGTCCGTCGACCTCGTAGGCGATATGAGTCTCGTCCTCGTCGTTTTTGACGCGTTCCATGCCGGTGGCAACGGCCGAGACGATAGAAAAGACCCCTCTTCACATGTTAACCTCCCACGGTGGGGGGACAAATCGCGTTCGCTCGCTATCTCGCCCGCTTCCGGGCGTGATTTCGAAGGTAGATGTCGACTCCGGTTCACGAACTACGGCGATATTCCCGGCGAGGTTGATATGTTAACGCATAACTTATACCCTTTCAGGGTAAGGCTCCGTTTATGGCAGTAGCTACGGTGGGTGATCTGGCGACTGCGACGATGACAGTAGAGACTGATGATATCGAAGCCTATGCGGCTCTCGTCGGCGACGAGAACCCCATTCACATGGAGGAATCGTACGCCGAGGAGACGATGTTCGACGGACGCATCGCACACGGGATGCTGTCGGCCGGCGTCGTCAGCGCCGCCCTCGCCGACCTCCCGGGCGACGTTATCTATCTCTCACAGGACCTCCAGTTCCAGGCACCAGTTCAACCAGGTGACACGGTCGAAGCAACGGCCGAGGTCGTCGAGCAGGTCGGCGACAACAGACTCCGCGTGACCACGACGGTCGACGTGGCTGAGACGACGGTGCTCGCGGGCGAAGCGGTCGTCATGTCGGTCCCCCACGAATCCCCCGAAGCGGGCGTCGGCTCCGAGGCCGAAGCAGGCGCGGACTGACCCACACGACCGAGACGAACCGCTGTTTTCTGCTGACGGTCGCACCGGCGACCGTCGCGTTTATCCGCGCGCACCCGGAACTGACCCTCGATGGAGCGTCTTCACGCCCGGTATCCGTTCTTCGCGGCGGCCCGCGAGGCGGTCGACGAGGCGGCGGTCGACCTCGGCGAGTTGGTGGCTCGCGAGGACGACCCCGCGGTCGACCGTGCCATCGAGCGGGTCACGACGGCCCTGACGGAACACACGACCGGCGAGATGCGACGCGATAACCGGACCGAACTCCTCTCGTACCCGGTGGCGCGCGTACTCGTCTCGCTCGTCGACGACCCGGTCGTCACGCAGACCTACGCGAAGGCGGAGGCCGCCACGGCCCACGAGCGCGTCCTCTCCGACCTCGATACCACGACCCAGCTGAAGTCCGCGAGCGGGAGCGACCTCACCGTCGAGCGACTGCTCCGCGAGTTCGACCTCGCGGGCGCGGTCCAGGACGCCGACACCGGCTACCGCGTCGCTGTCGGCGCGTACCTGCGGCTGACGGGTGACCTCGACGACGACGCTTGGCGGCTCCCCCGACGCAGTCTCGCCGACGGGACCGTTCCCGTGGGCCGTGACGAACTCCTCACGCTGCTCCGTGGCGCAATCGAGGAGCGGGTCATGCTCGGACTTCCGTTCCAGGTACCCGACGTCATCGCGGACCACCTCGTCGACGAGGTGGCGAGTATCGAGGACGTGCTCTCGGACCCCGCCCTCCCGACCTCGTTCGACACCGTCGACGCCAGCTCGTTCCCGCCGTGTATCGAGCACCTGCTCGAACGGGCACAGGACGACGAGGACGAACTCGCGCCGCCGTCGTGGTTCACGCTCTGTGCGTTCTGTGCGACCGTCGGGATGGACCCCGAGGAGGTCGTGGCGGTGACCCGCGCCGTCGACGAGACGGCCGAGCGCATCCGCTACCAGATGGACAAGCTCGCGCGCGAGGACGGCGCTATCGAGTACCCGCCGGTCTCGTGTACGACCGTCCAGGCCTACGGCGACTGCGTGAACCAGGACGAGGTCTGTGCAGAGATATCGCATCCGCTGGCGTACTACCAGCAGCGAGTAGAAGCCGCAGACGACTGATTCGGGCGTCGGTCGCCCGGTCGATGCTTACTCTTCGTCGAGGTCGAGCCAGTACTTGCGGGTGTACCCGATGATAGCCATCAGGACGACGAAGAAGGCGATCGCGTACGCGAGAATCTGACCGCCTTCCGAGGTGAGGACGCCATTGTCGCCGCCGTAGGTCATCCCGATGTAGACCATGATGCCGATGATGGTCACAACGGCCCCGGAGGAGACCACGACCTCTTTGAGTGTCTCCGAATCCATGTCGTTGCGTCGCGCTTCCCGCGGGCCGGACAAAAGCGTGTCGTAGTTACGCTACGGTGAACGTCGCCTCCGACATGTCGATGAAGGCTGTCTCGTAGCCCTCGTGACGGGCAGCCTGCGGCGGGATGGTCGGTCGAAGCGTCACCTCGTCACCGGATTCGATGGTCCCGACGGACGCGCCGTAGTGGTGGTGCAACTCGGGGTCGAACGTCGGGGTCAGGTCGCCGTCGAACACTGTCTCGCCGTCGCGGGTGACCGTCGCGGCCAGTCCCATCGAGGGGAGCACCATCCGGTTGTACGGCGACCGCGCGGACACGGCGAGGTAGGTCCCGTCGCCGAAGCGGTCGGCGTCGACAGCCTGCGTCGCCAGCACCGCGTCACCCGATTTCGGGGCGTCGAGCGCGCGACCCGGGAGGTCCGCCTGGGCGGGCGCGACACCGAGGGGCATCTGCATCTCCATCGGCGGGACGGCCTCGAGCGCGCCGGCGCGGTCCTCGGTGTTCTTGTACATGATCTGCTCCTTCTCGCCTTCGCTGTAGCTCAGGTCGAGGGTGACGGCGGCGGACTCCTCGAACTTCCCCTCGAACGCGCCGGTGGTCTCGACGCCAGAGAGCCCGCCGATGGACACCTCAACATCGTAACTCGCGGTTCCATCCAGTGGGAAGTTCGCGCCGTAGTGAAAGCCCATGGGCTGGGAGAGCATCGCGTAGATGGTCTCCTCGGTGACGAGTTCACCGTCTTTCGTGACCTCGATGCTCACGCCGGCGTCGGGTAGGACGACCTTGGTCTCGGGGTCCCAGACCGCGACCATCAGGTGGACCGCGTCGTCTGACTCGATGTCGACGAGTTCGGTCTCGGTCGCAGATACCGTCCAGAAGCGGTGCGGGTAGCTGTACATCAGCCCGACCGCGTAGTCGCCGCTCGTGGCCATGTTCTCCATCTTCATGCCCTCGACGTGGGTCGGGTAGTAGACCGCGTCGGGGCGGTCCGAGAGGACGGGCGGGACGCCAGCGGTCTGTGTCTCTAGCAGACCAGCACAGCCCGCGAGTCCTGCCGCGGTGGCGCTGGCCCCGGCCGCGAGGAACGTGCGTCGTCTCATGGTGGTCTCTCGGAACTTCGGGGAAAAGCGGCTTCTGGTTCTTCCGTCGAAATCGGCTGGTTCGCGCGTCGAACCCACTACTGCGGGTTCGGTTCGGGGAGCGCGCGGTGAGCCCGCGGCGGGAGCAGGAAGTTCCCGCGGCGCTTGACGAACGTGTACTCGAGGATGCCGTTGTTGACGCGCTGGCGGATGGTCGGGTGCTTCGTCTGGTCGGTGCCGTTCATCGCTTCGCGGGTCTTCTCGAAGTCCGCGATGGAGCGCTGGACCGCGAGGAAGTGCAGGCCGGCCTCGTCCTTGTCGGTGGAGTCGAAGTCCCGGCGGATGATGAGCGGGCTGCCGTCCTCGCGGGCGGCCGCGGTCTTCTGGGTGTGGCCGATCTTCCCGTAGTTCCTCGCATCGTCGTCGATGGACTCGACACAGCCCGCTTCCTCCACGCCCGAGGAGGTGCCGAGGTTGTCCCCTGCACCCTCGACCTTCCCCTCCCTGGCGTGGGCGGGACAGAACATCTTCGCGACGTTCTCCTCCCTATCGTTCTCGGTGTACCAGTCGTCGAGGCGCAGGCGGATGCGCGAGACGTGCTGGGTCGTCCCGCCGGCGAATGGACCCTCGGGAATGGTGACGAAGTCCTCGCTGGCCTGGTTCTTCTTGAAGCCCGACTTGAAGCCCATGAACAGCGGTGAGTCCTCGTCGATGTCCACGTCGCCGGGGATACCGGCCACGTCCTGGTGTTCGGCGGGCAGGCCCGCGCCGATGAACCCGGTCCGGCGGCCGGGGAAGTCACTCGGGAAGTCGAACACGTCGCCGAGGTGGGCGTCCATCGTCACGCCGTTGGCTTCCTCGCGGGCGCCCTTCAGGGCCTCCTCGGCTTCGAGGACGACCGACCCGTGGTCGCTGGCGAGGTGGACGACCGCGTCGTTCGTGTCGAACTCGGGTTCCTCGAACGGCGAGAGCGCCTTCGGCTCGGCCATGCCCGCCGACTCGGGCAACTCGTCGTCGAACCGGGCGAAGTACGCCGGGGAGTAGCCGACCGTGAACAGCAACCCCTCGTTCGACCACTCGAAGGCGCGTTCGAGGCTCTGGAGGGCGGCCTCGACGGTCTCGCGCTCGTCGCTACTCGGCGTCCCGTCGCCCGCGTAGTCGAGGTAGAGCAGGAGGTGGTGGCGTGGGGCGACATCGTTGCCGTGGTCGTCGGTCGCGAGGAACCGGTTCCAGGTGTGCTGGCCGCTCGGGAGACTCGTCGGGTCGTCGCTACCCGTGGGAATCGCGGCGGCGTCGTCACCGCTTCGCTCCCGGTCCAGGCAGGCGGCGAGGGCGGCCGTCCCGCCGATGGCGACGGCCGATTTGACGAACTCGCGGCGGGGAATTCCGCGGTTGTCGCGTGCTGTCATCGGCGTTCGCTAGGAACTGCCCCGCAAAAAACGGCGTGGTGCATGCGTCGAAAGGGCGAACAGGCGACACGTGGGCGTCGAGGCTGGTCTGGCGTCGGCTCCCGCCGAAGTCGACACCATGTCGTGTGGCGGCTGGTCGCGCACCCGCTGCCCGCCACACGGTCACTGGTCAGGACATGGCGGGGCTGGCCCCGTCCTCGTATAAAATCACTCGGCCAGCAGGTCGTCGACCAGCCGGGTGAACCGGTCCACCAGCCGAGCCGGCAGCGTCGGCGTCACGTCCGCCAAGAGGTCGCCGGTCCGTTCGGGGTCGGCGAGCACCAGCGTCACGCGGTTGCGCGAGTCGCGTTCCTTCTCGACGAGGCCGGCCTCACAGAGGTTGTCGAGGTGGTGTTCGAGCGTCGAGCGCGCCACACCCACATCCTCGGCCACCGCCGCCGGCCGTGAGGGCCCTGCCTCGATGAGGACGGCGAGGATGTCGCGGGTGGTCTCGCGGCGGACCAGCGCGATGGCGGCGCGTTCGAACTCGTCGTAGCTGGGTGGAAAGTAGTGAGTCCGGCCGAACAGCTCGTCGCGGAGAATCGACTCGTCGGCGACCAGCGAGCGGACGTGGTACTGGACGTGGCCGGCCGCAAAGGGGAGCGACCGGACGAGTTCGTTGAAGTGGACGCCGGGCTGTGCTGCGATCTCGTGCTCGATGCGGGTGCGTGCGTCGGTCATGTGTCGTCGGTACCTCGTCCCTGCCGGATCTCGCGGGCGTACCACACCGCGCCGACCACGAGCGCGGTCATCACCACGTCGAGGCCGTGTTCCGCGAGGTGGTGGTCGGCGTCGGTGAGCGGCCCCATCATGGCGAGCCAGGCGACCAGTGACCGGCCCGCGATGGTGGCGAGCGCCAGCGCGACCAGCAGATACGGGCGTGAGCGCCGCCGGACGTACGCTGCGAGCCCGAGCCCGAGCAACAGCGCGGACCCGAGCCCGGCGAGGGTGAGGACGCCCAGCAGCAGCGGGCTGACCGCGGTGCTGGCGTGCAGCGGTGCGAGCCCCGGCAGGGGTTCCATCGTACTGCGCTAGCGGGTCCAGTCACCTGAACTGTTCGATTGTGTGGGCTGTGCACGACCGGTGTTCTAATGGGGTCGGAACGGCCGAAATCGCGGTCGAAATCGGGCCGAATCGACGGTTTCGGGTGAAAGGCTTACGCTCGCAGAACCCGTACTTCAACTCGAAGCCGGACACCGGCATAGCCCACGCTCCGGCGGTGAATACGCATGACGCACACCAGAAGCACACCCGCGTCACAGAAGACGAACCTGCCCGTGCCCAGCGACGCCCATCTCGACGAGCGGTCGCGTCGCGCACGCGAAGAACCGATGCTCGTCACCGCGTTCGGCGGCGACGTGTACGAGGTCGAGACCGAACCCGGTCATCGCTACCTCGCGAACGTCGTGGCGGGCCGCTGCACCTGTCCGGACCACCTGTTCCGCGACGCGCGCTGTAAGCACCTCCGCCGGGTCGCCATCGAGATAACCGAAGGGCGAGTCCCGCCGCCGGGCCACGTCGCGGTCCCCTGCGCGGTCTGTTCCGAGGAGGTGTTCGTCCGCACCGCCTCTGCCGACCCGCATCTCTGCCCGCGCCACCGCTTCCAGCGCGGGGACGTGGCGCGCGACCGCGAGACCGGCGGGCTCGTCCTCGTCGTGGCGGTGTCGAACCGTCGCGCGGACGAGGTTCGGATTCCCAGCCAGGACTGCACGGTCGCCGAGTACGCCACCAACCGGGCGTACCCGGCGAGCGACCCGGTCGTGAGCGCGGTGTACCCGGCGGTCCGGGTCACGGGTGACGGGCCGGCCCCTGAGTCACTCCGCGTGTACTCGTTCCCCGTCTCGCGTCTCGTGCGGCCCGAATCCTGACTGCAGACTGTTTCCAATTCGCACGAAAATACGGTCTGGAGCATGCCACCGCCGCGGCGGAGCCCGAGGAGAAGGCCACGAGTACTACTGCATCCCGCACGCCGCGGCCGGCATGGAAGGCACGATAGTCGTCGAAGAGTAAGCACGACACCATCCCTGACCGCTGACGCTGCAACTGTCCTCCCACCTGCCGCTGTCGTCCCATCCTTTTTACCAGAAAACGCGGCCACCACCGGTGTGCCCCCACGAGCCACCGTCCGTGTGCCAGCGGTTGCGCGGTGAACACACGGACGGCCCGCGATCACCGCCTGTCCGCCAGGAGAGCACCCAGCGACGCTATTCGTCGTAGTCGGTCAGACTCCGCTTTCGCGGGCCGCCGACGAACTCCTCGAAGTCGGTCCCGTCAGCGAGTGCCGTCTCCTTCTTTACCCGGTAGTTGCCCCCGTCGGTGACGTACAGGTCGGCCGGATGGAAGAAGTACCAGTCCTCGCGGTCGAAACGCACGCCGACGCGCGCCTTCGCGCCGAAGTTCTGTGCGAAAAAGAGCAGCGCTTCGATCTCCTCTCCATCGAGGTAGATGGGCCGCCCCGATGACGACTTCGCCTCGATCGCGTAGAACACGTCGCCGTTGCCGGCGAGGACGTCGGGGAGCTCGCGCTCGGTCGCGCTGCCACTCGCCGGCGCACGCATGACCGCGAACCCGGCCTCGTCGAGCTTGTTGACGAGCTCGCGCTCCATGCGGTCACCCTTCCGGTTCGAACTCATGTTCCCCTCTCGGAGACGGGGGATGATAAGTCGGGCGACCCGAGAATCGCGTTCAGGAACAGGAGTCAGTCGGCCGATTCCTCGTCGGTGTCGGCCTCGTCGGCCGTGTCCTCGCCACCGTCAGTTTCGGCTGTGGCTTCGACCGCCCCATCTTCGTCCGGCACGGCGTCGTCAGCACTCTCTGCCGCCACCTCGTTCGCGTCGGCCTCAGCCTCGCCGGAGTCGCTCTGGTCCTCGGTGGTCTCGGTCTGCGTGGTCGCCGAGGTCGCGCTCTCATCGCCGTCGGCGATGCCGCTGGCCAGCCCGCCCGGCTGGAGATACCACCAGCCGCCCAGGATGACCGCGCCGAGGACGAACGAGCTGAGCGCCAGCGATGCCGACCCGGTCGCCGCGAGGACGAACGAGAGCAGGACGCCGCCGGAGCCGAGCCCCAGCAACAGGAGCGCCCGGATGCTGTTGTCGACCCGCTGGACGATGACGTCGTCGACGGTCCGCTCGGTGACGTACTCGTCTTCGAGCAGGTCGTGGAGCGCCGTGACGTCGTCGTCGGTCGACTCCCGCAGGTCGGACATGTCCGATTCGAGGGTCGACTGCATCTCCGCCAGGTTCGCTTCCATGTCGTCGCGGAGGTCACCAGCCGCGGCCTCGCGTTCGCGCCGAACCGCCTCGAGGTCGTTCTCGAAGTCCTTGCGGGCGTCCTCGACGGCCGCCGAGAGGTCGCTTCGCGCGTCCTCGATGGTCGATTCGAGGTCCGTTCTGAGTTCGTCGGTCGCCTTCTCGCGCTCCTCGCGGAGCGTCTCGAGGCCCTCGTCGAGAGTGTCGACGCGGTCTTCGAGGTCTCGGAGCGCCGCGGCCCGCGCGGCGAGGTCGTCGAGTCGCGCGAGATCGCGTTCGGCCTCGGCCAGTCCCCGGACCGTCGCGGAGCGATGGTCGAGCGCATCGACCTCCTCCGTGAGGGCCTCGAGGTCGTCGGCGCGAGCGGCGGCCTCGTCTAGCTCGGCCAGCCGGTCTTCGACGCCGTCGACGCGCGCGTCGGTCGCGGCGTCCGCGGCCAGCTGGTCGAGCTGGTCGGCCACGCTGTCGAGGCGGTTCGCCTCTGCCTTCGCGTCCTCGAGCGCCTGAACGGCCTCACGGACCATCGCGAGGTCCGTCTCGTCGGCCTTCTGGTCGGCGAGTGTGGCGAGGTCTGTGCGTGTCTGTTGCAGGTCTGCCGCGTCGGCTTTGAGGCCGTACACCTCGGTGATGCTCGATTCGAGGTCCTCGATGTCGCGTTCGAGCCGTTCACGCTGCTGGCCCGCACGGTCGCGGAGCCGGTCGAGGAACGCGGCCGTCGACTCCGAGAGCTCCAGGTTGAGCTCCTGTGCGATGGCGTCGCGGTCCTCGTCGTCGACCCTGTTGGCGCGGAACTCGCGAGCGAGGTCCGCCGCGACGGTACCCGTTCCTGTCGAATCTGTAGCCTCGCTCTCGTCCGGCGATGGCTCGTCGTCGATCGAGACGTCGTCGAGGCTCGGTTCGTTGTCGTCGATTCCCAGGTCGTCGACGCCCGAGAGGTCGAGACCGGCACCGAACCCGTCTTCTCCGTCGCCACTGTCGTCGATTTCGTCGACCTCGCTGTCGCCGGGCGCGGCGACGTCGTCCAGTGCGATGGGCTCGTCGCTGTCAGCCTCGGTCAGTTCGTCGAGCTCGAGTGCCTCTGCTGCGGCCTCCTCGACCGTCTCTGCGGTGTCGTCGTCCGCGTCGTCGTCGTTCGCCGCGAGGTCGCCCTCGTTGTGAACGTCGAGCGTCGGAACCGCCTCCGATGTCTCGTCGAGTGGGGCCGGCCCGTCCTCGTCCTCGGTGGAGACCGACAGTGTCGGTCGGCCGAGGAACGCCTCGGGGTCGTCGAGCGACGGCCGGCGGACGCCGTACACCGTCGTTACGGACTCGCCGGGGGCGAGCTGTCGTCTGTATGCGATCTCGTTCTCGTCGATGCGTCGCCAGTTCTCGGCCTCGAAGTCCTCGTGAAAGCCCACGTCGTCTCCGGAGAGGTCGTCGGGAGTCTCGTCACGGAGTTCGAGCGTGACTGGCTCGTCACGCATCGACGCGATGTCGTAGTTCACGACGGGCACGGCGGAGCCACGCTCCGTCACCCACTTTCGAACGCGGACACCGCGTTCGGCGACGTTCACTGCGTCACCGTCCGTCGGGGGCCAGTCCACCGCCTCCTCGTCAGTCGTAAGTTCGCTATCCTCCGTCACGCTGTCTGATGCTCAATCCGAATGCATTTCATGGTATCGGAAATTGTTGTAAAATTAAGGTTATTGGAGATTGAGGTGTGGGAGACCCAACTAGAACGGGGAAAAATCGCCAGAAAGCGCGGTTCTTCTCAGTCGCTGGGAGTGACGATTCTGCCTACGTTCCGTGCTCCCAGGAGCCCATGTACTCGCGCTGGGCCTCGGTGAGCGAGTCGAACTCGACGCCCTCGGCCGCGAGCTTGATCTCGGCGACCTGCTTGTCGAGGTCGTCCGGGACCTCGTGGACGCCGGCGTCGTAGGACTCGCCGTTCTCGACGAGTTCCTCGACACAGACCGCCTGGATACCGAAGGACTGGTCCATGACCTCGACCGGGTGCCCGAGCGCGATGGGCGTCGCGAGGTTGACGAGGCGGCCTTCGGCGAGGACGTTCAGGCGACGGCCGTCGGGCATCTCGTACGCCTGGACGCCGTCGCGGGCCTCGTAGCTGTCGACGGCCATGTCGTCCAGTTCGTCGAGGGCGATCTCGATGTCGAAGTGGCCGGCGTTGCTCAGCAGGACGCCGTCTTTCATCGACTCGAAGTGCTCGCCGGTGATGATGTCGCGGTTGCCGGTCGTCGTGATGAACACGTCACCGACCTCGGCAGCCTCGGCCATGGGCATCACGTCGTAGCCCTCCATGTGGGCTTCGAGGGCCCGGCGGGGCTCGACCTCGGTGACGATGACGTTTGCGTTCTGGCCCGCGGCCTTCTTCGCGACGCCCTTGCCACAGTAGCCGTAGCCGCCGACGACAACGTTCTTGCCGGCCCACGAGAGGTTCGTGGTCATGGCGATGCTGGCCAGCGAGGACTCGCCGGTGCCGTGGACGTTGTCGAACAGCGTCTTCATCGGCGTGTCGTTGACCGCGAAGACGGGGTACTTCAGCTCGCCGTCGGCGTCCATCGCGCGCAGGCGGTGGACACCGGTCGTGGTCTCCTCACAGCCGCCGACGATGGTCTCGATGAGTTCGGGGTAGTCCTCGTGGATGGCCGCGATCATGTCCATCCCGTCGTCGACGGTGATGGTCGGGTCGATGTCGATGACGGCCTTGATGGCCTCGTAGTACTCCTCGTCGTCGACGCCGCGCTTGGCGTAGCTCGTGATGTTCTCGTGAGTGTCGAGTGCCGCGCTCACGTCGTCGTGTGTCGAGAGCGGGTTGCAGCCGGTGATGGCGACCTCGGCACCACCGTCGGCGAGGAGTTCGACGAGGTTCGCCGTCTTCGCCTCGACGTGCATCGCCATCCCGATGCGCTGGCCGGCGAAGGGCTGGTCTGTCTCGTAGTCCTCGCGGAGGGACTCGAGGATGGGCATGTGCTGGCGAGCCCAGTCCATCTTGCGTCGGCCCTCCGTCTGGGCCGGTTCCGGGTCGTCGAGTTGTTCCGTGATGGTCGGGTACGTGCTCATGCCTGCGACCATGAGAAGCGGGAGGAAAACGATACCGAAGTCGGAGCATTGCCCCCGACCGCGGGTTCCGGTGAACCACCGGCCGTTCCCGATGTGTGTAGGTGCGCCGTTTTTTATCCCGGACCGGTGACCTGCCGCCAATGCAGTTCTCGGACGAGCAGCGGCGACTGCTCGGGGTCGGTAGCATCCTGAGCATCTGTGTGGCAATCCTGGCGATCCAGATTCGAAGCGTCCTGACGGACTCCTGGGCCGGTGAGCCACTGCTCTCGGCATCGCTGGAGGTCGCGTTCCCGGCCCTGTTGACGCTCGTCGTCGCCGGGGCCGCCATCTGGTTCCTGTTCGCGGAGTGGCCGGCTAACCGGGTCATCCACATCGCCCGCTGGACCTTCGTCGCCGTCGTGGTCGCGGTCGCGCTCGAATCGTGGGTTCTCGGCGTCCACGTGTTCCTGCAGGACCAGACCGCCTCGTACGTCACCGTCACGAACACCGTCCTGCTCGGGCTGGTGGCCGGCGGTGGTGTCGGGGTCTACAGCGCGAGACAGCGCGAGGGCCAGCGCGAACTGACCCAGAGCGAGCAGCGGTACCGGTCGTTGACCGAGGACGTCCTCGACAGTTCCGACGTGGGGTTGTTCATCCTCGACTCCGACCTCGACGTGGTCTGGGTCAACGAGGCGACCGAGCGGTACTTCGACCTCGAGCGGGAGTCGGTCATCGGCCGCGATGCCCGGACGCTCGTCGACGAGCACCTCAAGCACCAGTTCGAGCGGCCCGAGCGCTTCGCCGAGCAGGTCACCGCCGCGTACGACGACAACACCGGCGAGGAGCAGTTCGAGTGCCACGTCGTCGGCGACGGCGACGAGGGACGATGGCTGGAACACTCCAGCCACCCCATCGAGTCCGGCCTGTACCGCGGTGGTCGCATCGAACACTACACCGATATCACCGAGCGCAAGCGGACGAACGACCGGCTCGAAGCCCGCGAACAGACGCTTCGGCGGCTGCACGATGTGCTGCTCGACCGGTCGACTCCCCTCGAGGACCGCATCGACGAACTCCTCGACCTCGGGCTGGAGATGCTCGACGTGGAGCACGCGGTGTTCGCACAGGTGTCCGACGGCGAGGTGTTCGTCCAGTCGGTGCGAACCGAGATACCCGTCGACGTCCAGGAGGGGTACGCCATCTCCATCGACGGGACCTACGCGAAACGCGTGGTGGAGAGCAACGAACTCCGGTACGCGACCCACGTCTCCAAGGAGTGGCCCGAGTTCACCGAGTCGCGGTCCTACCAGGAGTACGGGCTGGAGTACTACGTCGGCGTCCCGGTCAGGGTCGAAGACGATCTGGACGGTGTCCTCGCGTTCGGGGACCCCGAGCCCCGCGAAGAGACGGCCGAGTGGGAACTCGCGCTCCTGGACATCATGGCGAACTCGCTGGCGCACGAACTGGAACATCGCCGCAACGAACGTCGGCGTGAGCAGGAACTCCAGGAGACTCGCGAGCAGTTCGAGTCGCTGGTCGAGGACGTCGAGGACTACGCCATCTTCCGGCTCAGCCCCGACGGCCACGTCGAGAGCTGGAACCGCGGGGCCGAGGACATCAAGGGGTACAGCGAAGCGGAGATCATCGGCGAACACGTCCGGTCGTTCCACACCGAGGAGGACCGCGAGGCTGACCGTCCGGGGACCCTCCTCCGGCGGGCGGCCGAGAAGGGCCGTGCCATCGACGAGGGCTGGCGCGTCCGCAAGGACGGCTCGCGCTTCTGGGCGAACGTCGTCATCACGGCCCTCGAGGACGACGACGGCGAGCTTCGCGGGTTCCTGAAGGTCACCCGAGACATCACCGAGCGCCGCGAGCGCGAACAGCAGATCGAACACGAGCGCGAGCGCCTGGAGTTCATGAACCGCATCATCCGCCACAACCTGCTCAACGGGATGAACGTGGTCGATGCGCGGGCGAGACTCCTCGAAGGGCACGTCGACGAGGAGATGGCGACCCACCTCGGGACGATCCAGACCCGTATCGCGGACATGATCGACCTCATCGAGACGATGCGGGCGTTCATGCGGGCCATCGTCGAAGGCAAGGAGCACGACCCCGAGCCGATGGCACTGGATACGGTCCTCGACGCCGAGATGGAGAAGGCGGCCGACGCGTACGACCACGCCCGGTTCGAGTGGGAATCGTTCCCCTCGGTCGAGGTGCTGGCCGACGACCTCCTCCCGGAGGTGTTCGAGAACCTGCTGACGAACGCGGTCCAGCACAACGATAAGGAGACGCCCGCCGTCGAGGTCCGGACCGAGGTGACCCCGGAGACGGTCGCAGTCGAGGTCCGTGACAACGGCCCCGGTATCGACGAGGAGCTCAGGGATGCCGTCTTCGAGAAGGGCCGCAAAGGGTTCGACAGCCCGGGAACCGGCTTCGGCCTGTATCTCGTGCGTGAGATAATCGACTCCTACGGTGGCCGGGTCGAGGCGGAGAACGGCCCCGACGGCGGGGCGGTGTTCACCGTCTACATGCCGCGGGTGGACTGACCCGGCCGGGCGCTCGGTTCTCCGGACGTCTCGGCGCGACACGGGAGAATCGGGAGTGCAGCCGCTCCGGGGGATTACTGTTCGAAAGGGAAGGGGAAGGGGGCCTCTGACTGCGCGTCCGAAACTTAGTCGAACGCGATGATGCTGAACTCCGAGACGAGTTGCTTGTCCGGTCCGTTACCGTTGTTGCCCTTCTCGTCGTCGTCATCCTCCTGACCGGGCGCGTCGTTAGGACCGCCCGAGCTGTTGGTGCCACCAGCCTTGTCCTCCGGTGGTCCCTGGTTGCCGGGTGCCTCGGTCGGCGGTCCGGCGTGGTCCGGCGCGTTGCCCGGGTTGTGCTCAAGCACCCACGTGGCGATGAGGCGACCCGGCGTCGAGACGCTGTCATCACCCGTGACCTCCTGGACGTACGAGGTGAGCTGTGCCGAGAACTCGTTCAGTGCGTCCTCGGAGCTCTCCGTCGAATTGGTGGAGTTGGTGGAGTTCGTGGTATTCGTGGTGTTGGTCGTGTTCGTCGTATTGGTCGTGTTGGTCGTGTTCGTCGTATTCGTGGTGTTGTCGTCGGTCGTGTTGTTGTCACCGACGAGGTCGCTGAGCGACGGGTTGCTCGTCTGCACCGTCGTCTCCGGCGACGCGGTCGCCGCTGCGGGGGCGACCATCGCCACGAGCAGCATCAGCACGCCGAACACCGCGAGTGTCGTCTTGGAGCGCATCACGACACAGCCTGAGACTACAGACACCATAAACCCGTACCGACGTTCACTTGGTTCAGTGCCCCTTCAGAGCCGTTCTATGGCCATCTAAATCGTTCAAAAACGTCTCTGGGAGTTTGTTTCGAAATCGATACTGTCTGTCTTTACTCGACAGAATCTCCGGGTGGACGTGGTGTCGGAGCGGTTCGTGGCGTGCAATCGACAGAAAACGGCTCAGGCGCGGTCGACCAGCGCGGTCGCGTGCTCCTGCGCGTCGGCTTTCACCCGCTCCTCGTCCAGCGTCAGCACCTCGCGGTCGCGCATGAGGACCTCGCCGTCGCACATGGTGTGGCGGACGTCCGAGCCCGCGACGGCGTAGACAAGGTGGCTCACGAGGTCGTGGGCGGGGGTCAGGTGCGCAGCGTCGAGGTCGAGCACGATGAGGTCGGCGGCCGCGCCGGGTTCGACGCGCCCACCCGGAAGACCCGCTGCGGCGGCGCTGCCTTCGGTCGCCATCCGGACGACGGCTTCGGCAGGGACCGCGCTGGCGTCGTCGGCCGCGAGCTTGCCGAGCATGGCCGCGTCGCGCATCTCGTCGAACATCGAGAGGTCGTTGTTCGAGGCCGCGCCGTCGGTACCAAGGCCGACGGTGACGCCCGCGTCGAGCATCTCCTGGACGGGGGCCATCCCGGAGGCGAGTTTCATGTTCGAGGCCGGGCAGTGGACGACCGCGGCACCGGTCTCGGCGAGCAGTTCGTGCTCGGTCGCGTCGGTGTGGACGCCGTGGGCGAGGAAGTCCTCGGGTTCGAGCAGGCCGTGTTCGCGAGCGTACTCGAGGGGACGCATCCCGTGCTCCTCGACGATGGGCGAGACCTCGTCGGCGGTCTCGTTGGCGTGGATGTGGACCGGGACGCCCGCCTCGCGAGCCTGCGGGACGTACTCGTCGAGGAACTCGGTCGCGACCGTCGTCAGCGAGTGCGGCATGAACGCGGTCCGGACCCGGCCGTCGGCCGCGCCGTCGTACTCTTTCGCCACTCGGATGCTCTCGGCCGCGTCGTCGTGGGCGGTGTCGGCCTCCTTCGCGATCGTGACGACGCCGTGGCCGACGCGAGCGCGCAGGCCGGCCTCGTCGATGGCGTCGACGATCTCCGGGACCTGGAAGTACATGTCCGCGAACGCCGTGGTCCCCGTCTTGATCATCTCCAGCATACCGAGTTCGGTGCCGACGCGTACGTCCTCGGGGGTCAGCGCGGCCTCGGCCGGCCAGATGTCCTCCTGGAGCCAGGCGTCGAGCTTCTTGTCGTCGGCGTACCCCCGGAGCAGGGTCATCGCGACGTGGGTGTGGGCGTTCACCAGCCCGGGCATGACGAGGCCGCCGGATGCGTCGAGTTCGTCGTCGCCGGCGAGGTCGTCGCCCAGCTCGACTATCTCGCCGCGCTCTGTGTCGACCAGCACGTCCGTCTCTCGAATCGTCAGGTCGGGCAGGAGCACTCGCCCGCCGCTGATGACGCGTTCCATGCCTCGCGATTTTCTCCCCGACGGCATGACTCCATCGGGACGGTTTTTCCGGCAGGCCGCCCAAGCATCGGGCATGTCCGCCGCCAGCGACCCCGCCGATACCGCCACTGCCAGCGAGCGCGAGGTGGTCGACCCGCCCGCCGACTCGCCGCCCGCCCGTGACGACCCGCCGTCGTGGACTCTGGCTGCACTTCGGCTCGCGTGGCGCGAGCACCGGCCCTACGTCGGCTTCTCGGTCGCGCTGTTCGTGTTCGGTATCGTCGTCGGAATCGGCATCTACAGCGCCGGAATCGACCTGTTCGCCGCGATGGGGCTGGAGTCGTTCGCCGACCTCCTCCCCGAGGACCCGACCGCGACGTTCGTCTTCCTGAACAACACGCGGGTGTTCTTCATCTTCATCTTCGGAGCGCTCACCGGTGGCCTGCTCACCCTGGTCGGCCTGCTGTTCAACGGGCTCCTCGTGGGGTACGTCGCCTCCCTCGCGGCGGCCCAGGCCGGCATCGGCTTCGTCCTGCTCGCGCTCACTCCCCACGGCGTGCTCGAACTCCCGGCCCTGTTCGTCGCCAGCGCGGTCGGTTTCCGGGTCATCGGCGTCGTCGTGAGCTACGTCCTCGACCGGCGCGAGACCCTCTGGACCCGCGCCGAGGTGGAACGGACCCTGTTGCTCGTGCTGGTCGCGTGGGTCGCGCTGGGGGTCGCCGCCGTCGTCGAGATGCACGTGACGACGTGGGTGCTGGAGCAGGTGTTCGGGACCTCGCCGGTGTGAACCGGCAAGTCACGAACAGAGGGAAAGGCAGTTCCCCCCTGACCGCGAACCCCCGGCAAATGCGAATCGCGGTGCCTAACAAGGGCCGGCTGCACGACCCGACCATCGACCTGCTGGAACGTGCGGGCCTCCACGTCGTCGACGGGGCGGACAGGAAGTTGTACGCCGACACCGTCGACCCGGACGTGTCGTTGCTGTTCGCCCGCGCCGCCGACATCCCGGAGTACGTCGCCGACGGGGCGGCAGACCTGGGAATCACGGGACTGGACCAGGTCTCCGAGGCTGGCGTCGATATCGAGGACCTGCTCGACCTCGGCTTCGGGCAGTGTCGCCTCGTGCTGGCCGCACCCGAGGACGACGACACCATCGAGACCCCCTACGACCTCGAAGGCCGGACCGTCGCGACCGAGTTCCCCCGCATCACTCGAAACTACTTCGAGGAGCGCGACATCCCGGTCGACATCGCCGAGGTGACCGGCGCGACCGAACTCACGCCCCACGTCGACATGGCCGACGCCATCGTCGACATCACCAGCACGGGCACGACCCTGCGGATGAACCGGCTGGGCATTATCGACGAGGTGCTCAAATCGTCGGTCCGGCTGTTCGCCCGCCCGGACGTCGTGGGTGAGGAGAAGGTCGACCAGATTCGGATGGCCCTGAACTCGGTCCTGACGGCCGACGGGAAGCGCTACCTGATGATGAACGCGCCCGAGGACAAGCTCGACCGCATCCGCGAGGTCATCCCGGGGATGGGCGGTCCCACGGTCATGGACATTGCGGGCACCGACAAGGTGGCGGTCCACGCCGTCGTCGACGAACGCGACATCTTCGAGACCATCAACCGGGTCAAACAGGAGGGTGCGAGCGACGTGCTCGTCACCGAGATAGAGCGCCTGGTCGAGTAATCACGCCTCGTTCTTTTTACCGTCCGACCTGCGAGAACAGCACCTGCGCCACGCCGATAGCACCGACGACGACCGACTGCGTGACGAGGTTCTCGCTCGGGGTGTCCTGCTGGAGGAAGAGGACGATGGCGGCGATCACCGGGGCGAACCACACCGCCGCCAGAACCGGGTTGTCGAGGACCTGTGACGCGATAGCGACGGCGACGCCGAGGACGACCAGCGCGGCGATGATGCCGTCACTGGGGTAGGTTCGCGTCGCGCCGAGGGCGAAGATGACGACCGCCGCCAGCATGAACGAGAGCCCGCCGCGGGCGATACCGGTGCGCTGGGACTGTTCCATACCCGGTCTGGGGGCGTCTCTGGCAAAAACCCCGCTATGTCGGGCCGCCCCACCGACCCAGCTACGTCGGCGCGGTCGACAGCAGCGACACCAGGTTGAACAGCGTGAACCCGAGGATGACCGCGACCGTGTAGTGGATGACGGCGACGAACGCCGTCTCGCGACGGTCGAGGTCGTACACCCAGTGGATGGCGAACGCGTCGAGCAACAGCAACACCGGAATCACGACCGCGGGGCCGCGGCGCTGGAGCAACAGCGAGACGCCGGCGAGCAGCGGCCCAACGACGAACGCGAGCTTGACCGGCACGCTGCCGAGGACGTTCCGTGCGGCGATGTGCAGCGTCACCGAGTAGAAGAGGGCTGCGAGGAGGAACGTGCCGAGGAACGCCACTGGCGAGCCGGTGGCTGGGTCGAGCTGTGCGGGAGTGAGCATACGGGTGGTTAGGGGGCCGTCGGTTTGTGCCCTACTATTCCAGCAGACCGAGGTCTTCGAGGCGCGAGACGATCTTGTCGACCGCGTGCTCGGCGTCGACGGGCTTCTTGCCGCCGGTGATGACGAGCTTCCCGGAGCCGAACAGGAGTGCGACGACCTTCGGCTCGTCGAGACGGTAGACGAGGCCGGGGAACTGCTCGGGCTCGTACTCGATGTTCTCGAGGCCGAGACCGATGGCGATGGCGTTCAGGTTGAGGTTCCGCCCGAGGTCCGCGCTCGTGACGATGTTCTGGACGACGATCTCCGGGTCGTCGTTCACCTGGATGTTCAGGTCGCGGAGCTTGTCGAAGACGATGCGGAGGCTCTCGTGGACGTCGTCGGTGCTCTTGGCACCTGTGCAGACGATCTTCCCGGAGCGGAAGATGAGCGCGGCGGATTTCGGGTCCTGCGTGCGGTAGACGAGGCCGGGGAACTGCTCGGGGTCGTAGTCCGCACCTTCGAGGTCCATGGCGACGCTCTGGAGGTCGAGCTCCTGGCCGATGCCGGTCGACGCGACCACGTTTTCGATATTGATGGTCTCCTTGGGGTCGGTCATATCTCGACTTAAAAGTCGTATTTAAGGTTTATAAAGGTTGGTGCCGTGTGCGTACAGCGGCCAGAATCGAGGGACGTGAGAGCGCTTTTCAGGAGGAAAAGCGCTGAATATTGCCGGTATAAGTCTGACTTGAAGGCTTTCAGCGGGGGGACTGACAGGTCGCGCGCAGATGAAGTCGGGTTTCCGGGGCGACTGGCCCTCGCGCGCGCTCCGCGAGACCCCGGGTCGCATCACAATCGTATTCAGTCACAGCCGAGTAGGGAGGAGCGTGTATCTGCTGGAACTCGGCGGCGAGGACGACGCCTTCGCCGCCCGCGAGGCCGCGAACGCGGCGACGGGCATCGAGCGCATCGCTGTCGGGCTCGCGACGGCCGGAAGCGTCGCGCCCGAGCGGGTGCGTGGCCTCGCTTACACGCACCGGGCGAGTGACCTCGTCGGCCGGACCGACGCCGACATCGACAGTGCGGTCGCCCTGCTCACCGCGGCCGGTATCGACCGCGAGGGGACGGTCGCGGTGCGCGCCAGGGACGTGCGGGGCGAGACCGGTATCTCGACGAGCGACGCCGAGCGCGCGCTGGGGCAGGTCCTCGTCGACCGCGGCTTCGAGGTGGACCTCGACGACCCGGACCACGAACTGCGAGCGATATTCGCGCCGCTGGACGAGGACGAGAACGAGGTAAGCGAGTCCGGTGCCGGGGAGGCCGGGGTCTGCGCACTGGGCTGGCTCGCGGTCGAATCGACCCGGGACTTCGGTGACCGCATGCCCACCGACAAACCGTTCTTCCAGCCCGGCAGCATGGACCCGCTCCTGGCACGTGCCGTCGTCAACATCGCCGGGGCGGCCCCGGGCCAGCGCCTGCTCGACCCGATGTGTGGCACCGGCGGCGTCCTCGTCGAGGCCGGCCTCGTCGGCGCGGACGTTGTCGGAACCGACGCCCAGGAGAAGATGGTCCAGGGCGCGACCGAGAACCTCTCACACTTCCTCGATTCGCCAGAACACGCCGTGGACGACCCCGGCGACTGGGACGTCTGCCGGGGCGACGCGACCCGCCTTCCACTGCGCGACGACGCGGTCGATGCGGTCATCTTCGACGCACCGTACGGCCGACAGTCGAAGATAGAGACCCACGCCCTCGACGACCTCGTCGCGGGCGCACTCACGGAAGCCCACCGGGTGGCCGACCGGTGTGTCGTCGTCGCGGACCGCTCGTGGGTCACGCAGGCCCGCGACGCGGGCTGGACGGTCGAAGAGACCTTCGAACGCCGCGTGCACCGGTCGCTGACCCGGTACGTCGTCGTGCTGTCGTAGCCACGTCACTCCGGCGTCCAGTTCTCCAGCGCCCGCTCCCGTCGCTGTTCTTCCTCCTGCCCTTCGACCGTCAGCTCCGGCACACCGGTCGGTTTTCCGTCCTCGCCCAGCGCCACGAACGTGAAGCAGGCGCTGGTCGTCTGCTCGCGCTCGCCCGACCGCGGGTTCTCCCGGAAGGCCCGGAGGAACACCCGCACACTGGTCCGCCCCGCCTCGAAGACGTAGGACTCGATGAGCGCCGTCTCCCCGACGGGAATCGGTCGTTCGAAGGAGAACTCGTCGACCGCGGCGGTGACGCAGGTCTTGCCCGCAAATCGCATGGCCGACATCGCACCCACCTCGTCCATCCACTTCATCAGGTTCCCGCCGTGGACGGCTTCGTAGTTGTTCGCGTGGTTCGGCTGGACGCGCTGGCGGTTCAGGATGTACGTCTCAGAGAGCGTCGGCATACGTCTCTGTTCGCGTGACGACGGCAAGAGTCCTCGCAAGGGTTCAAATACCAGGGCGGGGCGAAGACCGACGTGACCTGAGCGTCACCGTCGCGTGGTCGAGGCAGGTGTGTGGCCACCCCGCGACGGATTCGAGAGCGGCCACCTGTTCGCCACGCTATCGAGCCACTGCTCCGGTGTCCGAAAACACGATTCTCCGGCTCAGGCCGTCCCGCGCCCGAGCTCCGCCAGCAGGTGCGAGAGGTGCACCCGGTCCGAGGTCCCCTCGCTCATGTCCACGTCGATCTCGCCTGCGAGTTCGTGGAGTCGTGCCAGCCGGTCGCCGTCGTAGCGCTTGCGAGCCACCCGCAGGACCGAGTCCAGCACCTCCTGTCCGCTGTAGCCCTCGTCGACGAGCAGGTCGTCCAGCGTGCTCCGGGCGTCCGTGAACTCGCCAGCTTCGGCGTCGTCCAGCATCGACTGGATGACCTCTTCGTCGCCGACCTCACCGATGGTCTCGTAGGCGGACTGCATCGTCACCTCGCCCTCGTTCGTGTAGACCGTCTGCGTCGCCAGGATGGCCTCGCGGAGGTCTCCCTCGGCGTAGCCGGCGACGTACTGCAGGCCGTCGTCCTCGTAGTCGACACCCTCGGCTTCCACGATGTTCTGGAGCACGTCGACCGTCTCGGCGTTCCTCACGGCCCGGAACGACACCGGGAAGCAGCGCGAGCGGATCGGCGGGATGAGCTTCGTCGGCTGGCGCGTGCAGATGACGAACTGCGTCGTCCGGTGGTAGCGCTCCATCACCCGGCGGAGCGCCTGCTGGAAGTCGACGCGGATGTCCTCGGCGTTGTCCAGCACGACGGTCTTGTACGTGCCCGAGACCGGCGCGTAGCTCGCGGACTCCTTGAGGACGTGGTTGATCATGTCGCGCTTGGAGAGGTCGGACTTGCCGACGAGGAACGACTCGAAGCGCGGGTCGTTCTTGATCTCGGTCTTCGTCCGCCCGAAGAAGTCCGCGACGTTGATCTCCACGAGGTCGTTCTCGGGGTCGTCGTGGGACTCACGGGCGAGTGCGCGCACCGCCGCGGTCTTGCCACTCCCGGGTGGGCCGTGGAGGATGAGGTTCATCGGTTCCGAGACGGCCTTCTCGAGGTACTCACGAGCCTCGTCTTGCGGGAGGTCCGCGAGGTCCGGGGCGTGTACGTCGGTCCACAGCGGCGCGTCCATCACGCACCGCTATGAGCGGGTCGGGTAAGAATCGGTCGGATTCCCGACCGCGGAGGGCGGGTAGCCGTTAGAAGAGGGCTGCGACCGCGGCGACGATGGCGTTGTTACCGTTGCCGCCACCGTTGCCGTTGTTACCCGTTATCTTGCGTTCGAGCTCGGTCTCGGCGTCACCGTTCTCGACCTCTATCTCGAGGTCCTCGGCGTCCGGCACGTCGATGCTGAGCGTGCCGTCTGCGTCGGTCTGACCGGCTGCTTCACCGTTGACCGTCACGTTCGCGCCCTCGACGGGGCCGCTCGCGTTCGTGACCGTCAGGGTGACCGTCTCGCCGGCCTTGACCTGACCCTGCAGTTCGGCGGTCAGCTCGGCGCTTTCGTCGTCGCTGTCCTCACCCTCGGCGCTTTCGTCGTCGCTGTCGTCGTCGACGTCGTCAATCTCGACCTGGTCAGCGGTACCGGACTCGCTGATGACCGGCCGGAGGACGTACTTGCCCGAGTTGCCGGCCTTGTGGATCATGATGTCGAAGACGAACTTGGTGTTCTCACCCTCCTGGACGGTGAACTCCTTGTTGATCTGGAGCTTCCCGCTGGGGAGCTTGACGTTCACCTTGTCGCCGTTCTTCAGCGTGCCTTCGACGTTGCTGACGTAGACGAAGACCTTGT